>JBGAIB010000001.1:0-884289 GCA_044225825.1 Chitinophagales bacterium
GCAAGCCTTGTGAACCAGTGGCACCTGTAGCGCCGGTTACACCTTGTAATCCCTGTGCGCCAGTTGCGCCTGTGTTACCTTGTAAGCCTTGCGGGCCTGTATTGCCTGCAATACCTTGTGGTCCCTGAGGACCTGTATCGCCGGTGGCTCCTGTATTACCTTGTAAGCCTTGTGAACCGGTAGCACCCGTTGCGCCTGTTACGCCTTGTAAACCTTGTGCACCAGTTGCGCCGGTAGCACCTGTGTTACCTTGTAAACCTTGTGGACCAGTTACACCAGCAATACCCTGTGGTCCTTGAGGACCAGTATCACCAGTGGCTCCAGTATTACCTTGTAAGCCTTGTGAACCGGTAGCACCAGTAGCGCCTGTTACACCTTGTAAACCTTGTGCACCAGTTGCGCCGGTAGCACCTGTGTTACCTTGTAAACCTTGTGGACCAGTTACACCAGCAATACCCTGTGGCCCCTGAGGACCTGTATCGCCGGTAGCACCTGTATTGCCTTGCAAGCCTTGTGAACCGGTAGCACCCGTAGCGCCGGTTACACCTTGTAAACCTTGTGCACCCGTAGCGCCTGTAGCACCTGTGTTACCTAGTAACCCTTGTGGACCCGTTACACCAGCAATACCCTGTGGTCCCTGAGGACCTGTATCACCAGTGGCTCCTGTGTTACCTTGTAAGCCTTGTGAACCGGTAGCACCCGTTGCGCCTGTTACGCCTTGTAAACCTTGTGCGCCCGTAGCGCCGGTAGCACCTGTGTTACCTTGTAAGCCCTGTGGACCAGTTACACCAGCAATACCCTGTGGTCCTTGAGGACCTGTATCACCAGTGGCTCCTGTGTTACCTTGTAAGCCTTGTGAACCAGTGGCACCCGTAGCGCCGGTTACACCTTGTAAACCTTGTGCGCCAGTTGCGCCGGTAGCACCTGTGTTACCCTGCAAACCTTGCTGGCCAGTTACACCCGCAATACCTTGTGGACCCTGAGGCCCTGTATCGCCAGTTGCTCCTGTATTACCTTGTAAGCCTTGTGGGCCAGTATCACCGGTAGCTCCGGTAGCACCTGTGGCACCTGCACCGGTTGGGCCATTGGGACCTGTTGGACCAACTAAACCCTGGGGACCGGTGGCACCGGTAGCACCTTGTGTTGTAATTACATAGCTGGTTCCATCGCTCATCAAGATGGTAGAAGTACCGTTACCATTATCCTGTATGCCTACTATACCCACACCCTGTGCACCTGTTGGGCCAGTGGCACCGACGGCACCTGCTACGCCGGTGGCTCCAGCAACACCCTGAGGACCCTGTGGGCCTGTAGGGCCCGCCAAACCTGCCGGACCTGCCGGACCCTGCGGACCGGTGGCTCCGTTCGCACCTGCATTACCCGGAGGGCCCTGTAAACCGGCAGGGCCTATTGGCCCAACCGGACCGGCAGGACCTGTGGGACCTGTTGGGCCGGGCGTTGCTGCCTGTAAAGTTTTTTCAGCGTATAAGGCATAAGGAACACTCAAAAGCTGGGTAGAACCCATGTTGATGTAGTTGGTACCCCCGTTAGGGTCGTATTCTACCACTAAATATTTATTACCTGTGGCCCAGTTTATGCCGGGAAATGTACCCGAAACCGGGTTACCCAAGCCTATTTTAAGCGTAAACAGACCAAATTGGTTGGTGATGGCCGTGTGCGTTTCCTGGTAATCGGGGAAGCCCGGATTAATACCATTATTAATGGTAATTCGTACCGATATATTTTTGTTAGCATATGCGTTACCGCCTGCATCGCGGGCAACTGCCTGGTAATTTACCGCCTGAGGAACCTGAGCAAAAGAGACAACCACACAAAGCAGCAAAGCTGCCAATACGTAAATATTTTTCCGCATGTATAAATTTTCAATGTGTCAAAAACAGCCGGCAGGCTATTGCAGCACCACCTTCCGGACCATCTGCGCGCCGGAACCTGTGATATGAATATAGTAAATCCCCCTTGGCAAGCAAGCTACCGGCAGGTGATATTGGTCCTGCATTTCGCTGTGGAGCAGGAGCGCTCCCGAGGAAGAAAAGAGCTGAACTTGTTTTTTATCCGCGTTTATGCCTCTCAATAATATTTCCTGACAGTTAGCACACAAGGACGGACTAATTTGAAGTTGCTCGTTCCATGAAACAAAATTGATATCATCCGGTGTCGGCTGTACACAATCCGCAATAAACATGTCGTTATCCTCTGCAATGTCAATATTAACGTTACCAAAACTACAGGTAAACCGGTAATAGCCACAGATAGCTACCGTGCCATTGGGTTTTACGGATAAGCTGAGCCCGCAATCGGTATCGCCTCCACCCGCTTTAGTTAACCAACGGATAGTACCTGCAGGATTGTAACTGATCAGAAATATATCTCTGAAATCGCCAGTTAACTGATGCCCGTCGAAATCAACAATGTTCTGAAACATGCCGGTAGCATATACATTACCATCCGCATCGGCGGCAATGCCATAACCGGCGTCTAATTGTGCGCCGTTACCATCATGTACCCAAACGTTGTTACCGGCAGGGTCGTATTTTGCTACAAACACATCGCTGTAATCATTATAAGTAACGCTGTTGCCATCAAAGTAGGCTGTGCCGGCAAAGTACCCGGTAATAAAAACATTGCCTGCGCCATCGGTGCACACGGCGTTCGACTCATCCTCAAAAGCACCGCCGGCGCGTTCCAGCCATTGCAGGTTTCCGTTGCCATCTACTTTAGCTAACAATATATCGTAACTGACAGTTTGCGCATTAATGGATGCAGACTGCACGCGAAAGTTGCCTCCGAAAAAACCCGTCATAAAAAACGAGCCCTGGTTATCGCAAGCCAGGCCTGTCAACAAATTAAAATTGTTGCCTTTGGTAGTACGCGCCCATTGCAGGTTGCCATTAGCATCGTATTTGGCATAAAACGATTCTCCGTACAAATTAGTAGTAGTGAGGGTGGCGGTATCCAGCGTAATACTGTTTTCGTACGCCCCCGAAACATAAATGTTTCCGTCATCATCGGCATCAATGGCTGTTGGATAGTCGGCAGATAAACCACCGGCACTGCGCACCCATAAAAGGCTACCGTTTAAATCATATTTGGCAACAAACAGGTCGGTAGAACCTGCACTTTTTATGCCTGTACCTGAAAACCATGCAGAATCCTCGAAGCGGCCCGTTACATACAGGAAACCGTTTTTGCATTTCACGGCATCGCCCTGTTCGTTGCCCTTCCCTCCTGCCGTTCTAATCCAGTTCAAATTTCCGGCGGCATCGTAACGCGCCAAAATCATATCATATAAACCCTGCCCCTGCACTACCTGACCTGAAAAATTGGCCATACCCGCCAGGTTACCGGTTATATAACTGTTTCCATTCTCATCGGTGCTAATGGCATTGGCCATATCGTTGCCAATACCGCCCTCGCCTTTTGCCCAACTAAAACTTTGCGCCGGCAAAGCCGCAGGACTTAGCAGTAACAACAAAACCAATTTTAACAACAAGGTATATTTGGGCATCGCTCTCTCAAAACAACCAAACAAATGGCACTTTCCCAACTTTTTAATTAGCTGCCTTCCAAACACTTCAAAATCTATTTAACAAATACGGCCTTTAACTAGCACCTTTCGGCACAGTTGGTTTCGCGCTTTTACTAACAGGGTGTTAGTGTTTAATTGAAAATAGTGCTTGTGGGCACGCCCGAAAGAAGGTAAATTTGCGAAACCCTTTTTACAAATGTCCAAGTATATTTTTGTTACCGGTGGAGTTACGTCATCATTAGGAAAAGGAATCTTCGCCGCCTCCCTCGCCAAGTTACTTCAAAGCCGGGGCTACCGGGTAACCATCCAAAAATTCGATCCCTATATTAACGTTGATCCGGGCACGCTGAACCCATACGAGCATGGTGAGTGCTATGTAACCGAAGACGGCGCTGAAACCGATCTTGATCTTGGACATTACGAGCGCTTTTTGAACATACCAACCTCGCAGGCCAATAACGTTACTACAGGCCGCGTGTATCAAACTGTTATCAATAAAGAACGCGAAGGCGCCTTTCTTGGTAAAACGGTTCAGGTAATTCCGCATATAACCGATGAGATTAAACACCGCATGTTATTATTGGGTAAAACCGGTGAATACGATATAGTAATTACTGAGATTGGCGGTACCGTAGGTGATATTGAGGCACAACCCTATATTGAAACCGTGCGCCAGATCCGCTGGGAATTGGAAGAGCATGATACACTGATTTGCCATTTGACGTTGTTGCCGTATTTAAAATCGGCCAAAGAATTAAAAACAAAGCCTACCCAGCACTCGGTAAAAGAGTTGCAGGCCTTAGGTGTAATGCCCGATATACTGGTTTGCCGTACCGAAATGGCCTTAACAGACGACCTGCGCCGTAAACTGGCGTTGTTCTGTAACGTGGAGAAAGGTTCTGTTATACAGGCATTGGACGTAGATACTATTTACGCGGTGCCATTAGAGATGCAGAAAGAACACCTGGACAGCACCGTTCTCCAAAAACTGCAGTTGCCGAGCGATAAGCCCGCCAATATGGAAAGCTGGCATAACTTCCTGGATAAGCTGCGTAACCCTATCAGCGAAGTGCGCATTGGCCTTGTAGGTAAGTATATTGAATTGCAGGATGCATATAAGAGCATTCATGAAGCCTTTATACACGGAGGCGCTTCCAACAATTTAAACGTGGTAGTGGAAGCTATCCACAGCGAGCATATTGACGAAGATAACGTGGCTGATAAGCTTGGCCACCTGCATGGTATTTTGGTAGCTCCCGGTTTTGGTAACCGCGGCATAGAAGGAAAAATTACCGCCATTAAGTTTGTGCGCGAGCGCAACATCCCCTTCTTTGGTATTTGCCTGGGCATGCAGTGTGCGGTTATTGAATTTGCGCGGAACGTGCTGGGCATGAAAGATGCCCACAGCACGGAGATGAATCCTGATACGCCTTACCCGGTTATTGATATGATGGCCGAGCAGAAGAAGATTAAAAACAAAGGTGGTACGATGCGTTTAGGCGCTTACCGCTGCCATCTTCAAAAAGATTCGCTGGCTTTCCGCCTTTATGGATCAGAAAATATAAGTGAACGTCACCGCCACCGTTACGAGTTCAACAACAAATACCTGGAACAATTTACAAAAGCAGGTATGGTTGCCAGTGGTATTAACCCTGATAATAACCTGGTGGAAGTGGTAGAGATACCAGCCAACAGTCATTTTATCGGCGTGCAGTATCACCCTGAGTTAAAGAGCACCGTTGACAATCCGCATCCATTATTTGTGGGTTTTGTAAAGGCGGCCTTTAACTACAAAAACACCGCTAAGAAGGCGGTGAGCAGCAAATCGACCGCTGCCGTATAGGCCTTCAACTTCTTCATTATTTCATTTCTTTGCAGGCAAAGCCTAAACCGGCATTATGATAAGCGCCACCGACCAACAAGGTATTGCAACAAGAATTGAAAAACTAAACCCCGACAGCAAAGCGTTGTGGGGTAAAATGACCGTTGCCCAAATGCTGGCACATATGAATGATGCGTTCCGCATTGCATTGGGTATGAAAGCGGCGGTTGATAAATCGAATTTCTTCTGGAATAAGATTGCGTTCCCGGTAGCCGTATATGTATTGCCGGGGTTTCCTAAAAATTCGCCTACTGCAGGCGAATTAAACCAACTGCAACAGGGTACACCCGCCCGCGATTTTTATACCGAAGCTGGATTTGCTGTGAAAATGATGGAAGTATTTAATGAGCGCGATGAAAGCAAGCTGAAACCGCACCCCATGTTCGGTAAACTAAGCAAACAGCAATGGAGCGATTTGCTGGTTAAACATTTCGATCATCACCTTAAACAATTCGGCGTTTAAATCTCCCATTATGAAACTTGATATACTGGCCATTGGTGTACACCCTGATGATGTAGAATTGGGCGCTTCGGGCACGTTGATGAAGCATATTGACATGGGCTACAAAGTAGGGATACTGGACCTTACCCAGGGCGAGTTAGGTACCCGCGGCGACGCTAAAACCCGTATGAAGGAAGTAGCCGCCAGCAGTAAAATACTGGGTGTGCATGTGCGCGAGAATCTTGGCTTTGAAGACGGTTTCTTTATCAACGATAAAGCGCACCAACTTGAAATCATCAAAATTATCCGAAAGTATCAACCCACTATACTTATTACCAACGCCAAGTATGACCGCCACCCCGACCATGGCCGTTCGGCAGCACTAAGCCGCGATGCCTGGTTTTATGCCGGCCTGCGCCGTATTGAAACCAAACTGGGAGGAAAAAAGCAGGAGGCGTTTCGCCCAAAGGCGGTGTATCATTATATACAGGCGCTGCATGCTGAACCCGATTTAGTAGTGGATATTACCGCCTATTACGAGCGTAAGGTGCAGGCTATACATGCTTTTAAATCGCAGTTTTACGACCCAAACTCGCAGGAACCTAAAACCTTTATCTCTTCGCCCGAGTTTTTGAAATTTGTGGAAGCGCGTGCCATACACTTTGGTGTACCCATTGGTGTAAAGTATGCCGAGGCATTTACGGTAAACAGAACGCCCGGCGTGAACAACCTGGTGGAGCTACTGTAGTTTACTCCTTGTCGAATTCGTTGCGGTAACCTGCGATTTTTATTTCGCGGATAGAAGTATCTACTTTTGCTTTCAGGTCTTCCTTAAAAGTGCTTAGCTTTTGTGCTACGCTGTTATCGTAGGTAGAAACTATTTGTGCGGCAAGTATACCTGCATTTTTAGCACCGTTGAGGGCCACAGTAGCTACGGGCACGCCCGAAGGCATTTGCAGAATGGAGAGCACCGAGTCCCAACCATCGATGGAGTTGCTGGATTTTACAGGAACCCCGATTACAGGCAAGGTGGTTACAGCAGCAATCATACCCGGTAAGTGAGCCGCCCCGCCAGCACCGGCAATAACCACCTTTAAGCCGCGTTCGCGGGCACCGGCGGCATATTCCATTAAGCGCTGTGGGGTGCGGTGCGCTGATACTACAGTTAACTCAAACTCAACCCCCAGTTGGCCTAATACTTCGGCAGCTTCCTTCATGATTTTTAAATCGCTTTCGCTACCCATGATAATGCCTACCTGAACGTTGCTCATATGCCGGTTTATTTGGCCGCTAATTTAGAATTTTGCTGCCATCCGCGCTTAACAATTGCGTGCTAAAATCAATACGAACCGCCGCGTTTGCTTTTTTTCCGCGCTTTGTAAATCATATCGCGCAGTTGATCGGCCGGGGTTTTCTTGTTGTCGAGATACTCGTTCTTAAGGTCGTAAATCTCATACTTGCCATCCACCTTGTTTTCGTCCTCCGGCTGCAGGCCCAGCATGGCAATTTTCCAGTCCTTATCCTTGGTTACCTTGTATTTGTAGAGATACACCCGGCCCTTCTCGCCACGGAATTCGGATGGCACGTTCAACAGTAATGCAAAGGTATCCACGGTGTTGGTTGCTGTATTGATGTTGCGGCGAAGTATTGCTTCGTTGAACTTTTGCTGCGAACGGTATTCGACCGGGTATTTATTCAACAGGTGATTCTTCTCCATTTGTGCATATAAACGTACGCGGTAATCATCGTCCTTAGCCAGGTTATACCAAATGGAGTCGGCCACAGGCACCTTGTTTTTTTCAAGGCGTATAGCGGTCATCATGCGTATATAAGGATCCTGCACTTTTAGCAGACGTTCAAAGTAATTGCGCACATCGGCCTCCTTAATGTATGGCACCAGGAGCGCATTAAAGTTATAGAGTTTATAGTTGCCGTCGTTATCGTACTCGCTCTTCTTAGAGCCGTTTTCTCGACGCAACTCCAGTTTGGCTTCGCTCAATATCAACCGTTTTTTATCGCGATAAAGGGAAGGCTTCACCAAACCGCTGTCCAGCAACTCGCCCAACATGGTATATACCTCGTGTTTGTATTCGGGTATAATTACCAGGTCCATAATGTCGGGGTAAATAAGTTTTGTTAGTTGTAAGGTATCGTAAAACGGATAGAAGATCTCGTAGACATCATCCATATCATCGCTCAACGGAGGTTCGTTGGTAATCAGTTTTTTAAACAACAAGGCCGCATCGTTGCGCTTCATATCGCCCAGCGACTTTAAGATGGCAAACTGGTATTGCGAGGTATCGCCGGCAGCGTAGTATTGCTTTTCTAAAAACGGAAGTGCTGCGGGGGCTTTAATAGTGGCAAACTTGCGCAACAGCATACTGCGTATATCAGCATATGCTGTGCTCGACGGAATTTTATCGAGCGCGGCCATTAAAGCAGGCAGTGATTGATTATTAAAAGTGGCCTCGTCGGATTGTTCCATAGCACGGGTGCGTGTAACGCTATCGGTGCTTAAAACATCCTTCAGGAAGCGCGCCGTATGGTCGCTGAAAAGTGGTGTACCGATTACGGTATCCATCGGCCTGAAACTTTCGAAGAAGGTTTTCACGTATTCGCTTTCCCCTAACACGGTATCAACATAGGCCGTTAGCATGTAACGCACACCATTCTTTAACACCGTGCGCTCGTGTATCTGGCGGGTACTGTTGGTATCGCCATATACATAGTCAATCGTCATCAGGCCGTTTTTATCACTCAGCTTTTCGCTTTTGATGATATAGTCGTAATTGTAAGTTTGCTTTTTGCGGCGCCGTTTTAGGTAAGCAGCCGTATCCTCATCCTGATAGTAAGGGCTGAACTGATAGTAACTTACTTCGAAAGGCTCATAACAGCCCGGCGGTGAGAACACTTCGGTTTTCGACAGTGCTTTAACCTTGTTATCGTTTAGTGTGCCGTAGCTCCAGGTTTGCAGGTAGTTACTTACCACCTGCTTGTAGGGCAGCTTAACCGTAAAATGAAGAATGCTATCGGTGTAGGTGGTAAAGTTTTTATAGGTAGGATTGCTGAATTTGAGCGAGGTTAAAAATTGTTCGTTTTTGCTGCTATCGGTTTTGTAGAAGGCGGCCAGTGCATAGTAATGTAGATTCTGCAATACAAACGCCGCAGCAATACTTTGCGAATCGGTAGTGGCATAGCGCACGCGCAAAGCTTTACGTCCGTCGATTTCGCTCCATTGCCTGTTTTGTTCCTTGTAGTTATTCTTTTTGCCAAAATCGAAGGCCATCAGGCTTAGCTCGAAAGTATCTTCCTCGAAATAATCGGGGTTGCTGATACTGGTGCGGATAAGCAGGTAGGCGTTCCCGTTGCTTTTGTCCTGGGCCAACAGATCTAACTTACTGCCATTGTAAACGCGCTCCTCTTGCAGGTAGCTTACCGGGTTACCGGGCATGTTTACGGTAAACAGGTTATTTTTTGCCGTAAATGGTTTCCAGTTGTTGTTGTTATCGAGCTTAAGTTTGATGGAATTGAGAAAGCGCTGGCCGTATTCGCTTTTGGCATTTTCGGCCGTACCGCTAACTTTAAAGATGAACAGTTCATCGGCAGTAACAAGGATGTTATAGGCCTGTATATCGCCTTTACGTGTTTTGTTGAGCACATAAAAGCCTTTGGCTCCATCTTTTTCAATATCCTTTTGCTCCAGTATTTTACCGGGAACGTTTTCGTACAATAAACTATCTACCATGCGCTTGATGCGGTCGCTGCTAAAGCGATCGATTGCTGCATAGGTTTTAATACGGGTAACGGTAAAGTAGATGCCGTTGATCATATCCGCTGCTAAAAAATCCTGCTCAGCAGCACGCGAGCGCACGCAAAACATATCATCGGGTACATCCACGCTAAACACGCCATCGGGAGAAGTGAAGTTTTTAAATTCGCGGGTAACCACCTGTGCTTCCAACTTATCGCGGGTAGCCGCATCACGGTCGCCCATGTCCACTGCTTTTACAGTATAACCTTTGCTGCGCAGCAGTTCGATAACACCACGCGGACCGGGCAGGTGACCAGCCCCTACGCCTACGAACATGGCCTTGTCCTTCATTTCGCGGGTCATGCGATCTACCATGGCAATGTTGCGTTTAAACAAAATGTATTCGCGTGTAGAATCGGAGGATAACAAGGCGCTTAGCGAGTCGAGTTCATCCAAATCGCCACGGCGGTAGGCTTCTTCAATCTTCTTGCCTCCTTCCCAACTGTAGAGTTTATTTTTTCCGCTCTTGAGGGTATAGTCCTCATAAGCCTTGGCCCGGTCACTAAGGTCGGAGTCCCAATCCATTTCGGGCACACTTTCCAAACCCATTACCGGCTTGCCCAACTTGCGGCCACTTTGGTAGATGTAAAGATCGAGATAGGTGTCTTCCTGAAAGTCGGCCTTGTATTTATCGCTGCGGAACATAAACTGATTGATAATGGCCGGATCGTCGGAAAGTGCACTTTTAATCAGGTCCTTCTGATCCTTTTTAATTTCCAGGTTACGCTCAAAAGGGTCGTTGGTGCCAAAGTCGCTTACATAGAGGTTGGTGCTAAACTGGTTATTGAAATTATCGGACTTCAGGTAGTCGGCTAACCAGGTATCGGGATTTACCTCCAGCGCCAGTTTATCTACTTTTGCGAGGGCTTCGAAAAAAGGTTCGCCCAGGTGAAAGGCCACCTTGTTACTTACGTGCATGGTGCCATACAGGTAAGAAGGTTTGCTCATGCCGTTGCCGGAAATTTCCCATAAAAGACCCTGGTATTTTGAATCCTGACCAAAGAGAGCGGAGGTGCAAAGCAATAACAGGAACACCAGTACATGATTACGCAAGTTGAGTAGTTTCATAAGCTGAGTCAATTAAAAACGTGTGCTGAATATAGATATTGTAGAACAATTGGCGGGATGCGCAACACTTCTTACCCCTTCTTATCGGCCTTTTGAGCCAGGTTCTTTTGCTTGCGGTTTCTATAAATAAGCCATACTGCAAGTGCTAATACCACACCGCCTAATAAAAAGGGCGCGACAATAACCGCCAGAAAGGCGATACCTATCATGGTGGAACCTAGCTTAGGCACCTGAAAATCGAAAGCCGTAACCGGTTTCAGTTGCGAAAGCGGAGGCCGAACAACAGGTGCGTCCATCCCCGCATACCAGGTTGAAGCATCAAGCGCCAAACTATCGAAATTAAACGCCTCGCCCAGTTGCTTGTGCCAAATAATCACGTTGTCGGTATCGGTTGGTTCTAAGCCGGTAAATTGATAGTAGAGGAACGTATCGTTACCCAGCAACTTGCTGTTTGGGATTACTCCATAGATGTCGTGCAAGGTTAAGCCGCCTTTTAAAAACACAGAGATGGTGCCCTGCTCAATAGAATCCTTCCAGGCCCGGCCGCTTTCCAGTATATAAGTAAAGGCATTACCCTCTTTACGGTCGTATCCTTTGCGCAACACTGCATCCTGGGTATTTACCATAAAATAAACGGTGATGGTGGTAATGGCCTGTGGGGCATAGGTCATTTGCCATACATACCAATTGCTGCTGTAGTTAAACACGTCGGTAGAGATAATTGCATTATCGCCCTGCACCTTCTGATTCGGTACGGCCGAATCGTTTACCAGCACTTTCAGTCCATAAATATCGCTAAGCGCCACGGAATACACCTCGCGGTTACTTAGATGGCCATTGATGGGATAACCCGTATGCAGCGTGACAGGCTCGTGGCTGGGATTGAGCATATGATAAGTGCCTTTTACCACCGCAAAACCAGGATACAAGTGCACCAGAATTTCTTCGCTTTGCATTTGAATTTTACCGAGATGGATGGAATCCTGTTTGTAAAGCGGATAGAATTCACCTCCTGTGCCGCCGCTCCAAAAGCCGGGCATGGCAGAGTTACTGAAAACCAAAAGCGGAAAAAACAATAAGAACAGTAATCGGATTAGGTTCATAGCTGCAAGTTAATAACTAACGATAAGATGCAGCTTTCGGCATTTCCCATAATGTCTGCGGCTTAGCTGATTACCTTGAGCGTATCGCGGATGAAGTTTGCCTTTTCGAGCAACTCCTTTTTATCGTGCCCTAATACGGTTACATGGCCCATCTTACGGCCCGGTTTGGTTTCGTGCTTGCCATACAGATGCACATAAACCCCCTTTAATTTCAGCACTTCCTGCAGGCCCTGGTATTTTACAGGACCCGAAAACCCCTTCTCTCCTATCAGGTTCAACATCAGGGAAGGTTGAATGGGGGCAGTATCACCAGGAGGCAGGTTCTGCAATACCCGCATCTGCATTTCGTATTGCGAACAGTAGTTGCCTTCGATACTCTGGTGGCCGCTGTTGTGCGCTCGGGGAGCAGTTTCGTTCACCAGTATGTTTCCTTTTTTATCTAAAAACATTTCAACGGCAAAAATACCCGGGCTATCCAGAGCCTGCATCACCTGCAAAGCCAGTTGCTGCGCCTGCTTTTGCTGCGCTTCCGATAGCTCAGCCGGCGATACCAGGTAATCTACCAGATTATAAGTGGGATTAAAGACCATTTCAACCGGTGGATAAACCGCTGTTTGGCCACCCTCGTTTTTGGCAACTATTACCGAGATCTCTTTTTCAATATCAACCAATTTTTCGAGCACGCTGGGGGCATCAAAGGCTTTGCCGAAATCGGTTTCATCCAGCAATATCTCTACGCCCTTTCCATCGTAACCACCGTTGCGCAATTTTTGCGCTACGGGTAAAAAATTCAAATGCGAGTTCAACTCGTATTTATGCTGAATCAAAAAGAAATCGGAGGTAGGAATGCCGTGTTTTTTGTAAAATTCTTTCTGCAGGCCTTTGTCCTTAATAGTTTGCAAGGCATGCGGACGGGGATATATTTTTAAGCCTTCTTCTTCCAGTTTAAAAAGGGCTTCGAGGTTTACGTTCTCAATTTCGATAGTGAGTACATCCACCAATTTGCCAAAGCGGTAAACAGTATCGTAATCTTTGATATCGCCTTCCACAAAGTAGTGGCACAGCGATGCAGCAGGCGGATTTTTGCCGGTTTCAAGCACATAGGTATCAACATGATAATTAGCAGCGGTTTGCAACAGCATGCGGCCCAATTGCCCGCCCCCTAAAATACCGATACGTAATGGTTTACTCATACTGCAAATATGAGCCCTGCACGGATAGCTTTACCGGAAAGTAGAGATTATTTTTTAGGCTGCTCGTTTGAAAGTTGAACCAATTGCCGGTGAATGGCCATTACCTGTTCCTGCAGGTTCCCGGTATCTTTATCGTTGGTAATTACAAAGTCGGCCAATTTAACCTTCTCCTCTTCCGGTAACTGGTGTTTAACCCGGGCCATTATATCCTCGGTACTAATGTTATCGCGGTCGCTTACTCTTTTAAGGCGCAATGCCAACGGGGCTGTAACCACTATCAGTTTATCAAGGTTTCTATAGGACCCGCTTTCAATAAGCAAGGCCGCTTCTTTGAGTACATAAGGTGTGGAAGGATCCTGTTCACCGGCCCAGCGTTCGGTATCGCGGAAAACTGCCGGGTGCACCAGCGAATTCAGTAAGGCCACCTTTTGTTTGTCGCCAAAAACTTTGGAGGCTAGCAGAGCACGGTCGAGTTTGCCGTTAGGATACACTTCTTCTCCGAAGTTTTTTTTGATTAGGTCAATCAGGTAGTGTTCGTGCTGCATAAGGTATTTGGCACGGTCGTCGGCATAGTAAACAGGGATGCCCAGTTCTGCAAAAATTTTGCAAACGGTTGACTTCCCGCTTCCGATGCCGCCTGTAATGCCCACCTTCATCATACGCCTGGGTTGTGGTGCGGTTCGTCTCATGTAATCAAGAACGCAACCGCGTGTTCAAATATTATCTAACAAAGATAAAATCCGCAGAGCCTTAAAAAGTAACAGAATTAACCTTTGCCTTCTTCCCATTCTGCCGTTTTACGGGCCAGTTCCTGGGCAAACTTTTTCATTTCCTCCATAGCGTGCGGATTGCGGGTAGCGCGCACGTAGCTTTCCGTCATGGTGAGCAGCGATTGGAAATAGTGCGAGTGCATTTCGTCAATCGTCATTTCGTTGGTCCATAAATCAATGCGCAGGGTTTCTTTTTGCACTGCATCCCAAATAGAAAGCATAATGCTTTTGCAATCGCGCAATTCCTGGGTTTTTGAATCGGTAGCCTGCCATTTGATATCCATAGGCACATTCCGTTCGTCTAAACCTATCTTAAACCGTATCTCTGATGTTTTTGCAATTTGCGACATGCGTTGTTTTTTATATTCTGAATCCGTATTACAAACTTAGGCCTTTTGCCAGGCTTTTATTAAATCCGTTAATTCCGCTTGTATCTGTGCCCCACCATCGGCATCGTACCAGGCGTGTATCGCCCGCACACTTTCCTTGTAATCAAAATCAGGTTTGTTTTTGCGTTCCATTACAAGTTGCTGTAAAACCTGTGGCCGTGGCCCCCAGGAGCCCACTACCTGGCCATCGCTTTTGCGCAGGCAAATCAACTTAGGTATCGAATCGCTGCCGGCGGTTTGGTATTCCTTCATCACTTCAGGATGCTGATCACGCAGCAGAATACGGAAATCGATATGTTCGCTGGCCGAAGCAATCACATACAAGGCGGGTGTTCCCCAACTGGCATCGCCGCACCAGGGCTCGGTTAACACTATCCAAATCCAATCCTCAGCCAGATCGGACATGAGGTTATAAAGCTTTTGGTTGAGGGTCATAAATTCCAGCACCTTGTTCATACGCTCGAGGTTGGAACGGGTGTAGCGGAAGGTGCTATCGTTTAGATATAGACCTGTGCGCGGCACTTTTTCGCATACAATATCCTTCGTTAACTGAAGATACTCCTCAAAACTCATCGACTGCGCTAAAACTTCGGGTGTAAGGACCGGCATATGGCCCAAATATAACAGGAGTGTGCAATTGCGCATGGCAGGGATAACGTTAAGGGTTCATAACTCCGGTAGTTTACGCTTTCCACCCTTTGGCATAATCACTATCATTGTAACTCATTCAGCGGTTTGGCATAAAGCTTAACCACCACTTCAAAAGCAACATATGGAATATAGAAGATTAGGAAAATCGGGGTTACAGGTAAGTGAACTTTCGTTAGGCAGCTGGGTAACTTTTGGTAACCAGATAGGCGATGATGTAGCTGAACAATTGATGGTAAAAGCCTACGAAGCCGGTGTTAACTTTTTTGACAATGCCGAGGTATATGCCCACGGTAAAAGCGAAGAAGTAATGGGTAAGATTTTGAAGAAAATGAATTGGGACCGCGATACATGGATGGTTTCATCGAAAGTATATTGGGGCAGGGTGGATAAGCCCGGTGCTAACCAAAAGGGCCTGATGCGCAAACATATTGTGGAGGGCTGCCATGCAGCGCTCAAGCGTTTGCAGGTGGAGTATCTTGACATGTATTTTGCGCACCGCCCCGATGTAAACACGCCCATGGAAGAAACCGTTTGGACCTTCCATAACCTGATAACACAGGGCAAAATTTTATACTGGGGCACCAGTGAGTGGACAGCCCAGCAAATTACCGAGGCGCATTATGTGGCTGCCAAAAACCACCTGATTGCCCCGGTAATGGAGCAACCGCAGTACAACCTGCTGCAACGCGCTAAAGTGGATGGTGATTACCTGCCGGTTTTTGAAAACTTTGGCATGGGCACTACCATCTGGAGCCCGCTGGCGGCGGGCATGCTTACGGGTAAATATTTTGACGGTACGGCTAACGAGAATAACCGGATGGAGCTTATGGCCTGGCTGAAGGAGCGCGCCCTTGGGGATATGGAGAAGGTTGAAAAAGTGAAACAACTTGCCGCCCTGGCTAAAGAAATAGGAATATCCCTAACTCATTTAGCCCTGTGCTGGTGTTTAAAGAATAAGAACGTTTCAACGGTAATTCTCGGAGCTTCCAAAGTTTCTCAACTGGAAGAGAACCTGCAGGCACCGCAGCATATGGCTAAACTTACCGATGATGTGATGAAACGCATTGAGGAGATCGTGAAAAACAAGCCGGTGATACCTGTTTATTAGGCTTACGCTAACTCGTAACGTATCACATACTCCGGCTGCTGCAGCAAGGCTTTTAGCTGGGCTACGTCATCCGTTATGATACCATCAATATCCATATTGAGGTACGTGCGCATACTTGCCTCGGCGTTTACAGTCCAGGCATATACCAGTTTAAAACTGTTACCTCCATTGCGTAATTGTATAGCCTTTTGAATTTCCCCGGCGTAGTTGGTCGTATCTATAAGAGGGGCTGAAATGCCATTGCCATAAATAAATGCAATGCCTTTATCATTTAATAGTTGATGTGCCTCTTCTGCGCTGCTATCCTCATCAATGCCAATCAGGTAATTTGCCGGCATGCCGGCTGATGCGCTTTCAAAAAAAGCAGCCTGTGCAGGATCGTTAATAGTAGTAATAATAGTAACGGCGGGGTAATCCTTTGAAAAGTGTTCGTAGATAAACGCCTGTAGATCGCTCAGTTTATAGTTGTAATCGGGTTTAAGATCGAAAGCCAGCAGGCTAAGGCGGTAAGATGAATTTTCATGCAGCAGCATTTTTAAGCCGCTTAAATAATCCTGCAGGGTAATATCCCCAAAAGGAGAAGGAACTAAATGGTATACTTGAAATTGACCGGACTCTTCGTCATAATGTACATCAGGGCCCAGGGCATTAGCTCCTGCCTGTAACTGTTCCTGTGCTTCTTCCAGCGTATCGGGGTTATGCCCTATCAGGTAAAACTTACGTTTCATGCTTACAGGTCCAGGTATTCAGCATCAGCGCTTACCGGCGTGCGCATTAAAAACTTAACAGCGCGGTCCATTTCCAACCCTTCGAATACGACCTTATGAATAATGTGCAGCAGCGGAGCCGGAGCACCCACATGCTCTACTATCAGTTTACCAATTTTAAGGGTGCGCACCCCTTCTGCCACTTCGCCGAGTGAGGCTAATATTTCTGGCAGCGGTTCGCCTTTGGCAATGCGGTACCCCACGCTAAAGTTGCGCGACTTAGGTGAACTGCAGGTAGCTATCAAATCACCGATGCCGGCCATACCTAAAAAGGCCCTCTTGTCGGCACCAAGTGCTTTACCGATATAAATCATTTCGGCCATGCCACGGGTTATCAGCAAGGCGCGGGCATTTTCGCCATAACCCAGCCCGCTCAACGCGCCGGAGGCAATTGCTACATAGTTTTTAAGCACCCCGGTTAATTCAATACCCAAAATATCCTTGCTTCCATACACCTGAAAACGATCGCTGCGCAGGGCTGTAATACCTTCGCGTATCACCTCATCAAAACGACTGGCAATAACCGTAGCAGCGGGCTGATGTTCCATTAGCTCCAATGCCAGATTAGGGCCAGCCAAACTGCCTACACGAACGATACCGGTTTCCTGCAATATCAGTTCGCTCATGGTTTTTATTTCCTTCAGCTTTATAGACTGCGGTGTAGCTGCGTCCAGGTCAAATTCGCAATGCAGGCCCTTGGTGGCATGTATCATGATATGGTCGGGCCGCAGGTAGGGCGAGAAATCGATGATCATGCTTTTGAAAAACTGCGAAGGCACCACCGGAAAAAGCAGGAAACACTCTTTGGCCACCTGTTCCAGCGAATCGGCCATAATCACATTCTCGTGCAAGTCAAAACCGCGCACCTTGCGTTCACGTCGCATAGTTTCACGGGTGGTGGTATTGCGCTCGTATAGCAGCACACGTTGGTTCTCGGCCAGCAAATTTGCTATAGCGGAACCAAAACTTCCTGCTCCTATTACGCCTACGGTCCTCGTATTTGACATATCTCCTATTTAACTACACCTATCTTAATTATCCATCTCAATCAACATTCCAAAATTCAAAATCAAATGAATTTTTCCAGCCCGTAACCCTCTAACCGGTTATGGTAGTAATACAGTAATTTCAAATCTTCCGAACCAATACTACTTCCATTACTGGTAAGCGGCGAAGCGGTGTGATACAGATTAATGTTCTTCATACCGTGCTCCAGAATTTTTTCAGGATTCCAGCGCAGCTCAGGTGAAATCAGCACTTCGCCTGCATCGTATTTTTCTTTCAGCACTTCTTTAAGGCGTACAATGGCATCAATCACATCCTGATAAGGTAGTGAAATATCCTCTACCGGGGTACGTAGCAGGGTAAACAGATCCACCCCCTTGTATTTTTTCTTCAATAACTCAAACGCCGTAAAGCATACCAGGTGACTGGTAAGCACCACATTGTAGCGATAGTAATTCTCTACAATACGCTCACTTAAAATACGGGTGTACTCCCCATCGCGCTGCTCATCCTCACTCAGTTCGCCGTTGGTTAAAAAGTAATTCTTTACGTTAATCTTCTGCCCCAGGTGGTTGTAGCTGTTACCTTCGGCATCTACTTTGTTGCCCACCACATCCATCACATCGCCAAATGAAACTGACAGGGACGAACTGGCTGAAATAAACTTATAGATAAAGCGCACCAACTTGAACGAGGTAGAGTATTCATCATTCTCGCGAAGGAATTTCTCTTTCCCGGTTTCTTTCAGGTAATCATTTATCAGGCCGCTGGCTTCCAGCACAAAGTGGTAGTTGATAATACAGGGCACTACATAAATGCGCGGGGCCATTTCCTCGGGGTAATTTTTGTAATGCAGCTTTTGCGCTTCAACGGCCGTGCCTAACAAACCCAGTTTAAGTTTTTTCTCCAATGCCCCGGAACGCGAACGGGTTCCACCGGGGAAAAATATACTGTGCGCGCCGCGTTGTAAAGCAACGGTTGAATAGTTCTTAAGCGATTCGAGGTAGAAGGAGTTCTTCTTGCGCCGGTCAACTTTATAAGCGCCAAGCCTGCTCATAAAATAAGAAAGCAGTCCGATGCTGAACAGGTTTAAGCCTGCACCATAAGTAAAGGCCGGTAAGCCCAGTTCATTCAACAACCAGCCCACCATAATGCTATCCATATTACTGAAATGCGTAGGCACCACCACTACCGTGCCTTTAGTAGCCAGGTGGCGTATCTTTTCTACATCACCGGTAATAGGAATTTTTTCGTGCAGCGTTTTTACATTACCGGCAAATGTTTTAAACCACTTACCGGGTGCTGCACTTAATATACGGCCGAAGAACTGCGGCAATATTGCCTTAGCCAGGTTAAAGGCGTTTACATCAAACTCACCAACAATTTCGTTTACATAACGGTCCAGGATTTCTTCCAGTAAGGTATCTTCGGTTATCTCCAGTTTTTCCTCACCGGTTTGGTCCAGTTTCAGGTATTTGCTTTTTACACTATTCCAGAACTGCCGCTCATCCTTGGGGTCGGCCTTCCAGGGTTTTTCAGTCAACCGAATGCGTTCCTGATACAGCACTTTAGCCAGTTCATCGCGTAAAGCTTTATCAGTACCAAAACGTTCCCTTAATCGCTGCCGGGTGCGCTCCTTTACCTCCGCTACAAAGTTGTCCCTATCGGCACTTAACCTGTAAATAGGCCACTGCTGAATATCAGGAATTATATAGGGTAAAGGATAATCGTTCGGGTTGTATTGTCTTCCGTTCATGTGCTCAAGCCTCCACTCTAAAATATAAAGAAATAGCAATCAGGCATTACCGGCCGGTTGCCGCCTGCTATAATCAACTGTTTTGCAGGGCAAAACGTATCCATAACAGCACTTATTCACAAATAATACGGCAACTTTTTGCAGCATTTCGCTGTTTAAACAACCTATTTATCTTCGTCGACTCCTTAAACAAACGTATGAAGTATCTCCTCCCTCTGTTTTCATTCTTAATGTTGGTGCAATTTGCCGAAGCGCAACGCCCTATCCGTTGTTATACCGTTGAAGCCGATTCGGCGCTGCGTGCAGAAAAACACCTGGAATCGCAACAGGATTTTGAGAACTGGCTGCAAGCCAAAATTGCTTTATACAAAGCCTCTCCTGCTTACCAATCGGGCCAACGCAGTGTGGTTACCATCCCTATTATCTTTCACGTTATCCATAATGGCGATGCTGTTGGCAGTTCAGAAAACCTTTCTGCGGCACAAATCAACAGCCAAATTGATGTGCTGAATGAAGACTATCGCAAACTGCTGGGCACCAATGGTTATAATACCAATGCCGCAGGCGCCGATTGTGAAATTGAATTTTGCGCTGCCGTGGTTGACCCGAACGGAGCCGTGTTGGCTGAACCCGGTATTGACCGTAAAAACATGGGGCAGGCAAGTTGGCAACAAAGTGATATTGATGCCACACTGAAACCTGCGACCTATTGGGACCCTACCCGTTATTTTAATGTATGGACCGTAAACTTTGGCGGAAGTTCGGCCAGTTTGCTGGGGTATGCACAGTTTCCGAACAGTTCAGGTTTGCAGGGTATTAACACCAACAACGGAAATGCCAATACCGATGGAGTTGTTATTCGTTACACCGCCACGGGCCGTGTTGGCACACTGGATAACACTTATAACCTGGGCCGCACCCTAACCCACGAGTCAGGCCACTTTTTTGGCCTGCGCCACATATGGGGCGACCAAAGCTGCGGTAATGATTATTGCAATGATACACCTACCGCCAGTGCAGCCAATTATGGTTGCCCTACGGGACAAAACAGTTGCCCCGATGCCGGCAGCGACATGGTAGAAAACTATATGGATTATACCGATGACGACTGCATGAACATTTTTACCAACGACCAAAAAACACGTATGCTTACCGTGCTGGCTAACAGTCCACGGCGCAGCACTTTAACCAGCAGCAATGTTTGCACTATTCCATTCACCTTCTCGTATACAGGCAAGGTAGTTGATGCCACCACCAATATTGGGATAGCCAATGCGAAGGTGTTTTTTGATGGCTCTGCCGATTACAATGTTACTACAGATGCCAATGGATTTTTTACCATCGCTAATTTGCAACAGGCCAGCTATACCGTATATGCAGGCAAGTGGGGCTATGTAAGCAACACCACAGGCCAACAAGCATTTACACCATCTACACCACAGATAACCATTTCGCTGCAGCCCGGTTATTATGATGACTTCACTTTTGACTTTGGCTGGACAGTAACCTCCACAGCCACTACCGGTGCCTGGGTGCGTGGTGTGCCTTCCGGAACAACCTATACAGCTAATAATGTTACCAACCAAAGTAACCCCGGTGCGGATGTTAGCGGAGATTATACCGACCAGGCATTTGTGACCGGCAACGGCGGCGGTGCTGCTGGCGATGATGATGTAGACGGTGGCACTACAACCCTTAACTCTCCGGTTATGGATTTAAGCGCTTATACCAACCCGGTAGTACGTTTCTATCGTTGGTTTTACAATGCCGGAGGAACAGGCACTCCTAACGATTCGCTGGTTATATCGCTGGTAAATGGAACGCAGGTAATTGACATAGATAAAGTTGGGCAGGGCGCTTCCAGCAACCAATGGATTTATAAGAGCTACCGTGTTAAAGATTATATCGCTAACCCCGGTGCCAATATTACCTTCCGTTGCCGCACCTTTGACGTAACCGCAGGGCACCTGGTGGAAGCCGCGCTTGACTTATTCCGCGTGGTGGATTCGACCTCGGGCAGTTCAGTGCCACCTGTGGCTAATTTCAGTTCTAGCAGCACACAGGTATGTGCCGGCCAACAAATTACTTTTAACGACTTGAGTACGAACAACCCCACCAACTGGTCGTGGAGTTTCCAGGGTGGTACACCATCTACTTCAACAAGCCAGAATCCAATCGTTAGTTATGCCACACCCGGCACCTATAGTGTAACATTAACAGCCTCCAACCTTGGCGGTAATAATACCGTTGCACAAACAAGCTATATTACTGTTAACTCGGTGGTGGCGGCTTTCAGTAAAGACAAAACTTCGGTTTGCCCCGGCGAAACTGTAACCTTTACCAACGAATCGAGCTGTTTACCTACCACCTACCAGTGGACCTTCCAGGGCGGTTCACCTGCAACATCTACCGATGCCAACCCGCAGATTATGTACACTACACCGGGTTACTATGATGTTACGCTGGTAGCCGGCAACCAATATGGCAACAATACCCTTGTGCAAAATCTTTCGGTGCAGGTTTACGCGCCTGCCGTATTAACCGAAATTGCCACTGCAGATACCAATACAACAGGCGTTGGCACAGCTACCGTTAACGTAAACGGCGGTGTTACACCTTACACCTATGTTTGGAGCGATGCTAACCACCAGACTACTGCTACTGCTACGGCATTAACCCCCGGGGTTTACACCGTTACGGTTACTGACGGCCACGGTTGTCAATCAATTACCAGTATGACGGTGGGCAATGTGTTAACAAACAGCCTTCCATCGATAAATGCAGGAACTATAGGTTTGTTCCCTAACCCGGGCAACGGTCAATTTACCTTAGTATCGCCCCTAAACGGTAGCGTAACCATTTACGATGCCCTGGGCAAGCTGCTTATTGAGAAAACGGCTGTAGCTGCAAACACAGCACAAACCTTCGATTTATTGCAACAGCCTAAAGGAGTTTATACGTTAAAACTGGCATTGGATAAGGAAACCATCAGTTTGAAGCTTATTAAGCAGTAACCTCTTACCTTTAAAAGAAAAGGCGATAACAATGGTTATCGCCTTTTCTTTTTAGCTGTAGTTTCACTTACTCTACTTTTTGCAATTTTAGATTCTTCACATCGTTGCCGGCCGTTAAGCGCAACACATAGTTACCTTTAGCAAGCGGAGCTTTTGTAAAATCAATCGCATCATGATAGTTACCGGGTTCGTGCACACCTGGGTTTTGACTAGTCACCACACGGCCTAAAGCGTCAATAACCTCCACTTTTACCGCTGTTTTTGTAAGCAGCGTATAACCCACGGTTACCTGGTTAGTAAAGGGGTTAGGAAATACATCGGCATGATCAAACGCCGGAGTCTCCTGCAAACCTGTCCACGATTGTTTAATGATCGTAAACTCGTCGCGTATAGAGTCGGTGGATGTAAGATAACGACCAGTTAACTTATTACCATCTACATCTACAATAAACGAACCGAAACAAGTGCCGCAGGCCTCTCCCCAATAAATGGCAGGGTGTTCAATAGGGCTGGCATCATTACCTTCGCTGCTGTTACCTTCCAATACATATACAGTGCCTTTATCTTTTAAAGGGCCATCGGTATACTTGATATAAGGCGTGCCTTCGCCTTCATTACCATTGCTGCCGTTAATCATCATAGCAGGAGTAAACGTATTTTTGCCGTCGTAGTGCCCGTTAATTAAATAGCTGCGCTGATAATTGTGATCGTGGCCCGTAAGCACCAGGTCGGCACCATAACTTTCGATAATCGGATTGAAGTGGGTACGGGTTGCAATACAAAATACCTGCACACCATCATCGGTAAAATTATTTTGGCCGCTATAGGGGCATTGATGCCAGATAACAATCTTCCAGGTTTTGGTAGTAGCTGCAAGGTCCTGCTTCAACCAATCGAGCATGGGAGAGGTAAAGCCCGTATCGCTGTTTAAAATACCGGCCCAGTTATAGGAGTTGTTCAAAGAACCCAACTCGGAGTTGAGGATAACAAAATGGATGTTCCCGTAATCCATGCTGTAAAAAAGCTTGGTGTGCGAAGGCACACCACCTAACTCGCCTTCGGTTGGCGGGCTTATCAAATCCAGGTAAGGCCCGGTATGTGTGTTAGGGTCCTGCGTACAAAAGAAGGGTTGCCACGGGCAAATACTATTGTAATCGTGATTGCCTGAGGTTGACACAAAAGGCAGGTTCAGCATTTGATCGTGATAACCATAAATGCTGTCAAACACTTTGGAAGTAAACTCTGCATCCGTGCCATCCGAGTAAGCATTGTCGCCCAACCACAATTGCAGATCGGCAGGTTTATTTTGAGCATACTGCATATACGCATCGCGAACGGAAGCTTGTGCGGCATTGCCATGCCCAAAATCGCCTATACACCACAAACGAACCGGAGTAGGATTAGCAGTATCGGGTGCTGTAGTAAAGTGCATTGCGGCATCCGGACCACGCATGGGGCCGGTAAACGTACCTACCATGTAGTAGTAGGTAGTGCGCGGATTTAAACCTGTTAGTTTTACAATGTGCTCGGTAGTTAGGGTACTGTCATCCACTACAAATGCTGTGGAACCCAGGGTGTTGCCCCAAGCCACGCGGCTTTCGCAAAGCGAATCCGTACGCCAGCGAACAATAATGCTGTTGGGGCCGGGACTTTGCAAATAGGGTCCGCGTATAAACGCCTGAGCTTGCAGGCCGGAGGTAAAGAGCACCGATTGAAAAAACAACAACAGGACTACCGGAAAAGAATAAAATTTGTTCATGCAGCAATTTGATTTAGGGTAGTTAAACCTACTAATATTTTATTTATCCGCAGCGCATTCCAGTCAATCGTAGGCCTTGTTTTTAGCCATCCACCCACACCCCGCAAATTCAACCAAAGGTCAACTGAATTCTTATACCTTAGGCCAATAAACTATCACCTACATCATGAGCACCGTTAATCCATTTACTGAAGAACATAACCTGTTGCGCCAGTCATTCCGCCAGTTTGTACAGGCCGAAATTGTGCCCAATATCAAATATTGGGAAGCCAATAAAATTTGCGAACGCGAAGTATTCCGCAAGATGGGGAGCCAGGGTTTTTTCGGCGTTAGCTTTCCGGAAGCCTACGGCGGTAGTGGCATGGATATGTGGGCAGCGGTAGCGCTCACCGAAGAGTTAACACAGGCTAATATCGGCGGTTTGGCGATGTCGTTGTATGCCCATACCTATCTGCCCTTACCTGTAATAGCTGCACTGGGCACCGAAGAACAAAAACAGAAATACCTGATACCTGCTTTAAAAGGAGAAAAAATTGCAGCCCTTGGCATTACTGAACCCGGTGCAGGAAGTGATGTGGGCGGCATACGCACCACAGCTGAAGATAAAGGCGACCATTTTGTAGTAAACGGCAGCAAGATGTTTATTACCAATGGTACCATGGCCGATTTTATAGTGCTGGCGGTGCGTACCGGCGAAGGACACAACCTTAGCCTGTTGCTATTTGAAACCGCCACACCGGGCTTTACAGCTAACCAGGTGCATAATAAGCTGGGCATGCATACCTCCGATACAGGCCAGCTGTTTTTTGAAAACTGCATAGTACCCAAAGCAGCCCTGTTAGGCGAACTAAACATGGGCTTTTATTATATCATGAGTAATTTCCAGGAAGAACGCCTGATTGCAGCTATTTCGGGCACGGCCAGCGCAGAGGCAGCGCTTGAAAAGGCTAAGAACTATGCGAAAGAACGCGAAGCTTTCGGCAGACCAATTGCTAAGTTTCAGGTAATGCGGCATAAAATTGCCAAGATGGCTATTAAGGTAGAAGCCTGTAAATCGCTGGCCTACCGCGCTGTGGCCGAATACATCGAGTATGGACCGGGGGCCTATAAAATTATCTCCATAGCTAAAGCCTTTGTTTGCGAAGAAGCATTTGAAGTAGTAAACGAAGCCCTGCAAGTGCACGGTGGCTGGGGCTATATGGAAGATTATGGAATTGCACGTTCGTTCCGCGATTTGCGCCTGATGACCATGGGTGCCGGAACTACCGAAATTATGCATGAAATAATCAGCAAAATAGAAATGGACGATGTTCGCCATGATAAACAACTATTAAAGGCCAGAACCAACTAATACCTATGAGTCATACCAATTTATTTTCCTCCTATAAGCATTACAAACACGATAAGCAGTTCGATAGCATTGTTATCGGATCAGGTATCAGCGGTTTGGCGCTTGCTGCCATACTTTCAAAGGACGGGCAGAAAGTATTAGTGTTGGAACAGCACTACACCCCGGGTGGTTTTACACACACCTTTAAACGCAACGATTATGAATGGGACGTAGGCGTACATTACGTTGGAGAAGTAGGCAAGCAAACCCTGCTGAAAAGTGTGTACGACTATGTATGCGATACACCTATTGAATGGGCGGATATGGGTGAGGTGTACGACCGCATATTTTTTGGCGATGAGAGCTTTGAATTCCGCAAAGGCCGCAAGGCTTTTCTGGAGTATTTCAGCAACATGTTCCCTGCCGAAAAACAGAACCTGGAGAAATACCTGGAGCTGGTAAATGAACTAAGCAAAAACGCCCGCGGCTATTATGCTGAAAAAGCATTGCCTGATATTGCAGGCACCCTGGTGGGTGGATTTATGCGGAGCAAGTATTTGAAATACGCTTCGCGCACCACACGCGATGTAATGAATGAGTTGTTTAAGGATGCTAAGCTAAAAGCCATACTCGAAGCACAATTTGGAGATTATGGTTTGCCGCCCTCCGAAGGCAGCTTTGCTATGCATGCGGTAATTGCCAAGCACTACATGAACGGTGGTTTTTACCCGGTTGGCGGCTCCGGTGTGTTTTTCGAAAAAATTGCACCTGTAATTAAAAAAGGCGGAGGCGAAATATTGGTGCGGGCTGCGGTAAGCGAAATATTGCTGGAAGGCGACAAGGCCGTTGGCGTTAAAATGGCCGATGGTAAAGAACTAAGGGCTGCACGTGTAATAAGCACTGCCGGCGTTGACAATACCTATTACAAGTTATTGCCGCAAAGTGCGCAGGCAAAATTAAATTTAGCCAGGCGCACGGCAGGCACCAAACCATCCCTCTCCTATTTTTGTTTGTATGTAGGCTTTCAGCACACGGCTGCCGAAATGAATTTCCCGAAAAGTAACTTCTGGATTTTCCCTAAAACCTACGACCATGATGCTAACCTGCATAATTACCTGGATGGCAAATCGGATGACATCCCCGGTGTCTATATCTCCTTCCCCGGTGCCAAGGATCCCAGTTTTGAAACGCGTTACCCCGGCCGCAGTACGGTAGAGGTTATTTGTATTACTAAATACGATGATTTCAAAAAATGGGAAGACACCCGCTGGAAACACCGCGGCGATGACTACGAAGCGGTAAAGGCAAAAATAACGGAACAACTATTGGCCTATTTGTATCGCTATGTGCCGCAAACAAAGGGCAAAATCGACTACCACGAATTAAGCACACCACTTAGTGTTAAGCATTTTGCGGGCTATCAGAAAGGAGAAATGTATGGATTGGACCACGATCCTTCCCGCTTTCAAAATCGTTATCTGAAGCCACGCACGCCTATCAAAAATTTGTTTCTCGCCGGCCAGGATATTGTTAGCTGCGGGGTAGGCGGTGGGTTGATGAGTGCCGTAATTTGTGCCAGTGCTATCAGTAATAGTAGTTACGTAGGCAAAATCATGAAAGCCGTAGAGCCCCAAAATACTACCGCAGCAGTTTAATTTAAACAGTTGCTACCAAACAAAAACGGCACCGCTGGGTGCCGTTTTTGTTTTTAAATCTGAATACTTTAAGCCGCTGCAGCTGATGCCAATTCCTCCTCCGTTATTACCCGGAAAGAAAAACGGTAGCCTTCGTAAAGCGCCAGGCCATAGAATAGAAAGTCGATGGGGCTGATGTTATCAAAATAGATGGAGAAAATATTGCCTACGCCCAGTGTTTGAATAACCTGTATACCCGATACACCTAACTCGCCACCCGCCAAATAAGCGATGGAAAGAAAATTGCCCAGCAAACAGCCTAAAAACGCAAAAGCGGCACCCAGAAATCCAAAGCTTTTATCAATCCCCTTACCGAAATACCGGTTGGCGAATCCCACCAAAAAACCAACACCAACGGCCATATAGCCTATCTGGTATTTAGTAGTAACGGTAACAAGTGCCCATGCCGCCGCTCCAACCAGTGCAGCTCCAAGGCAGGCCAAAATACCAAAGGGTAAGTTTTGTTCGCTGCGCAGGCGCTGGCGGTAGGCTTCTACCTGCTCTGCAGTAATAACGTTGGTTACCGGCTCGGCCGCCACTTGCTCTTCAGCTACCGTATCATTGGCTGGTAGATTAGTTTCTTCAGGGATAGGATTCGTGTTTTCTTCCATGGTTTATAGTTTGTAATGGAAAGATAAAACCCGGCGGTGAACTTCCAAAACTTCTGATTGATGAAACATTAAACTATCCGTCACCGGCGGTTATTAAGCCTTTAAGGGAGGCTATCTTAATTAAGGCGGCTGTGTTTTTTGCGTTCATTTTAGTGAGTAAATGTGTGCGATGCGTTACTACCGTTGTAACACTTACAAAAAGCTTATCCGCAATCTCCTGGTTCGTTAAGCCTTCCGCAATTAATTCCAGCACCTCCTTTTCGCGTCGCGTAAGTACCGGGGTTCCATCCTTAACTGGTGCCTGCAACATTTTAGCAGCCTCAAAACTCAAATAGCGCCCCCCGTTTCGCACGGTATGCAATGCTTCCATTATTTCTTCACGGCTGGCATTTTTTAGCAGATAACCCATAGCACCATACTCCAGCATTTTTGCAACAAAACTGCCCTGATTGAACGTACTTAATGCAATTATCTTAATAGCAGGATATTTTTGATTTACAGCTTTACAAAGCTCCAAACCGCTCATGCCCGGTAAATTAATATCCATCAAAATAATATCAGGTTCATGGAGTTTCAGAAATGCAAGGCAACTATCGGCGTTAGAGGCATGCCCCAGCCAGTCCACTTCCGGTTCATTACTTAGAAGTGCGCGAACCCCTTCTACCACCATATAATGATCATCAACTACAAACAACCTGATCATAGCTATACTTTAAACGAAATAAATACAGATGTGCCTTTTTCTTTCGTTGATTGCACATCAAGTGTTCCTTTTAAATAAGCCACACGGTTTCTAATACTTTCCCATCCCACACCGCTCGATTGTGCGGCAGTATCAAAACCGATTCCATTATCCTCCACGGTGATGGTAAACAAATCCTTTTCGTAAGAAGTTTGTACCAAAGCCGAACTGGCTCCTGCATGTTTAACGATGTTCGTCAGTAATTCCTGCACAATACGATACACATTCAAGGCTACTTCCCGGTCAACATTAACTTCTCTCAAACCTATACTCTGATAATTGGCAGAAAAACCGGCGGCAGCGCCTGCCTGCAAACACAAATCATTCAAGGCGGCATCCAGACCAAACTTCAGCAGGCTCTCAGGCATCATATTATGTGCCACCCTTCGCAACTCTTTAATAGAGCTATCCAGCATATCCATGCTGCGCTCAAACGCCTGGTGGTTATCAGGCGTCATCACCATGTTTTCTTTCATATTGGTAAACGAAAATTTTATACCGCTTAACATCCCGCCCAATCCATCGTGCAGGTCTTTTGCCAATCTGCTGCGCTCTTCATCCTGACCTTTAAGAACCGCCTGTGCCGCAGCCAACTGCTTTTCCTGCTCCAATCGTGCAATACGTTGCTGCTGTACCTCGCGTTCTTTTCGCGCTAACTGCTGACGATTGTAAACAGCCCAAAAAGCCAGCAAGCCCAATACCAGCAACACTACTACAACACCAATCAACAAGGCGTTTTGCACGCGTTTACGGCTTAGCTCCGCTGTTTGAATTTTCAGTTGTTGCTCCTTCTTTTCGGTTTCATATCGCTTTTCCAGTTCCTGTCCGTTTTTAATTACGGCTTCATCAATTTTCAACTGCTGAAACGAATCGGCCAGATTGAGGTAATACTGATAGGCCGTAACATTTCTGTCTTTTACCAGAGCAAGGGTTGATTTCAGCAGATATACCTCCTGCAGTACGTTCTTATCATCGCTCCTTAAAAACACCTCCAACGCCTTATTGTTGCAGCTTTCCGCCTCTGTATATCTTAAATTATAAAAAGCGGCTATTGCTCTTAACTGCCATCCGGTGGCGGTAAACAAATCGCTCTGCATCGGCTCAATCAACCTAAAAAACTCATCGGCATAGCCCGGTAATAATTTAAAATTACCGATGCGCATGTAATAGTCGAAGTAAGCATTAGCTAATAGCGCCTGCAGGTAATCATCATGAGCATCGAGTGCTAATTTTTTTGCTTCATCAAAATGCAGCAAAGCATTCGTATAATCTCCCACAGCGTATTCATCGCGGCCCAGGTTAAAAACCAAATTACGATACGTGTGATCCCTGGGACCATCCGCTAGCAGCAACACTGATTGTCTGGCATAAGTAACGGCCTCCTGCTTTCGGCTTTGATTAGCAAATACCTCTGCCAGATTACCATAAATAAATGCCAACCCCGAAGTATCCTTATCTCTTTCATAAATCTCTTTTGCCTTTAAAAAATAGGCTATTGCCGAATCGTACCGTTCCAGGAAAATAAAATCGTTGGCAATATTTATTGCCTGATTGGGCAACAAGGCAGCACAATTCATGGTGGTACATTTAAGATAGCCCTCCTTGTTGAGCGCCAGTGCCTTTTCGTAGTTGCCTTTGGCGTTCAGAGCGGTAGTTACAAAACCATAGTATTTAATCTCTCCCCAGGTAAAATGCAGTTGCCTGCTAAGACGGTAAGCCTCCTCGTAACAAGCTATAGCACTATCGAGATTAAGATCAGCCTTTGTGTACCCAATTTCATACAACAGGTGCACCTTATTAGTATCATTTACCGACCGGGCCAACACCCGTTCTAAACTATCAAGATTGCCATCCTGGGCGTTCAGGGCTATTACACTGAAAAAAAAAGTCAGGCACAGAATCAGGCGCACGGTAAGAGGGGGTTTCGTCATCATTTCTTATCTGCAATTTTAAATATACAGCAAAACCTCATGCATCCTATGAAAGTAGGATTTTAAGCGCTACACCCCAATATCCTACTTTTTTAGGATTGAACGCACCTACCGTGCAAAGCACCTTTGCCACTGCAAAAGATGCACGCATAATTCGATAACCTCAAAAAAATTTACGATGAAAAAATTAATTACTCTATTCGGTGCACTACTTATCGGCAGCACGGGCATTACAAAGGCACAATGGGCTAACAAAATTGTTTTTAGTGTGCCGGCCAACAGCCCTGCGGAAGATTCGGTTTGCTACATTAACAACGACGGCACCGGCTTAAGCTTTATTAATAACGGATATTGGCCGCGTGTAAACTACCAAAACAACCGGATTGCTTTTATGCAGGGTAGCGTAACGGACCGCACAATGAATGACGTATATTTTAAGGACGGCAATAACACCCCTTATCTTTACTATACGAACGGGGGATATGCAATGATCAACTACGACTTTTCGCCCAGTGGTTACTACTTTCAATTCGATTGGCAGGGCAATTTCTACCGTATGGAATCAGCCCTCCCTAACAGCAGCAGTACAAATATTGGTTCAGGCGCCGGCGATTTTAATGACGTTTATCCCCGGTTAAGTACGGTTGACTCCCAAATTGTTTTTCATAATAAGAATTACGGATTATACCTTATGCCCTTTGCAGGGCAAGGAAATACAGACCTGATACCTAATACCGTTCCCGGCGATCTGTATCCTTGTTGGTCGCCTGACGGCCAATGGGTCTACTTTATGAAGCAATACGCAGGTGCAGAGGGGATGCATAATATTTACAAAATTCATCCAAATGGCTCTGGTTTAACCCAGGTTACAAATCTTAAAACTACCGATACACTCGGCTCCACATTAATCATTACTAAAAATGGTAAATGGGCAGTTGCGCCCGCTCGTATAAAAGGAGTAACCGGTATTTATAAGTTTCGCATTAACCAGGCCACTCCTGACACTTTAGGATATCTCATACGTGCATTTAACTACCTGCCATCACCATGCAATAGCCTATGGATTGGCAGTGCCGATTCGGTGAACGATGATATATCAATGGCTATCGAACAACCTTTATCCTTACAGGCAAGCGTCTTCCCTAACCCCATCACTGACAACATTCATGTGGAGTTACAGCAAAAAGAGGAGCAGGTGACAGTAGAACTAGTAAATCTGGTTGGTGAAATCGTACTGCAGGAAAACCGCAAACAAACTTCCGAGGTGCTACTAAACACAGCAACGGTTACCCCTGGCATTTATCTGCTACAGGTAAGGGCAGCAACTAAACAATATACCACCCGAATCATAAAACAATAACAAGGTTTCCGAAAATAAAACACAGATATGAAATCCTTATTAAAAATACTTTTTGGGGCAATGCTGATGGTTGCAGTAACCGGTTGCGTAAAAAGCAAGAACGACTTGCTTAAACATGGTAATCCAACATTCAGTTTTACTTTCACACCCGTTGCCGGTGGTGCAGCTGCTTCGATAACAGATAAGGACTGTAAACAAATACAGTCTCAGGCCGTGGTATCAAATGGTACAACAGTAATCACCGTTACAGGTTGGGATGCCGCAGGTAAACAATTGATACAGGTAAACTTTGTGGTACAGGGCGATCACGCCGGTTTGTACGCTGAAACACCTATTGTTTCTTTTAGCGGTACTTGTGCCAAGTTGAGTTCCGAATACCCCTACGAGACCCGTGAAGACGACGATGTACGTATTGAACTTACAAAATTTGATGCCCGGGGCGGAAAAATAGAAGGGACCGTGAATTCCACTTGCGAACACACCATAAGCTACGATCCAACGATGGAGGAAGTGCTGACGCTGCAGGGAAATTTTAGCATACCCCGCACCTATTAACTTTCCCCCGGGGCGGAAGCCTTTAAGTGCCTGTTATAACGCAGCCGAATGAGCACCGGCTGCGTTTTTATTCATATTACAATGGTCTGCCAATGCTGCAGCCTGGCGTTTAAAACCGTCCTGCACTTTTGCAAGGGGGATAAACCGGCACAGCCAGCCAGTAAATTCCTCACGGGTACGGTAAAGTGTTTGACCATTCCCCCTCTCTTCCAGCCACTGATAGCGTATAGCCTTTACGGCACCGGTAGCAGCTAAAAAACCTGTAAATCGATAGGCCCAACAGGCACGTTTGATACCATCTTTCCCTCTTGATGGACTATCAGCAATCTCAATCAGTTCATCGCTGCTTTGCCTGCCGCCGTTGTTCCACTCAACAAACAAACGCATAGCCGCACTGGGTACACTTACATCACCGCTTGTTTCTACCCGCACAACAAAAGGATTCCATGCAGGGTAGTTCTTCACATCCAACATAACCTCCCACACGCGTTCAATGGGGGCGTCAATTGTAATAGAACTTTCAGCTTGCATAACCATCTGATTATTACTTTTTCCGGATAGATCATGTAGGGTTTTGGTCCTCATGCTATGGCCGGTTTGTTTTTGTGAAAATAATCTTTTGCCGGCCTCGGGTAACGCAATTACCCAGCTTCTGTATACTTGTATTTACACAATACTACCTAATTTAAATCAGTATAACATAAAGCGTATATTCATTAAACTGCAGTTTATAAATGATGCCCGCACCCACGCTTAAAGGTTTAACCGATCAGGAAGTAGTTGCTAACCGCGCTGCTTACGGCAGCAATGCCTTGCAGAAAAAAAAGGGTAATGCGCTCTGGACAGTTCTAAAGGATATTGTAACTGAACCGCTCTTTATTATTCTTGTATGTGCCGCCATAGTTTATTTTGTGCTGGGCGAATACCAGGAAGGTGGAATTATGCTGGCAGCACTTGCATTTGTGTCAGGTATTTCAGTATTCCAGGAAAGCAAAAGCCGCAATGCTGTCAACGCCTTAAAAAAGCTCTCAGCACCGCACGCCTTTGTATTGCGCAATGGACTCGAAACTGAAATTGTTGCAGAGGAAATAGTGGTGAATGATGTTTTGATACTGGTGGATGGCAACATAGTACCGGCCGATGCAGAGTTGTTAGAAGCGAACGATTTTTCGGTAAATGAAAGCATACTTACCGGCGAAGCCCTGCCAGTTTTTAAAGACAACAGTGCAGAAGGCTGCCGCCTTTTTCAAGGCACTATGGTTTTAAGCGGCAGATGCACGGCAAAGGTAACTTCCGTAGGCAGCCAAACCGAACTTGGTAAAATTGGCCGGCAATTAGAAGAAATTAAGATACAGCAAACACCCCTGCAGTTACAAATACGAAGTTTTGTAAAAGGCATGGTTAGCGTGGGGGTAATTGCCTTCTTCATTGTATGGGGGATTAATTACTACCTCACTAAAAGCATACTGCATGGCTTACTTCACGGGTTAACCCTAGCCATGTCGGTATTGCCCGAAGAAATACCTGTAGCCTTTAGCACATTTATGGCCTTGGGGGCGTACCACCTATACAAACTAAAGGTAATAGCTAAAAGTCCGCACACAGTGGAGACCTTAGGTGCCGCTACGGTGATTTGTACCGATAAAACCGGCACCATTACCGAAAACAATATGCAACTGGCAGCCGTGTTTGACTATGCCAACGGTCAGTTATACGATTACACAACGCGGCCATTCAACTTTAGCCCGGTATTGGAATATGCCATGTGGGCTTCGGAAAGCGAACCGTTCGACCGAATGGAACAATCCATACATGGCGCTTATGCAGCAACTACGGATGCAGACCTGCGCACCTCCTATTCCATGTTTCATGAGTATCCCCTCAGCGGCAAACCGCCTATCATGACGCATGTGTTCAGCAATGGAAAGGGGCACCATATTATAGCCTGCAAAGGCAGTATTGAAGGGGTGCTACAGCAATGTGCCATAGCAGAAAGTGAAAAAGAACGCATCAAAGGTACGGGTATGCAACTAGCCGGCAGAGGCTTTCGTGTGCTAGCCGTGGCCACCTCCACTCATGATCCGGCGCACCTACCTGACTCGCAGCACGATTTAGCATTAGACTTTACAGGTCTTGTTGCCTTCTACGACCCACCTAAGAAAAATATGAACGCTGTTTTGCAGCATTTTTATGCGGCAGGCATACAGGTTAAAATAATAACCGGCGATTATGCCGAAACCGCCATTGCCATCGCCACACAAATTAACTTTGCTATGGGTAGTTCACCCTTAACCGGCGAGGAAGTAATGGCACTTGCTAATAACGAATTACAAGAGCGCGTAAAACAAACGAACCTATTCGCCCGTATGTTCCCCGATGCTAAGTTACGGGTTATTGAAGCACTGAAAGCTAACGGCGAAGTAGTAGCTATGACAGGCGATGGGGTTAATGATGGTCCTGCCTTAAAGGCGGCCCACATCGGCATTGCCATGGGCCACCGCGGTAGCGAACTAGCCAAAACTGCCGCCTCGCTAATTTTGGTTGACGACGACCTTAGTCACATGGTAGATGCTATTGCCCTGGGCCGTCGTATTTACGAAAACCTAAAAAAGGCTATACGGTATATCATATCAATACACATTCCCATTATCCTTATTGTTACCGTTCCGCTGCTGCTCTTCTGGCAGTTCACCGACATCTTCTCCCCTATTCATGTCATTTTTTTGGAGTTGATCATGGGCCCTACCTGCTCTATCATTTTTGAGAACGAACCAATTGAGGCAAACTCCATGAAGAAGGCACCACGGCCATTGCAGACCAACTTCTTTTCTTTGCGGGAGTTGGCACTCAGCATTGTGCAGGGTTTGGTAATTACTACTGCTTGTTTAAGCCTTGGTTTTTACTTCATGAAAACAGGCAGCAGTCAGGAGTTAGTGCGCACTGTTATTTATACAACGCTCATCTTCAGCAATGCTTTTCTAACACTCGTGAACCGCTCCTTTTATTACTCGGCTTTTAATACACTACGCTACCGCAACTGGTTGATGCCATTGGTTTTAGCCATTTCGCTGGCGGTACTTTTTTGCTCCATTTACCTGGCACCTATACGTAACCTTTTTCAGTTTTCACCTTTACCTGTTACCACCCTACTATTATGCTTAGGGGCTTCGTTCATAGGCGTAATTTGGCTGGAGTTCTATAAACTTTACCTGCGGAAAACACAACCGGTAGAGGCCAATTAACTTTTACCAAAAGCAGATTTTTCGCAATAAAACAGGTCCTCTTGTTTTACAAAAATTCCTTTCTTTCACGGCTAATCTAAACCTCCATCCAAGCATGAAACGTTTCCTCCTTTTAGTGTCTGCACTGCTATTTTTCTTTCAGATGCGTGCGCAGGTTAACCCCAATTACCACGTAGAAATTGTACGAGATAGCTTTGGCGTGCCGCACATTTTTGGCAAAACCGATGCCGATTGCGCTTACGGTTTGGTATACGCAGCCTGCGAAGATGACTTTAGCACCGTGCAATGGGGGCTGATGCTTGCCCGTGGCAAACTGGGTTTAAAGCTGGGCATTGAAGGCGCCAAAATCGACTATGCCGTACAACTATTGGGCGTGCCTGACTTTATAAAGAACCATTACGAAAGCGATCTTTCGCCTGAAACCAAGAAGTTGCTGGAGGCCGGTGCTGCTGCAGGGAACGACTATCTTAAAAAGCATCCCGAGAAAATCATCTCGAAGAACCTGATGCCGATTCAACCTTCCGATTTTATTGCGGGTTATATGTTATCCATGGCTTTAATGACCGGCGTTGACGGTGCTATTAAAAGCGTTGTAGGCGAAAGCGTACCAACCATTGAATACAACAAACAGGCCCGTGGCTCTAATGCCCTGGCCATGAACTCTAACATTACAGCCGATGGCAATGTTTACCTGGATGTAAATGCCCACCAACCGCTTGAAGGACCCATGAGCTGGTATGAAGCCCACCTGTGCAGCGATGAGGGACTTAACATTCTTGGTGCCACCTTTCATGGTGCGGTTTCCATTTTCCACGGGGTAAATGAAAACCTGGGCTGGGCACACACCACCAACTACTTTGATGCCATTGATATTTACCAATTGGAGCCGGACCCGAAAAAGAAAAACTATTACCTGGTAGATGGTGTTTCTTACCCGCTGGAGGTTAGCAGAGCAAAGCTTTCGGTTAATCTGGCCAAGCACCGCGACAAACACAAGTTTGTACTTACCATCGGTAAAAAGAAATGGTGGAGCATGTATGGCGCTACCTACGTAAACAAAAAAGGCATGTTCGCTATACGTTTGGCCTCGAACATGACGCTAAAGAGCGTGGAGCAATGGTATAAAATGAACAAGGCGAAAAACTATACCGAGTTCCGCAATGTGCTAAACATGCAGGGCATCATCAACCAGTATATAACCTATGCAGACCGTTACGATACCATCTATTGCGTTAGTAACGGAGCCATGCCCATACGCGCCGATGGCTACGATTGGACCACCACTGTGCCAGGCAACACCAAAAAAACATTATGGACTTCCTTTCTCCCCCACGATTCGCTGCCACATGTGCTGAACCCTAAATGCGGTTATGTATTCGATGTGAACAATACCTCGTATACGATGACCGCCAAGGACGAGAACCCGAAGCCGCTTCCCTGCCAGGGCAATGTGTGCTTTGCAAAGAACGAAACCAACCGCAGCCTGCGCTTTTATGAAATGATGCAGGGCAAAACCAAAGTTAGCTGGGATGACTTTCTAAAGATTAAATACGACAGCCACTACCCGCAAACGGTTACTGCTCCATTCAAAAGCTTTGATCTGGAAGAAGCCTTCCACCTTGATGAGAACCAGTATCCGGATATTGCTGATGCTATCAAAGTAATGAAGGTATGGAGTGTAGACCGCTCCGGTGCCATTACCGATACCAATGCTACCCTGGTTTATAAATGGATCTACAGTTGCTATTTCTCCATTAACGACAGCATGGAGAAACGCTTTGCCGTTGACCGCGATGCCAAGATAGCCTACTTTGTACAGGGTGTTCGTGTAGCAAAAGCTTTGATGCTGCGCGACTTTGGTAAACTGAATGTTCCACTAGGCGATTTTCAGCGCCACCAGCGCGGTGATATTGACCTGCCAACCAGCGGCGGACCTGATATGTGGAACGCCAAGTACGGTGATAACTACGGCAAGGGTAAAATACGGGTTACTGCCGGCGAAAGCTATATACTGCTCGCTAAGTTTATGAAAGGCCAGTTGCCGCAACTGCGCAGTATAGCCTGCTTTGGCAGCAGCAACACACCCGGTGCCAAACACTTTACCGATCAAATGGAATTGTATAACAACCAACAAACCAAGGAAGAAAGCCTTAGCAAGGATTGGGCGTATAAGCATGCAGAGCGTATTTATCATCCCGGTGAGTAGTTCTACCTTATGCGGCTATTTATTGCATTAGCAATTAGTTTAATTTACCTACACCTGCAAGCCGGCGAAAAGCGGCACTACCTTTTTAAAAACGGTAAAGAAGGTTACCGCATGTATCGCATACCGGCCTTGGTAGTTGCACCTAACGGCAATCTGCTCGCTTTTTGCGAAGGCCGTCAATCGTTGCGCGACCATGGTAATGTGGACCTGGTAATAAAAACCTCTACTGACAGCGGGAAAACCTGGAGTGCCCTGCAGGTATTATGGAACCTTGGTAACAATACCTGCGGAAATCCATGTCCGGTAGTAAACAGACTAAACGGCGAGATTATAGTGCTGGCCACCCTTAACAACGACAGCGTGTTTATGCTAAGGAGTGCCGATAACGGTAAAACCTGGCAGACACCCGTTAACCTTACCAGCGCTGTTAAACAGGCAGATTGGGACTGGTATGCCACCGGACCTGTACATGCCATTCAGTTAAGCCGGAGCAATTACAATAACCGGTTGGTGGTGCCCTGCAACCATACGGTAAAAAATGTTGGCCGGCATATTTCGCATATCATTTATTCGGATGATAACGGCGTTACCTGGCACATAGGCGGCTCATCGGGTGAAGAACATACCGATGAATGCACCGTAGCGGAATTAAGCAATGGTCAGTTGCTGCTAAATATGCGTACCCGTAACCGCAGCCTGCCAAACCGCCGCATCAGTTACAGCAGCGACGGCGGCCTGCACTGGACTGCCCCTGTGTACGACAGCACCTTGGTTGAACCCATTTGCCAGGGCACATTATTGGCACATCCCTCCATACCCGGTTTATTGCTTTTTACCAATCCAGCGCACCCAAAAGGGCGCAAAAATCTGACCCTGCGAATCAGTTATAACAACGGCACCAACTGGCCGGTAAAATTACTGGTGCAAGCGGGCCCTTCGGCCTACAGCGACCTTGGCATAACTGCTAAGCAACAGGCAGTTATCATTTATGAAACCGGTTGGTTTTGGCCCTACGGAGGCATTGCCTTTAAACAGTTAGTACTACCCTAAACGTCTAACCCACCGCCCATCAGCACTTAGTTGAATTCACATAGCCACCTAATATGATTACCTGTTCAGGTAGAGGTTAAAATGCATCCAACATATAAGTAAAATCCTCTTATATTTATTTTGTAACCTACACCCCGCTACCTATGAATTGCATTTTACTTGTAGATGACAATCTGGAGGATAATTTCTTCCACCAGCGGGTCATCAATAAATCAGGTTTGGTTGAGCAACTTATTGTAAAGGAAATGCCTGATGATGCCTTGCGTTTCATTGAAAGAGAAGCAGACTCCTTTAAAGAATGCCCTGGCATAATACTGCTGGACATGCACATGCCTTGTATGGACGGATGGGAATTTGTTGAGGCATACAACAAAATGGAACACCCCTCGGGCTGCCGCGGTATTGTGCTTATGTTACAGGCAACCACCCACCCAAACGACCGGCAACGTGCCCTCAACACCCCGAATGTGATAGGTACCATCGAAAAACCAATTACCGCGGAAAGCCTCGCGAATTTGCTCAGCAGCCTGCAGGTTACGGCCTAAGCACCCATTTCGGTCATTTTTTAACATACCGGACAACCTCCTTTTGCCCTGTTTTACATTGGTGTGGCGTGTAAACTACAAGCCTATACTAATTGTGTATAATAATGCGTTCTGTATTGACGGCTAACAGGCCGTCATTCACGAATTTGTGGCCATATTTTATTGCTATGGATGAAGAAATTGTAGCTCCGAAAAAGAAGAAGGAGAAAGAGGAGACTTTGACTCCGAAGGATACTGCTGAAAAAGCAGCAAAACCCAAGGATAAAAAGGCTCCTAAAAAAACCAAAGAGAAGGACTCCGATGAAGAGGCTCCTTCGTTTTGGAGCGATGGCCGCCCTTTAAAGGTGCTCGGCCTGGTGCTTATTTTATTCTCCTTCCTGCTTACCGTAGCATTCACTTCGTATCTGTTTACCCTTGCCGACGACCAGAGCGAGGTAATGAGCCGTGGCCTTGGCACTCTTACCGACCAGGGAGTTAAAGTAGGAAATGCCCTTGGCCGCCTGGGCGCCTGGCTGGCACATACCTTCATCAACAACCTGTTTGGTTTAAGCTCGTATTTGTTTGCCCTTACCAGTTTTGTAATTGGCTTTAACCTGCTGGTGCGTAAAAGTGTGTTCCCTGCTTTCAAAATCTGTTTGTATTCGGCACTGGCCCTGGTTTGGGGTTCGGCGCTGTTAGGTTTTTTAAATGGTTTGATATACCCTACCGGCATACTTAACTGGGGCGGCGCCTTTGGCACCTACCTTACCGGTACCGATGGTTATCTGACCGAACTACTGAAGCCGGTTGGCGTTGGTGCGGCACTGGTAGTTTCGGCGCTTATTTTCATGGTACTTGTTTATAATATCAACTTCGACTTTTTATTAAAAGCAGGTAACCTGTTTGGCAAAAAGGATGCTGCCACTGCAGCCGCCGCTGCTGCTTTTGCCGAAGCCGAAAGCGAAGCCAATACACCTGTGGCCCCCGCCTTTAAGGATACCAGCGAAAACATCTTTGCCAAGGATAATATCGCGGAGGAAGACACTACCCCTCCGTTTGAGATGGAGGTTACCGAACCTGTGCAGGAACTGGAGATGCAGGTTATTAACCTGGATACACCTAAGGGAACCAAAGCCCCTAAACAAAAACAGGCCGAAGAACCTGCGCTTGAGTTAGAGGTAGAGGAAACCATTGAGGAAGCCGTGGTTCCTGCTGCCACCGGCAACATCAACACCGTGTACGATCCTACGCTTGACCTCTCCAACTACAAGTTCCCTACGCTGGAATTACTGGAAGAACACGGCAGCGATAAGATCAAGATTGACCCCGATGAACTGGAGCGCAACAAGAACCAGATCATCAGCACGCTGAACAACTACCAGATCGAAATTTCAAAGATCAAAGCCACTATTGGCCCTACTGTTACCCTTTACGAAATTGTGCCTGCACCGGGCGTTCGTATCTCCAAAATCAAAAACCTGGAGGACGATATCGCCTTAAGCTTAGCGGCGCTGGGTATCCGTATCATTGCCCCTATGCCGGGTAAAGGCACCATTGGTATCGAAGTACCCAACACCAACAAAGAGGTGGTTTCGATGCGCTCGTTACTGGCTTCGGAAAAGTTCCAGAACACCACCGCCGATTTGCCAATCGTTCTCGGCAAATCCATCAGCAACGAAATTTATGTAGCCGACCTTGCCAAGATGCCGCACATGCTGATGGCAGGTGCTACTGGCCAGGGTAAGTCGGTGGGTATTAACTCCATCCTCGTTTCGCTGCTATACAAAAAACATCCTTCGCAATTAAAGTTCATTTTGGTTGACCCTAAGAAGGTGGAATTGAGCTTGTATGAATTGCTCGAAAAACACTTTCTGGCCAAGCTGCCCGGCGAAGAGGATGCCATTATTACCGACACCAAAAAAGTGGTTACCACCCTTAACGCGCTTTGCGTGGAGATGGACCAGCGTTACGACCTGCTGAAAAAAGCCAGCGTGCGCAACATCAAGGAATACAACCACAAGTTCCTGAACCGCCAACTGAACCCGCAGAACGGCCACAAATTTCTGCCGTATATCGTGCTGGTTATCGACGAGTTTGCCGACCTGATTATGACCGCGGGCAAAGAGGTAGAAATGCCTATTGCCCGTTTAGCACAGTTGGCACGTGCCATTGGTATACACTTGATACTGGCCACCCAGCGCCCTTCGGTAAACATTATTACCGGCACCATCAAAGCCAACTTCCCTGCCCGTATTGCTTTTAAAACCACCAGCAAAATCGACAGCCGCACCATTTTAGACCAGGGTGGCTCGGAGCAACTGATAGGCCGTGGCGATATGCTGCTTTCGGTTGGCAGCGATATGATACGCCTGCAGTGCGGTTTTGTAGATACACCGGAGGTGGAACGCGTGCGCGACTTTATCAGCAACCAACAGGGTTATGCCACTGCCTTTGAACTGCCTGAATACATTGACCCCAACAATAAGGAAGCCGGCGACGACTTTTTTATTGATGGCGAGCGCGATGATTTGTTTGAAGAGGCCGCCCGTGTTATTGTGCAAAACCAAATGGGAAGCACCTCGCTTATACAACGTCGTTTAAAATTAGGTTATAATCGCGCCGGAAGGCTGATGGACCAGTTGCAGGAAGCCGGCATTGTTGGCGACAACCTGGGCACCAAGGCCCGCGAAGTAAAATTTAAGACCGAAGCGGAATTGGAACAATATTTGCAAAAACTCCGCGAACAATCTGTGTAAGTAATGAAGCGTTTTTCAGCATTTTTAGTCCTTTTTTGCCTGTGTTTTACGGTTTTTGCCCAAACTGCTACTACCGATACGGCCGCTACCTCGCTTTTACAGCGCGTTAGCGCCAAATACAAAAGTTATAAAAACATCTCCGCCAACTTTCGCTTGATCGTGCAGGCACCCAAAGTAAAGCCCGACGACGATGAAAAGAAACTGGCCGATACGCTGAAAGGCGATGTGTTGTTAGAAGGCGCCAAATTCAAAATCAGCATTAAAGACCAGCAGATCATCTGCGACGGTAAAACCATCTGGACTTACATACCCAGCGACAGCCGTGTGCAGGAAAACTATTTTGAGGACGAGGACGATGTGTTCTCTCCTACCAAGATCTTTACCTTTTACAAGGAAGGTTTCAGCTACCAGGTAAAGGAAAAGAAAACGGTAAGCGGCAAAAACATGACCGTTATTGAAATGATACCTGCCAACCGCAAAACCACTTACTTCCGTATAGAGGTTACTATCGACGAAAGCACGCTGCAAATTACCGAGACACGCATATTTGATAAGAACGGCACGCGCTATACCTACAAGCTATTGAAGCAAACGCCTAACGCTACCACCGCAGCCGACACCTTTACCTTTGACCCGAAGAAGTATCCGGGTGTGAAGGTGGAGAACTTGAAGTAGGTTGGTTTCCCTTCTGCCCTACTCAACGAAGCGATAGCGTAGAGAAGCTTGTCCGACTCGAAGAGGCGAAAATCCCAACACACAAGCGCAATACCACCACTAATCACTAACCTGCCCTTCGTGTGCAGGAGATTCTTCGCTTCTGCATATTCAGTGGACTGGCTCAGAATGACATAAAGGTTGTCTTGTCATTCTGAACGCAGCGATAGCGTAATGAAGCTTGTCCGACTCGTAGAGGCGGAAATCCCCACCACACAAGTGCAACGATGCCCTAAATCACCAACGCAGTTTTCTAGCAGGGCTTCACATGCTTATCTGCAAGATCCTATTGTCATAAAATTGTAACATTAAAATCCAAGGTTGTTCTACTACTCTGTTTTGCTCAATTTTGAGTAACCATGAAAACATACTCTATTATTTATTTGGCTTGTTTATTAGTTAGCATTCAAGCCAAAGTGGATGCGCAAAATTTAGTTACCAACCCCAGTTTCGAAATAACGAATAGTAACTGTACCCTCGCAACAGAAATCTTTGACACCGACCTTTATGGAACTTGGGACAATGGAGATGATGACCTTTCTTCAGATAGTTGCTCCTCCCCAGATTTATTCACCGCATGCAACCTTTATTTCACCAATGTCCCTAATGCAATCACCGGCTTTCAACATGCCCATTCAGGCAGTAGGTTTGTAGGCTTAATAACCTATGTGGATGGCGCCGGTGATGAAAACTACCGGGAATATATTCAAGGCCGCTTAACGCAACCATTAATGGCTGACAGTTATTACCATGTTAGTATGTATGTAAGCCTAGCGGACAGCGCACTATTTGCAACCAATAATTTAGGCATTCATTTCACATCTACACATATTTCGCGAAACACCTGCCCTGCATTTACCAATAGCATTTTAAAGGTTCCCCCTCATTTAAACTTTTCGGGAGTTATAACTGACACTAGCGATGCATGGTATCAACTAGAGTGGAATTATAAAGCATCCGGAGGGGAACGTTTTTTTATGATAGGTAACTTCTTAAACTTTAACCATACCACCGTTATTCCTACCGGCTTTCATTCCGGCCTCTGGCCACCGCTTAATGTTAGTTATTACTACATAGATGATGTATCAATTACGCAGATTTGTATGGACAGTATTGTTTTCAAAGATATTGGCAAACCTGGCTGTGATACAGCCATTGGCACATTAACTGCAGAGATATATCCGGCCATTGATTCAGCAGGATATAGTTTCATATGGAATACCGGGGCGGCTGGTCAGGTAGTTGATGGATTAACTTCTGGCACTTATACTGTTAGTGCTACAAATAATCAGGGATGCGCTGCTTGGGGTAGCTATAATCTTCAACCATCTCTAAGAGATTCTGTAGGGACAACTTCATCCCCGACCATTTGCGGGGATAGCAGCGGAAGTGCTTTAATAACAATTAATAGCGCCCTCTCGACTACCTACCAATGGAGCAACGGAAGTTCAACAGCAGAGTTGACAAATTTGGCGGAAGGCATATATGCATTCACCGTTTCATTTGTGAACGGCTGTATTTTTGAAGACAGCATTGATATATTTTGCATTTCAGATACAGTTTCAAAAATACCCGAAACCAACAAAGAAACGAGGTTTGTATTGCTCCCTAATCCGGCCAGTAACACGTTAACGGTAGAAGGCCCTTATATTGGTCCAATGGCCGTATCGATTTACAATATCACAGCGGAATTAGTTTTTGCTGTATACGGCTATACAAATTCTCAAGCAATTGATGTAAGCACTCTTGCTAATGGAATTTATATCGCCGAAATTAAATGTGCTGACTTAACGGTTAGGAAGAAATGGATAAAGTTGTAAAGTAGATTAAAAGCGCAACTCATAAAAACAGATGTACGAAGCGGGAATCCCGAATTCTCGGGAGTTTCCCGACAAGGGCTCTTAACTGATTTTAATTTAATATCCGCCACAATGAACTGTTTTATTTAAAGGCAGTTAAAATACGCCACGTGAGTTGGTTAAGATCCCTCCTGCGTCGGGATTATAGAGATCCTGAAACGAGTGCAGGATGACGCATTAGGTTGGTTGGCGCTAACGTTAAGTGGATAGTAGATAGCGGAAATAAAAAAGCCCCGACAGATTGTCGAGGCTTTTTGTGGGAGCTACAGGGTTCGAACCTGTGACCCTCTGCTTGTAAGGCAGATGCTCTGAACCAGCTGAGCTAAGCTCCCTTATTTTGCGCTCCGGAGGAGTGTTCCTTCAAAAGCGGAGCGCAAATGTAAATTGAAATTTGATTTTTCAAAATGCCAACGCAAAAAAAACTTTTTGCTTACTGGTTGGCGTATACTGAAACCGGCACGGTGTGCAGCCAGCCGAATACGTCCTCGGCTTTACCGCTCTTGATATCTACCAGGCGTTTTTTCAGTTTCAGGGAAAGTTCGCGTTCTTCCAGTGCAGGCAGTTCGTAGTTCTCGCCTTTGTAGTGGAACTCGCCAATGTGCGAAAGCACAGCAGCCGTACCGGTGCCGAACATATCTTCCAGTTTGCCTTCGTGGTAGGCGTTTATTACCTCGTCGATAGAGATATCGCGTTCCTGCACGGTATAGCCTTCGCTTTCGGCAATACGCAGAATGCTATCGCGGGTAATACCATCCAGTATGGTGCCCTGGTCTAAGGCAGGGGTAATCAGCACACCGTCAATAACCACAAATACGTTCATGGTGCCAATTTCCTGCAGGTAGCGGTGGTGGATACCATCCAGCCACAAAATCTGGTCGTAGCCCATTTTCTGTACCTCGCGGGTAGGCATCATTACTGCACCGTAGTTACCGGCACATTTAGCATAGCCTACGCCACCGGGGAAGGCGCGCACATATTTATCATGTATAAACACCTTAACCGGGCGGCTGTAATAAGCACCAACGGGGCTGGTGAAGATCATAAAGGTGAAGTGTTCGGCAGGTTTGATACCTACAAATTTTTCAGCCGCAAACATAAACGGACGGATATACAGCGATGAACTTGGTGTGGTAGGTATCCAGGCCTTGTCCAGGGTCAGCAGTTTATCGAGGGCGTTCATGAACAGATCTTCCGGCACCGAAGGCATAGCCATACGGTCGGCAGAGATGTTGAAACGGTTAACGTTTTTAGTAGGACGGAAGATAACCGGGTTGCCATCGGCATCCAGTTCGGCTTTCATACCTTCAAATATGCTCTGGCCATAGTGCAGGGCCGAAAGGGCCGGGTGAATGCTGAATTCAGCAAAAGGAACTATGCGGCAGTTGCTCCACTCGCCATCGGCGTATTCAGCCACAAACATGTGGTCGGAGAAATACTTACCAAAAGGCAGGTTATTAAAGTCTATATGCTCAATACCGGAGGTTTTGGACCTCTCCACTGAAATTTTGTACCCCATAGCTGTTTTTTAAGTAGTGTGTTGCCAACAAAAATAGAATAAAATTCCGGGCAGGGTTTCGCCCCCAATCTTATTTTTGAACAATTCATTTGCCTTCATTTATGCTAAAACTCGCAGTTCCGCAACTTTTGTTTAATAAAACGGGTATTTACCGCATTCCGGGAAATTTGGGTGTGGAAAAAAATTTAACAAATGGCCCCGGTTCTAAACAAGTTCTAATCCTTACGGGCTACACCGCCGATACGTTACCCGCCGAAGAAAAGAGCCAGCTGCTTAAAATACTGGGGGCCTGCAAGTTGCAGGAAGCCGACATTTTGATACTGCCGGCCTACAGCAATGCCCTGCGCAAAGCCGCAGCCATACAAAAGGTGCTGATTTTTGGCGACCTGAGCGGCATGGGCGCTATTACCTTCCCTAAAAACCGCCTTACCCTGTTGGATGGTGTGCAGGTAATTAAAACCGAAAGCCTGGCCGTGTTATCGAAAAACGATGTGGCCAAAAAGCAACTGTGGGGCGAGCTAAAGAAGATGTTTGGCCTGTAATCTGTAACTATTAATCAACCGTTTATGCAATTAATATTTGCCACTTCGAACCAACATAAATTAGCCGAAGTGCGCAGTATGGCACCGGCAGGTATGGAAATTAAAGGCCTGCGCGATCTGGGTTTTGAAGGCGAACTGCCCGAAACGCAAAATACCATTGAAGGAAACTCGCTGCAAAAAGCCGAATACCTGAGCAAGTTGTATAACTGCGCCTGTTTTTCGGAGGATACCGGATTAGAAATTGATGCACTGAACGGCGAACCCGGGGTGTATTCTGCCCGGTATGCCGGCCCCAATGTTACTTATGAAGATAACGTCAACAAAGCGCTGCAGGCCTTAAAGGGTATTACTAACCGCAAAGCGCGGTTTAAAACGGTTATTACATACTACAATGCAGGTAATTACGTTCAGTTTGAAGGTATTACAGAGGGTATAATGCTGGAAGCACCGCAGGGCGACAAGGGGTTTGGATACGACCCCATCTTTAAGCCCGAAGGCAGCGATAAAAGCTATGCGGAGATGGATATGGACGAAAAGAACAGCTATAGCCACCGCAAAAAAAGTTTCCTGAAGTTTGCCAACCATTTGAAACAAATGGCCGTCTAACTAACAGAGATTGGCCATAAACCTTATCTTAGTTTAACCCTTAAGAGCCAAACATGAGTTCAATCGTTTTTCAAGGTTTTACCGAGCAACAGATCATTGAGGGTTGCATAAAGAACGATCGCAAGTTCCAGCAGTTGCTGTACAACTTGTTTTCGAGCAAAATGTTTGCCGTATGCTTACGCTACGCAAACGAATACAACAGCGCACAGGATCTATTACAGGAAGGCTTTGTAAAAGTGTTCCGCAACATTGAAAAGTTTCGCGGAGAGGGCTCGTTTGAAGGTTGGGTGCGCCGCATTTTTGTAAACACCGCTATTGAACATTACCGCAAGCAGGTGAACATGTACGCGATACACGATAGCGATGCAAAAGCCTATGAATATTACGAGGATAATGCGCTGGAGAACTTAAAGCAGCAGGATATCGTAAACATGATACAGAAGTTGAGTGATGGTTACCGCACGGTATTTAACCTGTATATTATTGAAGGGTATTCGCATAAGGAGATCGGCGATATGCTGAATATATCGGAGGGCACCAGTAAATCGCAGTTGGCACGCGCCCGCTATCTGCTGCAGAAAATGATTATTGAACAAAGCGGGGCTGTAAAACACAATACAAAGAGTTAAGCATAAGTGAAACAAAAAAGTTGAAGTAGCGATAAACATTTACACGGTATGGAAGAAAAGAGTATGAAAGATTTTGATAGAAATATTGAGCGTGCATTAACCGATTACTCGGTAGCCCCGCCCTTTGGCGTGTGGAACCGCATACAATCGGAACTGGATGCAGCCGAACCGGCACCACCGGTGGCGCTGCCACTAATACCACGTGGCGTACTGGCTGGCTTTTTTGCAGGCGCAGCTTTAATAGGCACCCTGGTAGGCGGTTGGTTTATGTATAACAACAGCGGCACTACTGCAACCACACCAACAGGCGTTGAAACCAGTATAGTTACCACACCTGCTATACAAAGCACCCAACAGCCGGTTATTGAAACCAATAATAATGCACCTGTGGTGGCCATCAACCATGTAGTTAAAACAAACAGCAGCAAGAGCAGTATTAATATGGCTCCGGTTGCGGAAACTTCTGCTGCTGCAAACACGGCTAGCACTGAAGATCAGACGATTGGCTTTACGCCTTTAGCCAGCATCGAAAAACAGGAAAAGAAGGACAGCCAGGTGTATGAAGCGTACTACTTCCCTCCTGTTGATATTAACACACCGGAAAGCAATAACGAAGAAGTGGTGGCCGATTTATACCGCGGTTACAACACCCCTAGTATTGGCGAACCTGCTAAAACTGCCGAGGTTAAAAAGAAAAGCAGCAGCAACGATTCGCGGATGAAGTTTAAGAAGAAAAGAAAGCCACGCGGTGGATTCTCTTACGGTCGTTTAAACCGTTTGAAACCCGGCAGTCGCTAAACCATTTATACAACGCATAAAAACGGGGTTGCTTTAAAAGCACCCCGTTTTTTTATTTTCACCACGTGGCAAGGCATTTATTATTACTTACTATAAGCCTGCTGGCATGCCTGCACAGCCATGCCATCTACATTAAAGGCGTGGTTACCGATACCAAAGGCAATGCGCTGCCCTATACCAACATTTTTGTAAAAGGCACCTCCAACGGCACCTCGGCCAATGCCCTGGGCGAATACCAACTGGAGGTAAAAACGGGCTTGTACGAGGTAGTGTATCAGCACCTGGGTTACAAGCAGAAAACCGAAACCATTGTAGTAGCGCTAAGCGATATAACCCGCGATGTAAGCCTTGAACCCGCGGAATATATTATACCTGAGGTAGTAGTAAATGCCGGCGAAGACCCTGCCATAGCAGTAATTAAAAAGGCAATAGAACGCCGCAAGTATTTTTTGAACGCGGTAGAAAGCTATAGCTGCGATGCTTATGTAAAAGGCATGCAACGCATTACCAGCGCGCCGGAGTGGGCTAAAAAACGACTGAAAGGTTATGGCATAAACCTGAAGAAGGACGGCACCACCATTTTGTATTTAAGCGAAAGCAAATCGAAACTGTTTTATAAAAAGCCGGGGAAGTTTCACGAGGTGATCTATAGCAGCAAGGTTAGCGGAAAATCGGAGGGCTTTACCTATAACAGCGCACAGGACTTTTACTTTAACTTTTACGAACGCAACATTACCATACCTGTTATTGCAGCACGGCCATTTGTATCGCCGCTCAGCGAAAATGCATTTACCTATTACAACTTTAAAATGTTGGGCGCTTACAAGGAAGGAGAACGACTGATCAACAAAATACAGGTGATACCTAAAAGCAAAAGCGGTCCGTGCTTTAGCGGGGTTATCAGCATTGTGGAAGATAACTGGAACATACACTCACTGGAACTACACCTGACTACCGATAACGGCATTCAATACATCGACTCGCTGTTGGTAACGCAGTATTTTATACCGGTTAAGGACGACCTGTGGTTGCCCAGTCAGCAGCGCTACGATGCGACTGGTAGTTTTTTAGGGTTAAAAGGCGATGGGTATTACCTGGGCATTTTTAAAAACTACGAGCTGAACAATTTGTTTGGCGCTAAAACCGATAGCACCAAAGCGGTTACTAAAAAAGAAGAGAAACAACAGCGTAAAGCCGAAGAGAAGGTAGAAGCAAAGATCTTTACCTCCGAAATTATACGCATCGAAAACGAGGCAAACCAGCGCGACTCGGACTATTGGGATAGTATACGGCCTATTCCTCTTACTTCGGTTGAACTGGAGGATTACGAAGTAAAGGACAGCATACAAAGTATTAAGGATTCGAAAGCGTTTAAGGACAGCACCGACAGGAAGTTGAACACACCTGGGCCCCTATCGCTGTTAACAGGTTACACCATACAGAAACAATACAAGCAAATACAGGTACAGTTTCCGGCCTTGCTCACCATCTTCAATTTTAATACGGTGGAAGGTGCTAACCTTAGTTTTAAACTGCGTATTCAAAAAACATGGAAGAAGGATTTTAAACGTATCTACTTTGAACCTGCCTTCCGTTATGGTTTTACTAATAAACACTGGAACTATTATGCCACGTTTGGATGGCGCATCAGCCAAAAACGCGACGAGAACCTGAGCATTGCCGGTGGTAAGTCTATCAGTCAGTTTAACATGGAGCAGCCGCAACCGGCCTGGGGTAATACCTGGACCAGCCTTATTTTCCGGCACAACTACATGAAGCTGTACGAACAGTATTACGCTACCATTGCTTATTCGCGCGAGTTTTACAATGGCATTTACGGAGGCGTGCGTGTATTTTATGCGCAGCGCTACCCACTGGAAAACACCAATCATTTTTCCTTCTTCCCAAAAGTTAAGGACCAGTATACAGCCAACGGCATGGATATGCCCGGGGTAACGGTAGATAATGATAACATTACCCGCCATAACAGTTTGCGTGTTGATGTATCGTTCAGGTTTGTATTCGGGCAACAGTATGTAACAAGGCCCGATTTTAAAATACGTACGGAGAGCAAGTATCCGGAGTTATATATCAACTATAAGCGTGGTATACCCATTAAAGGTGCCAGCGATTTAGATTATGATATGGTGGAAGCCAAGCTGGAAGGCTTTATTGACGCGAAGTTAGCCGGCAAGTTATTTTACCGTTTTGGCGGTGGAGGTTTCCCTACGGCTAAGAACATACAGTATAGCGACTACAAGCATTTTTACGGCAACTTTATGACCCAGGGCGAAACAGACCTGCTGGGCTTTTTCGGTTTAAAGTATTACCGCCACAGCACCAGTAAGTACTGGGCAGAGGCCCACCTGGAGCATAATTTCGGGGGTCTGCTATTCAACAAAATACCGGGCTGGCGTAAATTGAAACTGCAGGAGATAGTGGGTTTTCATTTCCTGTATACACCTACACGTAAACAATATTTTCAACTGGATATTGGTATAGCGAATATTTTAAAAGTGCTGCGCGCTGATTTTGTAGCCAACTTTGAGGCTGACGGGCATAAGTACTTCGGCGCACGGATTGCCACCCCGCTTTACTTTGGCAAATAATTACAAGCACATTAAAAAAGAAAACCCTGCCGCAGCAGGGTTTTCTTTTTGTTATTTGTTCTCCATCGGAGCAGGTTCTTTAACCGCCGGCGGGCCTTGCGGACCAACCGGATGAATTTCAGGGTGCTTTTCGTATTTGCTGTTCATTTCAGCTGCTTTCTTTTCCAATTCAGCATCCGACTTCAGGTTTTGCTCAGCCAACTTAGCCTGCTTAGTTACTTCATCCGATGAAGCCTTGGCGGCGCGCTGTTGTTCCTGCAATTTTGCCATATCGCGCTGCTTTTGCTCTGCCATATCTTTTTGCGGGATAGCATCAAAACGCACATGGCTACCATCAAACCACACAGGTGTTGCTGATTGTTCTTTGTTCTCTTCATCAAACAACACGCCTTTCATATTTACATCGAAGTTCTTGTCCGCTAAATCGGCAGGTAACTGACCTTTGCTTTCGGCATCCACACGCTTGCCTACAGCAATCCAGCTGAATGCCACGTTAGTAGCCGCATCGCAGGCTACAGTAAAGCCGGTAGCATCAATGCTCTTAATATAGATTGGTGCAGCTGCACCAACAGGTGTGATAGTTACACGTGGTTTGCCAGAAAGTAAAGCAGCATAATCTCCCTCGAAAGGTACGAATACCGATGTACCGTTTAATTCGCTCTCGCCATCGGCATATACTTTTACATCGGTAGAAGTTACGCTGTAAGCCGCTACGCGTTTGTTACCTGCATTTACGATATCGGCCTGGTAACCGCTGGTGTACTCGTTGCCCATGTTATAGCTGGCAAACAACTCACCACTGCTCACCTGGCCCATTACGCGGCCTAAACTCCAGGAGCCGATAACACCACCGGCAAAACCACCACCTATACCGGTTGCATTATTTTGTGGCAGGTAACCGCCGCCGCTTGCATATCCACCACTACCGTAAACACCGTAAAAGCCGCTGTTGCTGGCTTTATAACCCAATATACCCCACGCGCTGGTAGTACTTACTGAACCAAGCACACCACCGGTGCGGGTATAATCGCCATAAGAGGCACCATGTACGCCAAAGGTGTACAGATCACCCCAAAAGTTATATCCAAGTAAGCCGTTGTTAGTGGAACTAATACCATAGCCGGAACCATCATTTTGCGAATCGCGGGTACGGAAACCATAAACAGCCGCCTGACCATCGCCACTTGAAGTATTCTGAAGGTGATAGGTATTAACCATATAACTATTGTTGATACCTGCACCGCTGCCAAAGGCAGAGTTACCACTCGCACTCACCTGCATTACATCGGTACCGGCACCGTTACCCACACGCAGGGCCTGGCTTAAACCTGTTGTAGCGTTATCCCAGTTCAAAATTACAGCGTAACCGTTACCCGCATTTAAGTGAAAGTTTGGCGTTAAACGAATGGCGCTGTTACTTGGGCAATTACCCTGTATACAAGGAACTACGCCGCTTATGCGCAGGTTATCATGTATCTGCACATCACCGCCATAATTGCCGCCATCGTTTTGAATGCCTCCACGGTGTTGGGTTGCGGCTTCAAAATATACGGTGCCACCGTTAAAGTAGGCACCACCCGGGCACACGTAATAAGACGATGCTGTTATATAAGGATTAGCTGCATCAAAACGCAGGTTACCGGCACTGGTAGCGCCGCTTGTAATTTGCAGGGAAGATCCATTGTATAGCGTCATTAAGCCGCTGGTTGGTGAATAAATACCTGAGCCGGTAGCTTCATTATATAAACCTACGCCCGCTTGCTGGTTGCGGAACCAGTTTTGGGTATAGGTTTCAGACTGCGAGCGGATGTTACCGGCTACTTCCAGTTTATAACCCGGGCCGGTGGTTCCGATACCTACGTTACCATCCGGATTGATATACAAGCGCTCGTTATAACCGGCATTGTTATTGATATCGCCTACACCTGCATTGTTGTAGGTTTGAAAACTGAGAGCCGGTGCACGCAAGGTAATTTGGTCGTTACCCGAACCGTTAGCCGGGTCGTTACTGTGGAAGAGGATTAACTCTGTTTTTTCGTTCGCTGAGCCTTGTCCACTTGGTACGGTGCGCGCTGTAATAACTGGTGCAGGGTCACCTGCAGGAGCAGGAAAGGTTAATACGCCAACTGTTCCGGTACCGCTGATGTTAAAGTTTGCTCCAGCTTGTTGAGTGGTTGTATTCTGAATCCATCCGTTGGTGCTACCGTTCAGAAAAGTTTTAACTGCATTGGCATCTGCCGAACGGTGGAAGTTATCACCGGCCTTGGCCATTAGATAAGTTATTCCACTACTAATAGTATTATCGGTTGTATTAATGTAATCGGTACCAATGTAGCCGGATGGCACGTGTAGTTTAAAACCCGGAGTAGTAGTTCCTACACCAATATTACCACTGCTGCCAAAAATATAACTACCGGTGTTGCTGCCTAATTGCAAACTACCTACGGCATTGTTGCTGGCGCTGTATAAGGCAACCGTATGTGCTATATCAACATCCGTAAAATAAGTATCATCACCCACCATCATGTTCACGCTACCTGCTGCACCGTAATCCTGTGCGCGGATGCCGCCCCCTGCTACATCCAGTTTATAGGTTGGCGTATTGGTGCCAATCGCAACATTACCACCCGAAGGGTTGATATTGAAACTTCCACCACCGGTATTCTCAACAACGATTGAGTTACCGCCGGACGAAACCGGACGAACAACAAAGTTTGAACCGGTGTGTTCCAACTTAAGAGAAGTGTTGGTACCTCCGCCTGAGTTCACCAATAATTTGATACCTGCAGTTGGGGCGTTGTTAATACCTACGTTGGTACCGTCATCGCGTGTTGCTCCTACTCCTAAAACACTGCCGCTCGGGGTCCAACGTGCCAGGTAATCGGTAGTGCCGCTACCGGTAACGATACCGGTGCCTGTTGCCGTAGTAGCAGAAAGATTGCCGCTGGCATCGGCCACCACAAAGCGTGTGCCTGAGCCTGAAAGCGAATTAACCGAAACGGTTCCGGCAGAATTTATGCGCAGGCGTTCTGCAGCATTCGTAATAAAAGCCATAGAGCCATCGTTTGCACCGCCACCACGAATAAAACGGATACCGTCGGTAACATCACCGGCACCATAAGCCTGACCAAATTGTGTGGTTATATCACCACTGGCATTAGTAGTTGCACCACGGGTAGTTACAATCTGAAAATTGATATCACCAATAGCATTGGCTAGTGAAGTTACACGGGCATTGGTAGTGGCAGTTGCTGTGCGAACAGCAAACGGAGAGTTAGGTGTTGAAGTTCCCACACCTAAAGTGCCGCCAACTACGCCATTACCATCAATGTTAAAATTGGCGGAGGTTTGCTGGCTGGTTTGATTTTTTACATAGCCGTTACCAACTACGTTGCTGATATTATCCCAGGTGGGTGCACCGGCACCACCGCTGAGCATAACCTGACCGGCTGTTCCGGCAGCACCAGCATTGAGATTGCCGCCTGTTGTAGCGTATACTACACCACCAGGTGTATTTAAGGTGCTCAGCGTTATATCGCTGAAAGTGGGGGTTGCGGCGGAATGAATGTTTTGCGGAGTTGAAAGAGTAATAGTACCTGAACCGGTTGTTACCGCAACCTGATTGGCCGTGCCCGTTAAGGTGTTTAATGAATACGTGCCTCCACTATTACCTATCAATAACTGACCGGCAACAGGCGGTGTGCTGGAGGCAGTGCCCCCGTTAGCGATACCTACCACGCCACTCAATGAAATAGTAGGAGTAGCACCTCCGGTTGAAGAAAGTGGTGGAGAAGCGGTAACCGATGTAACACCGAAAGAAGAAGGCGCTACCCAGGCTGCATTACCGGCAGCATCGCTTTGTAACAAATAACCGTTGGTAGCACCGTTGGTCATTTGAAAAGTAGTAGTGCGCGTGGTACCGGCTACGTCCAGCTTTTGGGCAGGTGTAGTGGTGCCTACACCCACATTACCATTATCAAAAATAGTTCCGTCGGCCAGGCTCGTGCCATTCCATTTAGGAACCTTGTTGGTTGTTGCGCTTGTTACCTGCGGGTCTGTTTCCAACGGTGTAATATCACCGGAGGTAAGGTTAGCTCCCAAAGTTACACGTCCTTTGGCATCTACAGTTACTTTGGTATACGTACCTGCCGTTACGCCAGTTGTTGTTAATGCAGGATTAGGATAAGTACCACTCAGATCGCCGCCTGCTACGCCGGTTGGCGGACCGCCGGCACCTACACCCACTGCTTTCCATACAAGGGCTGTACCATCCCAAAATTCAGTAACCTTTAAATCGGTATCGTAGACCAACATACCATCGTCGGCAGCACCCAGGGCAGCGCCAAGGGTAGTGCGTTGTGCAGTTGTCATACGTGGTATCAGCATACCTTTAGAAGTGGATGACACATCCAGTACAGCTTTGGTATCGGGCGTAGAAGTGCCCACACCTACCGGACCTTCAATGATAGCACCGTTAGCCGGTGCCGAAGTGCCACTATAGGTGTTACCAATGCTGAGATTGCCTTTTACATCCAATTTACTACCGGGTGTATTGGTACCTATGCCCACATTGTTCTGTGCTTTCATGGTTGAGAACGCACCTAAAAGGAGAATTACGGAGTAGATTTTCTTCATATTTTCTAATTCGGGGATCTTTCGGGAATACGGGCAAGATAGAGGATAGTTCGGAAATTGTAAATATTACTATGATAAAAATGTACGGTTATTTACAGGCGGCACGTTGTAATTGCCTGGGTAGCAAATCCAGCCCCACAAAGAAGCAATTACATAATACATAGTTTAATATGTAATTAGATAAGAATGATACTTTTGTTTGCGGATACTTTACCTGGCCGGAGGAGAAATGCTCATTTCCCTGACACACTCCACCAATTGGTCTAAATCGCGGGTGGTAGTGTAAACATGTGGTGTAATACGCACCCCTTTCAGGGCTTCAAAGTTTACCACACTGGCATGTATCTTCTTACTGTCGAACAGTTTACGGTCTATTTCTTCAGGTTTCCAGCCTTCTACCGTAAAGGTTGCCAGCGCACAACTATACCCGGGTTTTAACGAGGTATACAGTTTAACCCCCGGCAGATCCTTCACTTTGTTACACCAATAATCCTTCATAAAGCGCAGCCTTTCTTCTTTGCGCTTGCCGCCCAGCAAGTAATGGAAATCAATTGCATTGCCGATAGCCATTTCAGCCGCAAAGGAACGCGTTCCAAGGCTTTCAAACTTCCTTATATCCTCACCATCCGGAGTGGGTGCCGAGAGCAGCGCCCAAATGTTCTTTATCTTCTCCTTTTTGATATACATAAAACCGGTACCAAAAGGCGCGCACATCCATTTATGCAAACTGGTGGCGTAGTAATCACAATTCAGGTCGCTTATTTTATGATCGATATGTACAAAAGAATGGGAAGCATCTACCAGCACTTCGCAACCCCGTGCATGGGCCATATCGGCAATTTTGCGTGCAGGCATCACCTGACCGGTCCAGTTCATCATATGCGTAACGTGCACCAGTTTCGTTCTGCTTGTTAGGGCATCACTGAACTTTTTTACAATTACCTCATCGTTTTCCAATGGAAACTCCCAATCCAGCCACACCAGTTTAATGCCATCGCGTTTCTCACGCTGTTTCCAGGCATTCATCATATTGGGATAATCGTATTTACTCAGCACCACCTCATCTCCTGCTTTTAAAGGCAAACCAAAAATGATGGTATTCAATCCTTCGGTAGTATTGCGGTTGATGGCGATTTCGTCGGGCGAACAGCCCGCCAACTGCGCCAACTTTGCGCGCAGTGGTTCGCGGCCCTGGTCCAGGATACGCCACATGTAATACGAAGGCGCTTCGTTGCTGTATTGGTAAAAACGAATGTGCGCATCCTGCACCGGCTTAGGCTGTGGACTAACACCGCCGTTATTGAGGTTGATTACGTTCGCTGATACAGTGTATTGTTCGCGTATCAGGCTCCAGAAGTCTTCATCGCTTGCGGCTTCGCCGGGTTCAAGCGCATTTACCCTTACCAGTTGCTCTTCCAGTGCGGCTGCTTCTGCCGGTTGCATCCATTCCAACAACGATAAGCCTGCGGTAGCAAGGGCCGTGCGTTTTAAAAAGCTTTTCCGGTTTAACATACGCAGCAGTTTAGGTAGTAATCAGTTCCAGCACCTCCTCTATTACCTTTTCTACAGCGGTTTTAGGGTCGGTACTAAAGGTATGATTTATGCGGTTGGCCAGTATAACGTTTATGGAAAGACATTTATGACCCATAATTTTTGCCATACCATACAAGGCGCTGGTTTCCATTTCCAGGTTAGTTACGCGAAAATGTTTGTGACGGAAACTGTGCAGCACCTCCGTCATATTCGGAAAACGCCCCTGTACCCGTAATTGCCTGCCCTGTGGTGCATAAAACCCTGAGGCGGTAACTGTAGTACCGCGCTTATAATGTTTCTCGAACTTCTGCAACAGTTCCTCATCCGCACTGGCAATGTAGGGTTTTACATCGCTGAAATGCGGCCGGATGTGATTATTGAACGCCTCCAGGTAAACGGTTTCCTGTATGCTGTTTTCGTGCTCATAAAAATGCAGCAAGCCATCCAGGCCAATCCCTATTTCTGAAATAATAACGGACTCAACCGGTACGTTTTCATCCAGCGCACCGGAGGTACCCAGACGGATTATCTCCAGCGATTTCTTTTCGGTTCGCACTTCGCGCTTTTGCAAATCGATATTCGCAAGTGCGTCCAGTTCATTCATTACAATATCAATATTATCGGTGCTTATACCCGTAGAAAGCACCGTAAGCTGTTTGTTGTTCAGATAACCGGTGTGTGTTATAAATTCACGGTATTGCACTTTGTGTTGGATGGTATCAAAGTGCCTGCTTATCTGCTCCACCCGCGAAGGATCACCTACAGTAATAATAGTATCCGCAATTTGGTGCGGGTGCAAATGCAAATGATAAATACTTCCGTCGGGGTGCAACACCAATTCGGATTCGGCAATAGTTTGGTTGGTCATAATTACTGGGCTTTACACCACTTAAATGTTTGAGAACCGGTTGTACCCTGCACATGCACCAGATACAAACCGGCAGGCAAAGATGCGTTGTTATAGGTATAAACAGCCTGACTTTCCTCCATACGGGTCAGTTGGTTACCGGCAATATCAAAAAGGGTGATGACAAACGGTTCTGCGCCGGAGTTGGTTACACCAAACCATGCAGGGTTATTCAGAAAACCGGCTGTTGGCAGAGCCTGTTGGTGGAGGCCCGATATACCACATTGGTTTCCCGGATCGTAAGCTAAAATTCCCCGGGCAAACAGGTGTTCCAGCAATTGGCAATGGTAATGACCATTGGTAAGGTCGCTATCTGCCTGTAACAGCAGGTAACCACCGTCGGTCATGCTCATGTTGGCATTATAGCCATAGTGCGCTTCAAAAATCAGGCTATCCGTAGCCACCCGCCCAATATCATCATGTATACTCATCAGCAAAGCCGACCATATCTCGGCATTTTTATAAATACTGTTCGGGATGATATTGGTTGGATAAACCTTGCTGCTGTTAACCACCCGGCCGTTCCAGTAGTTGTTGTGCCCGTCCCAGTTAAACACCCATTCGCTTTTATAGGTATCCAGCGCTTTGCTGTACGAGGCAGCTACATAATCACCAAACCCTTCATCCATGGAGTTCCGTTCGCTACCCACATTGCTGCCGGGCGAGGCGTTATACGACAAAAAATGTCCGTATTCATGTGTCAGCACATCCGCATCTTCCGCATCATCTACTCCACCGGTTCCATAATTTAAACTGCCCGGTAAGCCAAGCGGCGAAAAATAGGATTGGTCGGCCGTACCGCTATGCGTATCCACCCAAATCAATTGATCGGCGATATTGAAGCCCAGCGCATGCACATGTTCGCGTACTTTATTTAAATGATAAAAGGCATTTACATCTTCAAACCCGGTTTGAGAGCGATTGTAGTTAAAGTTACCATCGGTAGAAAAAGCAACCGGCACCTGTGGTGAATCAATATCCTTAAGAGTGATGTATTGATTCAGTAATTGAAACTGGCTACCGGTAAAGGTGGCTGTAAAGTTTACCTGTTGCAGTTGGGCTGTCAGCCAGGCGCTGTTGGCATCGTTTAGGTCTAAATCGGTACCGGTATAAACCTGGTGTGCCGTTGTTAAGGGATCGGGGTTAAATACCTGACCGGTTACCACAGAATCCTGCGCAAAATATGAACGCATATCGCGGCTAAAAACCACTTCACCATTGCGGTGTATTACTTCCAGATTATTCTCTATAGCTAAGGTTGCCAGGTAAGGCTGCTGACTTTCTATATCAACTGCAATCACCTGCTTATCGTTTTCAGCTTTTAATGAGCTGCTCCAGCCCGTTGTAGTAAAACTGTTATCCAATACCGAGGTAACCTCACCGGCACGGTTTATATTAACCTTTATATCGCTTTGGTAAATAACTAAGCCGTTAAACAACTGTACAAAACAAAAATGAAAACCACCCGGGCTCTCCGTTTTATTTTTCAACTGCAGGGTTACTCCCTCGCCACGCAGGTTGATGCAATAGCTTCGCAAAAAAGCAGCCGCTGCTATTTCGCTGATCGGCCCTTCCAGTTTTGTTTTAGGGTAGGTAGTATGGCAAAAACCTTTGTAGTCCTCTACAAGCCCATCATTCTTTTGTGCTGTAACGGGCAGCACCAACACCAGCAGCAATAAAAAAAGCAGTTTAGGCATAGCAGCATCCTTCATAGAGCAATCAACGTTTATCTAAAATAGTTATTTGCCCGATAGCAAAATAGCACCGATAGAAAGCGCGGCAAAAAACAGCCCCGCCAAATTGACTTTTGATATTTTTTCACGAAAGAAGAGCACCCCGGCCAGCGACGCAAAAGCAACAGTGCCCAGGTTCATAACAGGGAAAATAACCGAACTGCCCCAGCTTACAGCCCCAAGGGCTTTAAGCATAAACAAAAACGAAAAGTAATTGAAGATACCCAGCACCACACCGCCGAGTACGGAAGGCATGGTAAGTTTTAGAGTGCCCGTGGCTATCCGCACGGTTAATACCACTACCCCTGCAATGGCCGCTGCCACAAACAGGAAGAATGAAAAATCTTCCATACCCGAGCTGCTCACGTAGCGTTTGTTGGCAAACTGCGTAAGGCTATCGCACAAACCACTCCCTAAAAAAGTAATGAACGGCAGCACCACCATCCACTTGCTGTGCTTGTGCACTTCGTGGTCCTCTTTTATGCTGGAAAGTATAACTGCCACAAAAGCCAGTAAGATGCCTGTAAGTTTTAACCAGTTAAACGTTTCGCCATAAACGGTAAAGGCCAGCAACACCGGAAACACCAATCCCAATTTCATTGCCACGGAGGCCGTACTAATACCGAACCCTACCGTAGTTTTACTAACCAGGTTAAACACGGTAAAAAATAAACTGCCTAACAGCAGCGCCAGCCATAACCAGTTTTGGTGCAGTATAGTGCCGTTTAACACCGGCGTTTTATCGGGCAAAAACACAAAGGCACACAAGGTGGCCGATACATAGTTTACCACAATAGCCTGAAAAACCGGAATCTGTTTATGGTCGAACACCTTAAACATAAGCACCAGCACTGCCGAAAAAACTATAGAGAGTAAAAGATATATCATGCGCGTGTATTCTGTATTAGTTGCAGCATATCATTTCCTATGCTGCACGTTTCTAAAACTTTACCCTGCACGGGCAGCACCTGCTTACCACGCTGTAAGTTAACGGGGGCAGTAAAAATCCGGGCTTCATCCCACAAGCCCAGTTTTATAAAACTGTTTAGCAACAGTGCACCACCTTCTATAAGTAAGGAGGCAATTCCCCGTTTATACAATTCGTGTAACACCTGCGCTTCTATGCTTGCAGTAAAATCAACTTTTACCCTTTCCAGGTTCGGTTGGCTATCGTTTGTAAAGCCATTAAATACGACGGTGGCAACGCTGCCATCCAGCAAATGCAGATGTGCGGGTAATTTTAAATCCTTATCCAGCACCACACGCAAGGGTTGCGTGCCCTGCCACAGGCGCGCCGTTAACTGCGGGTTATCAATTAGTGCTGTGCGTGTACCAACTAACACAGCCTGTTCCTGCGTACGCCATTGATGCACCAGTTGCTTGCTCTGTTCGCCGGTTAACCAATATTGTTCATCCCCTTCCGGAGCCATATAGCCATCGCTGCTTTGTGCCCATTTTAAAATTACATAAGGGCGCTGCCGGCGGTGATACATAAAAAACCTGCGGTTTAAAAATTCGCAGGCCTCGTGCAGCACTCCTTCCGTAACCTCCACACCTGCCTTGCGCAAGCGCTCCACTCCTTTCCCCGCCACCAGCGGGTTAGGGTCGCCACTGCCTATAACCACCCGCGGTATTTTATGTTCCACTATCAAATCGGCACAGGGCGGTGTTTTGCCGTGGTGCGAGCAGGGTTCAAGATTTACATACAGGGTACTTTGAGCTAACAAACTTTTATCAACTACACTGTTAATGGCATTTACTTCGGCATGCGCCTGTCCGTATTGGCGGTGGTATCCCTCGCCAATTATTACATCCTTATGCACCACTACGCTACCCACCATGGGGTTGGGGGCAACTTTGCCCAAGCCTTGAATAGCAAGATCAAGGCAACGCTGCATGTACGCATCATGTATCATTACACGGCAAGATTAGCAGTAATTTACTTCGGGGTCCAAGGGTCCTGCTATCAGAACTTCTGATTCATGGCTTTTTGCACCCAATCTTTTTTGGCAAACTCTTTGGCTTTGTAGCGCAAAAACAGGTTGGGTAAAAACCGTTTGATATGAAACACCAGGCGCGCCTGATACGGGTGCAATACATAAAATACATTCTTGCCGGCCTGGGTTAACACATAATCTGCAATTTCATCGGGCGAGTATTTGGCACGCTGAATAATATGCTGCCCGATGGCCGTAGCCTGTTTATCGCCCCGGTTAAACTGCATTACATTGCTGCGGAAAAAGGTAGGACATACCACACTAACCGTAACGCCAAAGCTATACAACTCGGCATACAGGGTTTCCATTAACGATATAACAGCCGCCTTGGTAACATTATACATGCTCATATTGGGCATGTTGGCCAGGCCTGCTGCGCTGGCAATACTGATGATATGGCCGCTGCGCTGTTTCTTCATTACCTGCGTGGCAAAGTGCGAACCATACACTACGGCCATTTGGTTAATGCCGGTAATCCATTCCCAGTTGTCCAGGCCGTACTCGCCAAACAAACCACCGTCGCCAACACCGGCATTGTTGATTTGTAAATCCAAACCACCCACCTTACTTATATAATCATCAAATGCTTTCTGGTATTCTTCGCGTTTGGCTACATCAAACTTATAGGTGTAGGCTTTGCCACCGGCCTTTTCAATCAACTCCTTCGATTCGGCCAGGCCTTCGTCCTTAATATCGGTAATACCGATCGTCCAGCCGTCGGCAGCCAGTTTTAAGGCAAGGGCACGGCCCAGGCCACCGCCACCACCTGTAATAAATGCCCGCTTCTTCGGAAAACGCTCTGTAAACTTGTAGCTCATATTAAACTATTGATTGAACGAATATCTTTAAAAAGTTGCCAAACTCCTGCGATAAAATCTGCCAGTTCATTTTTGATAACTGCACCCCTTCGCGCAACTCTACCTGTACCTTGTCAACTTTCAACTTTTTGCGCGCCGCCATAAACACAAACTCCAGATCAAACAAATACCTGTCGATAGTAGTAGCTAAAAACACCTCCCTGCCTTTTGCATTAAACCCTTTCAACCCGCACTGGGTATCGTCCGTAGGTATGCGCAAGGTAGTGCGTATAAACCAACGCAGGGTTTTGCTTACACGCACACGGGCAGCCGGCAAATGTGTATAGTAATCGGCATTGCGTACGCCAATGGCTACCTCATGGCCCAGCAACAGGCTATTATAAACAGCAATAAAACTGGCCTGGGTGTAAGGAAAATCAACATCGGTATAAATAACCAGTTCGCCCATGGCCTCTTGTACGCCCTGCCTGAGGGCATACCCTTTTCCCCGGTTTTGATCATAACTTATAATGCGGATGGCGGGTTCCTGGGCAAAATAAGCGCGGGCTTCGCTTTCATTAAACCCCTTGCTGCTGCCATCGTTTACCAGCAGCAGTTCCACCGGTTGTTGTATGGCTTGCTGTATATCCCTAAAACTTTGTAAAACAAGCTGTTGCCAGTTACCTACAGGGTTGTAGCAAGGCAAAACAATACTTAATTTTGGGGCAGCAGCCATTACCGGCAAGTATAAACAATTTACATGGTCCGGCAGGGGGCAGGGCAAGCGGATATGCCGGCCCGGATTAAGGGCCGTAGTCTATCCTTGTTTTTTCGCTTCTTTCTCCTATATTTGCGCTCCCTTTTACGAAAAGAGGGGTATTCATTCATCCAAACCTTAAATTAAATTTAAGACATGGCAGTAAAAATCAGACTTCAACGTCATGGTAGAGGCAAACGTCCTTTTTACCACATTGTAGCGGCTGACAGCCGTTCTCCCCGCGATGGTCGTTACATCGAAAGACTGGGAGATTACAACCCACTTACCCGTCCTGCAACCATCCACGTTGACGTGGACAAGGCTGTTGATTGGTTAGAAAAGGGTGCAACCGTAACCAACACCGCAAAAGCTATCCTGAAATACAAGGGTGTGCTTTTCAAAAAGCACTTGCTGCGTGGCGTTAAAAAGAACGCCTTTAGCATGGAAGAAGCTGAAAAACGCTTTACCCAGTGGTTAGACGAGCACAAAAACCAGGTGCTTGACCACCAGAAAAAACACCACAAAGACAAGGCAGAGATCGCTGCCAAGTTAATTGAGCAGGAACAGAAGAAAGCCAGCGACCGCGAAGCTAAGCGCGCTGCCGCTTTGGCTGCTAAAGCACAAGCTGAAACCGCTACTACTGAAGCTCCGGCCGAGGAAAGCGCAGCTGCTGAAAGCACCGAAACACCTGCTGAAAGCTAGTAAAATACGATGGCTGAAAACTATATTTCAGTCGGAAAACTTGGAAAGCCCCACGGAATCGCCGGGGCTTTCCGCTTTTTACTGCACCGCCAGTTAAAGAGCCATGCAAAATTTCCTAAGCATTTTTTGCTACATGCTAAAGGCAGCTATATGCCCTGGTTTGTTGCAGGGTACGAACTGATTGGTATCTCCGACGGTCTCGTTCGTTTTGAGGATATTACCACACCCGAGAAAGCCCGCATCTACAGCGGCTGCGAATTGTTCCTATCCGAAAAGGATACCAACGCCTACTTTAAAAAGGATGCCGAAGGACTTAGCTATCTGAAAGGCTACCAGGTGAGCGATCAAACAGCCGGTTTGCTGGGGCCGCTGGTGGCAATTGATGAATCGCCGGCGCAGATTCTTATTACCATTGACTACAACGGAAGTGAAGTATTGGTGCCGCTGGTAGATGAGTTTATAGTAGAATTAAACAAGCGCAAAAAGACCCTGTTGCTTGATTTGCCCGAAGGCCTGCTGGACCTTTAATGCAGCTTACAACATATGATGTTTTTTATCAACAGTTAGCTTGCGGCGGAGTTAACTATCTTCTATTCTTTTATATTGCAAGTCCTTACCCACAACTATGGAAACTGGCCAGCATGAATTTCAGGTGGTACTCAATCGTATTTCCGACGGCTTTATCGTGCTGGATGAAAGTTTCCGCTATGTATTTGCCAATAAACGCATCGGCGAAATGACGGGCAAAGACCCCGCCTCGCTGGTAGGCAAATTTGTATGGGATGTTTTTCCCGATGCACGGGGTTCGGCTACCTACCTGGCTTTTAACGAAGCTTTCGAAAAGCAACAGTATATCTGTAACGTAGACCACTTTGAGCCGCTGGATTTATGGCAGGAAAACCACATCTATCCTTCGCCGGAAGGGTTAACGGTTATCATACGCGACATTACGGCTCAGAAGGCTGCCGAAAAAGTGATGCAGGAAAACATACGTCAGGCCCGCAGTATGTTTTTGCAAAATCCCCTGCCGATGTGGGTGCTTGATCTGCACAACAATTTCGGATTTCTGGATGTAAACGAAGCTGCCCTTAAATTGTACGGATATACCCGCAGCGAGTTTATGGCGCTGAACGCCTTTGATATACGACCCGAAGAAGAACGCGAACGTTTTAAAAACCTGCCTCGGTTACCGGCTAATGAACCTGCACCGGCAGGTACATGGACCCACCTTAAAAAAGATGGTACTAAAATTTTAGTAGAAATAAGTGCCAGCGACATGATCTTTGAACACAAACCCGCCCGGCTTGTGTTAGTGCACGATGTAACTGAACGCGAAATGGCGCAGCGAAAAATTGCTGCACTGAATGCAACGCTCGAAATGCGCGTTACCGAGCGCACCACTGATTTGCAACGCTCCAACGCTGAGCTCGAAGCGCTGAGCTATACGATTTCGCACGATTTAAAATCACCCCTGCGCGCTATTAACGGCCTTTCTAACATTCTGCTTACCGAATACAGCGAAAACTGGCAATCTGAACCAAAAGAACTGCTACAGCATATCATTCAGAATTCGCATAACATGGGATTACTGATACAGCATGTTATTGATTTTGCCAAGCTGGGTAAAACCACCCTGGTAAAAGTACAGGTTGATATGCAGGAAATGGTTGAAACACTAGTAAGACAGCTGCAGCCGGGCACCACTGCACGGTTTGAAGTGCAGTTATTACACCCGGCCAATGGCGATGCCACCTTACTGCAACAGGTATGGCAACACCTGCTGGATAATGCTATCAAATTTTCGCGTAACAACCCTGCTGCGCAGATCACCATAGGCTCAACAATCCAGGATGGAGAAGCCACTTATTTTGTACGGGATAATGGCTGTGGTTTCGATATGGCTTACTCCAACAAACTATTTGGTGTGTTCCAACGCCTGCACAACCCGCATGAATTTAGCGGAGCCGGTATTGGCTTAGCTACCGTTAAGCGCATTATCCAGCGCCACCATGGCCGCATATGGGCACAGGGCGAAACAGGCAAGGGCGCTACGTTTTATTTTACGTTGCCGGGGCAGCTGTTATAGTAAGGAACTAAGTTCCTGTCAATACAAAGCAAGTTCGCGCTTTTGTTACTTATTGTGGCACGGAAGTAACTTCCGCGCGAGCGACAGGTGCTAACGCAAAAAAGCCGCGTAATGCGGCTTTTTTGCGTTTATCAATAATTGCTGGCGCGGAACTTAGTTCCGACAGGTTACAGAAGGTAGATTATTTAACCGGAGTTGTTTTTACCTCCAGGGTGCCGTACTTATACTTTTTTAAGCTAAGCGCACCAACAATAATTTTATCGGGTGCCACCTGGCAGGTATTATTGGCCCCAAAGTAAAAGTTGCCTTTTGCATCAAATTCCACATTACGCTCTTCTACCACATTTCCATCACCATCCACAATTGCGGCATGGAAGTAATCAGTTGCATCGATACCCTTATTGTATAGCAGCAATAGATGGTTATCCTGAACAGGATAAACCGCAATAGGCGCTACATAATACGAAAACGAAGAGCAGGAATTATCAATCAACTTATCGTAGCGTATATTCATATCCTTATCAAAACCAATCAACATTTTTTCGTTAGAATGATATACAGTTCGGTAGGTCCATGTCTTGCCGTTGTAAGTGCTGATTTCGGTAGTATAGTACCGGTTTCCTACCATCACCATATTGCCATTCGCAAGGGTAACAAAATCGGTGATTTCGAAACTGGAGAGTCCCTTTCCCTTCTCTATATCTTTTTGAGTGCTGGCTTCTTCCAGAATTTCTGAACTGAAAGGTTTTGCCTGGCTGGCAGTAATTTTACCTGAACCGCAATCAATGCGTAGGCCAAACGCTCCGTTGGGCCGGTCTTTTTTATTGGCCCGGTCAGTATAGAATCCACCAATTGTAGCTACTCCCTCATTTTCAAAGAATATACCTGCATCCACAGGTAATTTATCACTACCTAAATCTAAGTCAACCTCTTTAAAGTCGTTTTGGGTTACTATAAAGGCTTTGTATTTATAGCCGACAGACTTTTGCTTTTTATCTCCTTCAGTTGAATAAACCTTAGCAGTAAAGACTACCGAACCATTGTTTGATAAGCCAACCATTTCAAGGTCCACCTTATTATCCTCATAAGGAAACTCCTGTTCCTTCTTCCATTTTACCTTCAGGCTTTCATCAAACACAGTAATAGAAAACTTGTCCTTACCGGCACTTTCCATTAAGCCGGTAGAGGTAATACTTAACAACAATGACTTATCGGGACTTTTATAAATACCATTCGCATCATCATCCAGTCCCCTGCCAAACAATAATTCACCAGCCCAAATGGCGTTGCGGTTTTTATAGGAAGCCGTGGTTACCAGTTTCAACGTTCCTACAAAATTGCCGTTGTCGTCTACCTGCTGCATATAGGTTTCGCGTTTTTTATTCTTCTTATCATCGTTGCTCAGGTAGGCGTAATAATAACTTTTGGTTTGCACGAACCCCAGCAGATCCAATTCGTCCTTGCCAAGCATAAATTCAAGTTCCTTTTCGCTTACCAGGTTATGCTTCAGGTCAAATTTCAGCAAGGCATTCGCTTTCCGGGGTTGAGAAACAACATAGTAATTTTTGGCAGTAGACCCCGCCAGATACTGGTAGCCGAACATGCCACCTTCTTTCTTGAATTCAGGTCCCCACTTAACATTTACTTCCTGTGCCACCAGCACCAACGGCAGCATAGCCGCCATTACCATCATTAACTTTTTCATTTGGTTCAACTATTTATTTTTTAAAATATGTTACTCCTTAACCGTGATAATTCCCACCTTATACTTAAACTGCCAATTTCCCGCTCTTATCAGGAATTGATTTGCACCAATTCGCTCTAAATTCAGCCCGCCAAAGGAGTAGTTCTCTCCACCGAATACCCCGCTTTCTTCTTTTATCAAATTTCCCGACTTATCAAACAAGGCCATTTCAAAGTCCTGACCGGGATTATCATCATTACAAAGAAGCAGGACTCTATCGTTCGGTAAGTCAAATGTCGCTGATCGGGGAGATTTTCCCATGCTGTTCCGTAAACCAATACCATAGATCGTATCGTAGCCGGTAGTCCCGGAAGGGTCAAAACCAATCCACACCTTCAAATAGGTATCATAATAGATGCTACTAAAATTTGCGTTACTGTATTCCGTTCGCTTGGCATAAGTTGCAAGCATTGCGTGGCTTCCATCCGAAAACGTAGTACCTTTTCTGATTTTAAAATCCTTCCATTCAGGCTGTCCGTCATCTTCCTTTTTTGCAGCGTACTGCAGTTCACCTTCCCCAAATGGTTGGCAAAGCATCGAAATCTGTTTTCCGGTTTCTTTATCTACCCGTATACCGTAATAACCACAGTCTCGGATCAATGTGCCCCCGCTTGTCAGCGCATACAAGCCTCCTACGAAATAACCATTAGCCTCACCCGGAAAAATTACAGCGTTCGTTGCAAACTTTCCTTCGCCGGGTTCTATGTTTACTTCTTTTGTGCCTTTCTCAGTAATAATAAAAAATTTATATTTAAAAGTGTCACTGGCAAGATCCCGTTCTCTGGCTGATTCGTATAGCCGGGCGGTGATAAGCACCGCCCCCTCATTGCTTAAACTTATATCATCCAGAACAATCTGCTTGTCCGCGTACGGAAATTCTTGGACTCTTGTCCATTTCACATTAAGTTCCTGATCGAAAATCGTAAGAGAAGTCTTCTCCTCCTCCTTGCTTTCGGTATTACGGGCTAACGAAACGCTTAGAAATAACCTTTTATCCGGACTCATAATAAGCCCGTTTTCGTCCGTATCATAATTTAAATCTAATCTGTCTCGCCAAATGTCGAGTCCAGTTTTCTTATAAGAAACGGTGCTTATTAGCTTGATGTCTCCATACAACTCTCCCTTTTGATCCATTCGTTGCAAATAGATCTCTCTTAACTTCCCGCGATTAATATCGTGTATCAAATACAAATAATAATAATCACTAGCCTGTATAACATCCGACAATGACAATCGGTCTTTACCGACTGAAAATTTCAGTTCCCGTTGCCCCACGAGATTGTGCTGATGATCGTATGTTTGTAATATATCCTTATTACTTTCTCTGTAAAGCACAAAGTAATGCTGTGTATCTCCTCCAATTGAATAGTACTGGACGTAATTGTTTTTTCTTTTAAACTCCGGACTCCAGTTTATCGAAATCTCCTGTGCGAATAGTAATAGCGGCAGAATAGCTGCCACAAAAAGTGATGCTTTTTTCATTAGGTTCAAATTAGTTGTTGCAAGAATATATTTTATTGTTGAAATCAGTAGCTGATTTTAAGCTATATGAGGAATTCTACCCACCCTGCTCAGTACCACAAGGCAATGTTGTCCTTGTCCTTTGCATCCATTGGGGCAAGCAATTGTATTCGCTTATCTTCGCCGTCTGATGAGAATTGACGTAATATCCGTTTTACCCGAATTGCTCGAAAGTCCCTTTAACCACAGCATACTGAAACGTGCAAAGGAAAAAGGCCTTTTGGAGATTAACCTGGTACACCTGCGCGACTTTAGCACCAACAAGCATAAAACCGTTGATGACTACCAATATGGCGGTGGCGCCGGTATGGTAATGATGTGCGAACCCATTGCCAATTGTATCGATCACCTGAAAAGCCAGCGGAATTACGATGAGGTTATTTACCTGACCCCCGATGGCGAAACCCTGAACCAAAAAATTGCCAATACCCTGTCGTTAAAGCAAAACCTGATTATGCTGTGTGGTCATTATAAGGGTATTGATGAGCGGCTGCGCCAAACCTATATAACAAAGGAAATCTCCATTGGCGATTATGTACTGAGCGGTGGGGAATTAGCGGCAGCTGTGCTGGTAGACACTATTGGCCGCTTGTTGCCCGGTGTATTGAACGATGAAACCTCCGCCCTTACCGATTCTTTCCAGGATGGGCTGCTCTCCCCCCCGGTTTATACACGGCCGGAGGACTTCAGGGGACTGAAGGTTCCCCCGGTGTTGCTGAGCGGTCATGAAAAAAATATCAACGAATGGCGGCATGAACAGGCCCTGGAACGAACCCGCCAACGGCGTCCCGACCTGCTGAACGAATAGTTAAATTTCAAATTTGTAACCCCACTTTGTAACCCCGTTAGTTTTTAATTAATTGATTATCAACAACTAAAACCGGGGTTACAAAAAAAGTGTAACCCCGCATACCCGCACCGGGCTACGCTTAAAAAAATATGTGCCCGGGCTGTTTAGAGTATTGAGATTCTCAAATATTTCCCTATTTTTGCCCACCTTTTAAGAAAAGTCCAACAAATAATAGAGCGTCATGAATCCTAAAATCAAACTAGTAGAAGAAACCTTCGGCACTGCCAGCAAGCACCCGGCTTTCAATCCCGGCGATAACGTAACTGTATCGTATAAAATTACAGAAGGTAACAAGGAGCGTATCCAGGAATTCCGTGGCGACGTTATCCAGGTTCGTGGCGCAGGTGCAGGTAAAATGTTTACCGTGCGTAAAATATCGAACGGTGTTGGTGTAGAGCGTATCTTCCCTCTTAACTCGCCTTTTGTAGACGAGATCGTTGTAAACAAGGTAGGTCGCGTTCGTCGCGCCAAGTTGTTCTACCAGCGTAACCGTAAAGGTAAAGCCTCTCGTATTCAGGAGAAGCGTATGGCCGAAACTTCAGCCGCTGCCGAATAAGCAGGGTTCTCAAAAAATAGTAAAATGCCGCCCCTTAAAGGCGGCATTTTCTTTTATCCCCTTATCTTTGATAATGCGCACCACCCACTTGCGAACCGCAGTTAGCAAGGCCTGTTTTTTACATTTCTATGACCATCCGGGCTTTAACAATTTGCGTCTGTAACATATAGCGATGTGTATAATTTAGCGTTTAAATAGTGCATCAGCTTTTTAAATTGCGTATGGTAAAACTGTCCTGTTCACCCCGTTAACAGATGTCAGAATTGGCAAAATAAGCCTTCGTGGCATACTTCCGTAAAACAGGTATAATAATTGAATATTCAGGTTTATGGCCTACAAGAATTATAAATTCAAATCCTTAAGGGTTTTCAGCAGCGATGAATGGCTTGCCAACCGCAAGCGCGAGTATCGCTCCGTGTTTGACCGTTCCGAAACTACCTATATATCTGCCGAATTGGCCTTCTACAATAAACTGTTTGATGAACAGGATTGGGAAGCTACCATTGTGCTCAAGGGCTTTTCGCATGCCGAAGGCACCAAGAAGGAGTTGTGCGTGCAGGAAGAAAAACGGAAAATCCGTCTCGACGAAAACACGGTATACATTAACAAGGGTTGGGGCATGGCCACACCGGGCGCCTTTTGGCTGCGTGGCGAATACAGCTGGGAAGCCTACATCGACGGTGAATTGATTGGCACCAAGCGTTTTTATATTGAAGAGGTTGGCCGTGTAACTCCGGAAGTGAACCCCTTCTTTGAGGTGGAATCCATCAAGTTTTACACCGGCGATTACAATGCCGTTAACGAAGAGAATAAAACCTACCTGAAAAGGGTAAACGCCAACCAAACCCAGTATTTGTATGTGGAGTTTAAGTTCCGCAATAAAATTGAAACCGAATGGAACTGCGAGGTGGTATTTAACTGGTATAACGCCAGTGGCATGCTGAAGGCCCGTATTGAGCGTTTCCGTAAAATAGAAGCCGGTAAAACAGGGGAGACCTTTACCTTTAACGAGGGCTGGGGAAATGATATACCCGGCACCTGGAAGGATAGTTCGTACCGCCTGGAAGTGGTATTTATGGATACCGTTATTGCCGTATTATACCTTGAAACCGGCGAGGAAGACCTGGAAGGCGAAGTAGATGTAAATGCTAATAACGCACAGGTAGCCACCGCCAATGTGGCCACTCCTATACGCCCCGATGAATCGCTGGAAGCACAAGTGGCACAATTGGATGAATTGATTGGTTTGGAAGACCTGAAAAAGGAAATCAAGAACCACATCAGTTACCTGAACTTCCTGAAGCTTCGTCAGGAAAAAGGCTTTAAGGATAGCGACCGTATAGCCCTGCACAGTGTGTTTATGGGTAACCCGGGTACCGGCAAAACCACTGTAGTTAAAATGCTGGGGCAGATTTATAAGGCAATGGGCCTGCTTAGCAAAGGGCATGTAAAAGAGGTTGACCGCAGCCAACTGATCGGCGAATACATAGGCCAAACCGCTCCTAAGGTTAAGAAGGCGATTGAGGAAGCCAAAGGTGGAATTCTGTTTATTGATGAAGCCTATGCACTGGCCCGCGAAGCGGATGACAGTAAAGACTTTGGCAAGGAAGCCATTGAAGTGCTGATTAAGGAAATGAGCGACGGCAGTAAGGATCTGGCCGTAATGGTGGCCGGATATCCGCACGAAATGCAGGTGTTCCTTGATTCGAACCCCGGCCTTAAATCACGCTTTAATAACTACTTCCATTTCGACGATTACCTCCCGGAAGAGTTGCAGGAAATTGCCCTGCAGGCTGCTAAATACCGCAACGTAAAACTTACGGAAGATGCGTCGAAGTATCTGTTCGATCAGTTAACCGAAGCCTACCGTAACCGCGACCGCAGCTTTGGTAATGCACGTTTTGCGTATTCCGTGGTGGACGAAGCCAAGATGAACCTGGGCCTGCGTTTAATGAACCGCCCTGACCTGCGCGATCTTAACGATGATGCGCTTAGCACCATTGAACTTGAGGACCTGGAACAGGTGTTTGTAAACAAAGGCAAACGCCGCGCAAAAATTAAAGTGAACGAAAAAATGCTGCGCGACTCGCTGAACGAACTAAACGAGTTGATAGGTATTACCAACATTAAAAACGAAGTAAACGAACTGGTAAAACTGGTGCGCTTTTACGAGGAAATTGGCCGCGATGTAACAAACAAGTTCTCGCTCCACACCGTGTTTTTGGGTAACCCCGGCACCGGTAAAACTACCGTAGCCCGAATTATTGGTAAAATATACAAAGCGCTGGGATTACTGGAACGCGGCCACATGGTGGAAACCGACAGGCAGGCACTGGTGGCAGGCTTTATTGGCCAAACGGCTATTAAAACCGACGAGCGCATTAAGGAAGCTAAAGGCGGCGTGCTGTTTATAGACGAGGCTTACGCACTCGGCGAAAACAGCATGGGCAACGATTTTGGTAAAGAAGCGATTGAAACCCTGCTGAAACGCATGGAAGATTTACGTGGTGAGTTTGCCGTAATTGTAGCCGGTTATACCGAGCCTATGCAACGTTTCCTGGAGTCGAACCCCGGTTTACGTTCACGCTTCGACCGTACGTATACCTTCCAGGATTATACAGCCGAGGAGTTGTATCAAATTGCGCTTTCGTTATTAGCGAAGGAAAACATTAAGCCGGATAAAGAGGCAGAAGATTATATGAAACAGTATATCCAAAGCCTATACGATTACCGGGATAAATACTTCGGTAACGGCCGCGAGATCCGCAAGTTTATACTGGAAGCCGTGCAGAACCAAAACCTGCGGTTGGCCTCTATCAGTAAGGAACACCGTACGAAAGAAATGCTGGACACCCTTACCCTGGAGGACCTGAAGGAATTCAAGATTCAGGAAGGCAAGCGCAGCAGTTTGGGCTTTAAATACTAAAAATTAACTTCTTGTTAGATTAAGCGCAAAAGGCGGTATTACACAATAATGCCGCCTTTTGTTCGTCGTATAAATGTATGTGTTACCGCTTTCGTGCGGTGCATTCTTTTAGCATTGTTATTCAGCGATGCTCTCCTGCGCTTACGTAGCGCCTTTTGATGGAGGAATACATTTTGTTGAACCAAACCTGCATTGCAATTGTATGTACAATAACAACGAGATTAATTTCTGGGCCCGACAATATTGGGGTAACAGCCTGCAGGTGTGGGCAACAGCCTTAATTATATTGGTTGTGGGCATTGCTGTGCTCTATTTACTTAAGCGTTTTTTAATTACCCGCCTGCACAAGTGGAGTGCTGCAACCAGCACACAATTTGATGATGCATTGGTTGCCATCGTTAATGGCCCGGCGCTTTATCTCCTTTATCTGGCATTGATTAGAATTGCATTGCATACGCTGGCATTAGGCACAAGAGCCACGCGCTTACTACATGTAGCCTTTACCCTGGGCTTTACCATTTTAGGGGTTTGGATGCTTACCTCCTTTCTTCGCTCACTGTTATTTAATTATCTCAAGAAAAAGGATGGGACAGCTACGCGGTTCTCGCAGGCGCGTGGTTTGTTGTTTACAATCAACGCGGTTATCTGGATGCTGGCAATTGTATTTGCCATAGATAATCTGGGGTATAATGTAACGGCTATAATAACCGGCCTGGGGGTAGGTGGTATTGCTATCGCCTTAGCAGCGCAGGCTGTTTTAGCCGACTTATTCAGCTACTTCGTTATCTTTTTCGACCGGCCATTTGAAGTAGGTGATTTTATTGTAACTGCTGACAAAATGGGCACGGTAGAGTCCATTGGCATAAAAACTACACGTCTACGAACACTAAGCGGCGAACAACTGGTTTGTTCCAATACTTTTCTAACCAATTCGCAGGTGCATAACTACAAACGTATGGCCACGCGGCGGGTAGTATTTACCCTGAGCATTATTTACGATACGCCGGGAGAACAGGTAAAAGAAATTCCTGCCATGGTGCGCAGCATTGTAGAATCAACTGCAGATGTAAAATACGATCGTGGTAACTTTATGGAACTGGCAAGTAGCGCTTTGAAATTCGAATTTGTATACTACATCCAAAGTGCTGATTACAATGTGTACATGAGTAAACAAGAAGAGATTCTACTGCAGATACTTTCACAATTCCGCAGGGCCGATATTCAATTTGCCTTCCCTACACAAACTCTTCATCTGAATACCGAACCCACCGCTAAAACCGCTTAAGCATGCAAAATAAACTATACATAGTAGCCAACCGCTTACCAGTAACTATTACACAACACAAAGGAAAAACTGAAATCATTTCGGCTTCGGGTGGATTAGTAAGTGCTATAAGCAGTTATCTGGGATCTACCGGTAATCAGGCTCAATCATTTGATGCTGTGTATTGGGCAGGAATACCTGGATGCTCACCTAAAGTATGGCAACGCGTAAATAAGAAAGTGCAACAGGATGGTTACACCTACCTGCCCGTGTTTACAGAACGTCGTTTATACGATCGTTATTACAATGGTTTTTGTAATAGTTTGCTCTGGCCCTTATTTCATTATTTCCCCTCCTACGCAGAATTCAGGGCATCCGATTTTGAGGCCTATATGGAAGTAAACCGTCAATTCCACACCTGTTTAGTTGACCAACTTGCGGAGGAGGATACTGTTTGGATACATGATTATCAATTACTGCCGTTAGCCGGCATGTTGCGCCAATCTCATCCAAACCTAACTATAGGATTTTTTCTGCACATCCCCTTTCCACCATACGACATCTTTAAAATGTTACCGTGGCCCTGGCAACAAAGTATTTTGGATAGCTTATGCTGTTCAAACCTCTTAGGTTTTCATACCGTTCATTACGCTAACAATTTTATACAGTGTGCCCAAACCGCTCTTGGTGCTGAAAGCCGGGGCCGGCACTTATCGGTAAACCGAAGATTGATTCGTGTTGGCGTTTTCCCAATCAGTATTGATTACCAGAAATTCAACAACAGTTATAGGCAGGAATCGGTTGAAGCCTTACGACAGTCGTACCGGCAACAAATTGGTGACAGAAAAATTATTTTTTCGGTAGATAGATTGGACTATACCAAAGGTGTAATGAACCGGTTAAAAGCTTATGAACGTTTTCTGGCTACAAATCCGGAATATGCTGGCAAGGTGGTTTTTGTGATGGTGATTGTGCCTTCGCGCGACACGATCTCGAAGTATGACGAACGTAAAAAAATGATCAACGAATTTGCCGGTTATCTGAATGGCAAATTCGGCGGTTTAAACTGGCAACCGTTGCTTTATAACTATAACAGCATAAGCTTTGATGAACTATGTGCTTTATATACAGCGTGCGACCTTGCACTTATAACACCGTTACGCGATGGAATGAATCTGGTAGCAAAGGAATTTGTTGCCAGCCGGCGAGATAAAAAAGGCGTGCTGATTTTGAGCGAAATGGCAGGTGCTTCGGAAGAATTAGTGGATGCCTTGTTAATAAACCCAAACGATCAGGAGGAAATTTCTACGGCAATAAAAACCGCTCTCGAAATGCCTGATGAAGAACAGGAAATACGCATGGCACACATGCAAAAACGCATCCAGCAATACGATGTACAACATTGGGCCGCCGACTTCATGCTGCGCTTACACGAAGCACATTCAGCACAAGAAAGCATGCAAATCAGAATAGCCGACGAACAAGTACTAAAGCAGCTAAAAACACGCTACTTAGGTGCTGAAAAACGCTTATTGTTTTTTGATTATGACGGCACCCTGGTAAATTTTGCAACCCAACCCGAATTAGCCGTACCATCCTCCGACCTTTTGCAGTTGCTTAATACCCTTGCCCAAAATACGGCCAATACCGTTTGTATTATCAGTGGGCGGCCCACAAACAGTTTGGAAAGCCTATTTAAGCACCTGCCGGTGAATTTAATTGCCGAGCACGGTGCCGCTATTAAGGCTGCAGGCGAAGAATGGCAAACCCCGTTAATTACGGATACTTATTGGATGGTCGAATTAAAAGAGGTTATAAACAGATATGTAGACTTATACCCTAACAGTTTTTTAGAAACCAAACGATTTTCACTTGCCTGGCATTTTCGCAACACCACGCTGGAGGCGGGGTCGAAAGAGTTAAATGAAATTGCCAATCAGTTTAGCGAACATTTACACACTTTTGATTTGCAACTATTGAAAGGCAATCGAGTACTTGAGATAAGACCGGCAGCCATTTCAAAAGGAACTGCCGTACGCCAGTGGCTGGCCCATATTTCTCCCGATTTTGTTCTGGCTATTGGCGATGATGCTACAGACGAGGATATGTTCAGAGTATTAAAAAGCCATCCTCATGGTATTAGTTTGAAGGTTGGCTATCAGATTTCCTCAGCTGATTATAACCTAAAAGATACAACAACAGTAAAAACGCTCTTACAATCCCTTGCCCACCCCGAACGTCTTAGGACAGGCCGTTAGTAAGTTAGCGGCAGGCTCTTATTTTTGAAGCATGCATACTCTACAGCGTTTTAATGTGCGGGTGTACGGATTGCTCATCAACGACCGGAATGAGCTATTAGTTACCGACGAGGTTTTTAAAAACGGCAACAGGGCAACAAAGTTCCCCGGGGGTGGTTTAGAACTGGGCGAAGGAACCGTGGACGGCCTGAGGCGTGAGTTTATGGAAGAGGCAGGCATAGCCGTGGAGGTTACAGGGCACTTTTATACTACTGATTTCTTTGTTCCCTCGTTTTTTGACACCGAAACACAAATCATCAGCATTTACTACACGGTTAGCTCAGCAGAATGGAAAAACATAAAGACCTCGAACATAAAATTTGATTTTGTTGAGGTGCCAGGCGAAGAAGCTGAATCCTTCCGTTGGGTGCCCTTGGAAAAGCTAGCAGAAGAGGCCACCATCTGGCTACCCATCGACAAGGTGGTAGTAAACAAGCTATTAAATGCCTGAAAGCGCATATTTTAACACTTGATTACCAGTAATTTGCAGCCCTTTTTATAAACACCGGGAAAAACGTGGTTTTGAGAGGGGAAATTCGTATTTTTGCCGTCCTTTTTACCAAACCAAACTCGCGTTCGGGGCGAGAATAAAAAACTACCGGTTTTATTTATGTCAGATGAATTAGTTCAACAACAGGAAGAAACTGTTGCAAAAAACGGCTCAACGGCTGCTGCTACCGCTCACGACGATTTCGATTGGAGTGTAGACAAGCGCAACGTAGTGAGCTACTCCGAAGCAGACCGCAAGAAATACGATGAGGTTTACTCGGGTACATTAAAAACCATCGAAAACAACGAAATCGTTAAAGGAACGGTGGTTGCTGTTACCGCTACTGATGTAGTATTAAACATCGGTTTTAAATCGGACGGTTTGGTTCCGCTTTCAGAATTCCGCGATATCGAGGAACTGAAGATCGGCGAATCGTACGACGTTTACGTTGTAAACAAAGAAGATAAGAAAGGTGTGCTTATCCTGAGCCGCAAAAATGCCCGTATGCTTAAAGCATGGGAGCAGATTGTGGAATCTTATAACACCGGCGCTGTTGTTACCGGCAAAATCACTTCAAAAACTAAAGGTGGTCTTATCTGTAATGTATTCGGTATGGAAACCTTCTTACCAGGTTCTCAGATCGATGTTAAGCCTATCAGCGACTACGATGTTTACGTGGGCAAAACCATGGAACTGAAAGTTGTTAAGATCAACGAAGCTATCAAGAATGCCGTTGTATCGCACAAAGCCCTTATCGAAAGCGATATCGAAGCTCAACGCGAAGCCATCATCGGCAAACTGGAAAAAGGTCAGGTACTGGAAGGTACTATCAAGAACATTACCGATTTCGGTGCGTTCATCGACCTTGGCGGCGTAGACGGTCTGTTATACATCACTGATATTTCATGGGGCCGTATCAGCCATCCGAAAGAGGTGCTGGAACTGAACCAGAAACTGAACGTGGTGGTACTGGATTACGACGACAACAAGAAGCGTATTTCATTAGGCTTAAAGCAACTGCAGCCGCACCCATGGGATACTTTGGATTCTACTATCGACGTAGGCACCAAAGTAAAAGGCAAAATCGTAAACATCGAAGATTACGGTGCATTCCTGGAAATCACTCCTGGTGTAGAAGGTTTGATTCACGTTTCGGAAGTTTCGTGGAGCAACACCCCAATCAACAGCCGCGAGTTCTTCCACTTAGGCGACCAACACGAAGCGATTGTTATGACTATCAACCGCGAAGAGCGTAAGATGTCGTTGTCGCTGAAGCGCCTGACGGAAGATCCTTGGACAAAGATCACTGAGAAATTCCCTGTTGGCACCCGTACCAAAGGCCTGGTTAAAAACATCACTCCATTCGGTGTGTTTGTTGAACTGAGCGAAGGTATTGGCGGCATGGTTCACATCAGCGACCTTTCATGGACCAAGCGATTCAACCACCCAAGTGAATACACCAAAGTGGGCAACGAAATCGAAGTAGTGGTATTAGACATTGATGCTGAAAACCACAAACTGACCTTAGGCCACAAGCAAATTGAAGAAGATCCATGGGATACTTTTGAAACCGTATTCCCTGTAGGCTCTATCCACGAAGCAAGCGTTCTTCATGTTGAAGACAAAGGTGCTGTGGTGTTACTGCCTTATGGTTTGGAAGCATTTGCTCCTAAGAAACACCTTGCCAAGCAATCTGGCGGTTTTGTAGGCGCTGACGAGAAAGCTGATTTCAAAGTAATTGAATTCAACCGTAACGATAAGAAGATCATCGTTTCGCATGCACGTATTTGGGAAGAAGCCCAGAAAGATGCTGTTGAAGGCGAGAAAAAAGAGAAAAAAGCTGAACGCGAAAAGGCTTCAAAAACCGTTAAGAACCTGCAGAAGAGCATTGAGAAAACTACCCTGGGTGACCTGGGTGTTCTCAGCGGCTTAAAAGAGCGTATGGAAGAAGACGCCCGCAACGAGGCTAAAAACGCAGGCAACGCCAGCGAAGAACCTAAGAGCGAATAAGCAAGGCTTAAACTACTCCTTATAAATCCCGCTCCGCAAGGGCGGGATTTTTTATTTTCCGTGCTTGTGAACCACCTCGATACTATCAGCCTCCTAATCAAAAAGCTGGAAAGGAATGGGTATGCCAATGAAGCAACCATTATAACCCGGGAGCAAGCCGCCTGTGCGGCAGGCAGCGAATTATTAATGCGTATTGGGTTTGCCCTGAACCGTATGGCAGAAAAGCAGCCTGCAGCCTATAAGACTATACAGAACGAGGCACGACAATTGATAGGCTACTGCCACTCCATTGGTTTATTCCCACAGTGGGCAACAACTATGCGCACAACTTCGCTCAACAAAAGCTTTTTATCCCCTGTTCCTAAACCTGAGGCAAGTAATCTTGAGGCGGCACTTGGCTCCGCCTATGTTTACTATAACGAATTACTGACGGTAACAAGGGACTTTAAACCCTCCTGGAGCCATAGTAAGAGCAGCGGATGGATGCTTAAGATAAGTGACGGCAGGAAGGCCTTATGCTATGTTATACCGCTTACAGGATGCTACCGCATCAGCCTTACCATAAGAGAAGCCGAACGCACGGAACTGTTACAGAACACGCACCTTGCTGATCTGAGCAAGGAAATACAGAATGCCCAGAGGTTTGTGGAAGGCTATGCTTTACTGTTTATAATAAGCAATAAAAAAGAGCATACCAGGTTTATAAACCTGTTGCATGCTCTTTTGTTAGTACGAAAGTAAGGTGCCTTACTCCTTTATAATCTTCTTCCTATAACTGCCTTTGTTTGTTTTAACCTCAGCAATGTAGTTTCCGACAGGCAGGTTGGCCATATTAAACTGGGCGTAGTTTAAACCCGGCGTAGAATTGATTTTGCTGGCGCTTATTAAACCACCGCGTACATCATAAAGGTTCAACTCCAACTCATGGGTTTCGTAGAGGTAGTATTGAACAATTAAACGGTCGTTAACCGGGTTCGGGTACATTCCAAATACGATGATAGGATTTGCCTCAATAGCGTTTGGTTCCTGCACGTGATATATCAAGGTAAAGGTATCGCAATGGTTTGTGCCGCAGTTATCGCATCCTTTTACCTTCACGGTATCGTCGCCGGTGTAATTGTAGTAGGGGTAGTATTTTAAACAACTATCGCCCTGCCACTGCAGGGTGCCATGGCCGGGGGCAAGCACTACCTGCTTTGAAATCAGGTTACCGCTCAAGTCATCAAACAGGGCACAATAGGTCACGTTGCTGTTTTTGTTCAATTGCAGGTCGGCAAAACCCGGGTAAACAGGGTGGTTAATGCGAAACACGTAGATTACGGTATCGCAACCTTTATTGTCGCAAGCCTTAAACAAAACTGTATCGCTACCGCAGTAAGTTGAATCAGGCAAATAGGTAAAGCAAGTATCAGTTACTTGCAGGTTACCGTGTACTGTACCATAATGGCCGTATACAGGGCCTACGCCAATCAAATCATCGTAGCTAAAACATTCCTGCTGTGCGCTATCGCTTTGCACATTACGCACATAAACATCCACATCCTCCACCGGTGTAATATTCACATACAGATAAACGGTGTCGCAAACGGGATTAGCATCCACGGTACATACTACAATGGCTACGGTATCTGTTCCATTATAGTTATTGGCAGGCACATAAGTTACATCCTGACCGTTGAGTGTAATAGCACCGCCATGCTGCCCCTGTTGGGCAATGGTCATGCTCACCAGCGGGCACATCTGCAAACTTGGTATAACATTCACCATAGCCTGGGTATTCTCCGGTATGCCGATGTTGTGGTCGGTAATTTTGTAAAAGCCTATGTTTTGCTTGGCATTAACCGGTGGCAAACCGGGGTTCTTAGGTGCATTGCTGATAAGTGTGCCCTGACGTATAAAACGCTCGTTATGGTTAACATAGTAGCTGGGGCCAATCAATTCCTGATTATCGATTTGCGTAACCGTATTCATGTAGGTATAATCGGCCTGGGTGCGGTTCTTTTTCACATCAAGGGTATAGAACCCTTTATCAGTAAGGTTTATATATTTCATGTGCGGATTCAAGCTTTTAATAATGCCTGCACCAACAGGAAGCGGAGAGTTCATGGAAGTAACACTGGTTCCTACAAATTCAGGACAAATAGCTCCGGCACCGGTGTTTTGATCATAGTTAGGGCCGGGCACATCATTACACCAACTGGTATGTATGTCACCTGTTAGGATCACCACGTCCTTAATATTGTTATTAAGAATATGATTCTCTATTAGGGTACGTTCGTAATTGTATCCATCCCACTGATCGGCATTAACCGGTTGACCAAATACTGTAAGGGGCGAAAACATAACCTGATTACCAATAATCTTCCAACGTGTAGTTGTATCGCTCAACTGCTGTAAAAACCAGGCGCGCTCTACGGGGCCCATCATATGGCGGGTGCTATCGTCGCGTGCGCCAAGATTCTGTTCGTCGCGATCGTAAAGGCGGGTGTCCAGCATCACTAGGTCAAGCAGTTTACCATAGCGCAGTTTCCGGAAAATACGGATGGTATCAATGGGGTCAGGCTTGCGGATTGGCATCCATTTAAAATAAGTGCTGGTGCTATTATGCTTGCGATCCAAAAAGTTGCCTTCGGTACCAGGGGTATGATTCTGCGCGCCTTCGCGCCACGAGTCGTTAGCAGTTTCGTGGTCATCCCATACGGTAATGAAAGGGAATAGCTGGTGAATGCGCTGCAATTGTTTATCAAGTTTATACTGGGAATAACGGAGTTCGTAACCCACCTCGGTGATACATTCCGTAGTAGGATCGTATGTTCTTCCGGAGATGTTATCCGAAAAATCGCCACTGGCGTATTCGTAGATGTAGTCCCCTAAATGCAAAACGGCATCTACATCATTATGCGTACTTAATGCCTCGTAGGCATTAAAATAACCGTGTTCCCAACTGGCACAACTTACCACTCCAAAACGAATGCTATCCACATCTGCATTGCCATCCGGTGCAGTTTTGGTTCGGCCAATTATAGAGTTACGTCCGCCAGACTGAAACATATAATAGTAATAGGTGGCAGGTTGCAAACCACATACATCCACCTTGGTGCAGTAGTGATTATCTGCAGTAGCCACCGTTTTACCATAGTTTACTATATGGGTAAAGTTGGTATCGGTAGCTATTTGCCAATACACCTCTATATCACCAACCATACCGGTATCGGGGGTTACCCGGGTCCAGATAATTACCCGGTCGCTCATCGGGTCGCCCGACTCCACACCGTGGTAAAATGGACGCATCGACGGGTCGAGTGTGATGCGCTGCTGATGATCGATAGATTGAGTAAAAGCGTTAAAACCGGCAAAAATTAAAGCGGTAAATAAGAACAGGTGGGCCATTTTTTTCATCGGCGGCGAAATTACGCAAATGTTGTTTGTAAACGTTGGAATTAACGTTTGAAATTTGATTTTAATTAAGGACCTATGTTACATATTGCCAGTGGGTTAAAGGCTTAACAGTTCCCTAAATCTGCCTTGGTAATTCTTTTATTTTTATGCCCTCAAAAATCCCTGATATGCGTTTTTTATCCTTTCTGGTTGTATTGTTGTTTACTAGTAGCAGCCTACCTGCACAAAGCACTGCGGGCACGGACAAACCGGACAAACCGAAACTCGTGGTTGGGCTTGTAATAGACCAGATGCGCTACGATTTTTTGTATCGCTATCAGAGCAAGTATGGCGCCGGAGGCTTTAAACGTTTACTCCGCGAGGGATACAGTTGCGAGAATACCCATATCAACTACTCCCCCAGCTATACCGCTTGCGGCCATACCTGCGTGTATACCGGCAGCGTTCCCTCGATACACGGCATTACAGGAAATGACTGGTATGATTACGAGGCCGGCGCTATGGTGTACTGTACCCAGGATACCAGCATGCGGACCGTAGGCAGCGCTTCAGGAGCAGGCAAGATGTCGCCCAACCGATTACTGCCTACCACAATTACCGATGAACTGAGGCTGGCCACCAACTATAAAGGCAAAACTATAGGGATTGCCATTAAGGATCGCAGTTCCATTTTGCCCGGAGGCCATGCTGCCAATGCTGCTTACTTCTATGACCCTTCAGCCGGGAACTGGATAAGCAGCAGCTATTACATGAAGGATCTGCCGATATGGGTGCAGGAGTTTAATGCCGCCAAATGGCCGGAAAAGTTCCTTTCAGGTGATTGGAAAATGTTGTTAGACAGCAGCGCTTATTGGGAAAGCACGCCGGATGATGAGCCCTGGGAAGGCACCTTTGACAATGAGATGAAGCCTATATTTACCCACAAGGTTAGCTCACTCACCAACCCATCGTATAAGATTCTGGCAGGCACCCCGTTTGGTAATACCGTAACTTTGAAGTTTGCGGAAGGCGCCGTATTAAATGAGCAGTTGGGCGCGGATAACATCACCGATTTCCTGGCCGTTAGCCTTTCCTCCACCGATTACATTGGCCACCGTTTTGGCCCTAACAGCATAGAAGCTGAAGATTGCTACCTGCGACTTGATAAAGACCTGACAGAGTTTTTCGGTTTTTTGGATCAACAAGTGGGTAAAGGCAATTATGTGCTATTTCTTACCGCTGACCATGGCGCGGCTCACTCACCGGGCTTTCTAAAGGAGCACCAAATACCTGCAGGAATCTTCCCAATCGATACCATACTGCAGGGTTTGGATAAAGAACTTAGCCGCTTGTATGGCGACACTACTCTACTCCTGAGTTATGAAAACATGCAGTTGTATTTAAACAACAAGGCAATTGCAGACAAGAAGATTGACAAAGCTGCCTTAAAATCGTTCATCAAAAACTACTTATTGAAGTATGATGGCGTTTCGAAAGTACTGGACCTTGAAAACCTTGCGAATGAAAATGTGCCCGCAGACTTAAAGCAAAAAATCTCAAACGGTGTATTTGACAAGCGTTCGGGAGATTTGTTCATTTTGCACGAACCGGGTTGGTTTGAAGGCTTTACCAAAGGCACCACCCACGGCACCATTTATCCTTATGATACACACATTCCATTGGTATGGATGGGTTGGAAAATTCCCCATGGAGAAGACCACAGCGACATTCATATGACTGATATTGCACCAACTATTGCTGCCCTGCTGCATATACAGGAGCCCAGCGGTAATGTAGGCAAAGTAATAACCGGTATTATTAAGTAGTTAACGGTTTATTCGAAGAATCGCCACTTTAAACCAACACGGAAACTAAAATCCGGAGCCGGATACAGGTAAGAAGCATAGTATCCTTTAGAACCAAAGAAGGAACTTATGTTATCAAGCTTTAAGAAGATGCGAACTGTTTTGATCTTAAAGTTTATGAAGAAGTCGAGTACCGGATAGGTTTTATTAGTACCATAATAAACGGGGTAGAACAAGCCCAAGTATGGATCATAGTAAGGGGCTGTGTTCTTATAACGGAAGCGAAGGTCGAAACCGGTGGATAGCCACATTGCTTTTTTGAACAGGCGTATCTCGTAATACACACTGTGCCGGGTATACCAGGTTGGGAAATTACGGCGGATATATCCATCGGTAGCCGTTTGTGTATACCAGATGTCATTATCAATGTGCACCCCATAAAAGGAGTTGCGGTTGGCTGCATGCAACACAAAAAAATGTTGCGGAGTTGTTTCCACTACACCGGGAGATATAGGCAAATTATCGACCATGTTATAGGTGAAGTCGGCCGTAATGCCGTATTTGATCAACTGATATTTACCGCCAACTGCCAGTGTATTCATTTGTGGCATGCTGTATTGCCATTCCACCGGGTGCCCCTGGAACGACTGAAACATGTAAGGCGCTCTTTTTAACTGAAATGTGGCATTGCCTGTAAGTAAACCAAACTTCCCGAAATCGTAGCCTGCCATTCCATCCACCAAAAAGTCGTTCTGATTCCAACCCACAGGATAATACTTAACTGCAGCCCGATAAACTATATGCGAACCGGAGGCTGCATTGCTACGCACCACTCCATCCACATACAGGTTGGATTGGTTATCCTTGATCATGTTTTGATTAAGCAGATAATAATCGAAACCCGCTTCTGCCCGGATAACCAGGTTTTGCTCCTTATAGGTTGAATCGTTAGCGCGTTTCCGCCAATGATATTCCATAAATAAGGCATTACCTATTTTTAAATAACTATGGTCGTTAAAGGCAGAGTCCTTATTCCAGTAATAAGTGCCATAGTAATCGGCAGTAGGGGCATAATCGCGATACTTAACGGCATTCTTCTCTACATTAAATTGATGCCCCACAGTAAATACCGGCATAAAAAAAGAGGTATCGGCCGAATCGATCTTATAGCTGAATTTTTTGCCGATATGATAACTGGACGTTAAATAGAAATCTATCTGCTTATAATTGTTTTCCGCCTTTACCAGATTAACGGGTACCAAGTTCTTGGTAAAATAAGCCGAGTCGAAGACATTCTGTTCCACACCGCCATTCTCCTGTGCTTTAAAGGAGTTGAAAATTAAATCAGCTTTAACAGTCCAGTGTTGATTTTTAGAATTGAAAATGCCATACAGGTAGAAACTGTTATCGTTCGTACGTTGATTAAGGTAAGCGCCTTTCGAGAAAATGCGGCGGAAATCAACTCCGTAACTTACCAGGCCCTTGTGCTGATTGGCAAACTTACCCTGAAACATCTGCTCGTTGTGCAAGCCTATAATCATGCTTAACTCCGTATAAGGCCTTATTACCTGGTAATAGCGAACTGAATCTTTGCTATAGCGGTATAAATCAAACTGGTTGTAACCCAGATTAAGTCCCATGCTTCGATTGACCTCATAAACCAAAGGGAAAGCCGCAGAGCCCAGGTTGCCGGCATTTGTATAATCGGGGCCTTCGCGTTGTATGACGTTATATTCTTCAAGATTAAAAATGGTACTATCGATTACATAATGCTTGTCGGGCTCAGAACCCAAATACCAGGTATCGTTTTGAGTAGATGGCATTCCGGTATTCCAGAAAATGCCGTGGCGATGTGTGCTATCCTGTTCAGCAGCCTGTACATTGACAGTATACCATGCAAGCAGTACGCAAAGCAGCATTCTGCCAACCCATGCCACCTGCCGGTAGCGAGTAGCAAGCACCGAAAACGCGTTTATGCTGCTTGTAATCAAATCTGCTTTAAAAGTTCAATTACCAGGCGGGTCATCTTAGGTTCGGCTTCTGCAGCCTTTTGTAACACAAACTCGTGTGTTACGCTATCGGCCTTTTCAGGCGGGTAGCCCATATCGCTAACAACCGATATGGCAAACACCCGCATCTTCATATGGCGTGCTACCACCACTTCGGGGGTAGTGCTCATGCCTACCACATCGCCGCCCAGTATGTAAAATGCTTTGTACTCGGCCGGTGTTTCGAACGTAGGGCCCTGCACGCCAACATATACACCTGTATGGCAGGTAATGTCGTTATCCAGGGCGATCTGTAAGCCCTTTTTCACCAATTCAGGATCGTAAGCATGGTTCATGTTTGGGAAACGAGGACCCAGTTCCTCATGATTTTTGCCGCGTAAAGGATGTTCGGGCTGCAGGTAAATGTGGTCGGTAATAATCATCAGGTCACCTACTTCAAATGCCGGGTTCATGCCTCCCGAAGCATTTGAGACCAACAGCGTTTCCACTCCTATGTTTTTCATAACGCGTATAGGGAAGGTGACTTCCTGCATGCTGTAACCCTCGTAATAGTGAAAGCGACCACTCATGGCTACCACTCTTTTGCCACCCAGTTCGCCAAACAACAAACTTCCTTTATGTCCAACCACGGTAGACACCGGGAAATTAGGTATCTCGTGATAGGGTATCTGCACGTGCACATCAATTTGCCCGGCCAGTTTGCCCAGGCCCGAGCCAAGTATAATACCAAAGGGATAATCTCCTTTTATTTTGCTTTTTAGATAAGCTCCCGTTTCTTCAATTTTCTGTAATAAGTTCTCCATAAAACGTAAATCAGGCCTGTATTTTTTGCTTGGTTACTTCAATATATTTAAGGATGTCAGCATTGAACTTATCGCCATCATCGCCTAAAAAGCTAACCACCACAGGCTGGACAAATATTTCAATTTTATTTTCTGAAAACCAATTTCTGTATTCTGCCAGGCGCATAGCATCTTTTTCGGTAGCCACCATTACCTTTTTTACCTCGCCCAGGTTTTTAAACGTTTCGCGGATAGCCTCCAGATCATATACATCAAACCGGTGATGGTCGCGGTAATCGCGCACATAAACCCGGCGCGACTTGCTCTCGAGGTAATTTTTTAACTCATCGTAGCGGGCAATACCACATACCAGCAATACATCCATATCGGGGGCCAGGTTAAACGTATAGCCCGGGTTTATAAACGAATAAAGCGGCCCATATTGCAAGGTGCTGAAATAAACCTTCTGATATTTATATGGCTTGAGTTCAGCGGTAATCATTTGGCGCTGGGCCGTTGAAAGATCGGCCGGGCATTTGGTAACGATAATAATATCAGCCCGGTGATAGCCACTTGCCGGTTCGCGCAACCAGCCAACAGGTAGCAGTGCATCGCGCGTGAATGGATTGCTATACTCAGTAAGCAGGATAGATAAGCCCGGCTGAATAGAACGGTGTTGGTATGCGTCGTCCAGGAAGATCACATCCAAATCCTCGTGTGCCTGTAAAATGCGGGGTATGGCTATCACACGATCTTCGCCCACTGCCACAGCTGTTTCAGGGAATTTTTGTTTAAACATGCGGGGCTCGTCGCCAATTTCATTGGCCGAACTTTGCATATCAGCGAGAATAAAGCCGTGCGACTTACGGCCAAAGCCCCGGCTTAAAGTGCCAGCTTTGAGCACATACTGTGTTAGCCTAAGAAGGTACTCAACATGAGGCGTTTTACCTGTGCCGCCAGCTGTAAGGTTGCCGACCGAAACTACCGGAAAATCGTACTTAACGGCTTTTAAAACCTTGTGATCGTACAGCCAGTTCCGGATGGTAGTTATACCGCCGTATACCCAGGCAACGGGATAAAGAAAAATGTTTGACAGCTTGATGGTTACCGCGTTTGTGTCAAATTTACCCTATTATGTGATTGTTCCTAACATTAACTTTGTGTTGCTAAACAAGGCCTTATGACCATTCAAACCATTACCGATTTTTTGGAAACACTTGCCCCACCGGCTTACCAGGAAGTAACCGAAGCTGTGGTGGATGAGGCCATTGCCAACAAGTGCAATCTTATTGTTGCACACCACCCTATTGTGTTCAGCGGATTGAAGAAGCTGAATGGCAAAAACTATGTAGAACGCGTAGTTATAAAAGCTATTAAAAAGGACGTAGCCATCTATGCCATACATACCAATTACGATAATGTTGCCCACGGAGTAAATGCTATGATAGCCGAACGTTTAGGCCTTGTAAACTGCCGGATACTGGCACCTAAAAAAGGGTTACTCCGTAAGTTGAACACCTTTATACCCACGGACTATTATGAGCAGGTAAGCCAGGCCGTTTTTAAAGCCGGTGCCGGGCACATCGGTAACTACAGCGAAACAAGTTTTAATACCACCGGCACGGGGACCTTTAAAGGTAATGAGGCCTCTGATCCGGCCATCGGTCAAAAAGGGGTAAAAGAACAAGTGCAGGAAATTAAATTCGAGACCATTTACCCCGCCCATTTGGAAGCCAGGATACTGAAAGCCCTTACCGAAGCCCATCCTTACGAAGAAGTTGCCTACGACCTGATGAGCCTGGAAAATGAATATGCCAAGGTGGGCAGCGGCCTTATAGGGGAGTTAAAGAAACCATTGGATGAACTGACTTTCCTGAAAAGTGTTAAAAAACAGCTGAAAACTGACTGCATCCGCTATACCGAACTGAGGGGTAAAAACGTGCAAAAAGTAGCCGTTTGCGGGGGATCGGGCCGGTTTTTACTGCCTAATGCCATTGGGGCAGGGGCTGATGTGTTTATTACAGGCGACTTTAAATACCACGAATTTTTTGATGCCGAAGGCCGCCTTGTGATAGCCGATGTGGGACACTTTGAAAGTGAGCAATTTACGAAGGACTTGCTGGCAAGAGAAATTTCGAAAAAATTCCCTATTATTGCGCCCCTTATTTCACAGGTTTATACAAACCCGATTAAATACTTATAATATGGCCGCAACCAAAGAATTATCGGTTGATGAAAAGTTGAAGCAACTGTGGGACCTCCAACAGATTGATTCCAAAATCGATAAAATCCAGATTCTGAAAGGTGAATTACCTATTGAGGTGAAGGACCTGGAAGATGAAATTGAAGGTTTGAATACCCGTTTGAAGAACTCGCAGGATGAACTGACCGAGTTAGACGAGGAAATCAAAAACCGCAAAAATGCCAAGTCGCTGGCCAAGGAATTAATTACCCGCTACGAGAAGCAGCAGAATAACGTTAAGAACAACCGCGAATACGATGCGCTTTCGAAAGAGATTGAACTTCAGAAACTGGAGATTCAGCTGAGCGAAAAGAAAATGAACGATGCTACTGCCAAACTGGAAGCCAAGCAACGTGTGATTGAGGAAACCGAAAAGGTAATCGCCGAGCGCGAAAAGAACCTGAAGGCCAAGAAGAAAGAACTGGACAAGATCATCGAAGAAACCGAGAAGGAAGAGAAAGAACTTCAAAAAGAGTCGGATAAGCAGCAGAAGAAAGTTGAAGAAAGATTGCTGAAGGCTTACACCCGCATCCGCGGCGCTTACAAAAACGGCCTTGCCGTAGTAGCCGTATTACGCGATGCCTGCGGTGGTTGCTATGCAAAAATACCACCTCAACGCCAGGTTGAAATCCGTCAGCGCAAGCGCATCATCACTTGCGAACACTGCGGCCGCATCCTGATTGACTGGGAAGACAAAGAAAACCAGAACTAATACATTAAGAACCCTCCAACCGGAGGGTTTTTAATTTCCGCAAAGCAACAACTATATTCCGTGCAGTAATGAGCCTTCGCTTTACCATATGCCTGCTGTTTACCTGCCTGCTTGGGAGTGCCCAGCCCTTTGATTTTAATGCCAACTGCAGAAAGGCCTATGACAACATACTGGCGCTGAAACTGACGGAAGCAAGCAGCCTGCTAAAGACAGAGAAGAACAATGCCATTACGCCGTATTTGCAGGACTACCTTGACTTTACCGGCATCTACATCAGCGATTCGAGGGCGCTGTATGAGCAACGTATTGTGAACCGCGAACCACGGATGGAATTACTGAAAGCAGCCGATAAAAACTCGCCCTGGTATTTGTTTACCCAAGCCGAAGTGCAGTTGCACTGGGCTGCGCTGGGCATCCGTTTCGGGGATTATGTGACTTCCATTTTCTCCATCCGCCGCGCGTATAAACTGCTGGAAGAAAACCGCAACAAGTTTCCCGATTTTAAACCCAACGACAAATCGTTTGGCGTTATAGAAGCCTTAATTGGCAGTGTGCCCGATAAATACCATTGGGCCGTAAATTTGCTGGGCATGGAAGGCAGTGTGAACGGTGGCTTAAAAAAGCTGGCCGACCTGGTTGATTACAGCAAAAAGAACGACTACATCTTTAAAGACGAAACGCTGATTTACTATGCCTTCCTGATGTTTCATTTACAGAATGAAAAAGAGAAAGCCTGGCAGGTATTGCGGGCCAATGGTTTTCCGAAGGCGGGCAACCTGATGAGCGTTTACTGTTGTGCGCATATAGGTATTTACGGCCGCCATAACGAAGAGGCTCTGCAACTGCTGCACGATGCACCAAGCGGGAAAAGCTACACCAACTTCCCTTTCCTGGATTACCTGCAGGGCTTAGCCTTATTGAACAAGCTGGATAGTGCAGCACCTGTTTACTTTAAAAAGTTTCTGGAGCACACCGAAGGAGATAGTCATATCAAGTCGGCCTGGCAGAAAATAGGGTGGTATGCTTTCCTGAGTGGCGATACCATTGGTTACTACCAGCACATGAGCAAAGCAGAAGCACTGGGCGCCAGTTTGGTGGATGCTGACAAGCAGGCACAAAAAGAAGCCGAGAGCAACCGCCTTCCGAACCTGCATTTACTGCGGGCGAGGTTGTTGTTTGACGGGGCTTATTACCAACGTGCGCTTGACACGATGAGCACCCTGCAGGCCACTGATTTTGCCGGTATAGAAGAACGCACCGAATACCTGTATCGCATGGGGCGGGTAAACCAGGAGTTGAATAAAGCGGACAGTGCCCTTAGCTGGTATGCACAAGCTATAGAAAGCGGTAAAAATTTACCCCGCTACTTTGCTGCCAATGCGGCCTACGAAAGCGGCCGTATTTACGAAAGCCAGGGGCAAAAGGAAAAGGCCAAACAACTTTATACCACCTGCCTTGGCTTTGAAAACCATGAGTATAAAAACGGGCTGGACCAAAAAGCAAAAGCAGCCTTAAACCGCCTGCGTTAAACACATGAAGATTCAGGAGCATATAAACCTTACCCCTTACAACACCTTTGGTATTGAAGCCAGCGCTAAGCTGTTTGCCGAAGTGCGTGCCGAACAACAACTGCAGGAGTTGATGCAGGAAGGCACCTTTAAACGCGAACCCAAGTTGATACTGGGGGGCGGCAGCAACATTTTGTTTACCGGTGATTTTAACGGGCTGGTAATCAAAAATTCGATACCGGGTATTGAAGTGGTAAAGGCAGAAAACCGCCATGTTTGGATTAAAGCCAATGCCGGTGTGGTGTGGCACGAGCTGGTGTTGTGGACCATAGACAACAACTATGCTGGCATTGAAAACCTTTCGCTGATACCCGGGCAGGCCGGCGCAGCACCTATGCAGAATATCGGGGCCTATGGCGTGGAGGTGAAGGATGTGTTTGAATCGCTGGAAGCTATTAACCTGTTTACCGGCGAGAAGGTGACTTTTAGCCTGACTGATTGCGATTTCGGTTATAGGGAAAGTGTATTTAAAACCCGCTACAAAGACCAGTTTATAATAAGCAGCATTACCCTGCGCTTAACCGATTTAAATGACCCGAGAGCCCTTTACCGCTTTAAAACTGATTACGGCGACATAAAAGACACACTGAGCGATATGCAGGTGCGAGACCTAAACCTGAAAGCCGTAAGCGATGCCGTAATTAAAATACGCAGCAGCAAATTGCCCGACCCTAAAGTGCTGGGCAATGCCGGCAGCTTTTTTAAAAACCCTGTGATAAGCGCCGCACAGTTTGAGGAACTGGTGAAGGTGTATCCGGTAATGCCGAGTTACCTGCAGAAGGACGGCACGGTAAAAGTACCCGCCGGCTGGCTGATTGAGCAGTGCGGCTGGAAAGGCAAACGTGTAGGTAACACCGGTTCGCATGCCAGGCAGGCCCTGGTGTTGGTGAACTACGGTGGTGCCAAAGGCAGCGAGGTACTGGAAGTTGCACAACAGATTCAACTATCGGTAAAGGAGAAGTTTGGTATTGCTATTTCTCCGGAGGTAAATGTGGTGGGGAACTAACGAACTGCCTGAAGCATCTGGCAGGCCAGATGGATTCTCCTGCCTTTATTTCAAAGAACAATTACCATGCTTAGTGGGTATGACCCCTCACTTCGCTAGTGCTTCGTTCAGGATGACAGCCAAGGGTAGTAGTTTGAACTTTACACTCCTTTACACTTTTCTGCATAAGCAACTCTCCCACTTTACACTACTTTACACTTTTTAAAATTAGAGGTCAGAAACCAGAGATCAGAAAGCAGACCGAGTCGTATTTGCAGCAGCAACTTTACACTGGTTTACATTATTAACACAGGTTTGCCTTTACCTGTGCTCTGTGAGCAAGAGATCCTTCACTACGCTATCGCTTCGTTCAGGATGACAGCCAAGGGTGGCAGTTTGAACTTTACACTGCTTTACACTTTTCTGCACAAGCAACTCTCCCACTTTACACTACTTTACACTTTTTCTTCTTTCTTCCTTTTAAACTTTACACTCCTGTACACTTTTCTTCTGTCGACTTTAACCGTGCTTTGTGGGCAGGGGATCCTTCACTTCGCTATCGCTTCGTTCAGGATGACAGCAAAGCGTGGCGGTTTGAACTTTACACTCCTTTACACTTTTTGAAAGCAGAGATCAGAAAGCAGACCGAGTCGTAGTTGCAGCAGCAAACTTTACACTCCTTTACACTTTTTCTTCTGACGCTCTTTCTAACTTTACACTGCTTTACACTTTTTTGCACAAGCAACTCTCCCACTTTACACTACTTTACACTTTTTAAAATTAGAGGTCAGAAACCAGAGATCAGAAAGCAGACCGAGTCGTATTTGCAGCAGCAACTTTACACTGGTTTACATTATTAACACAGGTTTGCCTTTACCTGTGCTCTGTGAGCAAGAGATCCTTCACTTCGCTATCGCTTCGTTCAGGATGACAGCCAAGGGTGGCAGTTTGAACTTTACACTGCTTTACACTTTTCTGCACAAGCAACTCTCCCACTTCACACTACTTTACACTTTTTCTTCTTTCCTCCTTTGCTATTGCTTTGTTCGGGATGGCAACCAAGGATTGCAGGCTTGCGCCGCAGCCGCCAGGATTCGGGAAGACAATCAGCCCATACTCTACAAAAGTAACTATAATTGAAATTATAGTCAAAAATTAGTTGTTAAAATGAGGGGAGTAGAGCGGGTTCGGCCGCTATTAAATGAACAAGGCCACCCCTTTCAGGATGACCCCGGTTCCCCAATTAAAAGTGTTTTGAAGTAGACCGGGAACAGGGGTGCAGGGTTGCATCTAAAATCAGCGGAGCAACAGGGATTTGAATACCCTGGTGGCGTAGCGTTTCATCTTTAAATCTACCTCACACATATAGGTAGGGTCCTTATACTGGAAAGTGATGGTAAGCATATAAGCGGCTTTGCGCTTGTGCGAATACGCTATTAAATCGTAGCGGGTGAAGTTACTAACCTTGGTACGGCGGTAATAGTGGGTAGTTAGCAGCGTTGCCATTTCGCCGCTGGCAATCTGCAGCGAATCGGTGAGGTAATTGTAGCCTGCCGGCGTAATACGGTCGGGATACGAGGTAAACTCGTTGATAATAAAATCAACTGCGGCATTTGAGCTATCACATTCCAGTTTACGCAGTATAAAGTTAGCCGTTAAAGGGGTAGTGCCCACCAGGTGTGGCAGGCCAACATCGGTAAACTCATATTTCTGGTCGATAGCTGCGTTATCAATCTGCGGCAGTTTGGTCCATTTATCGGGCACGCTGAACACATACTCATTGTTCTCGGCCTTCTTCAGCACATTAAAAATAGTAGTATCAGTTTGGGCGTGGGCCACGCCAATACACAGCAGGCAGCACAGGCCTGTTAAGTAAGCCAGTTTCATCACTCAGGGGAATTTAATTAACGAATGAGCGTCAGGTTGCCCTTCTTCTCGTAGTTCTTGCCATACACATCTTTTGCTGTAAGGTAGAACACAAAGGTTCCGAGGTTTTGCTCCTTGCCTTTGTAGGTTCCATCCCAACCTTTACTCATGTCATTTAATTCGCTTAGGTCGCGCGAGCTGTATACTAACTCGCCCCAGCGATTGTAAATACGTATTTCGTAATCAGCAATATTGTTGCCAAAAAGCGTAAAGTGGTCGTTCACGCCATCGCCATTAGGCGTAAAGGCCTGCGGCACTTCAATATAGGCAGCACAATTATGCACATCTATCTTCACGGTATCGCTGCTGCGGCAGCCGCTGGTATCATCCAGCACGTATAGTACAAACTCAATGCCTTCGCTATTGGTAAAGGTAGGGTTTAGAACAGAGGTGCTGCTTAAGCCGGTACCGGGGTTCCAGTTTACATTGCCTACGGTTGAGGTTGCCTGCATGGTATAAACCTCTCCATCACAAATTAGGGTATCAGGTCCGGCATATACTACCGGCAGCGGATTTGCTTTTACAAAAACTGTATCGAGGCTCTTACAACCGCTGGTATCGTACACCATTACATTGTAGAGCGTACTTTGGGAAGGAGTAACCATGATGGTAGCCGTGGTATCACCTGTGTTCCAGATAAAATACTGCCCGGCCTTGGTGTGGTAATACACTTTGCAGTTCAAAATTTTAGGACCTGCAAATGCACCAAACGGATAATCGTTGGCGGTGCCTATTACAAAATCGATAACGCCATCGCTTTTGTAAACGGTGCCCGGGAATGGGAAGGCAGGATCGCTGCCATACGACATTTTTACAATAGGATTAGGCGCTTGATTGGCGGTAGTAATGTAAAAGCCCATAGTATCGCCGGAGGCAATAGGCTGATTTACGTAAACAGGCACTACTGTCATTTGACCAACCGGATTAGGCGTAAAGCCGAAATACGCCCCTACCTGATTCCAGCTGAACTGGTCCTGCTCGTGTGTACGATAAGAACCCGGACGATCATACACTTCCACCAGGGTATTGGCAACGGAATTAAACTTCACTGCAAACGAATCGATCACTACATCGGCATGGGCACGGATATCAAACATACCACCCTGCCTGTTGTTGGCTTTGGCCGTATCCTGCGATACGAGGAATTTATTGGCTGCGTCTGTTTCCACATGCAGTTGTACGCTATCGCCCAAACACAGGCTCTTATCATCGCCGGCATTGGCATGATAGAGTGTAACCACGTGCACTTTGTAGTTGCCACTGTCGCTACCACACTCGTTAAGCGAGAAGTTAGAGATATTGAAATCGCCCAGCGAGTCGAATATCATTGTAACCTGGCTGTTGGACTCATCGAGGATGGTTACTCCTGAAGGTCCGTCCCAGTTGTAGTAGGTTTCCTTTAAGTAAGTAACATCGTATGTAACGGTATCGCCCAAACAAACCAGCGTATCGCCAGCAATATGCACGGCAGGCGAAGAAATTAAAGTAAATCTTCCGGCCTTCGAATCGGGGCCGAAACAACCGAAGTTCCGTTCGCGGACATAGATAACGTAGTCACCTATGAGGGTACCAGGTGTAATGTTTACCACCAGGGTTCCATAAGGCCATTCGAACGGTGTGCCTGTTGGGTTACCCAGGAAGTTGGAGTTCCAGATATAATCGGATGGCGGATGCTTGAATGGATCGACCGTAAAGGCAATCTGGCCCTGGTTACAGGTAACAGTATCATCCATTAAGATATCCGGGGGAATGGTATCGGGTGCCCCAACGGTTAAGCGTATAACGCTGCCGGTTTGGTTCCAGGCAAGGTTTGAGCAGTTACTTACTATACGCATGTAATAAGCACCCGGCGCCATAGGCAGCGAATCGCGGACGGTTGGCATACAAAGCGTAAAGTTGCCACCAATGCTATCATGATAAACCGCCAGGCCTCCTGAGTTTACGAGGCTGAAATCCATCATACTGCGTAACTCCACGGTCCATTTATTGCAGGTATCATAGCTGGCCTGATTGGTCCAGTTATTTGGTTTAATATTCAACTGATGACAAATAGAATCGCTAGGAGAACCGATACAGAAATGAAGGTCGGTATGGTTGTTGGTTAATTCATCGCAACGCACCAAACAGAACGGACCGATAATAGTACCGATAGTAGCCGGGCTTGTAGCACGCACGCGGATGTAGTAGCCGCAGCTTGGTGGTACGCTTTGCGGAATTAAGCCCGATACATTGCCCGGTTGTGAAGGGAACGATTGATTAGAAGGTAAGGAGCCCAGAAAGTAAGGACTAAAGAATGTACCGTTTGAATCAGACAATTCAGCGATGTAGGCATTGTTTGTAAGGAATACACCGTAGGAGTTAAACTTAACATCGATAACACTGAGGATACAGGTAGTATCGATATCGTTCATAACCGGTGCGGTTTGGGTAATTACTGTTTCGGGGCAATCGCTTACCGAAAAACATATACTGGCCGTGCCAACAATATCGGGCTGGCCGGCGCGGTGGAGGCGCATTTTAAAACAGTTACCAATAATGTTGTTAGGGACAGTCCACAAGAAAGCGCCGGTAGTATCAGGTGCGCTGATATGGATGAATTGGTTGATGCCTGCGAAGTTGTTACCGTTGGCATCGCTCAGTTCCAGAAAGTAATCGGCATCGCACAGCGGTTTACTTAAACTCCAAAAGAAGATGATGTTATCGCCCTGACACACGCTGGTGGGTGAAACACCGCTGATGTTTACCTGCACGGGGTTATTAATTTCGTCGTAGGTGCCTACGGCAATAATATCATCGATACCAAAACTAACATTGGTGGTTCCGGAGGCCGGATTTACCCAGCGGAAACCCAGTTGCAGATTTTGTACGTTGTTAAAAGCAGGATCCTGAATTACTTCGTATTTCCACTTGCTTTGGTTGTTGTATTTAGCCTGGCCGGTTTTAATCCAAGGGCCGCCATCGATACGGTAATACACTTCGCCATAAGCATTGGCATCGCCTTCACTGATATAGAAGAAGGTAAAGATAACGTCCGTCATACCCAGGGTGCAGAAGGGACTGCCCAGGTAAGCAAAGCGATCACTCGCATTCGAAGTATTCCAGTTTGCATTTGAAACGGTGGCCGTGGTTTCGTCGTGTATATGCAGGTAATGGCTATTGGGTGCGCCGTTGATCTGTCCGCTTACAATACTATCCTGCGGAGGCGTGTTGGGATAGGCCGGCTGGCCGGTATAGGAGTTGTTGATAATCCAGTTGTTGGTGCCTGAATTGGAACCAACACCGCCGCTATCCAGCACAAATGAATTACCGGCACCTTCAAAGGTTTCGGTCATCAGCAATATTTGTTGTTGCGCCCGGCCGAGCACCACCACAAAGGCCGCTAAGAGGAGGAGATAAATCTTTTTCAATTGCTATTATTCTTCTGTTATAACTAAATACCTGACACCTGCGTGCTGTTACTTATCCTCATAAATCAATTTGCCATCCAACTCTCCTATTACTTTAAACTCCGTACGGCGGTTCAACTGATGGCAGGCACAATCGCCACTCTGATCCATAGGGCAATCCTTGTATTTGGTGCAGTCGTCCAGGGTTTTGCTTTCGCCATAACCTTTGGCTATGATTCGCTCCTTAGGGATACCACGTTCGTTTATCAGATAGTTCACACAACTTTCAGCACGCTTTTGCGAGAGCGTTTGGTTGTATTCCTCACTACCGCGGATATCGGTATGCGAACTCAACTCGATAATGATGGTAGGGTTCTCCGTTAAGATACCATAGAGCGTATCGAGCGTGGCTTTCGATTCGGGACGTAAATCCCACTTATCGAAGTCGTAGTAGATGTTATTGAGGCGGTAAGCTTTATCCTTCTCCAGTTTTTTGAGATAAACATTCACTTCCAGCGTATCGCTTTTAGTAACACCCTGTGTGCTGAACATTTGCGAAGCGGCAAAGTAGCCGGACTTAGCAGCCGATACTTTGTAGAGCTTCTCAGTTTTAAGGTTGAAGAAGTAAGGTTCATCGCCGCGAGTTGTATCGGTATTGATAGTTACTTCGCCTTCGGTGAGGTTTTCGCTGCGCAGGGCCAGGTTTACAGAGGCGCCCGGTATTATTTCTTTGGTAGCATCGTCGAACACACGGCCTTTTACAGCCACCCATATGCGACGGTCATATTTATAACCGAAGATATCGAAGCAACAGGTTTTACCGCGAACAGAGAAAATGCCCGGACGGTTAGATACTACATAACCGTCTTCGGAATTTTTACCGTACCGGAAGTAGTTATCATCGCAGGAAGAATTGAAAGGAGCACCCAGGTTTTCGGGCACGTTATTAAAACGGCCACTGGCATCGGCTACACTTTTAAATACATCCTGCCCACCCATGCTGATCCAACCGTTGGAGCTAAAGAAGAGGGTATTGCTCTTGGTGTCGAAGAAAGGGGTTACCTCGTCGCGGTCGGTATTCACCTTACCTCCAGCATTACGTGCGGGCTGAAATTCACCCTTTTTGTTTATTACCGAATACCAGATATCGTGACCGCCCTTGCCGCCCTCGCGGTTCGAAACGAAATACAATACTTCATTTCCATTGGTTTTTGCAATCCATGGCTGGGTATTGGTGGAACCTTTTAGGTTGATGTCGTCATTGAGTTTTTTGCCTGTTTTCCATTCGCCTTCCTTGCGTTCGCTCATATAGATATCGCACTGAGTAGTAAGTAAACCATCGCAAATGGTGTAGAAGAAGCGTTTACCATCTTCGGAAAAGGCAGGATTGCTGATATGCTTACCTTCCTGACTTAGGGTTTTAAACTGCTCGGCGGTTGCATAACTGTCACCATTTACCTTGCTGGTGTACATCTTCATCAGGTTATTCTCTTTCTTTTCGTCGCTGCGGTCGGCTTTCATATAAAGCACCGTATCGGAGTGGATAGAGGCAAAGAAAAGTGTATCGCCATCGAGGGCCGGAGCTAAATCGCCGTAGTTGCTGTTAATTTCATTACCGAAGTGGGTAAGCTTAACGAACGGATCGGGCTTGGCTTCCTTTAACGCAAAGTTGCAGCCATCAATTTCTACACGGGCCCATTTTTTCATTTTAGTGGCCAGGTCTTTATCCTTATAAATTTTGGAAAAACGCTGGAACATAGGGATAGCTTCCTTGTAGTTGCCCTGCATTTTGGTATTGAGGGCAGCATAGTATAAATCGATAGCATTGCCCGATGAATCGGCATTGTAAGCTTCTAAAAAGTATTTGGCAGCATTTTCGTAATCGCGGGCTAAAAAGTAGGCTTGCGCCAGATTAGGCAGCACCGAAATTTCGTTGGGGTCGTTCTTCAGAATTTCGAGATACAAATCGGTAGCAGAAAAAATGCTACCGGCCTGAAAAGCCTCATCGGCTGCTTTCATGTAGCGCTTCTTATTGTATTTCTCATCGGCAAAAACAACGCTGACTGCAAAAAGCAGCAGGCCCGTGAGCAGTAAACTTTTATGTGTATAGTTCAGCTTCATTTCTCAATCCGCAGTTTATCGTTTCAGCAATTACATCATCGGGCAAGGCACCAATACAGGGTAATTAAGACTCTTGCTCTTAATTAAACCGGTATAGATAATGGCAATTTCAAATCCGCCACGGCCATTGGTGGCAGGTTTCAGGGTGCTGGCATTTATATCGTAAGCAGCCATTACACGCACGCGGTAATACTCGATACCGGCTGTAATGATGGCAGCATCCTTTACACGATACCATGCACCTAAACTGGTAACCAGTGTTGATTTACCTACAGGCATGTGGTATTCGAACCCGGTGCCGAGGTTTATTTCCTGTGCCTTGTTTTGATACTGGAAAATAAAGTTGGGCGTGATATAGAAATTACGGAAAGCCTTAATGCGTATACTTTCGGTAACGGAAAAACGATTGGCCAACACAAACTTCTGACCCAGGAAAGATTCCTTAGGCTGCACGAGGTGGTAAACGGTAAAGCCCGTCATAAAACCCACTACATCCTTAATCATACTCTGATGCAGGAAGCCGGCCTGCATATCGAAATAGCCCAGGTTAGGTTTGTTGATGTTTTCGCCATTGCTTTGGGTAAGGTCAAAATCCTGCCCGTTGAACTGCATAGGGAATGCCAGTTGCTGCCACTTGAGGCTTTTTTGGGTATACCCTAATTGAATGCCCAAGCCTAAAAAATGTTTGTGTTCTTTATCGAGTCCTTTGTGGAAAGCCGCACTAACCATGGCTGAGTTCATGGACAACTTACCATCGCCGGATTTATCGCCAACAAACATGGCACCTACTCCGAAGATGTCGTTCTTAAGTTTGGTTTGCAGCAGCTTCATATCAAAGCTTGCCGAATAGGTTACAAAGGGGGTAGAGATGCTCCTCCACTGATTGCGGTAAATACCGGCTGCTCTAAAATCGCCTTCGCTAACACCGCTAAGTGCAGGGTTCAGGTTCAGCGGACTGGCATAAAACATGCTGAAGTGAATGTCCTGGGCAGGCAGGCGCAAGGCTAAAAACAGAAGGAATGCGCAACGTAAAATTACCTTCAAGGGCCTGGGTTTTAGTTATGCATTAAAAATAGGAAAATAATCTTCCTGCAAAAACAAAAGGGTTTAATATATTCGGGTATAATTTTCAGGTAAAATGAAGCGTTTTCTATTGCTAGCAGGGGTGCTTGGCCTCTTTACTTTCCAGAGTTGTAAACAATGTACCGAGTGCGTGCGTTATGCGGGGGGTATTGACAACCAGAAGCTTTGCAAAAAGGATTATGCCTCCGATGATTCGTATACCGCCGCGTTCCATTACCTGGAAGCCAACGGTTACGATTGCAAATAGTTTACCGGTTATTTCAACCGTTTCAATTTAGCCATATAAAAGCCATCGAAACCGGTTTTTGCGGGTGAAAGGGTGTGCTCTTCCAGCAACTGGTATTTGCCCAGTTCAGCAGCTAAAAACTGCTGTATCTGATCGCCATTTTCAGAAGGTAAGATGCTGCAGGTAGAGTAAACCACTATACCTCCCGGCTTTAGCATACTGCTGTAACCTGCCAGTATTTCGGCTTGTGTTTTGCGTATTTCGGTAAGGAACTCCGGCGTTAGGTGCCATTTAGCATCGGGTTTACGGCGCAATACGCCCAGACCCGAGCAGGGCACATCCAGCAACAAACGGTCGGCCTTATCCTTCAGCGAATCGATTGTTTCTTTTTCGGCCAGCATTAGGCCTGCCATGGTTACACCGGCACGTTCCATACGCTTATCCATTTCGCGCAGTTTGTGTGCGTTGATATCCATAGCAATGAGGCGACCGTTGTTTTGCATCAGGGCTGCCAGGTGCAGCGCTTTACCACCACCACCGGCGCAGGCATCAACCACCGTCATACCCGGATGAACGTCCAGCAGGGGTGCCACGTGTTGTGAAGAGACATCCTGAATTTCGAACCATCCGCTTTTATAGGCAAAATGGTTGCGGAAGTTTTTACGCTCCTTTAATACCAGTGAATTTGGCACATCCGGTACTTCTTCGAAGGCAATTGCCTCGTTCAACAACAACTGTTTTACATTGGCAGGGTCGGCTTTCAGGGTGTTGATACGCAGCCCAACCGATGCGGTACCGTTGAGCGCGTGCAATTCATTGCGCCAGGCATCGCCCAACTCCTTCTCTCCCACTTCATCCAACCAATCGGGTATTGACTCCGCAATTTTGCGAATGCTTTTGGCTTGTTCGTATCTGCTTAAAATGCCTTCCGGATGCAATACTTCAAATTCAGGCCAATCGGGTAAGGCATTCCCTTCCAGCACATGTTTAACGCCAAACAAGCGCCAAAAACCCGCACGGTCGGTGGGTTCTATATCGGCACAATAGGCCAATAAGCGCTTATAACGCAACAAGTAGTAGGTGTTGGAAGCAATAAAGTTACGATCGCGTGCGCCCCAGTTTTTATTGGCAATAAACATGCGCTCCAGCAAATTATCGGCCTGGCGATTTTCCAACAAAACGGCGTGCAGTGCATCGGCAACTGCGGCCACTAAATTCCGGTGAAGTTTCAAAACAGTAACAGGTTTACAGCTAACAATTAACGAACCATTACGCGACCGGTATAGCTATGCCCGGCATCGGTAATGCGAATAAAATATAAACCCGGTTGTAAACCCGAAGTAGTTACGACAAGTGATCCGCCACCCATATTTTTAGGTACGGGAACCTGCTCGCCCAACACATTGTATAATTCGGCCACTGCATTGCTGAAGGAGCCGGTATTAAGTTTGCATACAAAGTAACCGTTGGCGGGGTTAGGATACAGCAACAACTGAGGGGCGTTGCCCGGCACTTCGTTTATTGCAATTGGCAGGGTTGATTGATCCCACAGCGAATCGGAATACAAGAGCAAGCCTCCGCGCGAGTTACCCACGATATATTCCAGGTGACCATCGTTGTTTAAATCGGCAAGTGAAAAGGTTGACTTGCTGCCAACATCCTGCCTTATGAAATTACTATCTAACAGGGTAAAGCTGCCGCTACGCAGGTTAGCAGTGTTTACCAGGTATTTGAATACAGCCCCGCGCATGCTGCCGCTATACAACAACATTTGTCCAACGGAATCGCGGGTAATAAATGGTGTACTGTAACCTTCGGTGTAACCGGGTACGGTAACATTTACCGCACCGAAAAATGCGTTGGAAGAATCCTGGCTGAACTGAGGCATATTTTTGGTACCATAGTTCCAGAAGTAGGTAAGTTTACCATCCTTACGGCCCACCACCAAATCGTTGAGCGAATCGCCGTTTACATCATAGATGAAAGGTGCACTATACTGACCCACGTCTAATCCAAAAAACTGAGGGGTAGTCATGCTGGCAAAATTTGCCTGACTAACACCGGTGTTTTTAAAGAAGTTGAGATAGCCGTTCAGTTCACCGATTATCATATCGGAAGTTCCATCGCCATCCAGATCACCGAAGGCCGGATGCATGGCTACCAAACCGAAACTGCTGAAGTTATTGTAGTCTTCGTTTGTCACCACATACGACGGATTGCTGTTGGTGCCGTTATTGAGTAAAATAGTGAGTGTGGACTTATAGGTATTAAACGGACGGAAATAACCGTAATTGCCGGCAACAATATCCATTAATCCATCGCCATTAAAATCGAAGAAATAAGGTTTTGAATCGGTGCCGAGATCCAGGGTATGCTGCACCAGGAATGAATCGGTAACGGCTTCGAAATTGCAGGATGGATTATTGGTGTTGCGGTAATACATTACGTTGTTTACATCGCGCGAACCCGCACGGGCGTTCGGCGCAATTAACAGGTCTTCAAATCCATCGTTGCTAACGTTAATACCAAAGCCGGCCGGATAGGTAGGCATACGTATAGAGGTGTTGCAGGAAGGATAAAGCGAATCCCATGAACAGGCATCGGCATAGCTGCTATCGCCGCAGTTATGAATAAAAGCCAGGTTATCGTAGCCGATGTTGCCATTCAGCAAATCGATATCGTGGTCGTTATCGGCATCGAAACTGTAGATGGCATTACCGGCATGGCGGCTGTCGTCGGCCGCAGGGTTTGATTGGCTGCCGCCTTTGCAACTGATGTGTAAGGAGATGGAATTGTTAGCAGCGTTTTGCGCCAGGTTACCCCAGCAGAAAGTAACAAACTCATACTGCATCGAATCGGCATCGTAGTGTATATCGCCGGGATGTTCCTTGGATTGATTTTCGTAATACTCGATCGTAGCCCCCCAGGTGCCATAGGTAAGAATATCGAGGTCGCCATCAAAATTTACATCTGCAATTACAGGGATATCATCAATGTTGGTCCAGATGTTTACGTTGTAGGGAGGATCGGTATACATTAATAGCGGGCTCACCGAATCGAAATGCAATTCGCCGTTTTGCAGGCTGCCTTTGTAAGCCATAATGCCGGCATTAGCATGTGCAAAAATATCAGGTATACCATCATTGTTATAGTCGCGTATTAGCGCCCATGAGTTTAACTCAGGCGGAAATAAGCCTTCGTATTGCGGGGCATATTCGAAAGCTGTATCCGAATCGGTGTTAGACGTGCGGATGTAGGTCATTACTTTGTCGCCCACGCGGTCGAAGACGAAGAGATCGGGCAAGCTATCGTGATTGAGATCGATATTACTGAACTGCGGAGAATTCATCCCTCCCTGCCAGGGTGCGCGTAAATCGGTATCGTAATGTTTTAAAGGAACGGTTACTACCCTGTATTGGGCTTGTGCCGAAAACGTCAGCAAGGCGAGCACAGCAAAGAATACGTGTTTCATACTTACGAAGATGAGAAGAAATGGTGAAAGGTGGGCAGATTAAAAAAAAGAAGACAGGGATTGTGAATGACTACCTGAATACCTCCTTAAACACAATGAAAATACCGATAGCTAACATTAACCAACCAAAGTAAACACGCATCCGTTGCCCATCGATTAAGCCGGCCAGGTAGTGGCCGATAAACACCCCTACCACTGAACATGCCGAGAAGGCGGCCAAAAACAGCCAATTTAACTGGGGGCTATGGCTTAAATCGCCTAGAAACCCTACAAAGGAGTTAACAGCCACCAATACCAGCGAGGTACCAACTGCGCGTTTCATATCCAGATTGGCAAAATGTACTAAGGCAGGAATCATTAAAAAACCTCCACCGGCGCCTACCAGACCCAAAAAGGCACCAACCGCGATAGCATAAGGTATCAGACGGGGGTAATGCGTGGCATGAGGGGGCTCGGCTGTTTGCTGGTCGGGTGCCGGGCCTGAAATCATTTTATAGGAGGCAATGAAAATTACGATTGCCAGCACAAAGAGTATCAGGTGGTCTTTATCAAGTGTAAAACTGCCTATGGTAAAAATTACTTTAGGAATATTGGGAATTACCAGGCTGCGCACCATAAAAACTGTGATGAGAGAGGGCACGCCATACCAAAAGGCCGTTTGAAAATGCACCAACCCTTTACGGATATTCTGAATGGCGCCTGAACTGGCTGCCACGCCTACCAGAAAAAGGGAATATGCCGTGGCCAAAGCAGCATCGTAATGGAACAGGTAGTATAATACCGGGACAGAAAGCAGCGCACCGCCTCCGCCCATAAGCCCCAATACCAGGCCGGTAAGCACAGCGCCTAAATACCCCAGTATGTAGCTGATTTCCATTGCGGATGTAAGATTGAAAAATTATTGTTGCTTACCCAAACGGGTTTAGTGACAATACTCACCAATCACAAACAATTATCCGTTTATACCTTTGAGTTAAGATTGACCACCATGGCTACCGTTAAAAAGAAAACCGCTGCAAGCCGCAGACTAAGCTGGACTGAAAAATTGGAGAAAGAGCAAGCTCCTAAAATCGTACGGCTTACCCCGGCGCAACAGGCCAAATGGGGAGGTAAAACCATGTTTATTGCTACACCCAAAATGATATTGGACCTGATAGCTAAAGTGCCAAAAGGCAAGCTGACTACCGTTAACCTGCTACGGGAAAAACTGGCCCGTGATATCGGCACTGATGTGACCTGCCCTATCACCACCGGCATTTTTATCTGGATTGTAGCGAACGCCATGGGTGAAATGATGGACAGCGGGAAAGGCAAACCCGTGCCTTACTGGCGTGTATTAAGAGAAGGTGGTAAATTGAATGAGAAATACCCCGGTGGTATAGCTGCACATACCCTGCAACTGGAGCAGGAAGGCTTTTTAGTGGTGCCTTCTAAAAATGGTAAAAGTGCTACTGTAGCGGGTTACGAAAACAAGCTCTACAGCTTTTAGCGGCATAGCATTAAAAAATTAAAACTGCATTTGTTGAATTCAATATTTTAATACTTTCGTTGCATGTTTTTGATCCCCACCACTTGTTGCTGTTGTTGTATGCGCCTTGGCGAAGGGGACAGGTAATGGTATTGATAAAGTTATTGTAATACTATAGCAACCCTTCGTAACGCGAAGGGTTTTTTATTTGTTATAACCGGAGATCTATGAACCAGATAAAGATTGATTTCAGCCGTTTGCCGAGCAGGGCACTAGCGCAAAAATTTGTGGATGACTTGATTGACTACCTGTTCCCTGTAGAAGCTAACTTTAGCTTTAACGAGGATATACAGGAGGAAAAAGCCCGCCGGCTGAAGATCAAATTACGCGAGCTATTGCAGCCGTTGCGCCTTGGCGGTGACGCCCAACTGATTGACAGTTTTTTTGAGCGGGTGCCGGGGGTGTTCGACAAACTGATTGCCGATGCACATTTGTTTTTACAATCGGACCCAGCTGCGGAGTGTATAGAGGAAGTTATAATTGCGTACCCCGGTTTTTATGCTATTGCAGTTTATCGTATAGCGCATGAACTGGCTTTGCTGAGTGTGCCGATTTTACCACGGGTAATAACCGAATATGCCCACAGCCAAACAGGTATTGACATACACCCCGGCGCACAAATAGGTACCCCATTTTTTATTGACCATGGCACAGGTATTGTAATAGGCCAAACTACGGTAATAGGTAACCATGTTAAATTGTACCAAGGGGTTACACTGGGCGCTTTAGCAGTGAGAAAAGAAAAGCAGGGATCGAAACGTCATCCTACTATTGAAGATAATGTGATTATCTACGCAGGCAGCTGTATACTGGGTGGCGACACAGTAATAGGGCACGATAGTGTGATTGGCGGCAATGTGTGGTTAACGCAGAGTGTACTCCCCTATTCGGTTGTGTATCATAAAAGCGATGTGAAAATCCGCGATAAATCGGAACTAGATGAAATTATTGACTTTGTAATTTAAGAAACGACCTATTATAAAAATATAAAACTAAAAAAATGAAAGCGAACAACATTCTTGAAACCATCGGCAACACACCACACCTGCGGATAAATAAATTATTTGGAGCCGGGCAGGAAGTTTGGATAAAACTGGAACGTAGTAACCCCGGTGGCAGTATTAAGGACCGTATTGCCTTAAGCATGATTGAAGATGCTGAACAGAAAGGCTTGCTAAAACCCGGCAGTGTTATTATTGAACCTACCTCGGGTAATACGGGCATTGGCCTGGCTATGGTAGCAGCCGTAAAAGGATATAAACTGATTTTGGTTATGCCGGAGTCGATGAGTATTGAGCGCCGCAGATTGATGAAGGCGTATGGCGCTTCGTTTGAGCTTACCCCGCGCGAAAAAGGGATGAAGGGTGCCATTGAAAAAGCAAAAGAATTAGCTGCTGAAACGCCGAATGCCTGGATACCGCAACAATTTGATAACCCCGCTAATATTGAGGCGCATGTGCGCACCACGGCACAGGAAATACTGGTTGATTTTCCGGAAGGGATTGATTACCTGATTACCGGAGTGGGAACCGGTGGGCACATTACCGGAGTTGGTAAAGTTCTGAAAGAGAAATTCCCGAACTTAAAGGTGTTCGCCGTGGAGCCGGTGCTATCGCCGGTAATCAGTGGAGGCCAGCCAGCGCCACACCCCATACAGGGTATAGGTGCTGGCTTTATACCCGGTAACCTGGACACTAAAGTTTTAGATGGAGTAATTACCATCAGTAAAGAGGAAGCATTTGAATATGCCACACGTGCCGGTAAAGAAGAAGGATTATTCGGTGGAATATCATCCGGCGCTACGTTAGCAGCTATTGCGAAAAAGCTGCCTGAAATACCTGCCGGCAAACGCATACTGGGCTTTAACTATGATACAGGCGAGCGTTATTTAAGTATTGAAGGCTTGTTTGAATTATAAGCAACGCCCGACGCGGCTATATAAGCACCTCTTCTTAAACCGGAAGAGGTGTTTTTATTGGCGAAGTGCTTCTTCAATATCGCGCTTTAAAAAGTTTTTGACGCCGGTAAGTCCGCCGCTGTAAACTTTCAGCACCTTGCCGTTGCGGCCTATTATTAAATGGGTAGGATAGGCGGAGACGTTGCAATTGCGCACCAGTTCACTCGCTTCAGGCACTACGCGGTATTTCAAGGCATAAGTTTGAAGAAAGTGTTTTATCACTGCCCGCTTTTCGTAACCCGGAGCCAGAAACACTACCTCTTTATTGCTGCTGAACGAATCTACCAGGCTGTTTAATTCAGGCATTTCGGCAATGCAGGGTTTGCACTGCGTAAACCAAAAGTTTATTACCAACACCTTGCCTTTCAACTCCGAAGCAGAAAGCATCACGCTATCGGCATCCAAACCTGAAAAAGCAGGAAAGGTATCACCCACCTTAGGCCCTGAAGTGGCAGCAGCGGGCTGTTGCACTACTTGTGTTTCGCGCTTACCGTTATCGCCTGCCTGTTTGGAGCGCAGACGATATTCGCCTGTATTGTTGCCTGTAGCGTTTTTAATGGGATCGAGCGTATAAGCACCTCCCGAAAGCTTTTGCAACAATACATTATAAGGCAAACGGTTTCCGGCGCTATCCAGCACCACCGTATGCTCGTTTAACTGCACGCTAAATGAACTACGTTTAACGGTTTGTGCCTGCACCTGCAGGGTAGTTATTGCAAAAACAAGGGGTAACAAAACATATCTCCACTTCCGCATAAGGCTGCCTTTATAAATGCTGCTTAAAAATAGAAATAGTGCCCGATAGTGCTAATTGATGTATAAACCACCAGGCTATATATAATAGAATCAGTAAAAATTCGTTGCAGTACTAAACGCATTATGAGACCCCTATTAATAATGAGCCTTGCCGCCCTGCTAAGTTGCGCACAACCCGTGCAACAGGCCGCTACGCCGACGCACGATGATTCACGCGATAATATTTACAGTTGGAATACCACTTACAGCACCGACAATAAACTGCAAAACCGAATTGCACCACCGGCCGGCTATACGCGGGTAAGCACGGCCAAAAAATCGTTTGCCGACTGGCTGCGCAACCTACCTTTAAAGCCCGGCAAACCGGATGTATTGCTGTATAACGGACAGAAGAAGGATAACCAAACTGCCCACTATGCAGTTATGGATATGGATATTGGCAACAAGGATTTACAACAGTGTGCCGATGCGGTAATACGCCTTCGGGCTGAATATCTATGGAGTCAAAAGCGCTACAACGAAATACATTTTAATTATACCAGCGGATTTAATTGCGAATACACGAAATGGAAAGAGGGCTACCGCCCCAAGGTAAACGGCAATGATGTGCAATGGGAGAAAACAGCACAGGCGGATGATTCCTATACCAACTTCAAGAAATATCTGGAATCGGTATTTACCTATTGTGGGTCTAAATCACTTAGCCTGGAGCTGAAAGAGGTGAAGGACATACATAGCATTGAAGCCGGGCAGGTATTTATACGGGGTGGTTTTCCGGGGCATGCAGTTATAGTATTGGATGTGGCACAGAATGCAGCAGGCGAGAAAGTATTTTTGCTGGGCCAAAGCTATATGCCCGCACAGGAAATGCACGTATTGGTGAACCCTAACAGCAGTGAATTATCGCCCTGGTATTCCGAAAAATTCTTTGATCTGCTGGCTACCCCTGAATGGAATTTCTACAAAACCGAATTAAAGGCCTGGTAAGCTCCTTATCAAAACCTGTCCAAAAGCCATCGTGAAACCGATGGCTTTTTTTATGTAAAAGCCTATTTAGCAGGTATTTAGAAGCAACTGACAAAAATCATTTAGAATTAGTCTAAATAACTTTGGAATATTGCCACACCCCAATAGATTTGCGGTCAATTATTATTTAGACTAAATCTAAACAAGACCCATGCACAGATCACTTTTGCCCTTTGCGGCTCTGCTTTTATTGCTGGTAGCCCCTGCCTGTAAAAAGGATAAAGGACCCACAGAAGCACAAAAAAAGGCGGTTATAACCAATTACGCAGCCATTGTTTACGCCAGCTATTCGGATGCCCTTACCCGGGCCCAGGAACTAAAGACCAAAGTGGATGCCTTTGTTTCCAACCCCACACAGGCTGGTTTAGAAGAAGCACGGGATGCCTGGAAAGCGGCCCGCCTGCCTTATGGCCAAACAGAAGTTTACCGTTTTAGTGATGGCCCTATTGACGATGCAAATGGCCCGGAAGGATTTTTGAATTCGTGGCCTATGGATGAAGCCTTTGTGGATTATGTGCAAGGCAATGCCACTGCGGGTTTTATCAACGACCCGGCTGGTACCCCTGTGATAAGCAAAAGTGTTATTGAGGCAATGAACGAGCAGGGTGGCGAAACCAATATAAGCTGTGGTTACCATGCGGTGGAGTTTATGTTGTGGGGACAGGATTTAAGCAGCAGCGGCCCCGGTGCAAGACCATATACCGATTTTATAGCCGGTGGCACAGCCAACAATCAAACCCGCCGTGCACAGTATCTGCAAATTTGCGCTGAATTACTTGTGGACCATTTACAATATGTAGTAGATGCCTGGGCACCTAACGGAAACAACTACCGGAAGGATTTTGAAAACGGCAATGCCGATCAGGCTTTAACCAAAATTATCCAGGGAATGGGATTTTTAGCCAAAGGCGAATTAGCAGGTGAACGTTTGGAAGTTGCTTACGACTCGCAGTTGCAGGAAGATGAACACTCCTGCTTTAGCGATAACACGCATAACGATATCCGCATGAATATGCTGGGCATTAAAAATGTTTTTATGGGTAGCTATACGCGTATTGATGGCAGCACCATCAACGGCACAGGTATTTATGAAATTGTTAAAGCCAAGGATGAAGAATTAGGCGAAGAACTGGAAGAAGACGATATTGAAGGTTGCCTGGATGCCTGCAATGATATACTTAGCCCTTTCGATCAGCAGATTATTGCCTCTAACCCTACAGGCAGGCAGACGGTTAAAACAGCCATTGACCGGTTGAAAGTACTGGGCGATAAACTCTCGCTGGCGGCACAAAAATTAGGTTTAACTATCGTAGTGGAGTAAGCACCCTATGAAAAAGTTTATTCTGCTTGTAATCCCCCTTTTACTACTGCTTTTGCTGTTGCAAAACTGCAAGCTAGAGAAAACTGCGGATGGGTATGAAGCCGGAGAAGAATATGCAGGCGGCAGTTCCACGGTGTTCGATTTTTCGGAAAACGCTTTTAACCATTCCAGCCCTGCTTTAACCGGTGATGATGAAACAAAATTTTCGGTAGGCAATTCGTTCTTCCGCTCTAACTGGGTAATTGCGCCATCATCAACCACCGGCCGCGATGGGCTTGGCCCCATGTATAATGCACTGGGATGCTCCGGCTGCCATTTAAAAGACGGCCGCGGGCGGGCACCAATAGGCAACGAGGGTGTTACAGGTTTTTTATTTCGTTTAAGCTTACCCGGCACCGATGCACACGGTGGTCCGCTCCCTGACCCTACCTATGGCGGTCAGTTTCAAAACCTGGCCATACCGGGTGTTAGCAGCGAAGGAAACTTTACTATTAGCTATCAAACGATAGCAGGCAACTACGAAGACGGTACAACTTACACCCTGCAAGACCCTGTTTACAACCTCAATGGCAGTTTCGGGCCATTGACCTCCTTACTTACCTCACCGCGCGTAGCACCACAGATGTGTGGTTTAGGCTTATTGGAAACCATCCGCGAAAATGAGGTTACCGCACTGGCCGATGAAAACGACGCCAACGGTGATGGTATTTCAGGAAAGGCCAACTACGTATGGAACTACAAAACACAGCAGGTAGAACTTGGGCGTTTTGGGTGGAAGGCGAATCAGCCGGATTTATTTCAGCAGACGGCAGGTGCTTTTAACGGTGATATAGGCATTACCTCTTCGCTGTTCCCCAGCGACCATTGTACCTCCGCCCAGATGGATTGTATGAATGCACCGAACGGAAATGACAGTGGTTACAGCTACGAATTGAGCGATTATCAGTTGGATCGTGTGGTTTATTATTCGTCGACGTTGGCAGTGCCCGGGCGGCGTAACGCCAAGAATGCAGATGTGCTGGCAGGTAAAAAGCTGTTTGCCGAGGCCGGCTGCGCCAACTGCCATGTGCCTTCCTTTACCACCGGCACCAATAACAACATTGCCGTACTAAGCAATCAGAAGATATTTCCTTACACCGATTTATTATTGCATGATATGGGTGAGGGTTTAGCGGATAACCGACCCGATTACCTGGCAACCGGAAAGGAATGGCGCACCCCACCTTTATGGGGAATCGGTATGTTTTATACCGTAAACGGCCATACTAATTATTTGCACGATGGCCGTGCACAAAACCTGGAAGAAGCTATTTTGTGGCATGGTGGAGAAGGAGAAAGCGCTAAAGAAAATTTCAGAAAGATGAGCAGCGATCAACGCCATAAGCTGATCTTGTTCCTAAAATCGTTGTAACGCATGAAAAGAATTGTAGTTATTGCCTGTTTGTTACTTGCATTGGGTGCCTGCCATAAGCCTGAAAATGCTCTGGAGAAATATGACCGCACCACCTTGTTAACCAATTTAGCCGACAGCGTTATTGCACCTTCCTATAGCAGTTTAGCCAGCTATACCTCTACTTTACAACAAGCCGCGGTTGCGTTTAGTGCAACACCTGATGCCGGTAATTTGACCGCACTGCGTGCAGCATGGTCGCAAAGTGTACAGGCCTGGATGGATTGCGAAATGTATAACCTGGAATTTGCTGCCATTAATTCATTGCCGGCGCAAATAGCCAGTTGGCCAGTGGATACCAATGTAATTGAGGCAGAGATAACCGGCAGCGCCACTTTGAACGAAGCCTATGTGCAGGCTACCGGAACTACCCGTAAAGGTTTAAGCGCGGTGGAATATCTGATTTACGGTACAACAGGTAATGACCAGACGGTGCTTGATAGTTTTACAACTTCGGTTAATGCCACACGCCGCAAACTTTACCTGGAAGCACTTTGTGCGCATATTAAAACACAAAGCACATTGGCTGCCACGGATTGGAAAGGAGGTGCTTCGCACAACCATTTTATTGCCCAAACCCAACTGGATATAAGCGGCTCGATGAATTTACTGGTGAATAGTTTGATTGAGCACATTGAATACGTGCGGAAAAACAAAGTATCGAAACCATTGGGCATAGATAATGCAGGCGTTGCCGATGGTAACTTAACCGAAAACCACCTGGCGCCGCGTTCGCTGGAAAACATAAAAGAAACGATAGCCGCCTGGAAGAAGTTGTTTAACGGCAGTACCGGTATTGGACTGGATGATTATTTGGTAGCCGTTAAAGCCATGCACGATACAGAAGAATTATCGGTAACCATCAATAATCAGTTGGACCTTTGCATGGCCAAAGCCAATGCCATAACAGTGCCCCTTCATTTAGCAGTAACCCAACAGCCTGCCAATGTACAGGCCCTTTACCTGGAATTAAAAAAGCTTACTGTATTAACGAAAGTTGAAATGGCCTCCAGCCTGGGTGTAATTATAACCTTTAGTGACAATGACGGCGACTAAACCGATTAACGGCATTTACCAGTGGTTGACTAAACCGATACCGGCAGCACCGCTGGCGGTTTTCAGAGTTACCTTTGGGGTAATGATGCTGGCGGCTTTAGTACGCTTTGCGGCAAATGGCTGGATAGACAGTCTGTTTATTAAGCCCTCGTATTTTTTTACGTATTACGGCTTTGAATGGATTAAACCCTTTAACGCTACCGGCATGTATACCGTTTTTGCGTTGCTTATGTTAAGCGCGGCGGGTATTGCGCTGGGCCTGTTCTACCGTGTAAGTTCGCTATTGTTTTTTGTGTTGTTTACTTACGTGGAGCTAATTGATAAAACCAATTACCTAAACCACTATTACTTTATCAGTATTATGGCATTGCTGCTGGCCTTACTGCCGGCCAATCGCTTCTTTGCCCTGGATACCAAACTAAAACTAAGTACCGAGAGCACTGCATTGCCACGCTGGACTTTACTTACGGTCCAATTACAGATGGCCATCGTTTATTTTTTTGCCGGCATAGCCAAAATAAATCCTGATTGGTTGCTATATGCACAACCTCTAAAAATATGGTTAGCGGCCGCACGATTTGATTATGGCAGTATAGGCCATTGGTTAGCGCAGGATTGGGTTGCCTACCTGTTTAGCTGGTGCGGTATGCTGTTTGATGTGTTCATTCCGTTTTTACTTTTTAACCGCCGCACAGTTTGGTACGCCTATACCCTGGTGGTGGTATTTCATATGCTTACAGCCTTGTTATTCCCTATGATCGGCATGTTTCCGTTTATCATGATGGTGTGTGCTACCGTATTTCTACCTTCCTCCTTCCACCAGCAATTATTGGCTTTTGCAGGCAGTAAAGCGGAGCGCGGTGATTCTTCTAAACAACTCTATGCCGGCAAATGGGTATTGGCAGTGCTTACCTTGCATTTTGCGGTGCAGGTGCTGTTGCCGTTCCGCTACTTACTTTACCCCGGTCAGCTATTTTATAGTGAAGAAGGCTTTCGGTTTTCGTGGCGGGTAATGCTGATGGAAAAAGCAGGCTGCGTATTCTTTTACGTGCGCGATAAAGAAACTGGCCGGCAGGTGGAAGTTAATAACCGCGACTACCTGACCATGCAACAGGAAAAGCAAATGAGTACCCAACCCGACATGATTCTGCAATTTGCCCGGCATTTAAAAACGGTTTATCATACTAAATTCGCCGCCCCTGAGGTATATGCCGAAGCCCATGTTTCGTTAAACGGGCGCAGCAGTTGTTTACTGCTAAACCCACACATTGATCTGGCGGCAGAGGAAGACAACCTGATACATAAAACCTGGATTATTGCCGGAATGGAGAATAAATGATGCGCGCATTTTTTTGTATTTGCTTATTGTTTTTTACAACCTGCGTAACTGCGCAACTCTATTCCATTACAGGTAAAGCAGTACAAGCCAGCAATGGTAAACCGGCCAGCGGTATAACCATACTACTGGACAAAAACGAAGCAAAAGCCCTTACTGATTCCCTTGGAAAGTTTGCCTTCCATAATCTGCCGAACGGCGACTATAAAATTACCAGCAAGGGGTTTAACTATGAAAAGAAGACCATCAGCGTGGTAATTAAGGACGGCGATGTGCAGTTGAACGATATTCCGTTACAACCTTACACGGCGGAATTGAAAGAAATTGTAGTACAGGAGAAACAACAGACCTTCGGTGTTACACATTTAAAATCGGTAGAAGGAGTGGCCATCTATGATGGAAAGAAAAACGAAGTGCTGGTATTAAAGGATATGAATGCCAACCTGAGCGCTAACGTTAGCCGTCAGATTTTTTCGAAAGTGCCCGGGCTGAACATTTATGAAAGCGATGCAGCGGGCTTACAATTAGGCATTGCCACGCGTGGCCTGGATCCTAACCGCACCAGCAACTTTAATGCCCGCCAAAATGGTTACGACATGAGCGCCGACGCACTGGGCTACCCGGATGCTTATTATGTACCGCCGGCTGAAGCTGTAGAACGCATAGAAGTGGTCCGCGGTGCAGCATCGCTGCAATATGGTCCGCAGTTTGGCGGTATGCTGAACTATGTTTTACAAAAGGCACCTGCAGACAAGAAAATAGAGTGGACATCGTTTACAACCGGCGGCGCTTACAAACTGGTAAGCACCTTTAACAGCCTGGCAGGTTCAGCCAGGTGCTTTCATTACTACGTACACTACAACTATAAACAAGGAGAAAGCTGGAGACCGAACGGCGCTTACCATTTGCACAATGCCATCGCATCTATCGGCTATCAGTGTTCCGAGAAACTGGCTATACGCGCTGAGTATACCTTCTCCTACTACCTGGCACAGCAACCCGGCGGCTTAACCGATGCGCAGTTTAAAACAGCGCCCCGGTCCTCGTTGCGTACGCGTAACTGGTTTAGCACTACATGGAATATTTTAGCGCTTAACCTGGATTATAAGCACAATGCTTTTCATCAATTAAACCTGCGGGCGTGGGGGTTTATGGGCGGCCGGAATGCAATAGGAAATTTAAGCCCCGCCAACCGCGTTGATGATGTAAGCCAACCCCGCGACTTTATTAAGGATACGTATAAGAATATTGCTTTTGAGGGGCGGTATGTATGGAAGTATTACATTAAAAATAGTTTATCTACTTTATTAACAGGTGTGCGATTGTATGGAGGAGAAACAAGAAAATCGCAAGGTTTTGCCGGCAATGGCAGCGGGGCAGACTTCACCTATCTGCATCCCGATTCGCTGGAAGGATCGGATTATCGTTTTCCGGGCATGAATGTGGCGTTGTTCAGCGAGAACGTATTCAATATTGCCAACCGCGTTAAAATTACGCCGGGTATCCGTTTCGAACATATTGATACCCGCGCAACCGGTTATTACCGTCAGCAGCTTAGCGAAGCACTGGACACGTTTCTTACCCCCGAAACACGCAGTTATAAACGCAATTTTGTATTGTTAGGCCTTGGCTTTAGCTGGAATGCCTGGAAGCAAACAGAACTGTATGCTAACTTCTCGCAAAATTACCGGGGCATTACCTTTACCGATATGCGCGTAGTACGCACCAGTCAACTCGTAGACCCAAACCTGAAGGACGAGAGCGGATTTAATGCCGACCTGGGCTATCGTGGCAACATAGGCCGCTGGTTTAACTTTGATGTAAGTGGGTTTTGGCTGCAATACAATAACCGCATTGGCCAACTACAACAGGTGGACAGCGTATACAACATTTACAGGCTAACCACCAACGTTGGCAAAACACGCAGCACCGGGGTTGAAGCTTACCTGGAAGCCGACCTGTTGGCGGCGGCCCATGTTTCAGAAAAAGCCGGAAACCTGGTACTGTTCGTAAGCACCGGTTATACCAATGCCGTATACATAAAATCGGCATACAGCCAGGTAGTTGGTAAGCTGCTGGAATTTGCACCGCAGGTAACTTTGCGTGGTGGAATTACGTACCGTTACAAAGCCTTTTCTACTACCCTGCAGGCAGCTTTTACAGGGCAACAATACACCGATGCCAGCAACGCAGCGTTTACACCCACGGGTGTTAACGGCATAATACCTGCCTACTATGTAATGGACTTGAGTGCCAAATATTCCGTTAAATGTTTGCAGCTAATGGCCGGAATCAATAACCTTACCAACAACATTTACTTTACGCGACGTGCTACTAGTTACCCCGGACCCGGCATAATACCCGCCGAACCCTTAACATTTTACGTTACCCTGGGTATTAAGCTGAACGAAAAAGTAAAAGACCTTAAATTTGTAACCTTCTGATTATGGAACAGGTAGGGTCCGATAAACAAGTTAACCTCCCGATACTGCTGCTAAAAGGCGTGCCTGCCAATGCTATTTGCAGTAAAGGCAAAAAATGCTGCAAAAATTACAAGGATGGCAAACGCTGTAAAAAATGCCCTAAAAGGTAGCCTTTCCCCTCTGTAAATTATTTTGTCCACAAGCAGGCAGTTGTTGATTATTAAGGCCTTTCTACATTCGCGCCCGCAGTAAATTCACCGGCAAAATATCGCTGCGCAAATCTATTGCGTAGTGCTTAAATAGTTTTGACACATGGCTACAAGCAAGAACGAAGAAGTTAGATATACCGAAGACGAGGTAAAAACCCTGGACTGGCTGGAACACATCCGTATGCGCCCCGGTATGTATATCGGTAAAACAGGCGATGGCTCCAGCATGGATGATGGTATCTATATTCTTTTGAAGGAAGTAGTAGATAACTGTATCGACGAATTTCAGATGGGTTATGGTAAAAAAGTAGATGTAACGGTAACCAAGGAAAAAGTATCGGTACGTGATTATGGCCGTGGTATTCCATTGGGCAAACTGGTAGACTGCGTATCGCAGATAAACACCGGCGCTAAATACGATAGCAAGGCATTCAAAAAATCGGTGGGCTTAAACGGGGTAGGTACCAAAGCCGTAAACGCTTTATCGGCCAACTTTAAGGCCTATGCTGTGCGCGAAGGCCAGAAAAAGGTGGCAGAATTTGAGGCAGGCAAACTGGTGAAGGAACATAAACTTGAAAAAACCGATGAGCCGAACGGAACTTACATTGAGTATGTACCGGATAACAAGATATTCAAAAACTACCACTACCTGAGCGAGTATGTGGAGCAGATGATTCAGAACTACACCTATCTGAACACCGGGCTTGCATTTTACTACAATGGTCAAAAATACATTTCGCAACAGGGATTGCACGACTTGCTTAGCCGTAAGAAGGACCCTGAATCGATGGTGTATCCTATCATACACCTAAGCAGTGATGATATTGAAATTGCCATGACGCATACCCAGCAATATGGCGAAGAGTATTACAGTTTTGTAAACGGACAATACACCATACTGGGAGGTACCCACCTGCAGGCCTTCCGCGAAGCAGTGGTTAAAACAGTACGAGAGTTTTACAAAAAGGACTTTGATACCGTGGACATCCGCGAGGCGATATGCGCTGCTATTTCGGTGCGCATCCAGGAGCCGGTATTTGAATCGCAAACCAAAACGAGGTTGGGTACCGACAAACTGCACGGCGAGGACCGTACCATGAAGCAGTTTGTAGGCGAGTTTGTAAAGGAACACCTGGATAACTACCTGCATAAACACCCGGAAACTGCCGATGCGCTGTTGAAGCGTATTCTACAGAGCGAACGCGAACGCAAGGAGATTGCAGGTATTAAAAAACTGGCCAGCGAACGCGCCAAGAAGGCCAACATACACAACAAAAAACTGCGCGACTGCCGTTTGCATTTAAATGATGACCGTAAGCTGAGTGATGAAGACCGTTTCCGCACTACGTTGTTTATTACAGAAGGTGACTCTGCGAGCGGTTCTATCACCAAATCGCGTAACCCCGACTTTCAGGCGGTATTCTCGCTGCGTGGTAAACCACTGAACTGTTTTGGTTTAACCAAAAAGGTGGTTTATGAGAATGAGGAATTCAACCTGCTGCAACATGCACTGAACATTGAGGACCTGATGGAGGACCTGCGTTACCATAACATTGTGATAGCTACCGATGCAGACGTGGATGGTATGCACATCCGCTTGCTGCTCCTCACCTTCTTCCTGCAATTTTTCCCCGACCTGGTACGCAACGGGCATGTAAAAATTCTGGAAACGCCGCTCTTCCGCGTGCGCAACAAACAGAAAACTATTTACTGCTACGATGAAGAAGAAAAACAAAAGGCTATTAAAACCCTGAACGGCAAAGCCGAAATAACCCGCTTTAAAGGTTTGGGTGAAATATCGCCTGAGGAATTCGGTGGCTTTATCGGTGACGATATTCGCCTGAGCCCTGTGATTATTGAAGACAAGATTAAAATTGAAAAGCTGCTGGAATACTACATGGGTAAGAACACCGACGACCGCCAGCGCTTTATTATAGATAACCTGCGCTTTGAAAAAGATACGGTTGATAACGCACAGGAAGTAGAACTTGAATTAGCCGATTAATTAACGAATACCTTATTAACCCTAGCAGATGAAGGAAAGTAAAGAACCATTTGACCCCACCGCGCGTGACGGAGAAGGCGCATCGGGCCATGTGGACGGGATGTTTAAGAACTGGTTTCTGGATTACGCTTCGTACGTAATTCTGGAGCGTGCAGTTCCGGCCATTGAGGATGGCCTTAAGCCCGTGCAGCGCCGAATACTGCATGCGCTGAACGAGATGGATGACGGCCGCTTTAACAAGGTGGCGAACGTTATAGGCCAAACCATGCAATATCACCCACACGGTGATGCCTCTATCGGTGATGCACTGATAAACATAGGTCAGAAAGAATTAATGTTTGACACCCAGGGTAACTGGGGTGATGTGCGCACCGGCGACAGCGCTGCTGCACCTCGTTATATTGAGGTACGTCTTTCGAAGTTTGCCAAGGAAGTTGCCTTTAACAATCAAACTACCGAATGGCAGCTAAGTTACGACGGCCGCAAGAAAGAGCCGGTAACCCTGCCAATCAAGTTCCCTTTGCTGTTATCGCAGGGCGCTGATGGTATTGCGGTTGGTCTTTCCACCAAATTGCTGCCACACAACTTTATTGAGTTGTGCGAAGCCAGTATCAATTACCTGGAAGGCAAGCGCTTTCGCTTATTACCTGATTTCCCTACCGGTGGGTATGTGGATGTAGCAGAATACAACAAGGGTGAGCGAGGAGGCAAAGTGAAGGTGCGTGCCAAGATTGAGGTGGTAGACAAAAAAACTCTTGCCATCCGCGAAATACCTTTTGGCACTACAACGGTTAGCCTTATTGAAAGCATCCTGAAGGCACAGGACAAGGGCAAGATCAAGATCAAAAAGGTAATTGATAACACCGCTAAGGATGTTGAAATACTGATTGAGTTGGTGCCCGGTTCGGACCCTGATGTAACCATTGATGCGCTGTATGCATTTACCGATTGCCAGTCGTCGATTTCGGTAAATGCCTGCGTAATTGTGGAAGACAAGCCGATGTTCCTGAACGTGCATGAAATACTGGAACGCAGTACTGAACGCACCAAGGATTTACTACGCCGTGAGTTGGAGATACGGCAGGCCGGGTTGAACGAGAAGTGGCATTTCAGCTCGCTGGAAAAGATCTTTATCGAAAAGCGCATTTACCGTAACATTGAAGAGTGCGAAACCTGGGAAGATGTACTTTCTACTATCGACAAAGGATTGAAGCCTTATAAAAAGCTTTTCCGCCGCGAGATAACAGAGGAGGATATCATCCGCCTTACTGAGATTAAGATCAAGCGTATCTCGAAATTCGATTCGTTTAAAGCGGACGAGGAAATAAAGGGTATAGAGGCTGAACTAAAGGAGGTGGCCCATCACCTGAAACACCTGAACGATTTTTGTATCGCTTACTTCCAGAACCTGATTAAAAAATACGGTAAGGGCCGCGAACGCAAAACAGAAATCAAAGGCTTTGAAGAAATTGAAGTAAAACAAGTAGCTGCCACCAACGCCAAATTGTATGTAAACCGTGCAGAGGGTTTCCTTGGCACCGGTTTAAAGAAAGATGAGTTTGTGTGCGAGTGCAGCGACCTGGACGATATCATCGCCTTTACCCGTGCCGGTAAAATGATGGTAGTGCGCCTTGGCGATAAGAAGTTTGTTGGCAAGGACATTATCTACATCAACGTTTGGAAGAAAAACGACGAACGGACAGCTTACAACCTGGCTTACTACGATGGCGCCAGCAAGCGCACCTTTGTTAAGCGCTTTAATGTAACGGGTATTACCCGCGATAAAGAGTACGATTTAACGCAAGGTGGTGCGGGCAGCAAGGTGCTGTATTTTACCGCCAATGCTAACAGCGAAAGCGAACTGGTAAAGGTACAATTGCACCCTAACAGCACGGCACGCATCAAGGAATTTGAATTCGATTTCGGCACCATTGACATTAAAGGCCGGGCATCGGTAGGCAACATCCTGACCAAGTTTCCGGTGCGGAAGATGGATTTGATTGAAAAAGGTAAATCGTCCATTGGCGGAATGAAGTTGTGGTTCGATGAAAAATTCGGCCGCCTGGTAAACGAGGAAAAAGAAAAGAGCCGCTACCTGGGTGAGTTTAATACCGGCGACCAGATACTGGTGGTTTACAAAGATGGCAACGTGGAGTTAACCAATTTTGAACTGACCAACAAGTATGAAATGGACGATGTTTATACAGTTGAAAAATTCAGTCCGGAAACGATTTATACCTGCGTGTATTACGATGGCGATAACAAGGATTACTACGTTAAGCGTTTTAAAATTGAATTAAAAACGGAACGCTTTAAATCGCCTATCATCAGCGAACATAACAACTCCAAGTTGCATGTCTTCTCTTCGCGTCCAGAAGTATGGGTAAAATACAAAGTGGAGAAAGGCAAGAGCAAAGAAAAGGTGGAAGAAGAAACCAAGGTAAACGACCTGATTGATGTGAAAGGATGGAAAGCCCTTGGCAATCGCCTGAGCACCTTTAATGTTAGCGGTAAGGTAACCGAGGAAGTTAAAACACCCAAAGAGGTTAAAATAGGCACCACCATTGAACTGGATGTAAACCCCAAGGCAGCTAAGAAAGGCAACCAGGGAGACCTGTTCTGATTGAAGTGTTAGCACCAAAAAGCAAAGGCCCTGTACAACAGGGCCTTTTTTCTGTACTTCCGTTAATGGGTAGCTTAGCGGAAGCTGCTTTAAGCGTTCGACTAAGGTACGATTTCGTCGTATGTAAAGAAAGTTTTTAATTGGTTTGGATAAACCGATGCACCGCGGTAACCACCGGTCCATACCGTGTAGCTTTGGCCCGGGTCGACTTTGATGGTATACAGGGGAAGGCTATCAATTACCTGGAGTGTGCTGGCATCCAGCACTTGTATATCCTGCCAGCCTGCGTCAACAGGGATGAAAGTAGTATAGCTCTCCGACGGATTTGTTCCTGCATATTTCAGATTGCTGGCCAGGGTTGCACCGCCTTTTAAACGATAAGTAATGTTACCAGCATTTGGCGATACATTGATAAACTTGATGGCACCTTTACCGGACGGCAATGAGGTAGGTACGGTATCATTGAGCACTATGTATTTAACGTGCGGCAACGAATCAAAAAGGATAAACGTGTAGCTTTTATCGGTGGCTCCTGTAAGCGAGGCTGCGTTAACAAGCGTGCCATGGCTATCTTCTACCGTAAGTGTAACACTGCCATTCTTGTATTTGCCGTAAGCACTTCCCATCAGGTAGTACACATCCGTTAAACTGTACGATTCTCCACCGCCATGGAGGTAAAAATCGGCATGCTGGTGAGCAGGGCTGGCATTAATGTATTGTACATAAGTATACCCGCCGGAATTGTTGTTGTTATCATCGTCCTTTTTACAGGCAGCCGTTGCAAGCAATAAAGCGGCAACGGTCATCATCATAAATTGTTTTTTCATATCAGATTGGTGGTTTTAGTTTTTAGTTCGAATATTTTACGTTGATCAATTGCCCATCAGTAATGCTTACTGCGCCCGACCCGGTAGTGCTTACCGCCTCGAATGCGAAAGAGCCCGATAGACGCTTGTTAACAGTATCAACTGTAGCGATGGTTATGAAGCCGATATGTGTAGCCGTATCAGTTGTAAAATCTCCCAGCGTTTCATCGGTGTAAATACCCTGTCCGTAACCATTCCATGGAATGCCACTGTTGGCCGGATACTTCAGGGGATATGTTCCGGGTACCGGAGGATAGGGCAATAGTGCGAGACTACAGGTGCGGTCGTTTCTATCGCTTACGCAGGCAGTAAAGGTTAAATTGAACATGGTAGAGCCGTGCACATACAAAACCACATTGGAGGTCATGGCATTGCCATTTTCCTTCCAGGTAGCGACTAAAGTTCCCGGGCAATTTGTGCTGTCACTATCGTGGTGGCACGAACTGAAAAAACCGGCCAGCAGCAAGGCCAGCAATAAACGAACATTACTTTTCATAGCAGATTGGTATTTTGAACATTGATTATATTGCGAAAGTGCCTATATGACCAAATATCCCAAAGTCAAATTTTAACGGCTGGTGGAATGCAAACTACATTTTACCGCACAATTGTTTTATTTTCAATAAATTAGCTAACATTTAGTATGGACGATTTATTTCGTTTAATCAAGAGCATGGATACCGAAGAAAAACGGTATTTCAGAAGGTTTGGCCTGAAGGATGATTCAAAGGGTAAAAGCCAGACGGAGAAGTTATTTGACTTACTGGAGCAAATGGAAACTTTTGATGAAGACCAGTTGAATTACCGTTTAAAACGCGAAAAGCTCGACAAACAAATAGCCTCCCTTAAGAGCTACCTAACTGAAAAGTTACTTGACTCTTTGCTTTGGTATCGGAAATCATCCTTCCCAGGCCTTGCTAACTCATTCGAACTTGCCAAAATTGGAATGCTGGAAGAACGTGGGCTACAGGAGGAGGCAGACAGGTTAATGCGCAGGCTATCGCCTTCTGTAGCTGCCTCTGAATCTTTTACTGACCGATGGAACATATTGGCCAAAAGAATTTCCAACGCTTCTAATGCCTTCCTTTCAGACCGCAAGGTTGATTTTGAAGAAGTAAATACCTGGCTACAAGAACGGGCTGAATTGCTGCAACAGATGGAACGTTTTAACGCCTACGATTCGTTACTAATGCAGCAGTTGAAGGTAATGCGCAAAGCTATGTTAGCCCGTAACGAGCAGGAATTAGCCCAACTAAACCAGCTTTTTGAAAGTAACCTGGTGCAGGATAAGCAACAAGCCAACAGTGCCGAATCGCTGTTTATTTTTTACACACTACGCATTCACCATTTTTCGATTTTACAACAGCCTGCAGCACATTTTAACGAAGCACTTGCCCTGGTCAATTATTTTAAAGAACAGTCCGGCAGCACCCCACCAATGCGCCTTTTATGGGCCTACGCGCAACTTACCCAGGCCTGCTATAACACTGCACGTTGGATTGAACTGGAGCAATATCTGAAGGAATTGCAACAAATACAGGTGCACAGTCAAACCGAACGCATGGCCGGGTTTATCTACCATACACAACTTGCCATTACCCTGTACGATTATAAACGCGATGAGGATACCCTGCTACAGATTATAAAGGAAAGTCAACCTAAGCTGAAGGAGTTTGGAAACAGGCTCAGACCCGATATCCGACTATCGATTACCATTACCATGGTATCGGCACTGGTTGAGTATGGCTACTATAACGAAGCAGTAGCATTAAGCGAAGACTTTTTAACCTATTACGAGGCGGGCATACGGCTGGATGCACTGTTATTGTTACATGCCTACGAACTGGTCGCTCATCTTGAAACGGGGAATATGGTTTATGTAAACAATACTGTGCGCAACATCCACCGGTATTTCCAGCGGCACGATTATAAAGGTCCTTTTGAAACGGCACTCATGAATGCTTTCCGGAAACTATCCGAAATAAGCGATTACAAGGCCTATAGAGAAGACCTGCTACGCCTGCATGCGGAGTTAAGCGAAACAGCCAAAGCCGCTGAATACGGGCACCATATGCAGTTATTGCCCTTGATACAAACCTTTGTGCTTGCCAAAATGGAAGGACAGGCTATCCACCGGTATGTGCAGGCACAGCGCAATCTATCGGCTTAAATAAAACAGAGGCCCCGCATGCGGGGCCTCTGTTTTATTTTTCATCGAAATTTTTACTCTTCGAAACCTTCAGCAAAATCGCTAGGAGGTGCGCTATTGCTTTGCGAAGCCGGGCTCTCCTCTTCTACCTTACGGCTGTTTTTAGCTTCCAGGCTTAAGGTAGCATGCGGCACTACGCGCAGACGCTCTTTAGGTATCAACTTACCGGTTGCACGGCAGATACCATAGGTTTTATTCTCTACACGCACCAGGGCTAACTCCAGGTTACGGATAAAGGTATGCTGGCGGCTTATCTGGTTCATTAAATATTCCATTTCTGAAGTATCGGTGCCTTCTTCCATGTTCCAGGCTTTGTTGCCTACCTGGCTTTCAGTATGGTTGTCCAACGATTCTTTCAGGTTTTTCAGTTCATCGCGTGCTGCTGCCAGTTTCTTTTCAATAAGGTCTTTGAACTCCTTCAGTTCCTCATCACTGTAGCGCAGGTTGGTTTCAGGTTGTGTAGTTTCTAACATTTTCTTCTCCGGTTTATTTACAAAGGGTCTCTCGGGGGGTGTTGTGCTAATGTGGCGGGTTACCGTAGCCGGCGCCTTACTTACAGGCTGCTTAGCTGATGTAACCGGCTTTTTCTCCTCGGCCTTCTCAACAGGTTTTACTGATTTAACGTTCAGAGGTTTCGGATTATTATTAGTGTTTTTCAACACTTTTTTGGCTGGCTGTGCCACAGGCTTTTTAGCTGCCACCGGGGTGGCAACTTTTTTAGCCGGGGCGGCAGCTTTCTTAACCGGCTTGGCTGGCTTGGCAACTACCTTTTTGGCAACAGGTTTGGCTTTCTTTTTAGCTACCGGCTTTGCCACTTTTTTAGGAGCAGGTTTAGCCGCTTTTTTAGGGGCGGGTTTTGCAGCCTTTTTTGCGGCAGGTTTAACAGCCTTTTTAGGGGCCGGTTTTGCCTTTGCCTTTGCTACCGGTTTGCTTTTAGATTTAGCCTTGTTCTTGTCTTTTGCTTTAGCCTTTGCCATATCAAAAAATTTAGCCGCGAAAGTAACCAATTTATTAATTACAGCCATACTTATAAAATGTGGGTCATAAATGCCCGCGTTTTTAAAATAACCGTCGGTTGGGCTAAATGATAAAGCAGGCGGTAAGTAACTGCTGCGCCTGCTTATCAATATTTCTTCACCTTACGGTTCTAGAATACTTTCAGGATCTCGCGCATGGCGTGCCAGCTGCTGCCTTCAACTGCAAAGGCTATAATAGCCCATATCAAAAACATGAAAGGTAACAAGATGGTGCGTTTAAACCATGGGGTTTCGTGACTTACGTGCATAAATATGCCCATAATATAAACCACTTTTACTACCGACATAACGGCCATAAACAGGTTGATCCAGATTTTGCCGCTACCGCCTTTCGGGAACATATGGTCGTAAAGCATAGCGGTGCCTACTTCTACCACTGTTACAATCGAAAGGATAACGATGGTCTTTAGTACATCCTTTTTACCTTGGTTGTACTCACCTTCTGTCCAATGCAGGTGGCCTTCGGTTGGTGTTTCAAAACTCATGACTATACTGGTTTATTAGTTTTAGTAAATCTATTTTTAATTACAGCAGGTAGAAGCAAAGGAATACGTAAACCCAAACAAGGTCTACAAAGTGCCAGTATAAACCGATCTTCTCAACCATTTCGTAGTGTCCTACTTTGTCGAATTTGCCATTGGCAGCCGATACAGCTAACCAGGTGTTTAATACTACACCACCCAACACGTGCATACCGTGGAAACCGGTGATTACAAAGAACAGTTGACCAAAATTGGTAACGTGCGTTTCTGCGCTGGCAGTAGTAGGAGTCATTCCTTCAGCAATCAGGTGCGTCCATTCCAGATACTGGCAGAACAAGAAACCGATACCGCAGATAATGGTAGGGATCAGGAACTTCACCACACCATCCTTATTCATACGGTAACCTTCCTGTACGGCACGTACCATGGTGTACGAGCTAACGATTAGCAGGAATGTCATGAAAGATACAAACACCAATGGCGCTTTTACTCCTTCAAAAATGTGCATTGGTATCGATGAGAAAACCTCAGCCGGATTAGGCCATACATCGCTTTGGGCCATACGCAAAGCTGCGTATGCGATAAGGAAAGAGGCGAATGTGAAAGTATCCGATATCAGGAAATACCACATCATTACCTTTCCGTAGCCAATGCGGAATGGCGAGCGTCCTCCATTCCACAATTCTTTCGAACTCTCGTTACCGCCGTGGGCGTGATCTAAAGTAGCTTCTGCCATGTTCAATACTTATTATTTTGTTTTAAATCTATTCTGAATCCAATTGATTTTTACTGATAGTTTACCAGCAAAAACACATACAAATACACCCAAACTATATCTACAAAATGCCAGTAGGTAACCAGCATTTCAAGATGCAACTGTCGCTTGGGATTTATAATGTTGCGCAGTTCAAAAATTTCATCCTTCCTTGCGCGGAAAGCGAAAAACAAGAACAACGCAGTTGCAACTAAACCGCCAATAATATGCACACCGTGAGAGGCGGTTAAGATGTAGATAAACGAACCTGCTACATTACCCGTTAATGGAAAGCCCATTTGCTTTAAGGCTATCCAACCGGTGTATTGTAAAAACAGGAACAGACATCCCAACAAAAAAGAAAAGAACAACAACGAGCGAAACAGGGCAAACCGGGCCTGACGATACGTTATAAGCGATAGGTGTATTACCACACTTAGGCCTATGATTACCGCCGTACTATACAGGAAGGTTACCGGCAAGCGGAAATTCTCCCATACTTTATAGTCTCCCTTTTTAACCAACACTGCGCTGGTTAAAGCGGCAAAGAACATCGTCATGGATGCCAAGGCAAGCCAGAGTGCAAACTTTTGTGGATGCACACCACTGCCAGGCTTATCCTTTATTTGCTTTTCATTCAAAGTAACGTCCATTATATTTTGCCCAACACTAATGCCAGTTGAACTACCGGCAAGTACAAAAACGACCCAAACATTAAAATCTTCGCTGTCTTATCTTCACAAGCCCGGTAGTGGTTCCATGCCATCCATAAAAATACCACGCCAGCTGCTGTTATTACCACATTTGCCCCCAAATTAACCAGGTTAAAGAAGTAGGGTATCATTGATACCATAAGCAGCATCACACAATACACCACATTCTGAACTGCACTTGCACGCGACTTACCTGTAGTTGAAGGCAATAGCATGATGCCGGCCTTCAGATAATCGTTATACTGCACCCAGGCTATGCTCCAGAAATGGAAACTGCCACATAAACTGGATACTGAAAATCAATACAGCTATAAAATCAATTTCCTTCGATACACACACATAACCGATCATTGGAGGTAAAGCACCAGGTATGGCACCTACAAATACGGCTATGGGCGATACCCGCTTTAACGGCGTATAAATAAACGCATAGCTGATAAGCGAAAGTGCGGACAACACACCTGCGGTGGAATTAAATTGCAATGTGAGAATAGAAATCCCCGAAACGCCAAAAATACCGGCAACCAATATTGCCTCCGGAGCAGACATACGTTCTGCAGGCAATGGGCGGTTCATAGTGCGCTTCATCAATTTATCGATATCACGCTCAATAATCTGATTAATGGTATTAGAAGCTGCTGTAACCAGCATGCCTCCTAATGCCAACCAGAACATATCGGTTATGTTATACAGACCTTTTACAGCAAATATGTAACCTATAATGGCCGAAAAGACCACGAGAAAACTAAGACGGAATTTAGCCAGCATCAGATAATCGCTTATCCGCTGCACTATGATGCTCCGTTTACGGGTTTCTATGGTTACTGACTTTGCCATTTCGGTTTCTCCTCTGTGTTTAATTACTAGTGGGCAACTTCTCCGGGTTTCAGCGGGGTTACCTGTGTATACGATTCTTTACCGTCCACACTGTAATCATAAGGCCAACGGTATACTTCCGGTAATTCACCGGCCCAGTTACCATGTAAGCGCTCAATAGGAGCAGTCCATTCCAGTGAGTTAGAACCCCATGGGTTGGCATACTCGTAACCATCGGCGCGAACCTCGCCACGAACCTTCCTGCCTTTGAAAATGCTGTAGAAGAAGTTAACCACAAAAATCAATTGGGCCAGGAATACTACAATGGCGGCAATACTAATAAATTCCGCAAGACTGTTGAAGTTGTTGAACGTGTCGAAGTTAGCATATGTATAGTAACGACGTGGCAGACCAGTCATAAAGTGCATCGGGAAGAAGATGCAATAAGCACCGATCAGGGTAGCATAGAAGTGGATCTGACCCAGGGTTTCGTTCATATAACGGCCATACATACGTGGGAACCAGTTATATACACCGGCAAACATACCGAAGAAAGCAGCCACACCCATTACTATGTGGAAGTGGGCCACCACAAACATGGTATCGTGTAATTGGATATCGATAGCCGAGTTACCCAGGATAATACCTGTAAGACCACCGGTGATGAACATTGATACGAAACCAACGGCAAACAAGGCAGCCGAGGTTAACCGCACCTTACCGCGCCAAATAGTTCCTATCCAGTTAAATACCTTAATGGCGGAAGGAATAGCGATCAATAAAGTGAATAAAGTAAAGATTGCGCCCAGGTTCGGGTTCAGACCGGTAACGAACATGTGGTGAGCCCATACGATGAACGACAGGATCAAAATCGCCAGGATTGATACGATCATCGCCTTGTAACCAAAGATTGGTTTGCGGCTATGTACCGATAATACTTCCGAAACGATACCCATGGCAGGCAGAATGATGATGTACACTTCAGGGTGACCGAGGAACCAGAATAAGTGCTGGAACAGGATAGGTGAACCACCTTTGTAACCCAGTAAGTGACCATTGATGATGATATTGTTCAGGTAGAAGCTTGTATCCAGTAAGCGGTCAAATTCCAACAATACCGCACCGGCTAATAACGCAGGGAACGAAAGAATACCGATTACCGCGGTGAACATAAAAGCCCATACGGTTAATGGCAAACGCATCATGCTCATACCCTTGGTGCGTATGTTCAATACGCTGGCTACGTAGTTCAAACCTCCTAACAGCGATGATACAATGAACAGGGTCATAGCCAGAATCCAAAGATCGAAACCAAGACCTGAACCCAGGTTAAGGCTAGTGTCGCGGATACCGTTCAAAGGAGGGTAAGCTGTCCAACCACCTGAAGCAGGGCCAGTTTGAATGAAGAAAGAGAATAATAAAACTATACTGGCTGCGAAGAAGAACCAATAAGAAAGCATATTGATAAAGCCTGAAGCCATATCGCGTGCCCCAATTTGGTAAGGAATCAACAGGTTCGCGAAAGTACCAGACAGTCCACCTGTTAATACAAAGAATACCAGGATAGTTCCGTGCATGGTAACCAATGCATAATAGAACTCGTTGCTTATTTTGCCGCCCTCAGCCCATTTTCCTAAAAAGGACTCCAGGAATGGGAAGGTTTCGTTAGGCCAACCTAACTGTATACGGAATAATACCGAAAGCAAGCCACCAACGATACCCCAAAAAATACCTGTAATCAGGAATTGCTTGGCAATCATTTTATGATCCTGACTGAAGATATACTTCGTCAGAAATGTTTCTTCGTGGTGGTGCTCTTCATGCCCATGACCGTGGTGCGTGTGTGCTCCGTGTTCAATAGTGGCTGCTTGCATATCTCTATTTTTAATTTCTTCTTATAATTATTTAGATAATAACGCTGTTTGCTTAGGAGCAACAGAATCAGTAGCGGCAGGCTCAGCGGCCGGTGCAGCTTCGGTAGTTTTAGGTTTTACACTCTCATACATGGCAGTTTGTGTGCTAACCCATGCATCGTATTCAGCCTGGTCAACTACAACCACTTCGCGTTGCATACCGTAGTGCGACTTACCGCATAATTCGGCGCAGGCCAGTTCGTATTTAAATCCTTTCCAGCGAGGTTCGCCTGTTTCAGGATTTAAGGTTTGCCACCAAGGTTCTTTGCTCAGGTAATCCTGCATTTCTTTGGTAGTCATTGTTGGTGTAAAGTAAAATTCAGTAGGTATACCAGGCACACAGTCCATTTTAACACGGAAATGCGGGAGGTAAAAGCTATGCAGCACATCCTGAGCGTTCAAACGCATTAATACCGAATGACCTTTAACCAGGTATAATTTGTCACTCATGTAATCGTCGTGGCTGTTTGGATCGCTCCAGTCAATACCTAACTCGTTGGTTGGAGAAATATGCTCTGTATCAATAATACGGCGGCCAAATTTTCCGTCTTTACCCGGGTAACGCAGCATCCAGTTAAACTGCTTAGCCGTTGCTTCCACCACCATGGTGTTTTTAGCACGTGTATCCTTATTGAAAATATTGAACCACTCATACATACCCATGGCAATTAATCCGGTTAACACGATGGTTGGTATAACCGTCCACACCACTTCAAGTTTGTTGTTATGCGGATAGAAGTAAGCGTTGTGGCCACGGCTTTCGTTATAGCGGTAGGCAAAGTAAAAAAGTGCCACCTGGGTTATAAAGAAAACGATGCCGATAATCAGCATAGTAATATTAAACAGCTGGTCGGTTTTAACGCCGTGCTCCGAAGCTGCCTTCGGAAGCATTACAGGGGCTAATTCTTTAAAAGCATAAGCCGAACCTGCAAACATTAAAATCATGAAACCCAACAACAGGTATCCGTTCACACGGCTCTGGTTGGTATAATCCGGCTGATCGCCTCTTACTTCCTGTGCCAATTCGTTGGCTTTGGAAATAAGTACCAGTACCACAAACAGCAGCGCAATTACTACAAAACTTAAAAATGTTGCCATGATAAAATTTATTAGTCCTTATTACAAAATCTCCTCACTGCTCTAATCAATCGCAATGTTGAGTTCTATTTTTTTCGTTTTTATCCTTTTATTAAATCGAATTTCAACTTGTAAAACCTGCACCTCTCTTCATTTGTGATAGCCATCACATTTTTCAATCGGGGCCTGTTTATCTCATATCACTTTCTTCTAATTTTTTAATTTCTTCCTTATTACCTCCCGGGGTTGTTAGCCGCATCTGTAAAATATAGCCCCGGTAATCGCTCTTTACTAATGTCCTTCGTTCATCTGCAGGATGGTTTTTAACCACCAAGCGGATTCACGCTATTTCGCCACCCTCCTACTTACAATTTTGCTTTCAGCACATATTCATCTGACTGATCTATAGTGCAATAATATAAGTATTCCTCCTTCTCACCAATCAATACACTTTCATGTTCATTGATTGTAACAACCGTCGTATTATTTTAACATCCCGGTGAAAGAATATGTTCTTAACACAGCCATTCACCGGGATGTGTAGCCCGGGAATTAAGCCCAGGTTACTGTAAGTTTCTCACTCTCTTTCAGGTAAGGGTCGTTCTCAGGAACAATCGGATGTTTCTTCAGGTTATTGAAGAACATGAACAGGAACGCTCCTAAAAATCCAACAAATACCAGTAACTCAGCAATGCCAATACCTGCAAAGGTTGTAACTGCTACTTCTTTGTCTTTACCTTTTTCGGCAGTTGCTTCCTTAGCGCCTTCAGTAGCCGCTGCTGCATGTTCGGTAGCAACTTCTTCCTTCTTGGCAACCTCGTGGCCTTCGCCTTTCTCGGCAGTTCCTTCGTTAACAGCAAAGAACAGGGCCACATCTCCTTTACGCTCATGTTCGCGTTTTTCTTCAGCTACTTTGGCGTTCCAGTTTGGTTCGACAAATGTATAGTTGAAGAAATCGATGTAGTGACCGAAGATGATAAGAGCGGCACCAAAGCCAATCATCTTAAAGTTACGTTTTGCATCGCGCTTAATCAGGAAGAACAGCGGGAACACGAAGTTGATGATCAGCGATAAAAAGATAGTGAACTTGAAGTAGCCTTCACCGAAACGTTTTACCCAAAAGTTGGTGTCTTCCGGAATGTTGGCATACCACTGTAACATAAACTGATCGAACCACAGGTAAGTCCAGAAGATGGAGAAACCAAACAACATTTTACCAAGATCGTGGATGTGGTTTTCGTTAATTTGAGGAATATAGCCTTTTGACTTCAGGTAGATGATAACCAGGATGGTCATACCCCAGGCAGCACAGCCGTAGCTGGCAAAGTTATACCAACCAAACAGTGTAGAATACCAATGTGGATCTAAACACATTACGGCATCCCAGCTGATAGCTGATTCAGTTAAAGCAAATACAACGATAAAGGCCGCTGCCAGTAATTTCGACTTCTTGTAAACCTTAGGATCGGTTTGATCAGTACGAGCAAAGAAACGGTCGAATACAATTGAGAAAATCAACCAAAGCGAGGCGTAAACCAGTACGCGGCCAACCCAAAATGCCGGAGCAAAGAAGATCAGTTTAGTTGAATAACGTGGATTGCCAGCGCCGGTGTGCAGAATGTGCTTTACATGGTCGTAAAGTGTGTGCACGTTTGTAAATACGCCCAAGGCAATAATAGCCAGTAACAGGAAACCACCGATACGGCTAAAGCCTGAAAGCGAAATGAAGATACGCTTCATCAGGGTTTGCCAACCGCCATAGGCAAGCTGGGTTGCAGCTACTACAAACAGGCCGAATAGGCCGATGCCCGTAAAGAAATACGTGTTGGATAACAGGTTTGTCCAAAAACGGCTATGGTTATTTTCCGGGTAAAGGACAAACGCGAGCACCAGGCCAAGCACACCTGCACCCATCATGTAGATCAGGGTCTTTTTCAATCCCGCGGTAAACTCAAATTTTTCGTTCATTGCTTTATCTATTACTGTCGTTATCGAAATTATTACTTAGCAGCACTTACCGAATCCGTTGCAGCAGCAACCGGGGCGTTAATGCCGGCCAGTTTCTTAATGTAATGGATTACCTGCCATCTTTCTTTTACATCCAATTGGTAGCCATAACCACCCATCATACCTTTTCCGTAGCTAACGCTGTAGAACATGTTACCATCCTTGATTTGCGTTAAACGGTCAGAATATTTTGGAGGACGCGCAGTATAAGGACCATCGCCGCCATTCGGCAATTCTACGATCTGGCCGTTACCTTCCCCTTTTTCGCCATGGCAAACCTGGCAGTTGATTTCATACAGTCGCTTACCTTCAGCCAGGTTAGCATCGTTAGCGTCTAACGGATCAGCTATTTCAGTAGCAGCACGGTCGTACTCAGCCTGCCATTGTGCAGGATCGTGGGTATAGTGATTCTTAGCCATATAGCTCATCAGCAGGCTTGCATTGGTTCTTACCTTTTCGTCGGCAGGAATCCATCCACGGGGTATTGTACCCTGAACCGGACGGCGGGCGCTCTGCAGATAACCATCGGCATTTTTGAACGGGCTGGCCGAGTATGTTTCGTACGCATTGCTGTACGTCATATCGGGCATATAAATTCTGCCTGGCTCTTTCGGGTTACGGCCACACGATGCCAGAATAATGGCAACTGCTGCAACCGGTAGTAACTTTATAAAGCTGTTTTTCATCGTAACTTGGATAAACTTTTTCAATTATTCGTTTTCAGTAAACACGCGGTCTTTCACTTCTACAGCACCTTCTTTCTGGCACATGTTTTTGATTTCGCTGATTTGAGCATCGCTCAGTTTTTCAGCATCAAAAACCAGGGCAAAACGGTCGTCTGTCGTACGCTTTTCGAAAATGCGCGGAACACGTCCCGGCCACAGTTTGTTACGCACCAGGTAGGTTAAGGTCATACCCCAGGCAGCAAATAATACCGTCATCTCAAACGTAATAGGAATGAAAGATGGCAGCGGCCAGTAAGGTTTACCACCCACGTTTAAAGGGTAGCTGGTAGTCATAACCCAGGTCATGAACGTTAACGCCAGGGTGGTACCCGTTGCGCCGAACATGAAACCAGCGGTGTGTAACCGGGTTTCTTTCAGGCCCAGGGCCTCATCCAGTCCGTGCACCGGAAACGGTGTAAGGCTGTCGTAAATTTCAACCCCGTGATGGCGGATGTGCTCTACGGCATGAACGTATACTTCTTCATGATCCCAGAGACCTACTATGAATTTGTTGCTTGCCATTTATTCTGAATTCTTTTCGTCAACTAATAATTAATTCTTTGCATCCTTATCGAGTGGGCCTACAGTTTGAAAACCCATAAAACCACCGTGTGCTGCACCTTCTTTCTTAGCTCTTTCTGCTTTTGCAGCTTCCGAAGATGTGCGGAAGATTGCTTTCACCTCGGCAATAGCGATTGTCGGGAAGAAACGTGCAAACAACAGGAACAGGAATAAGAATACCGACATAGAGCCAACATAGATGCCTATATCTACCCATGTTGGAGAGAAATAAGCCCAGCTTGAAGGCAGATAGTCATCAGCCAGCGAGGTAACGATAATTACGAAACGCTCGAACCACATACCGATGTTCACGAATATCGAAAGGATAAAGGTGATGTAGATGTTGCGGCGTATGTTTTTGAACCAGTAGAACTGCGGAGATATTACGTTGCAGCTCATCATCAGAATGTAAGCCCAGAAGTATTTACCCAGGATACGGTTGTAGAAAGCGAACTGCTCGTACAGGTAACCTGAATACCAGGCAATGAACAACTCGGTTAAGTAAGCGATACCTACGATCGAACCAGTTAATACGATGATTTTGTTCATCGATTCGATGTGGTTGATGGTGATGTAATCTTCCAGTTTAAACAACTTACGGGTAATAATCATCAGTGTTTCCACCATGGCGAAACCGGAGAAGATGGCACCTGCCACGAAGTATGGAGGGAAGATGGTAGTGTGCCAGCCAGGGATTACTGAAGTTGCGAAGTCAAACGATACTATCGTGTGTACCGATAATACCAGCGGTGTAGAAAGAGCCGCTAATACCAGCGATAATGATTCGAAACGTTGCCATTGTTTAGCAGAACCGGTCCAGCCAAAGCCTAACAGGTTATAGATCCACTTGCGGAATTTAGATTTAGAACGGTCGCGGATGGTAGCAAAGTCAGGTAATAGACCTGAATACCAGAATAATAATGAAACCGAGAAGTAAGTAGAGATCGCGAATACGTCCCACAGGAGCGGCGAGTTAAAGTTAACCCATAAAGGACCGCGGGTGTTAGGGATAGGGAAAATAAAAGGAGCATCCCAAACGCGACCCATGTGGAAGATAGGGAACATACCTGCACAAATTACCGCGAATATGGTCATCGCTTCCGCAGCACGGTTAATACCAGTTCTGTAACGCTGACGGAACAGCAACAGAATGGCGGAGATCAAGGTTCCGGCGTGACCGATACCGATCCACCAAACGAAGTTGGTAATATCCCATGCCCAACCAATGGTTTTATTCAAACCCCAGGTGCCAATACCAAACCAAACGGTCCAGCCAAGGCAGAATACAAAGAACAGGGCTCCTGCTCCGGTAAGCAGCGTGGAAATCAACCAAATGGCCGACATTCTTTCGGTGGGAGCCACGAGATCATCGGTAATCTTCGTGTACGTCTTGTCTAATCCATTGATTAGCGGCTCCCGGAATTCTGATTCATATGCGTGCATATCTCGAGTTGTCGTTATTAGTTAATAGTTCAATTAGGAATTATGGTAGTAATCAAGGATTTCGTATTGTTTCTCTTCCTCACGGTTGCGCACCTGCGTTTTGTATAACACATTCGGCATGGTGTGTATTTCCTCGATTACGCCAAAGGTTCTCTTATCGGTAAAGTCAGCGTATACTGCGCTTTCTTTGTCGTTGCGGTCGCCAAACACAATTGCGTTGGTAGGGCAAGCGCTCTGACAAGCTGTTACAGCATCACCATCTTTCAATGGACGGTTCTCTTTCTTCGCATCCAGCTTAGCGCCTTGTAAACGCTGCACACAGAACGAACATTTTTCCATTACACCACGTGAACGTACTGTTACATCAGGGTTCAACACCATGCGTGTCAGTGGTTCGTGTAATCCTAACAGTTCGCTTGCAACGTTCATATCGTTGCTGGTTCCGTATTGCTTATCAAAAGCATCGGCTTGTTGGTAATCGTACCAGTTAAAGCGACGCACTTTGTATGGACAGTTGTTAGCACAGTAACGGGTACCGATGCAACGGTTGTAAGCCATCTGGTTAATACCTTCGTTACTGTGGTTAGTAGCGGCAACCGGACAAACGTTTTCGCAAGGAGCGTTATCGCAGTGCTGACACAGCATAGGCTGGAATACTACATCCGGATTATCAACGGTACCGGTAAAGTAGCGATCGATACGCATCCAGTGCATTTCGCGGCTGCGGGTAACCTGATCTTTACCAACTACCGGAACGTTGTTTTCGGCATTACAAGCAACCACGCAGGCGCCACAACCGGTACAACTGTTCAGATCAATAACCATGGTCCAGTGGTGGCCTGGTTTCTCGTGCTCGTAGTAAAGCGTTACCAGCTCTTCCATAATCTCCATTCTGTCTTCATTACCGGCATTTTCAGCTTTCTGGTAATCTTTCAGGATGGTTTCTTTTACAATCTTACGTGTCTTCACACCACCCAAATCTTTCAGGGTAATGTTAAAGTGTGTTTGTGTTAAAGCTACCTGTTCGGTATCAGCAGTTTTAGTAATGCTTGCTTTAGCAATATCAGTAAAGTTATCACCGCTTGGCGTTAAGGCTGCAAACGCATTAGCACCAACTTTCAAATCAGGGTGGGCCACCGCGGTGCGCTCGTAACCTAAAGCAACACCAAGGGTGTTCTCAGGCATACCAGGTACTGCCACAACCGGAAGTTTAATGGTTTGGCCGTTAGCCGAAAGACTGGCTACCACAAAACGTTTTTCTTTAAAGTCTGGATCGATGTTGTAACCGTTCTTGCTATACCAGGTAGGGTTAACCATAATTACGTTACCCCAGGTTGCTTTGGTTACCGGATCCGGTAATTCCTGCAGCCATGGGTTATCGCCCCATTGGCCATCGCCCATTGCGATAGATTCGAAGAATTTAACCTGCACATCGCCAAATGAACCGGCAGCAGCGCCTACTGCAGCAACCGCTTCAACTACACCGGCACCGTTGTAAGCGGCGGTAGTAGCAGCAGCATTCAGCACAACTTCACCATCGTGGATTGCGTTGTCCCAGAAAGCCCAAAAGCCATTGTATTTGTTTTGCTTACCGTAGAAAGAAGCTTCCCAGTTTTTCTGCAGAAAATCGTAGTAAGTGCCGGTTTGACCGCTCCACTTCATCAGGGTTTCCTGCACCTGACGGGTATCGAATAATTTAGAGATGGTAGGTTGGGTAGTGTTCAATACACCGGCCTTAGGCTCAGCATCGTTCCAGCTTTCCAACCAGTGGCTATCCGGACATACATACTGGCAGGCAGCAGCTGTTTCATCTAAACGGTTAGCAAACGAAACTGAAAGTTCAGCCTTCTTAAGTGCATCAGCTAAACCTTTAACAGGTGAGCTATACACCGGGTTAGCTTCGTAGAATAATACCGCTTTGATAGAACCATCGTTTAAGCCTGCAACCAGCTGGCTGATGGCCTTGTCGGAACCTTTCTTGGTGTTGTAAGGACGATCCCAGGTTATGGTAGAACCATAGCTGCCCAGCGCGCTGTTGATAGCATTAACCAGCAATTGCACATTGGTATCGTTGCTACCAGCAACAACCAGCGCATTTCCGGCACCGGCAGCTTTCAGTTCTTCTGCAGCTTTGCCAACTTTTGCATTCTTGGCAGCACCACCTGCAATAATTACATTATATAAGTCCACCAGCGAGCTTAACTCGTCAGAAGGTTTAACCGGAATACGGTTATCGGCTTTGTATCCTGTGATGGTAGGAACACTTTCGATTTGAATGTGGCGGCTCATGTCCTTCTTCTTGCTGCTTACCTTGCGGTTAACGGCATAGTCGGCTGAAAATTCAACCGGAGAAAGCCAGGTGCCTAAGAAATCGCAACCTACACCAACAATTACTTTGGCTTTGCCGAAGTTGTAGGAAGGAATGCTACGGTTGCCAAACGATTTTTCATTGGCATCTAAAATACCGGAGTACGAAATGGCATCGTATTGCAGGTGTTCGAATTTGCCTTCGCCCAGCGATTTACCGAAGGTATCGATAACTGCTTTGGTTGAAGGAGAATATACTGTAGACGAGAACAGCACCACTTTGCCACCGGCAGCAGCTGCTTTCAGCTTCTCGCCTATTTCAGCGTCTACTTTATCCCAGGTCATAGGCTCCTTGCCTTTGCCGGGGCCTTTGTAGCGGGCACCATCATACAAACTTAATACGCTTGCCTGCGCACGTGCACTGGTGCCACCTTTGGTTACAACTGATAATTTATTGCCTTCTACTTTAATAGGGCGGCCTTCGCGGGTTTTAACCAACACTGCGCCGTAGTCGCCACCCTGGGCAAACGTTGTAGCATAGTAATTGGCAATACCTGGAGCCACTTCCTCGGGGCGCCATACATACGGTATTGATTTACGTACCGGCATTTCGCAACTGGCAGCCACAACAGCTGCTGTTACGCTAAAGCCCAGCATTTTCAGAAAATCGCGGCGGCTTGATGTACCCGTTGATATAGGTTCGGTGATAGAACTTAAGGCAGGTAATTCTTCGCTAAATTCCTTATCGGCAATTGCACGAAAGCCTTCCAACTGCTCCTTCTCTTCTATTCCTTTCCAGTAGATTTTATCGGCCATTTTATATTCAGTTAAATCTGTTTATCGTTTTTATTTATTCTCTGCTTGCCTGCTTTTATACTATTAATAGTGGCAACGCTGACATTCTGTTCCGCCAATGGTTTCAACGGTTACTTTTTCAATTTCGCCGCTCTTCAGCTTCTCATGAATGCCTTTGTAAGTGCTATAGAATTGGTTGTTCACGTGCACTTCACCTTTTTCTTTGTCGTAGCTGATACCCACTTCGGTATTGCGGTGACAGTTAATACACCAGCCCATTGAAAGCGGAGCATATTGGTAAACTTCTTCCATCGTTTCAACCGGACCGTGACAGGTTTGACACTTCTGCTTACCTGCATTTACGTGCTGAGCATGGTTAAAGTAAACGTGATCGGGAAGATTGTGGATGCGCACCCATTCTACCGGCTGAGCTGGTTTAGAGTAGGTTCCACTGTATGAATCCCAACCCACTGCAGCGTAAATCTTGGCAATTTCTTCCGTTCCGTATTTAGGGCCCTTCGATACGTTCTTGTGGCAGTTCATACAGGTATTTAAAGAAGGAATGTTTGAGTGTTTGCCTTTGTTAGCTGTTTGGTGACAGTATTGGCAGTCGATTTTGTGCGTTCCGGCGTGCAGGGCATGCGAGAAACGTATAGGTTGGGTAGGTTGGTAACCTTGCTGGCGACCTAAGTGAACGCCCCAGTCAACAGTTTTGTAACCTACGGCAACAATACCAATAAGTATTAAAGCTACCACCCACTTAGGATTTTTGTAGAATGGACGGGCAGGAGCAATTTCCTCGCCTTTCTTCTCGGCTATGATCTTATCCAGACGGCGGGTAACACCAACCAGGATAGCAACCAATATCACCAGGAAGAATACAAATAAGTATAAAGTAGCACCAGGGCTGCTTCCTTTCTCTTCGCCACCTGCAACAGGAGCAGTAGGACCCGAAGCCGCAGCAGGAGCTGCAAACTGATCAGGGTTTTCTACATACAACAGGATATTATCAATGTCCTGATCTTTCAGTGTGGCAAACACGTTCATGGCAGCCGGGCGGCTGTTAGCCATTTCTACAGCATACTTGTAACCACCACCAACAGCATCATTCCAGTTGTGGATCCAGGTATACAACCACTGTTTACCGGTTTTGCCTTTAAAGTCACCGGCACCTTCCCAACGGGCGGTTACGCCTTGCAGGGCCGGACCAGTTCCGTCAGCCTTAGGGTTGTGACAGGCAGCACAGTTGCTTTTAAATAGAGATTTACCCTCGGTCCACTTCGCCTTGTCTACCTCGGCGTGGGCCATCAAAATACCTGCTGAAAACAGGATAGTTAGCAGTGATGTGAGGGAAAGTTTTGTCTTTGTTCGCGCGTAAGATGCTTCTATCTTCATTATGACCGGAATTGTCATGAAATTGTAAAAAATGCGGGGGCAAATATGGGGGCCACCTCTTAAAAAACCAAAATTTTCATGTAAAAATTAGACCTGTTGTTCGAATTTGGATTAAATCTGAATAAGGACCTAAAACGCTGATCTGTAAAGGGTTTCAGGCTTATCAAAAACCCTACATGTGCGCTGCAAAGGCAAGATGTTGATAAACAGATAGGGTTGTTAACAATTTAGGACTCACAATTTTAGTGCCTTTCGTCCGCCGAGTGCAATCTACCTGATGACCAAAATCATAGGTGCTTTCTGCCGATCCGGGCCAACACCCTATTCGACGGTTTTCAGATCGCCCCTAAACCTCTCCCCCTGGCCTAAACCTAAAGGTGAAAAGTCAACGGGTTTCAAATTTTGGTGCATTAAACAAATTTGGTATGCTATTCGCATCAAAAAACCTATACTTGCTTAAAATAGCTGAGATATGAAACAGATAAGCACATTGGCCCTTTGCCTGATAGTAATGGTTTGCGCGAATGCCCAAAATTCGAAAACCAAAACTGCTGCGCCTAAAAAGGCACCCATTGATACTGCCCGTTTTGTATTGGTGCAGGGTGGCAGTTTTAAAATGGGCACCGATCAGCCGGTAGAACGGCATGAAGCGCCAGCCCATAATGTTACCGTTAACTCGTTTTACCTTGGCAAAACGGAAGTAACCTTTGAAGAATACGATAAGTTTACAACTGCCACCAAGCGCGATACAGCACGCTCCGGGGCCTGGGGCCGAGGTAAGCAGCCGGTATTTATGGTTAGTTGGCGCGATGCGGTAGCCTACTGCAACTGGTTAAGCGAAAACGAAAAACTAAGCAAGTGTTACCTGATTAATGGTACCGATGTAAAGTATCTGGATACCGCCAAAGGATACCGGTTACCAACGGAAGCAGAGTGGGAGTTTGCTGCCCGCGGCGGCAACCAAAGCAAAGAAACGCCCTTTGCCGGTGGCAACGTGATTAATGAGGTTGGCTGGTATATTGATAATGCTAACGGGCAAAGCCATGCAGTAGCACAAAAGAAGCCGAATGAACTTGGCCTGTTTGATATGACCGGTAATGTTTGGGAATGGGTATGGGACGTTTATGATGGTTTGTATTATGGCAAATCGCCAGCGCTGAACCCACAAGGTCCTGAAGCTGGAGCTTATCGCGTAATGCGCGGGGGGGCCTGGTACAATTACGGCAATTATTCACAGGTAACCACTCGTCAATATCACGACCCCGGATTTATTCAAAACAGTGTTGGTTTCCGTGTTGCAAGAACTTACGTGCCTTAATACCGCTGTAGAACATAATACAAAAAAGCCCGCACCTTTAGGTGTGGGCTTTTTTGCTTACAGGCATCGGTAATTCAGCAGTGTATTTTGGTAATTTTTAATTGTTATATAAACAAATTTCGGCTTCTTCAAACCGCTGATTTTCATCTTTAAACGGGAGGAGAAACTTTGGAATATTCTTTTATCTTCGCAGAGTTGCCTTTGGGATCGTCAATACCGGGGCAAGTTTTATTAACCCTATTATCTTTTTATCATGAACATTTATGTAGCCAACATCAACTTCCGCGCGCGGGAAGAAGAATTACAAGAATTGTTTGCGCGTTACGGTCAAGTATCAACCGTAAAAATCCTGAAAGACCGTGAAACCAACCGCAGCCGTGGTTTTGGTTTTGTTGAAATGCCTAACGACGAAGAAGGCAGAGCAGCAATTGCAGGTCTTAATGGCGCCGATTTTCATCAAAGAGCCCTGGTAGTGAAAGAAGCCCTTCCTCCCAAGGAACGGTAATATACATCACAACCCCAGCCATCAAACAAAAAGCGCCTTATCAGGCGCTTTTTGTTTTTTCCGGCAGTGGCTATCCGGCTATTTCTTAGCGCTCACAAATTGACCCTGTTGGCGCGCCATCATTTCATCGAACGGTGGTAAGGATGGATCCAGTTCGCGGGCCTTGTTATAATTCTGCTGAGCAGCCGTCATGTTGCCTTTCATACGATAGCTTACAAACAAGTTCATATAAGCAGCCTTATATTTAGGGTTAAGTGCAATTAACTGATTGGCCGTAGCTATCGCATCGTCAAACCTGCCTGCCAAACCATACGCAACACCTAAATCTTCCATATACAATTCCACCTTCGGGTTAGCGGCTACTGCTTTTTGCAGGTATTCTATCGCAAGCGGCAGGTTACCAGCAACTTTACCAAAGGCCGTACCTATTTTATAGTAATCCTCAGCACTTACAGGGCGCTTCTCCGCTCCTATTTTTAGCCATGCCTCTACCGAGTCGCGCTGATTTAGCTTAGCATAGACATAGGCTAATACAAAGCGGTAAGCTTCCTGCTCAGGTTTTTGCTGGCTGGCCAGTAACAAATACTTACGGGCAGAGTCGGCTTTATTTACCTCGCTGTATAAAAAGCCGAGGTTAAAGTAAGCATCATAGCTGCCGTTAACATTAAAGGCTGCTGCATTGGCATACATTGGTATTACCTCTTCTGCCTTATGATTGCGGTTGTATAGGGAGTTACCCATCAACACCCAGGCATTGCTGTGGTGTGGATAGATGCGTATTGCTTCGCGGAGATGCGCAATGCTGCTATCTAGCAAAGCCTTGGTAACAGAACTATCTGGCATGCGGTTAACCTCATCAAGGGTGGCTTGATCGGCTTGCAGATCGCTGAAAATTTTATAAATCATTCCGCTATCGCGAAGAGCCGGGATGTTAGATAGTGCAGCCTTTGCTAAATCTCCACCCAATGAAGTCTGAATCTTGGCAGAATTGGGGCTCCAGCGCACATCGCGACGGAATAAGGTAAAACTATCCTTCCAATCGTAGTTGCGGCTAAAGGTTTTAACTGAATATAAACTGAGCACCAGCAAAAATGCACCCAGTACGACATTGGGGTTTAACTTAAACCTGTCTTTCGATTGAATAAATAAAAAGGCCAGCAGGATGCTAAAGCCCAGAGAACTCATGTAAATGAAGCGTTCGTTCATTAATACACCCACCGTAAACAGCAAGTTGCTGGCAACCGAAAACGTAATGAAGTAAAACAGGATGCCATAAGCGGCAACACTCTTTCGTCGTAAGGCCATTAAGGCATAAATCAACAATCCACCGTTCAGCAATAGCGACAACCAGAATAGGCCGCTATCCATTCCCACAAAAGGTATTTGATCATAATAGTAATCGTGTGTAAGCGGATGAGGCACCATCAACGTTTTGATATAGTACAAGAAGGTTACAAACGTAGTAGCCAGGCACTCGGGGTAAAAATTCAGTTCTCCCGTTTGTGTATCGCGATACAGGAAGGTAGTAATGCGCTGCTCGTTTGGCTTCAAACCACCTTTAGCCAGTATATAAGGGTTGTTTAATACCTCGGGGGTATCTTGCCCAAGTTCGGCTTTGGTATAGGTGCCGCGCATACCCAAAAACACACCCACTGCAACGGCAAAAGGCAGTAAAATAAAGGCGTAATCTTTGACTTTGGCATTGGTAAAAAAGAAAAAAGTAAGCGGCACAATGGCAAAAAAGGTAATTGCGTTTTCTTTACTAAGCAGGGCAATAAAGTAAATAGCTGTACCCCATAACAAATGCAACAAGTTCTGCGTGCGCACATATTTAACGGCCGCTACAAGTGCCAGTAACGAAAAAAGCATACACATCACTTCATCACGGCCCTTAATGTTTGCAACTGCTTCGGTATGTATTGGATGGGCCGCATACAGCAGGGTGGCAAAAAAACCTAGTCCTATAGCCCCTACCGGTGTTTTGAGCGAGTATTTAGCCGGTATAATTAACTTGAGCAGGTAGTATAAAACCAGGCAAGTGCCTGAAAACAGGAGGATATTAATCAGGTGACTTAAAAATGGATCCAGATAAGGGTCCTGGTCGCCGATTATTACGTTCTTATCGTCAATAACCTCGCGCTTATCCCCTTTTAAATGGCGCGTAATCTCATACTCCACAGACAAAAGCGCCATGCTGAGCGGACGATAACGGCCACCACTCACCAAACGTGCACCACGTTCTCCCAAAAAGCCTTCGAACATGTCGTGCGTAAAGTGCTCCTTAATACCGGCCGTACCTTTTTTGGTAAAACGGTTATCGGTAACCACTATCACGTCATCAATGGCATACTTGTTCCACAGCGTATTGCTGTAAAGCATAAACGAAAACAGAAAAACCGTAAGGTAAAAAGCCCACGAAGGTAATTGACGGCCCGGATTGCTTACCGGTGTATTTGTTACTTGCTCCTTAACCGGAGTTGCCGCTTGTTTTTGCTTGGGGTTCTGTTTAGCCACGTCTAAAATTTTGCGCCCAAATTAAACAAACCCTTATGGCCTCTGCAACTTCTTAATGCCTGCCGCTACAAGAAAGACAACTGCAGAAGGGAGCCAGACCCACAATAACTCACTTTTAATGACCCGTAAACCCCAGGCACTGAAGAACTGACTGACCCCAATGGGTGATACGGCGATAGGCCGAATCGGAAAGAAATACCTGGTATTGTTAAATGGAGCAAAAAAGGCAACTCCCAAACCACCCGTTGTCATGGCATCAAGCACCGGGTGCGAAGCAGTGCAAACAAAAAAGAAGCATAGGTATATCCACCACTTAAATTCTCCAGCTTTATAATTTCTATAAAGCGTTGCCATAACCAGCAAGGCAAGCAACAAAGCAAAAAACAGCGAATGTGTAATACCCCGGTGCCCCCAAAGGCTATCGTATGCCACTCCAAGTTTAAAACCTATAGCATCCGCATCGGGTATAACTGCACAGAATGCGCCAACTAGCCAAAACTTCCAGTCAATAACGGAGGAGGTGCGATTACCAACAGGTTTAAAGACCTTTCCTAATCCAATTGCCGCAATGGCATGCGAAAAAGCCGAAGCCATATTATTGTTTGAATTGCTAAAATACTACAACAACTTATACCGTTTGCCGGGCAACGAAACCAGCATACCATTCATTTCCATTTCCAGCAAAACGACTGCCAGGGAGCCGGAACTGGCTTCGCAGTTAACAGTTAGCGTATCGATATCTGTTTCGCCATGCTTGTTCAAGTAATCGTAAACTATGCGCTCCTCATCGCTAAGGTTTAAAGCAAGCTGACGTTGCCTTGGTTTTTTCTGAACATCTTCTGCCGTTTGCAGCCAATTCATGGCCAGCAACAAATCCTCGGCACTTTCTATCAAAGTAGCTTTGTTAGTTTTTATAAGGCCGTTACATCCGGCACTCACTTTGTCGTTCACCCGGCCCGGAACAGCAAACACATCGCGATTATAGGAGTGCGCAATAGTAGCCGTCAAAAGCGAACCGCCATCCACAGCTGACTCAACAATTACTGTGGCATCGCTCATACCGGCTACAATGCGGTTTCGGTTCGGAAAATTATGGGGACTCATTTCATCCGTACTCTTATACTCCGTTAACAAACCTCCTTGCTCCACCATGCGCTTTGCAAGTGCTTTGTGCTGGCCCGGATAAATAGTATTTAAACCATGGCCCATTACACCAATAGTTTGCAAACCTGCATCCAGTGCCGCAGTGTGGGCAATTGCATCAACCCCGTAGGCCAAACCGCTAACTACAAGAATACCGGAATTACTAAGTGCATCAACCAATTTCTTTGTCATCTCCTTGCCGTATTCGGTAACCCTACGGGTGCCTACAATGGCTACTACCCTTACCGCATTTAAATCAGACTTCCCTTTATAATATAACAACAGCGGCGCATCGGCACACTCTTTTAAACGCTGCGGATAAGCTGCATCCGTAAAAAACAGAGGTGCTATCTTATAATCCTCCATGAATTTCACTTCCACTTCCGCCTCTTTTAACACGTCTGCTTCTACAATTGCCCTAGCCCGCTCAGGGCCTATCATGGGTACCTTTTCCAACTTACCTTTAGAGGTTTTAAATACCTGTTCTGCGCTACCACAATAGGCCAGCAGGTTTTTTGCCAATACACTGCCTACATTAGGCAACATAGTTAATGCCACCTGATAGAGGCGTTCATTTTGCGCGCTATCCACTATTTGTATTTATTTTGAGTCCTTATCAAATTTAGGATTCCTGCTGATGCAATTGCTATTACAAGAAGTTGAAATTGTGAAAATGAACCATAAAAGAGTTAAACCGGCATTTGTTAAATCACTTGTCGTGTTTTGCCTCCTATTGAGTTGTATCTCCGAATTACAAGGTCAATACACAGATGCCGGTCCTGAAAACAACTATCGCAATGCAAGCAATCCTTATTATTGGAAAAACCGTTTGCCATTTGCCGGCTACTGGCAACAGGATGTGCACTATAAGATAGATGCCCTTATTAATGAAACCACAGATGTAATTTCAGGAAGCGAAGAACTTACTTATTTCAATAACTCGCCGGACACCTTATACTACATTTACTTTCATTTATATCAAAACGCCTTTCAACCGGGATCGTACCTTGACAACCTGCAGCAGAATAATGATGTACATGTTCATTATGGCAAATACGAAAGTGCTATGCTGGGCTCGCAGATAGACAGCATCCGAAGCAACGGTAAAGATTTAAAAACCCAATTAGACAATACCATTCTTAAAGTATGGCTGGATGTTCCCCTACTACCTAACCAACAAAAAGTGCTGCAACTTAGATTCCGCACTTTTTACGATAATGGTTCTACCCGCCGCCGGATGAAAAAGTACAAAGCGTCAGGGTTTAACCATTACAATGGATGCCAATGGTACCCCAAAGTTTGTGTATACGACCGAAAAAGCGGATGGAATACAGACCAGCATCTGAACCGCGAGTTTTATGGCGATTACGGCACCTTTGATGTAAACCTCACCTTCGCTTCAAACTATGTGGTGGAAGCCACCGGTGTATTACAAAACGAAACTGAAGTATTGCCCGATAGCCTGAAAAAGAAATTAGATATCCGGAATTTTAAGAACACAAAATGGGATACCATTCCATCGGTTATCACTAAATACAAAAAGGGCGAAACCAAAACATGGAAGTATCATGCTGAAAATGTGCACGATTTCGCCTTTACCGCTGACCCTACCTACCGAATACATGATACGATTATTTACCCCGGACGTAAAAATGGGGAAGGAGTGCGCTGCGTTGCGATTGTACAGGAGCCGCATGCCGCGGGCTGGCAAACTGCGGCTGATTACCTGGCTAAAATTATCACCGTTTTCAGTAGAGACTTTGGTGTATTTGAATATCCAAAGATTGTAATTGCCGATGCTGCGGATGGTATGGAATACCCCATGATAACCATGGATGGCGGACGCGATAAAGAATACCGTGGTTTGCTGGTACACGAAGTCGGCCACAACTGGTTTTATGGCATGGTAGGCAACAATGAAACGTATCGTGCTATGCTGGATGAAGGTTTTACGCAATTTCTTACAGCCTGGGGCATGGAAGCGATTGATGGGTCCACCGTGCCCTATGATACAATTAAAAACAAATACCTGCGTCGGTTTTACGAACCCACCAATGTGCGTGATTCGAAAGTATTTTATGGTTATTTGGCAGATGCCATTCAATATAACGATGAATCCCTGAACACGCACAGCGATGGCTTTAACGGTGCTTTGGGTCAGGGTGGGGGCTACCGGCATGTTTATATGAAAACCAGCACCATGTTGTATAACCTCCAATATGTGCTGGGAGATTCCTTGTTTTCATTAGCCATGCAACACTATGTGGATCAATGGAAGTTTGCCCACCCTTATCCCGAAGACTTCCGTAATTCCGTTATTCAATTCACCCATATTGACCTTAACTGGTTTTTTGATGAGTGGATGGAAACCACAAAAAATATCGATTACAAAGTGGGTTGCATAAAAAAAGGACGGTTTAAGGATGAGTATGAAATCACCCTGGTTCGCAAAGGCCGTATGCAAATGCCTATCGACCTACAGGTTACCGGCAAAAACGATTCGGTTTACAACTACTACATCCCCAATACATGGTTTGAAAAGGCAGTTCCGGAAGGCACCCAAACGCTGCCCAAATGGTATGGTTGGGATAAGCTGCAACCAGAATATGTAGCACATGTAACTATACCCGGGGGAATTAAAAATGTGGTGATTGACCCCAGCGAAAGGTTGGCGGACATCAATATGCTCAACAACCGGAAGAAACCCGAGGTGGAAGTGAGATTTGACTCACGCATCTTTCCTTTCCCAAGTTGGAAAAGATACCGCCTGTGGATGCGACCCGATATCTGGTGGAACGCCTATGATGGTTTTAAACTTGGCGTTAACATTACGGGCAATTACATGAACCTTAAGCATAACTTCACGTTCACAGCCTGGGTTAATACACACCTTGCACAAGGCGGCGAACGGTATTTCTTCGATAAGGAAATGAAAAAGAAGGCTGGATGGTTCAGTTATATTTTCACCTATTCAACAGCTATTGACCGCGTATTTAAAAAGTCTACTTTCTATTTCCAAAGCCGCTGGCTGGATGGTTGTGAAATGTATAAAACCGGTATCACCAAACAACTACCACGCAACTTTGCGCTTGATTTCAACATTAAAGCCTTTACCCGTAACAGGCAGCAATACCGCAACTATTTACTTTATCCGGATGAATGGAGCACGATTTGGACTACTTCGAAAAAATTCAATGCCTCCATTAACGTAACAGCTACCTATCAATACAACAAGGAGAAGTATAATGGCTATATAACCGGCCATCTACGCTCAGGTTTATTGGGCACCTCTTTCGACTATCACTATTTTGATTTAACCGCAGTGCTGAAAGCCAGCGTTTGGAAGCTTGATTTCCGCACAAGGTTTTATGGCCGGATTGGCACAGGCAAAGATTTACCGGCTGAAAGCGCCCTGTTTTTTGCAGGTGGTAACCCCGAAGAAATGATGGATAGCAAGTATTACCGTGCTGCGGGTTTTGTTCCGGAAAGCTGGGCTTACCGCTACCGCGATGATATTGGCAATCTTCATTTTGCCGGAGGCCTAAACATGCGTGGTTATGCAGGCTATCTGCTAGCCGAAAAAGATAAGAATGGCATCGTAATGCCGGCTTACAAGGGCCCATCAGGTTTTGCTGTTAATGCGGAGGTAGATTTTAACCGGATTGTGAAGGTGAAGAAGCAAAAACTGAAGGATGCTGTAGCGCTAAACACCTATCTATTCGCTGATGCAGGTGCCATAGGCTATACCAACAGCAGTAACCAACAACAACTCTCCCACTTCCGTGTTGATGCGGGCGCTGGACTTGCATTAACCATTAAAAAATGGGGCCTGCTACAAAACATCAAACCACTTACCTTACGATTTGATGTGCCTTTCTTCGTAAGCCATGCGCCCTACGTTAACCAGAAGCACTTTGCCTTCCGTTGGGTAGTTGGCATAAGCCGCACATTTTAAACACATGATTGTAGTTTGCCCGTTTGTAAAATACTCCGCCATGGCCATATGGCCCTTTATCCTGATTAAATCGGATGAACTTCGCCATGATGCGGTGCTGATTCATCATGAGCGTATTCATCACCGGCAACAACTGGAACTGCTGATTTTGCCTTTTTACCTTTTGTATTTGCTTAACTATAGTTACAATCTGCTTAAGTACAGAAACCACTATACAGCTTACCGCCAAATCATTTTTGAACGGGAGGCATTTAGCTGCGATAAAGATTTGACTTATTTAAAGCGAAGACCGATTTTCGCATTCCGAAGGTTTTAAACCAAAGAAATAAAATCAAGCCCATGGCTGAAAAAGTTGCCGTTTTCCGCAAGTCCGTTTTTAATGCTGCACACCGTCTCTATCGTAAGGACTGGAGCGATGAGCAGAACAAAGCGATATTTGGCCTATGCGCTAACCCCAACTACCACGGCCACAACTACCGGCTAGATGTGCGCGTAGTGGGCGAAATTAACCCTGATACAGGATATGTAATTGACCTGAAAGAACTGGATGACCTGATTAAAAACGAAATACACGAACGGTTCGATCACCGCAATCTGAACGAGGACACCGTAGAGTTCCGAGAACTGAACCCTACCGGCGAAAATATCATCGTTGTAATCTATAACATCTTGCGGGCGCGTTTAAGCCCTGCTTATTCTCTCCAACTTCGCCTTTGGGAAACTGAAAACAACTATTTCGAATACCCGGTTTCATAACCCAATTTGCTAATGTTCAATACCCGAGTAAACGTCCAATCCCGCTACTTTGACTTAGGCATGCTGCTCCTTCTGGCCGCACTTGTTGCCTTTAAATGGAACGATCTGCATCTCCCCTATTTTTGGGATGAGTTAGGCGTTTATTGTCAGGCTGCAATAAAATTCTACAAGGAAGGTCCCAGCCTGATGCCAGGTTCATTAGACCCCGAAATTTCCCGAGGCCATCCATTACTCTTCCAGTTCCTGAGTGGATGGGCATTGCGCATTGGCGGCAATACACCTTTTACCGCTCACTTATTTGCCTTTGGTATTTCGCTATGGCTATTGCTGGCCATTTATACCAAAGTTACTGCACTTTTTAACCGCGCAACGGCCTTTGCTACCTGCCTAATTTTAGCCGTGCAACCCGCCTTTTTAGCCATCTGTTGTTTACTGTTACCCGAAATAATGCTGACCCTGTGGGCCTGGCTTGGCGTAACCAATTACTACCAGCGTAACTATGTGCGCGCCGGTTTGTTCGTTTGCCTGGCTATTTTAACTAAAGAAACGGCCATTAGCTTACCGGTAGTTCTATTGGGCTATTCGCTACTGCATTATCTATTTTACCGCGACCACCGGGGAGCATTTGCTCCTGTTGCACTGCTTGCTACAATTGCGCCCTTTGCGGTGCTTGCATTATTTCTGGTAGCCCAAAAGCAACAAAATGGTTGGTACTTTTTCCCTTACCACGTAAGTACGGTAACCACTAACCTGCACGATATATACCTAAACTTTAAGCGCTACTTTAAATTTTTGTTACTGCAATACCATCGTTATTGGCTGCTGTTACTCGTTGCCGCAGCTACTTTTCAGTTGCTTTTAAAATCGAGAATAAATATTGCGGCAGGGCGCAATAGTTTCGTACTCTTAGCCCTGTTTATGTGTGCCGCCGTTGTTGCAGGCAGTTGCTTTGCATTTTACATGGCCCGATATGTTATGTTGGTTTTTCCGGTATTAGCATTGTTAACTGCTTTAAGCATACACTACCTGTTTAGCCAAACCTGGCTGCGTGGGCTAATACTTACCGGCTTAACAGTAGTTGCCTTACAGGCCCAAAGCGGCAATGCCTTTAACTATGAGGATGACCTGGCTTATCGCAAAAGTTTAACCACTGTAACTCAGGCCATCCGCTACACCGAATCAATCACCAACTACGGCGATACCATTATTGGTCGATTCCCGGTATACTTTGCTCTCATGACCACCGAATACGGTTACACCACCAGGTATCTGCCTTCGCAACCAACCGATTCCTTATATTGGAAACATGTATACTATATCGATTCTGACCCCGGCATCTGGGAACCAAAACCATGGCCCGATTCCTTGTTCGAATTGGTAAAAGACTTCCGCGATGGCTATGCCAGCGCTACGGTATACCGTTTGAAGGTAAGCGAACGAAGCAAGCTCTTTCTAAAATAACCTACTTAAATACCAGATCGAAATACACCGGCAAATGATCGGAGTAGCCACCGGTATATTTGGTACCTGCATAGGTGCGGTTTGGTATAGCGCCGTATTGCGGGTGCTTGAATTGTAACCAATCAGGACCAAAGATTTGCGCACCCGGTTTACGCACGTAATACAGGTTACTTGTGCCCTGCAAATTGCTGCTTACCAAAAACTGATCGAACAAATCGCAGCCATCTTTATAGCGGATGCTGCACTTGCCCTGCCTGCGGAGGTCTGTCATCAGATCTACCAGTTGCTGCTGTTCCGGCAGCGTTGCCTTGCCGGCAGTTAAGGACAGTACACTGCTATCGCCGGGATTATCATTTAAATCGCCCATAACAATTACACGTGAATAAGGCTCTCCTACATAGAGGTTGTTGATCTTATCCTTCAACACCTTGGCGGCTACCATTCTTTTAGGATCGCTGGCCGGTTTGCCATCGCGGCGACTGGGCCAGTGGTTTACAAAAATCCAAACGGGATAGGCCTCATCCATAAAGCCTTTCAAGTAGACAATATCCCTTGTTTTATCGCCTTCTAAAGGCACGGGAAGCACGGCATCAAAACTCGCTTCTAAACGATCGCGATTATACAGTAATGCCACATCAATTCCCCGTTCATCCGGTGAATCGTGGTGCACAATGCCGAGGTTAAACTTTTTGAGCGCAGGCTGTGCAATTAAGTCCTGTAGTACCTTTTCATTCTCAACTTCAGCCAATCCGATTGCGATTGGCTCTACGCTATCGCACAGCGCACCAAGCACTTTGGCTAAATGCTCCAATTTGGTTTTATAACGTTCGGTGTTCCATTGCATCTTTCCCCCGGGCAAGAACTCCTCGTCATTGGTAGCGGGGTCGTTGATGGTATCAAACAGATTCTCGGTGTTATAAAAAATAATGCGACCCGGCTTAAGCAAACTTTCTCCTGTTTGCGCCTGTAGCAGCAGGCACATCCATAACAACCCAAAAAGTAAGATTCCTTTCATATTATAAATAACTACCCGCTGCAATCAAACGCAGTTCTTCTTTTACTGAAAGCGGGGCGTAGCCCAAAGCTAAGGCCTTTGCAATACTCAACGATACATCGGCAGGCCTTGGCGCAGCCATCTTCACATCTTTTTGCGAACCTGCCTTCAATAACTGCTTGTCTAATCCAAACTGTTCTGCCACCAGCGTTCCAAATTCGTAGCGCGATAAACGCCCGGGGCCTGCCACATGCACTATACCTGAAGTATTACCGGCTAATTGTAATAAGCCCAGGGCTACGCTGCGCGCCCCGCATGCGCTGCGGTATTCGTCGGTAAAAAGGTTAGCAGGCTCGCCCCGCCGCAGTTGAAGCAACAGTTTATGCATGTAGTTACCTGCACTTGCCGCAGGCAAACCAAACATTAACGGCAAACGTGCAATCAGCGCGGGTGGATAAATGCGGTGCACCTCCTTTTCGGCCAGCACTTTTTGCTCGCCATAGGCATTCAACGGGTTTACCGCATCTGTTTCCACATAATTGCCTTTGGTACCATCAAATACCAGGTCGGTGCTGGTAAACACAAAAGGGATCTGAAAATCGCTGCAAATGCCGGCCAGGTTTATAGTGGCCTCCACATTTATAGCAAGCGCTGCTTCTTCGTTTTGCTGGCAGTAATTAGCATCGCTAATTGCTGCCGTGTGTATCACCAAATCTGGTTCAATGTCATCAAACAGGTTACCTGTTTCAATGTAATTGGTGAGGTTACCGTGTACCCATGTTACTCCGCCCAAGGCACCTTGTTGCTGATTATACATCGCGTATACATCATAATCGGTGGCTAAGCGCAAGAGGTGGTAACCCAAAAAGCCTGAAGCCCCTGTAAGCAGTAACTTCTTTTTCATATTACAATATGCCGGGTATTATTTTGTAAGGCACCTTTTGACAATAAGTTGTCCAATCCTTGCCGTATTTATTACGGCACTTTTCATCATCGCGGAAAGCGCGATGTACCAGAAGCACCGTCAGGAAGATTACATAGAAAAAAGGCATGAGATAGCTGAGACCCGTTGCGCAGCTCCAGAAGAAAGCTGATAAAAGCTCAGGCACATAATGAAAGTGCCTGCTGATACCCCAAAAGCCGGAAGCCAGTAACAGGTTGGTTTTCTTTTCTCCGCTCTCCGTAGTGTATTCCGCTTTAATTAGTACCGGTGCTGCACCCCAAATTTTGGTTTGTCCATTGGTAGCGCGTACTTCCTGCCGCTGACGATCGGCCCAGTAATTGATCCAGATAGAAACAAAGCCTGCTACAAAAATTACAACCGCCCAGAAAGCACTTAAACCAACAGGATGCTTCACCATAAAAAACACCGGTGAAGTATATACGGCAGGCACCCAAACCAGGCAGCCCCAGCAAATCATAAAACCGGCACGATCTACCTGAATATCCATTGATTTCATGTAACCGCTTTCCCAGATGAAAAACTTAAACAGGTAAATGAAAATCAGGGCGGCCGAAATAATGATAGCATAATCGGTATGGCCGTAAATTTCGCCTTGAGCAAAAGCAAAAGATACCACTGCCAGCGACCAACCGGTCATACCAAAACGGCAATTGGTGAATTGTTTTACATCCCACCCGAGTATGCGCGGAAACAACTCCGTGCCCCAGTAATAATCGAAAATAAAGTTGCCTGTGGTAGAACTATCGGTGCTGGAAGGAAAGAACCTGCCTTTAAAATACAGGAACAAACAAAACAGCAGCGCGGTTAGGTTAAGCGCTCCCAATATTTCGCCAAAGTGAAAATAGATGATACCCGGGCTATACAACTTTAACCCATACGCACCAATAAAGAACAGTGCAAAAGTGATGAGGTAAGTGGCCAGCCCATTATCAATAAACTCGGGCACATTGCCCATACGGGTTACCGTGCCCTGATATTTTTTGCCTGGCACCAGTTTCATCAGCGCCAGTTGCAAGGCTGCGAAAACGCCAATCATAGTCCAGGCGGTGGTACTGCCAAAAAACAGCGGCTTCCACACTTCCACAATCAACTGAAATACGCCTTTCTCCCTAAGCTGCGCCCACAGGTTTAAAAAGGAACCATCGAGATTCATATTGGTATGCCACATGAGCATGGCAAAAGGTGGGCAAACTACTACCAGGAAAAGAGGAACTAAGGTCCGGTTAAAAAAGTTGTTGGAGGAGGTGGCCCAGGTTGACATATGGATAAGGGTTTATCCTGCAAGTAAAAGAATAAAGGCAAATTTCCCAACGCAGTTCAAAAGCGCTTCATGTATTGGAAGCGGGTAAAACGTGTTGGACACTATAGCAAAGTCGGTAGTTGCAGTATGCCTACAGTTCCAGAAGTAAATCCACAGGATCGGCTCCCAGCAATAATTTGTGTGGGTTTTCGAGGTAATCTTTTACGCTTACCAGGAAGCTTACCGATTCCTTACCATCGATAATGCGGTGATCGTAGCTAAGTGCTACATACATCATCGGGCGTATTACTATTTGGCCATCTACTACTACAGGGCGGTCCTGAATTTTGTGCATACCCAGAATAGCGGTTTGCGGAGGATTGATGATAGGTGTGCTCATCAAAGAGCCAAACACACCACCGTTACTGATGGTAAAAGTACCACCGGTCATTTCGTCCATGGTCAATAAACCGTCGCGGCCTTTAATAGCCAGTTCTTTTACCTTCTTCTCGATACCGGCCAGCGAGAGCGACTCGGCATTGCGGATAACAGGTACCACCAAGCCTTTAGGTGTTGATACGGCAATTGAGATATCGCAATAATCGTGATAGACAATTTCATTCTCCTCGATAGAGGCATTTACAGCGGCAAACTTCTCCAGCGAAAGACATACGGCACGGGTAAAGAAACTCATCATACCCAGGCCTACCTCGTTCTTCTTTTTGAAGGCATCGCCAAACTTGTCACGTATTTTATTGATAGCGCTCATATCCACTTCATTAAAAGTGGTAAGCATGGCGGTAGAGTTTTTAGAATACACCAAACGCTCGGATACCGTTTTACGCAGGCGACTCATTTTCTCGCGGCGTTCATTACGACTAAAGGCTTCTTTAGCCGGGAGATTTAACTTAGCGCGTACGGCAGCAAGGGCGTCTTCCTTGGTAATTTTACCACCCGCACCCGAACCTTTTACCTGGCTGGCTTTTACGCCGCCTTCTTCCAATATCTTTTTTGCCACCGGTGTAGCATGTACATTGGCTTCAGCTACCGGGGCGGTTTTGGTTTCTTTTACTTCAGCAACAGGAGCTTTAACTTCAGCCTTCTTCGTTTCCGGCTCCGGCTTCTTTTCTTCCTTTGCAGGCGCGCCGGCCGGTTTAGCAGCTGTTTCGTCGATGGTGCAAACCAGGGCCCCTACCTTCAGGTCCTCGCCTTCTTTTGCTACCAGTTTTACCACCCCTGCCGCAGGAGCAGGCAGTTCCTGCGAAGCCTTATCGGTTTCCACCTCGCAAATGGGCTGGTCCAATTCAACATAATCGCCATCTTTTACTAAAAAACGGGCCAGGGTTACCTCTGTAATCGACTCCGCAACGGCAGGCACTTTTAACTCAGTCATACTTAATCGTTTTCCCTATTTAAGGGTTCATTTTTACCGGGTGCAATATTATCCAAAAAAAGTGGTAACACGTTAACACTTTCATATCCTGCGCCTCAAATAGCCAAAACCGCACCACAGGCTAAAAAACGGCCATTCCGACTCCTGGCACTTGCAAATACCTGCAAAACACGGCAAATTGCAGTTACAAACCCGCAATTATGTCGTCCTTAATACCTACGGAAGTTGGCCCCTTTTTACGCTGGCTTATTGCCTTTGGTCTACTCTCGTTCCGCTACATTCTGCTCGCCGGCGGCGCGTATCTGCTGTTTTACGTGTATAAAAGGCAGGACTGGTTCTATATGAAGATCCAACAGAAGTTTCCCGCTAAAAAGAACATCACCCACGAAATCTTCCACTCCTTTTTAACCTTTGCCGTTTTTGGCTGGATGGTGGTACTGATTAACGTACTACGCACCCATAACCTTACGCAAGTTTATGGCGACCTGCATGACCGCAGTTTGTGGTATTATGCCTTCTCATCGGTGTTTATCATCTTCTTTCACGATGCTTATTTTTACTGGGCACACCGCTTTATGCATCATCCCAAGATTTATAAGTATGTGCACCGAGTGCACCACATCAGCACCGACCCTACTCCACTAGCGGCCTTTTCTTTTCACCCGCTGGAAGCCATTTTAGAGATTGGGTTTGTGCCGCTGTTACTGATTATGATGCCTATCCATTTCTCTTCTTTTCTTATCCTCTCCATCTGGATGATTTTGTTTAATGTGGTTGGTCACCTGGGTTACGAGATTATGCCCAAAAACTTTGTGCGTCACAGCATTTTTAAATTCAGCAATACGCCTACACACCATAACATGCATCATAAATATGTGAAGTGCAACTATGGCCTGTATTTCAACATCTGGGACCGCCTGATGGGCACCAACCATCCGCAGTACGAGGCCCAGTTTGATGAAGTAGTAAACCGCCGCGCCGCACACCAGGCAACGGAGGAGGAACAGGAGTTGAAACAGGCTTAACCCGTTTGTTGTTAGTTGTCGCTCCCCAGGGTAAGGCAAACACAGACTTCGGATATACTTTATTGATAGACTTCCGGCGAAGCCGTTAACGTATCAGGCGTTGGCAGCGGGGTTAGCCACACTGCTTGTGCATGCTTGTGCAGGTATTTTGCTTGTGCACAGGTTAGAAAAGTTTTCATATGATGTTTTTCAGTGTTAAAAGGGCATTAAATCGCCGGTTTCAACAGAGGGGCCCTTCCGATTTGTGCAGATTTGTGCACTTGATTTTGATGTGCACAAATCGGGCAAAATTTAATATGAGAAAGGGAAGCGGCACCTATAACCCAAAAACACCAAATCCACTGTAAAGATATACAATAAAGACAATAGTTTCAAAATTTATTTCTTAAAATAATCGATAAAATACATTCCTACTGCAAGGACAGCGGATTACTTCGGATTTTTAAGCGCTGCAAAAACCAGGTGATCCAGAAATTTTTGCAGTTCCAGGGTGTTTTTGCTTTTACCGAAATCGGTGAGTGCAGGCAGGTGGTCCATAAAGAAATACTGGGTATGAGCCATTTCGAGCAAGGTGCTGGCCAGGGAGTGTGTATAGGGATACCGTGGGTTGTATTCCTTAAACAAGCCGGCAATGCGCGCGCAGAGATCTTTATAGGGTTTAAACAGCTTATGCCTGTTATCGGTATTTACATCCTTGGTGAGGTATACCTTGTTTACTTCGCAGATCACTACATTAAACAGCGCGGCCTTGTCCAGCTCATCCCCTCCAACATTATCCTTTATACTGCCCGAAAGCAGTTCAATTACCTTTTTAATTTTTTTTTCGGGGCTATCCATGTTATGGATATGGTAGATCACCAGGTATTCCATCCAGGCCCAGTACCAGGCGATAATATAGAGCAGTAAACGGTGCTTGTTTTCGAAATAGCGATAAATACTGGCCTCGGTTGTGCCGGTTTTCTCTGCCAGCTTCTTGAAAGTAAACTCTTCAAAGCCAAGCTTTTCAATCATCTTAACTGCCTCCCGCACGATTTTACGACCCAGTTCCGTGCTTTCGGGATCGCGCAGAAAGAGCTTTTCATTCATCCTGATACGCAGGTTTAATTCCATGGCAGTAAACTTAAAATAAACAATAGACTATCAGACAGTAAATTTACACTTTTTCACATAATAGTATTACTATCATTGTTAAAAGTATAATATTTTAGCGTTTACAAAACCTATCGCCGATCAGGTTGTTGAGTAAAGAGGTTTTGTTTCAATCTACCTTTATGCAGTCGTCCGCAACCCCACTAAGCAGATTCTTTAAACTAGCCGCCATGGAGCGCAAAGAAATTGGCGCTATTTATTTCTATGCCATCCTAAGTGGTATTATCAGCCTTAGTTTGCCCTTAGGCATTCAATCGATCATTAACTTATTATTCGGCGGTGTAATTTCCACCTCTTTACTCGTGCTTATCGCCATGGTAGTGTTGGGGGTGCTGCTGAATGGCTGGCTGCAAATTTTGCAGATGCGGGTGAACGAGAACATACAACGCAGAATTTTTACCCGCTACAGCCTGCAGTTTGCCTATAAAATACCCCGGTTGGATCTGATGGCCGTTGACGACTACTACCTGCCTGAATTGGTGAACCGTTTTTTTGATACGGCTTCTCTGCAAAAAGGGCTATCTAAAGTACTACTGGATTTTCCCGCAGCAACGGTCCAAATCGTTTTCGGTATTGCCCTGCTTTCCTTCTATAACGGGGCCTTCCTGTTTTTCGGTATCGGTTTAATCCTGCTTATCGTGCTCATTCTGCGTTTTACGTATCCCCTGGGCATAAAAACCAGCCTGGAGGAATCGAATTATAAATATGAGGTAGGTTATTGGCTGGAGGAAGTGGCGCGCACGGTAAAAACCATCAAATTTATGGGGCTCAATCGCTTCTCGGTACAAAAAACCGATACACTGGTTAGCGGTTACCTGGATGCCCGCAAAAGCCATTTTAGGGTACTGTTGATACAGTACTGGAGTTTCGTAATCTTTAAGGTAATAATTACTGCAGCGCTGCTAAGTGTTGGGGCCATTCTGGTATTTGAACAGAAGCTAAACCTCGGACAGTTTATTGCCGCTGAAATTGTAATACTGGTGCTGATAAACAGCATCGAGAAACTTATTGGTAGCCTGGACGTGGTTTACGACATGCTAACCTCGCTGGAAAAGGTGAGTAAAATTATTGATAAACCGGAAGAGCGGATAGATGGCATAGATGGTGCTATTGACGGACAGGGATTGCGCATTACGCTGGCCGACCTGAGTTATAGGTTTAATACGGCAGATGACAACTGGGTGCTGCGCAACCTGCATCTGGAAATAAAACCCGGTGAGAAGGTTTGCATTTTCGGCACCGAGGGTTCGGGTAAATCAACCTTACTTAAACTGCTTACCGGAGGATATAGCGGCTACAACGGTCAATTATTAATAAATGGTTATCCGTTAGGCGACTATAACCTTGGTTCCCTGCGCAGGCATCTTGGCGTTTACCTGGCTACTGCCGATCTTTTTTCGGGCACGCTGCTGGAGAACCTGACCTTAGGGCAACCGAATATCTCTATCGAAGAAATATTATCGGTTTCGGAACGGGTGGGCCTGCTGCCTTTTATTAAGTCGTTGCATAAAGGTCTGGAAACGCCGATTGACTCGTTGGGTAAAAAACTGCCACGCAATACCGTACACAAAATATTAATTGTAAGGGCCCTGCTGAAAAAGCCCGGGCTGTTATTGCTGGAGGACTGCTGGAGCGGTTTGGAATTAGAGGAGCAACAAGTACTGGTTAACTACCTAACCCAAAGCAACCCTGCCTGCACGCTGGTAGCTGTTACCAACGACGAAGGCTTTGCGCGGAACTGCGACAAAATTGTGCTGTTGGACGGGGGCTGCATTGTTAAGCAGGGGACCTTTGCGGAGGTAAAAAACTCTATGGAATACAAACGAATGTTTCGTCGCTTAAGCTTATAAAGAACTATGTGGTTAAGTAAAAACAACGCTGAATTATTGCAGCAATCGGAAGGGCTTGGCGCCTGGCGGAAAGTATCGGTCGACAGTGCTGCCGTAAAACCTGTTCGCATACTGGCGATATTTCTGTTATTACTATTGTTATTAATGTTTATACCCTGGACCCAGACCATTTTTGCGCCAGGCATTATTACTACCCGATCGCCGGAACAGCGGCCGCAGGAAGTAAATGCGGTGATTGCAGGTGGCATTGAAAAATGGTATGTGTGCGAAGGCGACGTGGTGCAAAAGGGAGATACCATTCTGAAACTGACAGAAGTAAAGGAAAACTACCTGGACCCCCAGTTATTGAAACGGACGGAAGAACAAATACGCGCTAAGGAGCAAACCCTGGACTTTTACCGTGATAAAGTAGCGGCCAACCAAGCGCAATTTTTAGCCTTAACCCAGGCACGCGAACTGAAATTGCAACAAGCTAAAAACAAGGTAAAGCAAGCTATAATATACGTGCAAAGTGACAGCATGGCATTGGTAGCGGCTACTACGGAACTTAAAATTGCCCGCGACCAATATGCACGGCAAAAGGAGTTATACGATGCGGGATTAAAGTCGCTTACGGAGCTGGAACAACGCAAACAGGCACTGCAAAACGCTGAGGCTAAAAAACTGATGGCAGAAAATAAATTGGCTAATGCAGGTAATGAGTTATTGAATGCCCAACTGGAAGTGGATCAGATTGACCGGGACTACAACGAAAAGACCGCTAAAATAACCTCCGAACGGTTTGCTGTTTTAAGCGACATCAGCAGTGGTGAAGCCGAAGTTGCAAAACTTAAAAACCAGTTCAGCAACTATGCCATACGCAACACTTTTTACTATGTGCTGGCGCCACAGGCAGGGCAAATAACGCGCACTGTTGCTGCCGGTGTGGGCGAGGTGGTGAAAGAGGGCGAAATGCTGGTAATGATAGTGCCACAACAATTTCAGTATGCTGTAGAAATGTATGTGCGACCGGTGGATTTACCGCTGGTTTCCCTTAATCAAACAGTGCGCTTTCAGTTTGATGGCTGGCCATCGATTGTTTTTAACGGCTGGCCTAATGTGAGCTATGGAACCTTTGGCGGCAAGGTAGTAGCAGTAGATAACAGCATTTCGCCCAACGGTAAGTTTAGGGTGCTGGTAGCAGAAGACCCTACAGAAACCAAATGGCCGGAAGTACTACGTGTAGGTGGAGGAGCAAAAGGTTTAGTGTTGCTGAAGGACGTTCCGATATGGTATGAACTATGGAGAAACTTTAATGGGTTTCCACCCGATTTTTATAAACCCGCAACATCCGAACAGAAAAACGCCAAGTAAGCATGTTTAAAAACATTGTAATTTTTATTCTACTAACGATAAACGTGTTGCTTGTTCGTGCATCGGACAGCCTGCGAATTTTGGATGTTACGAGTTATGTAGCTATTGTAGGTAATTACCATCCGGTGGCCCGGCAGGCAAACCTACTACCGGAGCAGGCACGTGCCGAACTGCGCATTGCCCGCGGCGGATGGGATCCGCTGCTTTACTCGGATTACAACAATAAAACCTATAACAGCAGTAACTATTATTCCTTTTTCGAGAACACTATTAAAATACCGGTGTGGTATGGTATTGAGGTAAAAGCTGGGTACGATGTTGCCTACGGTAATAACCTGAACCCCGAAAGCAAACTACCGGGAGGTGGCCTGGGCTACCTTGGCATACAGGTACCCCTGGGATCGGAATTGTTGTTCGACAAAAAACGCGCTGCACTGCGACAGGCGCAGCTTTTTACAAAAGCCAGTGAACAGGAAAAAATAAGTCAGCTAAACGACTTGTTTCTTGACGCGCTTAAAACCTACTACGACTGGAGTTATGCCTATGCGGAATACACAATTTATAAGCAGGCTGTAAAAATTGCCGAAGACCGTTTCGCGGCTACTTGTAAAGCGGCCCAGTTGGGCGACAGACCGGCTATTGATACCACCGAAGCGCTCACCCAGCTACAAAGCCGGCAATTACAAGAGGTGGACGCGAAAATGCGCTATATCAACGCCCTGTTGCAAGTCAACAACTTTCTTTGGCTGCCTGATGGCCGTCCGTATCCATTGGATACCCTTTTAACTCCCAGTACACCCGACACTGCGTTTTTAAGAGCAACCCTTAGTTTAGGCGGTATGGAACAATTAACGGCAACGCTGCACACCGTTCACCCAACCTTGCTGTTGTATAACTTCAAACTAAAACAACTGGAAATTGAGAGGCGGTTGAAAATTGAAAGTCTTAAACCGCGGCTAAACCTGCAATACAATCTCATCAGCAACAAATTTAACTTCGGCAGCGAGGCCGGCCTGTTGTTTACCAACAGCTATAAATTCGGCCTGCAATTCAGCATGCCCCTGTCGTTTACCCAAGCAAGAGGCGAACTAAATAAAGTGAAACTAAAAACACAGGAAACCACGTATGCCCTTGAACTAAAGACCCAACAGCTGATTAACAAATTGCGCAGCAGTTTTAATGAACTTAGCGCCCTGCAACAACAAACACGCATCTACCTGCAAAACACGGCTGCCTATAAAGTGTTGTTAGAAGGGGAACAGAAACGGTTACTGAATGGAGAGAGCTCGTTGTTTTTGGTGAATGCACGCGAGAACCGCTTTATAGAAACCCAATTGAAAATTGCGGAGGTGGTGACCAAATACTATAAGGCCGAAGCCACCTATGAGTGGGCCTCGGGCAACCTGCAATAAGGAACATTAAATACTAACATTTTTAGCATTTATAATTATCTTTGTTAGACACGACTAACGAAAACGACTTTTTATGTGCGGACGATATGTGATTGTTACCCAGGTAGAAGAAATTGAAGTGCGGTTTTATGTGCAAACCGGCGAACTGCGGGAATACAACCTGACCAAAGGCGGGTTTGTAAACATAAACTACAACCTGGGGCCGGGTATGGCCGCACCGGTTATTGGCAGCGATAAACCCAAGCAGATACAGATTATGCATTTTGGCCTAACCCCCGCCTGGAGTAAAAAGCGCATGTATCTGTTTAATGCCCGCACCGAGGGCGACCGCAATGCCGAGAACAACCCTAACTATAGCGGAGCCAAGGATATTATTAATAAGCCGAGTTTCAGGCAGGCGATACGCAAGCGACGTTGCCTGATACCCTGCAATGGCTTTATTGAGGGTCCGGAAAAAGAAAAGCTGAGCAAACCGTATTATGTGTTTATGCGCGACCGGAGACCCTTTGCATTAGCAGGCATTTGGGAAGATTGGGCCGACCCTGAAACGGGTGAGGTAACGCGGGGCTTTGCTATTATAACCACGGTTGCAAATCCGTTGCTGCAAAAAATTGGGCACCACCGCAGTCCGGTTATCATTGCCGAGCAGTTCTGGAATATATGGCTGAATGAAGAAACACCCCTGCATGATGTTACCATGTTGCTGGAACCCTACGATTACAAGGAAATGAACGCTTACCCCATTGATCCAAAAATAAAAAGCCCGAGAGCTACCGGACCGGAACTGATTAAACCTACCGGGAATTTAATTTTTGCGGAAACCGATACGGTTTATAACGATAAGTTGAAACTGGTGGGCATGGGCAGGGGAAAACGGGACGACCACAACGGTGTGCAAATGACACTGGAAGAAATTATGCGCGCCCCCTTTAAGAATCCGGCCAACAAAACGCCCGACCCAAAATAGGCGGGCAGCAAAGTTGCACGATGGCCGTGCTATAATTTTACTACTTGCAAGCGCTGTTGCCTGTTTGGCGTGTTCAGTTGCACTACATACATACCCGCAGGTAACAACTTGCCGTAGGCATCCGTACCTTCCCAATCAAAGGAAGTGGAACCCTTAACGGATTGCTGCCATACCGGTTGCCCAAGCAGGTTATAGATGCTGATAACCCCCTCCTGCAAGTCCTGGCCCTTTAACTCTATCCGTATAGTAGTTGAAAACGGATTAGGATAAGCCGCCATATTTTCTTTCTCCGGTGTTGTGGCAGTTACGCCCGTTTCGGAGCACAACACGGGATTGAGGTAGCGCCAAATAGTATCGTTGAGTGTAAATGGCACATCATCGCCGGAGGGTGCTTCGCCCATGCGCACCAGTACCAGATTCATGGAAGGAACCACATTTATAAACTGACCGTTTTTGCCCATCGCTGCAAACATATCGTTGGGGGCATGCGTTAGCATGGTGCCCGGTAGTACCCATTGGGCACCCGGCACCATAAATGATTGCTTGCCGTTTAGCCAGGTTAAGTATCCATAGCCATAGTTGAGTGTTTGCGAGCTGTTGGTCATTTGATTAAAGTAAGCGGTATCGCCCAGCACCGGGGTGGTGTTCCAGGTGCCTTTGTTGAGCAACAATAAACCAAAGCGCGCCATGCTACGGGCCGTGCTTACAAATACATTGTTATAACCCGATTGGTAAAATGCACCTGTAATGCCAGTGGGAGTCTTAATGCGCTGGGCAATAAAGGTGTTCAGCGATTGTCCGGTTGCTGCAGCAATTACATCATCAAGCTTTGTATAGGGGCCATTGTGATAAGCCCAGCGGGTACCGGCATCGGCCAGGTATTGAAGGCAGGTATCAAGCGTACAATAATGATCCGGCACTCCGTCATCCAAACCGGTGGTCATACTCAACTGATGCCGGATGGTTATCATGGCTTCCTTATCCGGCGGACAACTGGTCCAACCCTGCCCCAGATATTTGGCCGAGGTATCATTTATAGAAAGAAAGCCCTGCTGCTGTGCAATGCCAACGGCAAAGCCCGTTAATGTTTTGCCTGCTGATGCCCAATACCACAAGCTATCGCGGGTAAAGGCGTCGAAATATTTTTCGATCACCAATTTGCCGTCTTTAAGAATTATAAAGGCTTTGGTATTGTTAGCATCGAGCATGGCATACAACGCCGGCAACTCGTTTTGGCACCAACCTAAAGATGAAAGCGAAACGGTATCCCAGGTGGAGCCGGTGGTTGGAGGAAAATACAGCGATTGCGCACGCACATTGGAAAGACAGAAAAGCAAACAGAGCAGGTAAAACGATTTTTTCATACACGGGGTTTGAAACACTATGACCTAATGTATTGAAAAAAGTTTAATTCGGCCTGAAGCATTGCATAAATCTGCTGGTGCTCCATTACGAACACCGGGCTATTTTTTCTTCGCTGCTTTTTTGGCCTTAGGCTTTGCAACTTTTGCTTTGCTAACTACTGTTTTGGCCTTGGCCAGTATATCGTGGCCGCCAATTTCCTTTTTGGCCTCCAGGTAGCGCTGGTTATGCGGGTTAGGGGCAACTTCCAAAGGCACATTGTCGACGATCTCTAAACCATACCCAATTAAGCCCACTCGCTTTTTAGGGTTGTTGGTCATCAGTTTCATTTTACTGATGCCGAGGTCGTGCAGAATCTGGGCGCCAACACCGTAGTCGCGGGCATCCATAGGCAAGCCCAGGTGCAGGTTCGCCTGGTAGGTATCCATGCCCTGCTCTTGTAATTGATAGGCTTTTAACTTGTTGAGCAGGCCAATGCCGCGGCCTTCCTGCTGCATATACAGCACCACGCCTTTACCTTCCTGTTCAATCCGCTGGAGAGCACAACTTAACTGATCGCCGCAATCGCAACGCAGCGAGCCCATAATATCGCCTGTAAGACAACTGCTGTGTACACGCACCAGCACCGGTTCGTTTTTCTTCCACGAGCCCTTGATGATTGCCAGGTGCGGTTCGTTACCACCCTGCTGGCTGTAGGCCCGAACGCGAAAGTGGCCATACTTGGTTGGCATATCTACTTCCACCTCGCGCTTAATAAGGCTATCGTGCTCCATGCGGTATTCAATCAAATCCTTAATAGAAATGATTTTCAGCTTCAGCTTTTTAGCGATCTCCAGCAACTGCGGTAAACGCGCCATACTGCCATCGGCATTCATAATCTCCACCAACACACCGGCGGACTCAAAACCCGCCATGCGGGCAAGGTCGATAGTAGCTTCGGTGTGGCCCGCGCGGCGCAGCACTCCACCTGTTTTAGCACGCAGGGGGAAGATATGGCCGGGGCGTGCAAACTCTTCGGGTTTGGCATCGCGGGCAATGAGTCGCTGTACTGTTTGAGCACGATCGTGTGCACTGATACCGGTAGTACAGCCGTGGCCGATTAAATCTACTGAAACGGTAAAGGCGGTTTCGTGATGCGAAGAGTTGGTTTTAACCATTAAAGGCAGATCCATGCGTTCGCAGAGTTCTTCGTCCATGGGCATACAAATAAGCCCACGCCCATGGGTAGCCATAAAGTTGATCATTTCGGGTGTTACACAACGGGCAGCGGCAATAAAGTCGCCTTCATTCTCGCGGTCCTCATCATCCACCACTATTATCAGGTTACCCTTTTTTATTTCGGCTATGGCTTCGGGTATTGTATTCAGTTTACTTTTCATGTTATTATATTTATAGAACGCACATCAATTTAGTTCAGGTTACGTTTGGTGGGGCTCCAGGCGCTGGTGCTGATGCCCCGGGCATACATGATAAAGCCGCTAACCAAGGCCATATTCATGCTGCAAAAATACGCCACAAAACGCAGTAAGCGGTTATGGATACCGGCCGCATTCAACAACCCATCCAACACCGGCGAGATCAAAAATAGATTCTGCATAACAAACGTTGTTAGATAAAACGGCGAATAGCCGATAAGCGCCAGGTTGCTAAAGTAAGCAGCCCCAATGAAAACCGGTCCAAACCAACGCAATACCTTGTGCGAAAAAAAGCTAAAAGACAAGGCACCGGGGCGCAGTAACAGGGGCCAGTAAACGCCCAGGTTTTGCCAGTTACCGGCCTGTATGCGGGTTTTGCGTTTGTATTCTTCCTGCACCTCGTTACTCACATCTTCGTAACAAACAGCCTTCAGTTCAAATATGGCCTTGCTACCGGTTTTAAGCACATGCAGGCTGAGGTAAAAATCCTCCATCAAAAAAGCCGGTGGAATGGGCGACCATAAGCTACAACGCATGGCGTAACAGGCGCCGAAAGCTCCCATCATAGTACCCCAAATCAAGCCTTCGTTGTATTTGATGCGGTTTTCGCGTTGTATATAAGCCTCTTCCTGCACCGAGATACCATCGGCCTGCATACCACGGTTGAGGATGTTGGCGCCTACCTGCCCTATTGCCGGGTTTTTAAAATGCTTAGCCAGTTCAAGGAGCGTGGCCGGCGTAAAAATTACATTGGCATCGGTAAATACATACGCTGCTGCTGCGCCGGGCTGTTGTTGTTTTTCGATACCAGCTACCAGTTGGTTAACAATGCCTGATTTGCCGGTACGGCCCGGAAAGTTAGTCCAGCTTAACTGCGCGTGCTGTGCCGCAAATTCGGTAAGTATGGCATTGGTGCCATCGGTTGAGTTATCGCTGCCCACAATTACCTGAAACCGGTTAGCAGGATAAGTGGTGTTAAAAATGCTTTCGAGCTTCTGGCGCAAGATGCGCTCCTCGTTATAGGCTGCAAATACGATGTAGAGGTGCGGAAGACCGGCATCGCTGTTTTGATAGACCTGTTGATTTTGTTGTTTGCCCCTTGCCAATACAGCCAGCAATAAAGGATACAGCACGTAAGAATGAAACATACAGGCGGCGCAAAACCAGAAAATTACTTGGGCTGCTATCATGCCAGACTACGGTAGTAGGTTATCAGTTTATCAAAAATGCTGCGGTTGCGGTAATTATCAAATGCGAATTTATGTGCCGCTGCTCCTATCCGTGTTGCATAGGTAACATCGTTCAGGCATAGTTCCAGCTTTTGAATAAAAGCTTCTGCCGTTTCGGCAATTAAAATATTTTCTCCGTCTGTAAGCCCCAGACCTTCGGCGGCAATTGGTGTGGCTATAATACATTTACCCAGGGCCATGCCTTCGAGAATTTTAATACGGATACCGCTACCCGAAACTATAGGCACCACCAGCAGGCCGTGTTGCAGCATAAAGGCTTTGGCATCGGGCACTTCGCCTACCGCTACAAAGTGAGCATCGGATAGTTTCTTAATACTCTCCGGCATTTTTTTACCGGCTACTAACAGGTTTACCTGCGGGAACCGGGAACTCAGCGCAGGCCATACCTCGCGGTGGAACCATTCAATACCCTGCAGGTTAGGCATCCAATCAAAAGCGCCGATGAAGCACAAGTCAGCTGCATTGAAGTTGGTGTTTTCCGGTTGCGCGGGCACATCCATGCCGGCGGGTACCACAATGGTTTTAACGGTTGGACTTAGCGCTTTTAATGCCGCCTCATCCTCACGGCTGATAGCCATTACCACATCGCATTGGGTAGCAGCTGCGGCTTCGAACTTTTGAAGGCGGTTTGCTTCGAGGCTGATGTATTGCTTTTTAAGCAGATTGGCTTCCTGTGCGGCCACCCGTTGCCAGATGCCGTGTTCTACATTATGGGCGCGCATACTGATGCGGGCCTTGCTATGGGCACGGATAGTTGGAATATAGGCTGCAGGCGGTAAACCATCCACATGTACCACGTCGTAGGTGCTTTTTTGCAGCAGATCAATCAATGCTTGCCGGTATTGGCCGGATACAAAGCGATCGATTACATACGAACTGCCTTTCAGCAAACTATTTAAAGCGCCCAGCGGTTTAATGTGGTTATCGATAAGCACGGTATGCACCGTACCGAACTTGCCGAACTGCTCTGCTATGATTGCGGGTTCAACGAAGTGCTTGGTGGTGTTCATAGCCAGCAGGGTTACTTCGCAACCGGCTTCGGCATAACCCTTCACAAAATTATAAGCGCCGATAGCGCCGCCATCGTTCAGGGGCCAGGGTATGCGGTTGAGCAACACTAAAATACGTACAGGCTTTACGCCTTGAACACTCATTAGCTTTTTTAGATTTGTGCGCGAATGTAGAAAAAGGGCAGACAGCACCCCCCAATAACCATGTATAAGAACAAAAAAGTAGCGGTGGTTTTACCCGCCTATAATGCCAGTAAAACACTGGAACAGACCTACCGTGAAATTCCGATGGAAGTGGTTGATTTTGTGATATTGGTGGACGATGCCAGTAAAGATAATACCGTAGAAGTAGGCCGGCAGCTTGGTATACAGCACATTATTAGCCACGAGAAGAATAAAGGTTATGGCGGTAATCAGAAAACCTGCTATACCAAGGCACTGGAACTGGGAGCTGACATTGTGGTAATGCTGCACCCCGATTACCAGTATACCCCTAAACTGCTGACGGCAATGATTAGCATAATCGGGAACGAGGTATACCCGGTAGTGTTAGGTTCGCGTATTTTAGGTGGCGGTGCCTTAAAAGGCGGTATGCCGTTGTATAAATACGTATTCAACCGGTTTTTGACCCTAACGCAAAACATATTACTGGGCGAAAAGCTTTCGGAATACCACACCGGTTACCGGGCCTTTAGCAAGGAAGTGTTGACTTCCATTAAGTTCATGAACAACTCGGATGACTTTGTATTTGACAATCAGATGCTTTCGCAGATATTTTATGCAGGCTTTGAAATTGCCGAAGTCACCTGCCCAACCAAATACTTTGAAGAAGCCAGCTCCATTAACTTTAGCCGTAGCATGACCTACGGTATCGGCTGCCTGAAAGTATCGATGCTGCACCGCCTGTGCAAGTGGGGTGTTATGAAAAGTAATTTATATTAATCCGTCTTTTATAGGTATGATTGCTTAGTGCGAACAGCGCTAAGTTTACCACCTCATGCCGCCTTTACACCCAGTTTAGCTGCTTCACAAGCGACCTTATAAGTTGATTTATAGGTTTTTATGTTAATTCACAGCGAATTGTGAAAAATTCGCTTGGGTACTTGCGAAAAATACGCACATATTCGCTTAGCGAAATATTCGCGACAATAACCCAAAAATTGAATGCATGGTAAAGGACTTGGTAAAGTCGGTTTACAGACCGTCGGAATTAATGGCCCTGCTTAAAATTAAGTTTAGCGGCAACATCCCTAAGGATCATCCCGAGCCACTGGAAATATTGGCTAGAAAGATGAGTGACCGCGATTTCTGTTATGCTGCCCTTAACCGGGTTAGCAGATCGTTTGCGGTAGTTATACAACAATTGCCTGAAGAATTGAAAGACCCCGTTTGCGTGTTTTACCTGGTATTACGTGGTTTGGATTCGGTAGAAGACGACATGACCTACCCGGCCGAGAAGCGTTTGCCCCTGTTACGGGCATTTCACCTGAAGAGCTACGAAAAAGGCTGGAACCTGAAAGGTGTAGGCGATAGCGATGATTACCGCACTTTGCTGGCTAACTACCATAAGGTAATCGGTCTGTTTTTATCGCTGGACGAAAGCTACCAACAGGTGATAACAGACATTTGTGAGCGCATGGGCAATGGCATGGCTGATTATGCGGAGAAGAAGGTGAATTCGCTTTACGACTACGACACCTATTGCCATTATGTGGCAGGTTTGGTAGGGATAGGTCTTTCTGCGCTATTTTCTGCTTCGGGCCGCGAAAGCGAGCGTTTGCAGCAGGAAACTGAATTAGCCAACTCCATGGGTTTGCTGTTACAGAAAACCAACATCTCTCGTGATTACTACGAAGATCTGAATTTGGGCCGCGTGTTTTGGCCCCGGCAGATTTGGGGCAAGTATGCCGAAAGACTGGAGGAGTTTCATGATAAGCCTTCCTCGCCGGAGAGTTTAGCCTGCATTAACGAAATGGTGACCAATGCGCTGCAGCATGTAAGCAACTGTATTATGTATCTGCACCTGATCAAAGACCCACAGGTATTCCGCTTTTGTGCCATACCGCAGGTAATGGCCATGGCTACGCTGGCTAAAATTTACAATAACCCCCAGGTTTACACCGAGGTGGTAAAAATACGCAAGGGTATTGCCGCGAAATTGATGTTGGGCACCAACGATATGGAAGCGCTGAAAAAATACATGGAGGGCTTTGTGGAAGACATCCGCAAGCAACTGAATGAAAGCGACCCCAATTATGCACTCACCAAAAAACGGTTAAACCGCATTATTGAAGCACTGGATGATGTGAAATACAATCAGGCCGATATAACGGAACATTTTGTGGAAGAGACTGTGTTGTTTTAAAGCAGACCTATGGAATTGAATACAGATTATGATGTATGTATAATAGGCGCGGGAGTAGCCGGTGCCTCCCTTGCCGCTTACCTGGGCCGTAATGGCCGCAAGGTAGTGGTTGTAGAAAAAAGCATGGCCGAGCGCGATGTAATAATCGGTGAATTATTGCAACCCGGCGGGGTGCTGAAACTACGTGAAATGGGTTTAGAGGAGAGTTTGACCGGCATAGATGCCCAGGCTGTAGAAGGCTATGCCTTGTTTATGAATGGCGAAAACTTCCGCATTTCCTATCCACACGAAAACGGGCAAGCCATAACAGGCAGGGGCTTCAGAAACGGAAAATTTTTACAAAGCCTGCGCAAGCAGATGCTGCAAGCACCCAACGTAACCCTGCTGGAAGGCACCGTTACTGATTTGATGGAAGAAAACGGTAAAGTAACCGGGGTACGATATAGCGCTAAAGAAAATAAGGAAGAACGCAGCGTTCGTGCTATGCTGACCGTAGTTTGTGATGGAATGTTCTCCATTTTCCGTGAACGGTTATCGCAAAACCAAAAAAGAGTCAGCAGCTATTTCCTGGGTTTGATATTGAAGGATGCCGAACTGCCCTACGCCGGGCATGGGCATGTTATTGTGGCGAAGCCCTCACCCTGCCTGGTATACCCCATTACCGGCAGTGAAACACGTATGCTGATTGATTTTCCATGGACCGAAGCACCACGTAAGTCGCCCGAGTTAACCGATTACCTCCTTAATACCATAGGCCCTCAATTGCCACCTCAAATCTTGCCTTCCTTCTACGCAGCGGTGGAAGAAGGCAAATTTAAGGTTATGCCCAACCACCTTATACCGGCTACACCCGTGGTAAAACAGGGTGCCGTGTTGTTAGGCGATTCGCTGAATATGCGACACCCTTTAACCGGGGGTGGTATGACAGCTGCATTCACCGATGTACAAAACCTGGCGAACAGGTTAATTGGCGTGGAGGACTTTGCTATTGAAGAGCAGGTAACTGATGCCGTACGCGCTTTCTACGAAACGCGCCATCAGCAAAACGCTACCATCAATATACTGGCAGATGCCCTATACGGAGTGATGAGCAATGAAGATTTAAAAGAGTCCTGCTACAGTTACCTAAAACAGGGAGGCGCTAATGCGCAGGAGCCTATTGCCATTTTATCGGCTGTTTCGCGGGATAGGCAGTTATTGCTTCGTCACTTTTTTGCTGTAGCCCTGCATGGGGCTAAAAATATTGTAACCGGTAGTAACACCGCCCTGGCCAATAATTTTACACCAAACCAAGGTATAAGTGCCCGCATACGGCGTTCGTATGCTATGATGGGTAAAGCCGTAGAGATTGTGTCTCCGTTGGTGATGAATGAAAAACCGAACTGGTTTATTAAAAGCGCGCTGCAACTAGGGCAAAAAGTTTTTTAAGTGTTGGTTGATTAAATGAGAAAAGCTCCACCGTATACGGTTGGAGCTTTTTCTTTGTGGTTACAGAATATCCTATTGAGACAGCGATACAGTGGTAGTTACACCTGACTGTGTTACGGTAGCGATGTCATCGCAAGCACCTGTGCCGTAGTCGTATAATTTTGGAGCTTCAGTCGGAATATCGATAGTAAGTGTTCCTGCGGTGTAGTAAACGTTACAGCCGGAAGCAAGACTCTTAGTGAGTGGTGTGCCGGTAGTAGCGCTGTAGTGACGGCCAATCTGATCGTTGCCACCGATTGAACCGCTTACTGAAAGCAGGTCATCCTCTTTGGTAGCAGTAGAGATACCGGAAGTGAATTCGTAGCTCATGGTACCGATAGAGTTGATGATCTTACCGCTTACTAACAGTTCTTCGGTTGCGTTGATAGCTACGTCGAATACCATGTTACCGTTGCCGTTAGGGCCCGAGTTGGTAATAGTAGCAGTACCGTTTACAATTACATTGTTGCTGCGGGTGTTGTCAAAAGTTACACCGATGCTGGTGCCAGCCTGGCGCAGTTTTACATCGTAATTAGAGATAATGATTTTGCCATACAGCGTGCGGCCTTCAGAGTTCACACAGCCGGTAGTACCGAAATCGATGGTTAAGGTGTGTGGGGAAACCGAAGAATCAGCTGTCAGCGTGGCACAATCTGAACCCAGTGCTGCAGCCAGATTATCGTTTTTAAAATAAGAGCCATCGCTCAGGGCCTGCATGATAGAAAAAGCCTGATCGAAAGTTTGCTCGAACATAATTTCCTGTGCGGTTGGCTCGCTGTTTTTTACAGGTGCCGGTGTTTCCTTCTTGCATGATGTAAAGCCGAAGGTGGTTAAAGCCAAGGCTACTACAGCAGTGTTACGGATCGATTTGAATTCCATTTTGCGTTGTTTTACAGTTGTTTTTTTAAAATGATTTCCTTTTAGGCAACTGTCTGTAAGGGGAGACGCTACCTCGGTTCCGTAGTGCTTAAGCTAACTGCAAGTGTGTGCTGCAGTTGCCTATGTAAACGGCAGAGGGTATAAAAGGTTACAGGAAAACCTGAAATATCATGTTAAATCAACAAGTTACGTGTTGTTGTGGTTTAACAGGTTATTTGCTACGGGGCGTAAAGCCGAAATCGACGCGGTAATAGAACAAAGGCAGGAAGCCCAGCTGGTAAACCTCTTTAGCAGGCTCAGCCGGATTAACGTATTGCAGCCGGAGAATATTCTTTTGCATAGTTACGTTCACCAGATCGATACCCACCTCGTGCGTGGCATGTTTAGTATTGCAGCGGTAATTCAGCTTTACATCGAAACGGAAGTAGGGTTTAAACTGCTTGCTATTCCTGAGCGAATCTATAACCACAGGATCTTCGTGCTGCTGGCTTGCCAGCGTATCGTACGGTGTGTAGCGCTGCCCGCCTCCAAAGGTTACTTTACCTCCAATACCAATCGTATTAATACGCTTTTTGCCCCATTTAAACTCCTTAGTGCCCAGGGCATTCATAATATAGTTACCGTTAAAGCCGCTGTTGCGCCACACGCCATCGCTGCCGCGCAGTTTACTATCGTATAGCGAGCCGCTGAACATAAAGAACCAGTTATGGGTAAAGAACTTCTCCAGGGTAAATTCGACACCCATATTGCGGCCGGTGCCCGAACTTACCAACTTACCGGGGAAAAAGCGATCAAAGGCAGAGCCTTCGTTGAGCATATTATAAGAGGTGGCCATGGTATCAACCGGCAGGCTCCATAACAATTGCAGATAAGCTTCGGCCTTAATGCGGATGTCCTTTTTAAAGAATACATCGTAGCCCATAACTACATGGAAACTGCGCATAAAATCCAGGTTCTTATTATAAAGGCTGCCTTTCTCATCCTGTATAAAGTATTGATACATGGGCAAGAGCTGGCTGTGCAAACCTGCTCCGAAGGCCAGGCTTTGATTGGGCCGCACCTGCCATTTTAAGGAGAAGCGCGGATCGACACTTACGGAATGATTAAGGGTAAAGTATTGCACATGAACACCGGTTACCGTCGATATTTTTTCGCTAAAGGCATACTTCCATTGCAGGTAAGGTTCCAGCAAAAAATGGAATCCGCTGCGGTAATTCAGACGCACCTTCCAGGCATAGTTCGGCACATCAATGTTAAATATTGGCTCCAGCAAAATGCTGTCGGTAAACATGGGCTGATACATTTCGGTACTTACCCCGTAACGCAGGGAACTACGCGCACTTAGCTTGTTGTTGCGCATAAACGACAGCGAATACTTGGTGTTCTGCAGCTGATAATTCAACTTGTTATACATGGTATCCAGCACAAAATTACCGGTGCTGGTATCCACGTGGCGTATCACGCGTTCAAAGTGGTTTTTGTTATACTGGCTGGATACGCCGAACGAGATTTTCGAATACTCATGATCGTTTACCTGATGCGTATAGGTGGCACCGAATATGCCGAGGCCAGCACGGAAATACTCGTCCTGATCTTTTGAGGCATAAATATCTCTGGCTTCAGGCTTTTTGCGAGTGCTGGTAATAAAGTTGATCATACTATAACCACCAATTCCGAAAAGGCTGAGGTTATCGCCATTCTTCATTGGGAAGTTCAACTTAAACTGCAGGTCCTGGTATTTGGGAATAGCATCGGTGCCTATATCTATCCCCAGTTTTACCAGCCCTTCCAGCGTAGCATACCGGTAATTAAACATGTACGAGGCGCGTGTATTTTTACCGAGCGGACCTTCGCCAAAGGCTTCGGCACCTAACATCCCCAACTGCACGGTGTATTCGTGCCGTTGGTTATTACCATTCTTAAAACGTATATCAAACACACCTGCTACTGCATTACCGTATTCTGCCGGAAAAGCACCTGTCATAAAATCGCTGGTGGTTAACATGCGGTTATTCAGGATAGCTACACTGCCGCCTGTGCTGCCTGCAACAGCAAAGTGGTTAGGGTTTGGTATCACCACATTATCCACGCGGTAAATTACCCCAAAGGGGGAGTTGCCCCGTATTACCAGGTCGTTCCGGCTGTCATCGGTACCGCTTACACCGGCATAGTTGCTGGCCATCCGGGCCGGGTCGCCGCGGGAACCGGCATAACGCTCCGTCTCTTCAATGGAAAATGCCCGGGCGCTTAATACTGCCATTTCGTTAATGGTTTCGCCCTTGCGATTGCCCACAATTTCTATCTCCTTCATCTGGGCTACATCATTTTCCAATTCAATAGTAAGCACGGTTTCCTTACTACTGCTGGTTAAGATATTGGGGATGTAGACCTTTTTATAGCCTATAAAAGAGGCAGCAATATTCACACGGCCAACAGGAATGCTATCTAGCCGGAAGTTGCCTTCTATATCGGTGCTGGCGCCACGCAGAAAGGTGGAATCCCGCAGGGCGATGACATTCACTCCTTCCACGGGGTGGTTCGACTCCTTATCTACAATGGTTCCGCGTATGGTTTGGGTGAGACCCTGGGCATGTAAAGCCCCCAAGGCCATCAACAACACAAACAGAGTTAGGTACACATGCTTCATCGGCCGGGTTATATCTCAAATTTGCTCATACTTTTTGGAAAGAACAAGTTTAGCTGCTGCCTAATAAAAGTAGAAAAGCACCCCTTGTGGAGGTGCTTTCTATTGGAACCGAGATTGAAGGACTCTTCCGGACCAGGTTTTTACACCTGCCTAATTAGTTTTTGGCTACTACACCCTGTGGTGCTGCACTGGTGGGTTGTTGCTCCTTAATATAGCCCAGGCTGTTAGCCATTTTATAGCTCTTCTTGGCGTTCTTCTTTTTACCTAAACCCATGTAGGCATCGCCTAATTCTTTATAGCTCTTTGCATAGCTGGCATCGTTGGTGATGGCTTTGCTGAGATATTCAACCGCTTTGCCAAAGATGCCGATTTTGTTGGCACACATACCGGCACCGTATAACAGATCGCGGCTTTCGCCCAGCTTAGTGATGGCGTTTTCGTAGTTGTTGAAGGCTTGCTCGTAGCTACCCATGGTAATGTAAACGTCGCTCAGTTCGTTATAGCCTTGCGGGTTTTTAGGGCTGGTACGAATAATGTTTTGCAGGTAAGCAGCTGCGTGTTCGTAATCATTGTTTTTCTTGGCAATGTTTACCAGGTTCCAGCCTACTTTTTCGTTGTTGCGGTTAAGCGCATACATTTTGGCCAGATATTTCTCGGCATTTTTCCAGTCCTGTTGTTCCAGGTATATCTGGCTCAGCAGGGCTACAATGTTAGAATCCTTTGGCGATAAGCTATAAGCAGTATTCAGGTTTTGCAGCGCTGCCGTTTTATCGTTCAAGCCAAATTGCACACGGCCAATATTGTAGTAGGCAACGCCCATGTTCTTGTCAAGTAAAACAGCCTGGCTAAAGTAATCACGTGCACTCAGGTAATTATTTTGCAACATATAGCACACACCTACCAGATTGTGCACGTCGGCACGCTGAAAATCGAGTTCCAGTACTTTTTTGTAGTTGGCTACTGCCTGTTCGTATTTACCCTGGTAAAACTGTGAGTTAGCCAGAAAGAACAATGCAAAAGTATCTTTAGGCGACAACACCAGATACTGGTTAAAGTAGGCTTCGCTGCTATCGAATTTAGAGGTATTATAAAAGTCGGCACCGGTGCGCATTACTGTACGCTTGTAGATTTCGGGACTAAGATCGGAGGCTGCCATGCGGGCTATAATAGCCTGATCGGCCTGAAATTTTGCTGCTTCCGATTTTGCTTTTTGCGCAGCTTCATCGTTGGTTAACGAATCGTAGGCCATAGCCATCAGGCCGGTTACTAATCCATCTGCATTACCCTGCGCAATCATACGCTGGCAATTCATAATGCAATCCAGGTATTGCCCGGTAGCAAAGTTGCGGATAGCCCCTGTGCGGAGGTCGCCTTCGTTAAACCAAATTTTTGTTGCTGGTTGTGCCATCGAAACGATGGCTGCTGCAATCAGAAGCAGCGTAAGTAGTTTTGATTTCATCCCTGTCTCGGTTTTTGGGTTTATTCAATTTTTGGCCGAAAGCAGGGTTGTTCCATTCCTACTTTCTAAACCTATCAGATACCACAAGGTCCTTCGTACCCGGTGTGTATTTGTAAAATCCTTCCCCGGTTTTTACACCAAGGTATCCGGCGGTAACCATGTTTACCAACAACGGGCAGGGCGCATATTTCGGATTTCCGAACCCATCGTGTAAAACACGCATGATAGCCAGGCAAACATCCAGGCCTATAAAGTCGGCCAGTTGCAGCGGCCCCATGGGGTGCGCCATTCCCAGTTTCATCACTGTATCAATCTCCTCTACCCCTGCTACACCTTCATATAAGGTATAAATGGCCTCGTTAATCATCGGCATCAGTATCCTGTTTGCCACAAAGCCGGGGTAATCGTTCACCTCAACCGGAATCTTGTTCAGTTTACGCGCACAACTCATAATTTGTTTCAAACAATCTTCACTTGTGGCATAGCCTCTTATCACCTCCACTAACTTCATTACCGGCACCGGATTCATGAAGTGCATGCCTATTACTTTATCTGCTCTATTAGTAGCAGCGCCTATTTTTGTGAGGCTGATACTGCTGGTGTTGCTGGCCAGAATAGTTTCAGGTTTACAGGTATCGCCGAGCTGTTTGAAAATTTTCAACTTGATATCCACATTTTCCGTGGCCGCCTCTACTACAAGGTCAGCGTCCTTACAACTTTCAAGCCCTGTATTAGTGCTCAGGTTTTTCAGCGTAGCAGCTTTTTGGTCCTCTGTAAGTGCCCCTTTTTGAACCATGCGGTCCAGGTTTTTTGTAGTGGTTCCAATAGCCTTATTTAACTGTTCCTGCGAAACGTCCACGAGGTTTACATGAAAGTCATTCATGGCAAAAACGTGAGCAATACCGTTACCCATGGTACCCGCACCTATAACTGATACGTTCTGAATCATACTGATTGAATTTGGAGGCGAATATAGAAATGAGGGAATACAAAGTAACCACCGGTTACCACCGCCGCAGGAATTATAACATGCTACTGTAGAACTTACTGGTTCATAGGCAATATGGTACGGTGCAGATAAGGAACGCCTATTCCTATAAGTGCACCTACAGCATAACCCACTATCACGTCGGTCCAGTAATGTTTACCTGCTTTGTAACGGAGCAAGCCGGTAATAAGCGGTAAGGCGGCTGAGATAGACCAAACCATAGGTTTAAGCTTGCTGTTAGGGTTATAATCGGCATAGGTTTGGGCAAAGTAGAAACTCATTGCCGAAACAGTAGAAGTATGACCGCTAAAAAAGGATTTAAAATTATCGCGTTTCCATTTACGCTCGATAGGCACCTCGGGATTATAGAGTAAGGGGCGTTTTCGTCCTACTGCATTCTTAACCAATTCGGTAACACCGAGGTTCAGGACAAACACCTCGGCACCCATCGCTGCTACCTTGCCAAAATCTTTCCTCGAATTGCGGTTAGCCAAATGGGCCAATGGCAGGGCTATAGATGCATATAAAAGTGCATCGCTGGTGTATGCTGCAATGCGTGAGTTTTGTTTGGTAGCTCCACGGTCGAATCTGTTTACCTCGGTGCGGTTAAGATTCAGCAACTGTTCCCTAGGCGGCAGTTTATGAGTGGTACCGATGAGGTAACCGCCGGTTAAAAAGCTTACCGAGGTAAATGCCAGCGGAATATCGACCTGGGTGCTAAGTTTATAAGGTGATACAAACTGTTGGGCCTGCGCCAACTGCAGGGTAAAGATGAAAGAAACCAGAATGTAGAATTGCTTCATACCGCAAACTAAATTGTTTTTGCGTTAAGCAACCGAAATTTTCATATGCTCCTGCACGGTTAATCGCGGTGGATGAGGCGATAGGTTTTTACCTGCTCACCGCAGGCTACTTTCAGGAAGTAAACGCCATTTTCGAGCTTCTTATCGGCACCCGGTTCAATATTTATAACTCCATTTTGCTTGTATGTTACAAGGTTCAGCTTGTATACTTCGTTCCCTAATACATCATAAACTGCAAGTGTTACAAAATCATTTTCCGTTGCCGGTATTTCTACAGTAACTTTATCGCGAAAGGGATTAGGATATGCTTCGCCAATGCTTGCCTGTGCAAGGCTATTTTGAGAGAGAAAAACGGCAAAAGCGGCAAGAATGAGGAGGTATATTTTTTTCATGGCATGTAAATTATGGGTATATTGACTTAGATGCAGGAATCCGGTTTATTCATAAAGCCGGAAAACAAGGCGAAAAACTGTTAAAAACCGTGTCGGAGGGTTTGAAACATTTAAAGCTTAAAACAGTTTAAATCTGTATATCCGGTTGGAATTTGAGGAAGGATGCAACATCCCGGAAAGTATTGCATCTTATTAGTTAACGAAGAACAAGCAACGAGTGAGAAGGACTTTTACGCTAATCTTATTGTTTTGCCTGGGCACGTTTGTGACCCTGAAAGCCCAGCTTAATTGCGCTTTCAGCCCATCGGCAACAGAGGGCTGCCCCCCTTTTAATGTGGTATTTACTCCCCAGCAAATAGGAGGGGGCGCGACCCACTACTGGGAATTTGATAACGGCAACACCTCCACTTCAGTAACTCCAACAGCCACTTATAGCAGTTCGGGCATTTATAACGTCATGCACGTAATTAGCAATGGAGGCTTACACGATACCTGTTACCAGCAGATACGTGTGTTTGTTCCGGCATCGCCTAATTTTATTTCTGCCGACAACAGTGGCTGCGTACAGCCCTGCCATATGGTACACTTTACCAATACCTCGATACCCGGCGAAAGCCCTATTGCGGAAGCGGTATGGAACTTTGGCGACGGCGGTTTGCCTATCAGCGCTTATAACGCACAACACTGTTATAGCACAGCAGGCTCCTATAACGTAACGCTAATTGTACGCGATACAAATAACTGCCAAACCAGTTTTACCATACCAAATTTTGTAACTATTGGTGCAGGGCCCACTGTAAATATTACCAACACCAGCCCTACACAATCGTGCACCTCTCCTACTTCCGTAGTTTTTGCATCTTCAGGCTCTTCGCCCAACGGTGCTGTAAACTATAACTGGAATTTCGGCAACGGATTTTCGTCGCAACAAAACCCTACGCAATCTTTCACAACGGGTATTTACGATCCGTATGTAGTAGCTACCGACCCGTTCGGTTGCCAGGATACAGCTTTTACACATGTAGAAATTACCGTGGTACAAGCCGGTTTTACCTCCAATACCACCAATGCCTGTTCGGGTACTGCCGTTCAATTTACCGATACTTCAAATTATGCCTCTTCGTGGGCATGGACATTTGGCGACGGCGGCACTTCCTTCAGCCAAAACCCTACGCATACCTACGCCAATACCGGCACTTACACTGTTACTTTAACGGTAACCTACAATGGTTGCAGTGATTCGTATACCGCAACTAACTATATTAATGTAACAACGCCTGTACCGGTTAGTTTTTCAGCCCCGGACACATCGGATTGTACGGCACCACTAACCATTAACTTTAACAGTAGCGCACCAGGCGCTACCAGCTATAACTGGACATTTGGAGACGGGGGAACTGCTACCACGGCTAACCCACCACATACTTATAATTCAACCGGTGTTTTTGCGGTTTCATTAAGTGTAACCAACAGCGCAGGTTGTGTAAGTACATACAGTCGTCCGGGTTACATCCACATTGGTGATATCAATGCGCTGTTTACCGTAGATTCCACCCATGGCTGTGCACCTACATTGCTGCACTTTTTTAATAGCAGCACCTCTAACGGGCCAATTACCAGCTATGCCTGGGACTTTGGCGATGGCGGAACTGCCTCAACGGCGAATCCTTTACATGTATACGCCAATGCAGGAACCTTTGCTGTTTCCTTAACTATTACCAACCAGGAAGGCTGCACCAGCACCTATACATTGCCCGACAGTATTAAAATTGGCCAAACGCTAAGTCCTGCATTTACGGCCAACCCACTTATACAGTGCGTAAACAACACCATTACTTTTACAAATAATACCCTAAACACAGGTCCTCAGACCACCTATCTATGGAACTTTGGTGACGGCCAAACCAGTACTTTGTTCTCACCAACTCATGAGTATTCTGATACAGGGCATTTTGATATAACCTTAACCGTAATTAACCAGGGTTGCAGCGCTACGCTGGTTAAAGTAAAATACATTCAAATAGTAGTGCCGCGTGCCGATTTCCTGTTCGATTTTAATTGCAGCAGCCCCACCACGGTTGATTTCCGCGATACATCAATAGGAGCCGATTCATGGTTCTGGGATTTTGGCGATGGCAGCAGCTCCACTCAACAAAGCCCAACGCACACCTTCCCAAGTCAGAGTAACTACACGGTAACACTTGTGGTTTACAACTCCGTAACCGGTTGCACCGATTCAACCAAGAAGCAGTTACCTATTGGTACACCTGCCGCCAGCTTCGGAAGCGATAAGACCAGCGGATGTTATAATCTTACGGTTGCCTTTTCAGACTCATCGGTTTTTGCCAGTGCATGGACCTGGGATTTTGGCGATGGCTCGCCTTTAAGCAGCGCTCAGAAACCGACACACGTTTACACCGATACAGGTCAATATACTGTAACGCTAATTATCAATCCCGGTCAACTTTGTTCAGATACCATAGTAAAAGTTAATTACATAACTGTATATGGTGTTAAAGTGAAACCAACTGCCCAACCGCTTACAGGTTGTATACCGTTGAATGTTCAGTTAATGGATAGCAGTACTTCGTTTATGGGTAACGTGGTTAGCTGGACCTGGGTGCTGATGCCCGGTGACAGCGCCTTTATAATTAACCCAAGCTATACCTATACCACTTCGGGTGCGCATCCGATTCGTTTAGCCGTTGTTGACGATAATGGATGTAGAGCGTCTACCACTTTAACTGTAACCGGCCGCGAAGTTACAGCAGCCTTTACCGTAGACAGCATAGCCTGTCCAGGAGAAAGCCTGCAATTCAACAACCTTAGTACAGGAGTAAGTGCAGGAGCGCTGAGTTATGATTGGATATTTGGCGACAATACGACTAGTACCAATCAAAACCCTACACATGCTTACGCACAATCAGGCGCCTACTATCCAATGCTGATCGTTAGCAGCGTGGGAGGATGTTCAGATACATTAATCGTTCCTACGCCAATACAAGTAGATACTCCTATTGCCGATTTTTATGTAACGACCAACTTTGCGCCATGTCCGCCATTCCCGGTTCAGTTTTATAATACTACCAACAGGACCGATTTGAAGTGGCTATGGTATTTTGGCGATGGCGATACCAGTACTGCCTTCGAACCATTGCACGTTTATTTCTTCCCGGGTGACTACGACGTTACCTTAATAGCCTGGGATAGTTCGGGTTGTGTTGACACTATTACGTATATTGATTTGATACGCGTTCGCGGGCCTATAGGTAACTTTACACTTGTGCCTGACAGCGGATGTGTTCCACTGACTGTAACTATAAGTGGTTCAGTACAAAGCACAGTAAACATCGTAGCTGATTTAGGCGATGGTGTTTCTTTCCAGGATACGATTAACTTAACCCACACCTATAACAATGTAGGTAATTACTACCCGGTTTATACGCTAACAGATAGTGTAGGCTGCGTGGTAGCTTATCCGGTTGATACCGTTGTAGTAGGATTGATCCCTTATCCTAATCTGCCTCCGGATACCACGGTATGTAAGGGTAACTATATACAATTTAATGTGCCGGTAGGGGACCATTTTCAATGGACCTCGAATATGAGCCAGACTTATTTAACCTGCGATACCTGCCGCGACCCGATAAGCATGGCACCAGATACGATGATTTACTACGTGACTGCCACCACCAATCTGGGATGCCAGGCTAAGGATACCATACTGGTGAATGTAGATGCGTTACCACAAATCTTCCCCGGTATTTCGTACCGTATTTGTCCTAATGATACGCTGCAATTATCAGCCGGACCAAATGTTACAGCTGCCGTTTGGACACCTAACCAGTTTATTAACGACACCAACCTGGTAAATCCAAAGGTATGGCCTCCGGATACAACCATCTATCGTGTAACAGGGTCCAATGCTACCGGTTGTAGTATATCACGTATAGTGCGGGTTTATACCATCAGCAAAGTTGATGCGGATATTCTTGAAGACACCGTACTGGTTTGCGAGGGTACCAGCATACCATTGCATGCGGCTCTTTACGAAGGAAGCAATAATGATACATCCTTCAACTGGGTACCAGGTTTATACCTGAATGATAATTCCATTCAAAATCCGACCTTGATAGCTCCACCGGGAGTTTATGACTACTCGGTGATTGTGAGCAGTTCAACCTGCATACCTGATACTGATGTAGTGCATGTAACCATTGGCGCAACCCCGGATCTGGAAGCAGGCGACGACCAGACGGTTGCCGTTGGCACTACTATTCAGTTGTATGCTGCTTCACCGGGTAATATCAATTATCAATGGAGCCCAACTGCAGATTCGCTGAGTTGCGTAACCTGCCGCCGTCCATTTATTACCGCCAATCAAACTCAAACGGTATATGTAACTGCGATCAACGAGTTTGGATGCAAAGCGCTGGACTCGGTTCAAATACGGGTTGTAGGTTGCGATCCTAACTGGATTTTTGTTCCGAACACCTTTACACCGAACGAAGACGGATTAAATGATAAACTGTTTGTGCGCGGTATAGGATTACGTAAACTGGAATACTTCCGTGTTTATGACCGCTGGGGCCACCTGGTTTATGATTCGAAAGATGTGAACGATGGTTGGGATGGCAAAGTAAATGGCAAGGCTGCCGAAGTTGCCACCTATGTTTACCTGGTTAAAGGCGAATGCACCAGCGGTAATACCGTTGAAAAACAAGGCAACGTAACACTGATAAGATAGCGAACAACTACCGATATATTAAAAGCAGGCCTTAGCCTGCTTTTTTAATATATCCTGGTGCCAAGGTTATAACATTTTGGTGCGCTTCATCAGAAAAGGCAGGAGCACCTGGCGGAAATCGTTATTTATATCGGCTTCTACAAAATCTATTTGATACTGTCCGCAACGCAGTTTTAGTTCCTGCTCAAAGCGTTTCATCTGTTGCACATAGAACTCTTTTACCTGATTGCTGTGCAGTTTCACCTTCTCACCAGTTTCCATATCAATAAACTGATAAGGGCGGTTTTCGAATTCAAATTCCAGTTCCTTGCTTTTATCTACCACATGAAACAGCACCACTTCGTGTTTGTTATATTTCAAGTGTTGCAGGGCGGCAAACAGGCGGTCGGCACTATTGTGGTCCATGTTATCAAACATATCGCTGAAAATGATAATCATACTGCGCTTGTGCACCGTATCAGCAATTTCGTGCAGGCTCCGTGCGGCATCGGTAGTTACATTTAAAGGGGATTGTTGCAGCAGGTTTTCCAGATGAGCATACAACATCTGGTGGTGTTTGGTACTGCTTTTTGCGCCTGTATTCACCAGCACTTTATCTGTAAAAATACTGAGACCGGCAGCGTCGCGCTGGCGCTTCAGCAGGTTGATAAGGGCTGCTGCTGAAAGAATAGAGAAACGGAGTTTGTTGGTTTTCACCCCGGCATCGCGCGGGAAATACATACTGCTACTGGCGTCAATCACTATCTGGCAACGCAGGTTGGTTTCTTCTTCGTAGCGCTTTACAAACATTTTGCCGGTGCGGGCATACACCTTCCAATCCAGATGGCGCGTGCTTTCGCCGGGGTTGTATAAGCGGTGTTCGGCAAACTCTACCGAAAAACCATGGAAAGGTGATTTATGCAAACCAATAATAAACCCTTCCACCACTTGTTTTGCAAGCAGTTCAAGGTTCTCTATTTCGGGAAAATGTTGTTGTTCTAACATCGGCTTAAGGAACGCTAAGTAACCAATATTGGTATTACTGATTTGCTAAAAATAAAAAAGGGCCACCAATTAGGCAGCCCTTGAAAATTTATTTGCAGAAAGCAATTACGAAAGGTGCTTGCTGAGCATAGCGACCAGATTAGCTTTAGGCACTGCACCTACCTGCTTATCAACTACCTGACCATTTTTGATGAACAGGATAGTAGGGATGTTACGGATGCCGTATTTCATAGCCACTTCAGGGTTATTGTCAACGTCAACCTTACCTACAATTGCCTTGCCTTCGTACTCTTTAGAAATTTCTTCGATGATTGGGCCGATTGCTTTGCAAGGACCACACCACTCTGCCCAAAAGTCTACAATTGCCACTTTGTTGCTATCCAGTACGGTAGTCTGGAAATTGCTATCGGTTAATTGAACTGCCATAGTTTGTTATGTTTTAGAATTTTAAAATCGCTTACCAAAAACAGGAAAACAAAAGTAACCCACTTCATCAATTTCCGTGCCCCCCTGTTTTTTTATTATCAACAGCCTTTTTAGCCAATTCCCGCTCAATGCAAGCGGTAATTTTGTCGTTATCGGGGTATCGGAAGGGGTTAAAAAAGGTCACTATTTCTCCATTCCTGCCGATAATGTATTTATGAAAATTCCACCACGGATACACCTTTAAGCCTAAAAATGCCGTTTTGTCTGCTAAAAACCGGTAAAAGGGCTGTGCATTTTTTCCACGCACATGGCCTTTGGCCATCAACTTAAACGTAACGCCATAATTAACCTTACAAAACAGTTCAATCTTATCTCCCTCCTTAGGTTCCTGATTAAAGTCGTTACTGGGAAAGGCCAGAATCTCAAAGCCATGCGGCTTGTAACGTTTGTAGATTGATTCCAGCACCTCTAATTGCGGCGTTTGCCCGCATTTGCTGGCAATGTTCACCACCAACAAAACCTTGCCTTTATAAGCATCCCAACTTAGTGGCTTACCACTCAGTTCTTTGACATCAATATCATAGATACGCTCCGCCATAGATAGAGGATAGACGGATGAGCATTACTTTTATTGAACAGCAGGGAATCCGCAAACCTATTCGCAGGTTTTCTTGATAGCCTTTTGAGCAGCTACATAGCCCATATCGGCCGCTTTGGAAAGATCCAGACAGCCTTCCATTAGCTCGTTGTTGCCGATTTTTGCCAAGCCGCGGTAGTAGTAAGCCGAAGGATCGGTTTCTTCAAAAATCAGAAAGCGGGTAAAATCGTCAATTGCCGAAGCAAAATCACGGCTCATTAATTTAACCTGACCGCGGGCCTTATAAGCAAAATGATAGGTGCGATTGAGGTTAATGACCTTATCGTAATTATAAGTTGCAGCTTCGTATTGTTTCCAATCCGTTAATATTTCGGCCTGGGCCATTAAGGCTAATACGTACTCGGGGTTCAATTCCAGCGCCTTTTCGTATTCTTTGTATGCCTCACTCTTACGCTTCATCTTCTGGTAGAGGCTACCCATGTTGTAATAAAGCTTAGGCTGCGTGCTATCGATGGTAGCACAGATTTTATATTCTTTAAGCGCCAAACCCTGTGAGCCGAACAGATCATCCATTTCGGCCATAGCAAACCATGCGTTAAAGTGGCGAGGGTAAAGTTCAACGGCCTTTTTCAAGTATTGCTCCGCATTCCGGAAATTCTTCTCCCCCATTGCCTTTTGGGCACGGCGATAGAAAAATTCGGCTTTAATGTGCCTCACACTATCAGCCGCCGCAATGGCCATGTCGCCTACACTTGGCGCGGTTTTCTTTACTACGGGCTTAACAACCGTATCTACCCTGGCCACTTCGGTAGCCGGTGTATCCAGCACGGCGGTATCAACCGCAAGTACCACCGGTAAAGGCCTAACACCAACTGAATCAACCCGTTTTACGGTATCAACCGCCAAATTACTAAGTAAAGCGCTGTCCTTCTTCTGTACATTGCTGTCCACCGCCAATACCTCCGGCTTTTTAGCGGTAGTATCTTTAGGTGCAGCTTTTTGCACCTTTATACTTTTGATGATTACCGAATCGTGTGTATTAGGTATTTGAATCTTCATAGTAACGTTACTATCAACCGGTAGTTGTATCGGTTTCTGTAACCGTGCTATCGTGGCTGAATCGATGATAGGATTTTCAGCCCTTGCTGTATCCCACTTACCTTTGCGTTTCTGATTAACATCGGTAGCGGGATTGGCTGTTTTGGTTTTAGCACTGCTGATGGTAGGACCCAGATCGTAGATAATAACCGTGTCCATAGGGTAGTATTCCTTAAACTTGTTTTTGCGCTTCTCATTGCGCTTCACTTCGATCTTCTTGTTATCATCCTTGGCTACATCGTCTTTAATGGCAAGCGCTTCCATTTCCTTTGCTTCTGCGCTAACTGTATCAACCGGGTTCAGCTGTGCTACGGCCGCTGTATCCAATACAGCCACTACGCTATCCTGTTGGGCTTTTGCCACACTTTCAGGTGTAAGGATCTTGTTCAGAATAATCCTTTCATTCTTCAACTGCACCATTTCCTGGGTAAGGCTATCCTGAATATGTTCAAGATAAGGCATCAGTAACACCTTGTCGCGGGCGCGCTTCATTTTCTGCAGCAAAGCCTGGATATTTTTTTCATCTACCGGTTTATCGTTATCCGGCAGGTTCAGCGTATCAATGCTGGCCTGAATGCCCTGGAGCATAGCCTCGTTCATCTCCAGCATCACATCCACCATAGAAAGGCGGTTAGTTGCTTCTTCGGTAGTTAAGGCAGGAAGTATGACAGGTTCTTCCGATTTTTTTGCTTCCTCGCCATACAAGAGTTTGATAGCAGCACTATCCAGTTCCGGCGTTTTGTGCACTACCACTGTTTCGGGGGTGTATTTATAGCCCTTGGGATAAACAGGTATTTTGATGCGTTGACCGGGAACAAGATCCTGATTAACGTTGCGTAACTTATTGAGCTTGACGATAATTTGTGGATTAACCTGCAGTTTGGCTGCTACAGCCGTAACCTTAATCTGCTTCTTGATGTCGTACGTGCCTATTTTGTACGGAACGCTGTCCAAGCCAAATTCCTGTGCCTTTAGGCCAAGGCCCAACAACAACATAAAAAACAACCACAGTACCCGTACGTTACGCATTGCAATAACGAATGTATTTTTAAACAGGGATTCCTAAACCGCTACTATTCCACAATAATGCCCGGCACTGTCCTAAAGGGACATGCCGCCCATGTATGGCGTTTACGCAATACAACGGGTAGAGTTACTTAGGAGGCAAGCGATAATGCCAACTAGAGACGGCTTTCGGTTTTAAGGCCATCAGCACTACTCTTTAAATTTGCTTCGGTTTGATTGTTCAAACGCTCCCATTCGGCCGAGCAGATTTCAAGTTTAGCCTGCAGTGCAACATTTTTCTTCTGAAGATCTGCTACCTTCAGATCGTATTTAAATTTCAACGACGGGCTGATACGGCCATCGTTTTCCCGGAACTGTTTGATGCAGGTAAGGTTGCGCTTAATTTTATCCTCGCATTCCAGCTGCAGTTTTTTGAGATCATTGAGCGTTTCAGCGGCCGTAACGGGCGCACCAGCAGTTAATAAGCTATCCATGGCAATTAGTTTAAGTGAAAAAATAAGTGATTGAATAATAGTAATTATGCCTGCCAAGGAGGTATGGCAGGAAGGAAAACGCGGTGAGGCAGTAGCAGTGCAGAAGGTATTTTTGTGCGGATACTTTGGTAGTGCGGTAATCAATAAACAATTACCTCTTTTACCACTTCAGCACTAAACTCCTTGTTCAGTATATCGCGTATTTTTTCCTTACCGTAGGTAAGCTCCTGTTTTAGGGGTGCATTATCAATTTTCACATACAACTTGCCCCCTTTTAAGGAAAGATTGGAGGTATAGCGGGCAATGGGCTTGCCCATAATGCGTTCCCAACCTTGTTTGATACGCATTTCATCCATGCGTGGCTTCAGGCGCAACTCCTTCACCATCTTATCGATAGCTTCTCCTAAAGTAACACTGTTTGTATAACGCATAGCCTATGCGAATATACCCCGTTTTAATTAGCCATAGTCCCTATTAACACAGGGGTATTAAAACAGGAAATTTGAAGTTAATAACTAAATGACAATACAACAACGCACATCGCTTATTTAGCGGTGCACTTATAACCTTGTTGCTGATAGGCGTCGATGGTCATTTTAAGGCCGTCGGCTTTATCCGGAAAATCCTTTGGGCAATATTCGCGCACATCGGAATTACCAAAGTCGCATTCGTAGCACTTGCTGCACGATGAGAGCTGAATGGATATGGCAGCAGCAGCCAGGATAAGGAAACCTATTTTTTTCATGAACCGGTTCTTTTAAGCAAAACAAATTTGAAAGAAAGAATTGTATTTCCAAAATTTGCCCCATGAGGCTACTGCGCCGGGTTTTGCCCGTTTTCCTACTCGTACTTGCATTTTCTGCAACTGCACAACTTGATACCAGTTCTTACGGCGGACTTTATTACATAAAGTTGCCCAATGGCATGAACTCGGTGATATATCCCAAACCGGGTGCGCCTAACGTGCAAGTAAGCCTTCACATACGCGCGGGCAGCACGTATGAGACCGACACTTCCAGCGGCAGTGCGAATCTCATACAAACCGCTCTTGCCGAGCGTGTGGCCAGTGCGCTGCGTTCCGGTTCCATGGGCGTATCCATGCAAAACACCGCTTTTACAGCCTGGTGCACCCCCGAACAAACTATTTACCAAATCTCGGGTCCGCCGGCATTTACCGGTATTTATCTGCAGTTACTACGCAGTGCCATTTTTACAGCTCCTGTATTACCCGAGGAATTGGCAAAAGCTGTTGAAACACGCCAAAAAGAAAATGAGCTGGCCAAAACGGATAAGAGCAAGGAATTGGAGGAGAAGATCAACCGCCACGTTTACAGAAATGGGTATTACCGCATCAACATAACAGGCGACCCGGCCGTTCTGCCAACCCTTGATACGCAGGTGGTAAACTCTTTTTATCGCAAACTATACGTGCCCGGTAATTCACTTTTTGGTGTTGCCGGCGCTGTAGCTCCTGTTAAATTCCAGGAATACTTTGAAAACGCTTACCGAAACGTTTACCGCACCGATTTTGACCCAGAAACCATCATTCGCGTAGTTGATTTTAAACCCATGCTTTATACTACGCAGTTTGTAGTAGAAACCAACACTACGCAACCGGAATTTCAGATTTGCTGGCAATTTCCGGGCAGTAATGCCAATGGGCAGTTAAGCTATATGGCCTACCTGCTTAGTTCGGTACTGAATGATAAAAACAATTTTATACAGGCGAAGGCACGTAAAATGGGCTGCAACTTTTTACAGTTTCAATACGAGGCTAACAGTTTCAGTGCCATTTTCAGGGTTGTTATACGGCCCGATAAAAACAAATTGTTTACAACTTACCAGTTTGTAACCGACGAATTGCTGCGGTTGGATAAAACCCTAATGAATGAAACAATGCTGAATGCGGGCAAGTTGAAGTTCAAAAAAGAATATTCGGACATTACCCAAACACTCGCTTATCCTGACTGGGTAATCAAGTACTGGCCTTTCCGTTCCGAAACTTATTTCCAAACATTGCCCGATAGCATAATGCCGATAACGGAAACGGCTATGCGTAAGTTTGCGATCGAATATCTGCGCGAAAGTGCGCATACAACCGTATTGAACATAAATGCAGCCGACCGCACAGCACTTGGCGTTGATTCGCAGTTTCTTGAATTAGACGAAACAACCAATAGCACCGTGTTTACCTATCGGCCTAACATTACCGACCTGGAAGGCGAACAAAACCTGAAAGCGCTAAGCAATCTGTTGCAATGGCTACAGATTAATCCGGATATACATGCACAGGTAAATGGCTGGTCGGACGAAGGCGAATACAACCGCACGCGCGATGATTCGATTATGCAGTTCATAGATTCAATGCCCGAATTCAGAAAGCTAAAACAGGATCTGGTAAAGAAACCTTATCTGCGGCCTGATATTATGCGTGCTATTAAAATTGTAAAATACCTGTACGATCACGGTATAGCGAAAGAGCGGCTGACAGGCACCGGAATGGTCTTTAAATCGGCCAATAAACAGGAAGCCATCAGCAATATGAAATGCGAAGTAACCCTGGATAAACTCCGGAAAAGCGTATCGCTGTTTGAATATCATTACGGAGCAACTAAACCAAAAGAATAAATGACGCAGCACGGAAAAACACCGAAGGAATCAACAACTATAATGACGGAGATTGTGTTACCCAACGACACAAATGCCCTGAATAATCTGCGTGGAGGTAAAATTTTGCACTGGATGGATATAGCCTGCGCTATTGCCGGTGGCAAACATTCCAACTCAATTGTAGTAACTGCTTCGGTAGATAATGTATCGTGGGAGAATCCTATTAAAATTGGTGATGTGGTAACCATTGAAGCGAAGGTTACCCGCTGTTTTAATACCAGTATGGAAATTTACGCAGAAGTATGGGCCGAAAACCTTCCGACACAAACACGCTATAAGTGTAACGAAGCCTATTACACCTTTGTAGCACTCGACAGCAATGGCCGCCCCAAAAAGGTTACCCCCCTGATACCTGAGACCGCCGAGGAAAAAAAGCAACATGAAATGGCTATGCGCCGCCGCGAATTGCGTCTTGTGCTGGCCGGGCGGATGAAGGCAGCAGATGCCCCCGAATTACGCAACTTGTTTTTTGGTGATTAACTACTAGCAAAAAAGCCGAAGAATATTCTTCGGCTTTTTTATATCGCTTCTCTGTAATTTATAAATCGTAGTTGAGCACAATGCCGTGGCTCTTAGGGTGCGATTGACAGGTTAGTACGTAACCCTTAGCAATTTCTGCGTCGGTAAGACTTTCGCGGTCATCCATCTCCACCTTACCTGAAAGCAATTTAGCACGGCAAGTACAACAAGCTGCTACCATGCAGGAATAGGGCGGATCGTAACCTGCATCCAACGCTGCTTCCAATACCGTTTCCTTTTCACTCACTTCAAACTCCACCTCGCGGCCATCGTAGATAATTTTTACGCGTGTTTTGCCTGTAAAAGGCACTTCGCTTTTAGCAACCGAGCCTACATCGGCCGATTGCTTGTCTTCTTCAGCCTTGGCTGTAAAGTATTCAATATGCAAACGTTCTTTGGGTATACCTAACAATTGCAGTGCACTTTCAACCTCTTTCATCATCGGCGTTGGACCGCAAATGAAAAACTCGGCCTGCTGAAAATTAAGATCGGTGTTTTCGCGCAGCAATTTCAGCGCCATATCCTTTACCATAAAACCGCTATAAGGATGAGCAGCATTTAGCGGGGCATCGAAAATATGCACCACCTTTAGGCGGTTGGTATTGGCCGCAAGCAAACCTTCCAAACGGTCCTTAAAAATGATACTGTTTTCGTTCCTGTTTCCGTAAAACAAGGTTACCTTACTATTGGGCTCCCTGGTTAAAACAGATTTCAAAATGGAGAATACCGGGGTTATACCAGAACCACCGGCAAACAACACATAATGCTTGCTGTTGCTTTCGCTGATAACCGAATGGAAGTTGCCCATAGGTTCCATTACTTCCACCTCTAATCCCGGCTTAAAATTATCGTTGATATAGTTAGAGCCTTTTCCACCACTTACACGCTTGATAGCGATTGTCGGCAACTCATTGGCAAAGGGTGAACTGCAAAAGGAATAGCTACGGTTTACATTTTCGCCATTTACTACCAACTTAAGTGTTGTATACTGGCCCGGTAAGTAGTTAAAGTTACCTTTTAAATCATCAGGCACCTGAAACGACACCGATACTGCATCGGCTGTTTCATTCTTCACTTCTGCAACTTTTAACTTATGAAATCGTGACATGCTTTACATTTTAAAAACGCGCAAAAATAACAATACAGGTTTAGCCGGCTTTTACCAGTTCCACATCAAAAATAAGCGTAGCCTTTGCAGGTATTACGGGTGGGCGACCTTGTTCGCCATAGGCGAGAAAATAAGGGATAATCAGTTTTGCCTTCCCTCCTTCCTTAAGCAGAGCTATACCTTCATCCCAGCCTTTAATAACACGTCCGGCGCCTATTGGAAATACAATAGGCTGGTTACGGCGGTACGAAGAATCGAACACCGTGCCGTTTACCAGCATGCCGGTATAGTGCACCGCTACATTTTGAAACTTCTGAGGCGCATTACCTGTACCGGGCGTTTCAAGAATGTAGTGTAAACCGCTTGGTGTACCTACCGCCCCGGGGTAATTTTGCTCCACAAAAGTTTTAAACTCGGCCATAGCCAATAGCTGGGCCTGCTCTTTCTGGCGGCGCAGTTCTTCTAATTTCTTTTCGTATTCGGTCATACTAACTTTTTAAATCTATAACTGGTTATCAGATGCGTTCCATTTTAACTGTAGCAATACTTACATGAAATTCAGCGCGCTGTAGTTTGCCGTTGACAAAGAAATATACACTGCGGTTACCATCGCTCGACTTAAACTCCAGCGAATTAGGGGCTGTGCTTTCCAGGTCCACGAAATCGGCCTCCGCCTCATAAAACAAGCGCTTTACCTTGGAAACATCTTTAAAATAAAGGCTTAAAACTGAATATTGAGGTGCCTCGGTAAAAGTTCGCTTACCCTTGTATCCATCCACGCGGTAGGTAGTGCCATCAAGTTTAATTACCGACCACCGTTTTACCTTACCATTCTCCACTTCGCGGTAATTGCTCGAAAAAAGCTTCCCGTTTTTAAACACCACCTCGTAATGGGTTATGTTTTCGCGGTCTACCCAAAGAATGGTGGCTTTATTTTTTGAATCGGCTACATACGTTTCCGTGCCATCGGCAGCTACCTGGTGTACAACCACCAGTTCACCTATTTTATCGCCCCACAACATCATCTTAAAGCGGGCCGTATCAGCTGTAGCATAGGCTTGCCCTACTGCAAACCCCATTAGCAAAAGAAGCACCAAGCGTGTCATATACCTGCAAAATTAAAAGGCAAACGATAAGGCCAGACTTGGAATAACCGGCAACTGGTTTACCCTGGTAAAGGTAACACGATCGAAGTAGAAAATGTTCTTGCGGTTGTATACATTACTTACGCTGGCACTCAGTTCAATCTTCAGTTTATCCTTGATATTGAAGATTTTTTTGAAAGCCACGTCCATACGGTGATAGGTAGGCAGACGACCGCCGTTGATCTTATTAGCATACAGTATACCCAGGTTTCCGTTGTTGCTGGTGTAGTTAGTACTTATTCCATCGTTAAAATTAAGCGCTTCGTAAAATGCCTGTGTTTGGGTAAAAGGGAAACCGGATCCAAAATTCCAACGCACCGAAACTTCGAAATCCTTCTTTTTACCAAACGTATAGGAAGCCATAAGGTTTACATTGTGGCGACGGTCAAAATGCGGTGGGTACGTTTGCACTCCATCGTTACGATGCACCCAAGCTAAGGAGTAAGTGCCGTAAACAAACAGCCCCTTAAACTCCCATTTAGCCATTATATCCAGTCCATACGCATCACCCTTTTCCATCAGGTAATTAGGGTCATCGTTGAACTGCTTAAAGCGGTTAACGTTCAATAAGTGCCAGAAATATTTGTAGTAAGGTTCAATATTTACGGTTACGTTCTTAGGCAGGTCCAGCTCCACGCCAAAAATGGCGTGAACACTGCGCTGCATATTGCGAATTTTATCGTACTTGTTGGTATTGCCGGTGGCATCTACAGGCACTTCATCCGGCCCGGTTAGAAACCCTGTAAACAGGTTCACTACATCGCGGTCGCTTTTTGCGCTGTTAAAGTTTTTCGAATACATACCGGTTGCCAGTTTCAGGCGCACATAATCGTTGATGTTATACTTCATACTCAGGCGCGGTTCTGGCGAGAAGGCAGAAATATTGGAGTAATACTGCAGGCGGGCACCGGCTTCAATCACAAACTTTTTGATGTATTTGTGCAGCATGAAATAAGCGCCCAGGTCAGTGGTATTTTGGTTCTGCTCAAATTTCTGCAGGTTACTGGTATTGTAGAACGAAAGTTCGGTGCGGTTACCTTCTATAACCAAGCCGTATTTTAACTCGCCTTGTTTCAGGTAATACACAAAGTCCATACCTATATCAAAACCACCTATTAAACTGCGGCGTGGCAGGTTATCGGCTTCAGTAAGTTTAATTTCGTATTGCGAATAGCTAAAGTGTGTATTGAAGTAGAGGTTTGAATTTTTAGGTACCGCTAAAAAATTCCCCCCAATACCAAACGTGTTCCACTGGTAACGTGCTGCCGAGAAAGCTGCAATGTCGCGGAAGTTAAATCCGGTGATGTTGAATTTGCTGCCCTGGCCGGTACTAAGCGAAAACTTGCCATAGAAATCGTAGAACGAATAAGGCAAGCCCTGTTTACCGGCATAAGGATAAAGAGCTTTAGAACTACGGTCGAGATACGACACTTTGGAGCTTAGTATTAGCGAAGCACTGGTTTTACTATTCTCTTTCAGTTTAATTACCGGTATTTCTAAAAGTGCATGCGCCATAAACGGACTGGCACCCACCTTACCGCTGAATTTCTTACGGTTACCATCCTTGGTTGTAACATCTACCACCGCCGAGATACGACCTCCATATTGGCTGGGGTAACCACCGGTATAAACGTCAACGTTTTTAATTACATCCGTTTCGTAAATCGAAAATAAACCAATGGAGTGGAACGGATTATAGACGGTAATACCATCCAATAAAAATTTGGTTTGTATAGGGGTACCACCACGTATTACTACCTGGCCACCCTGATCGCCGGTTGAAACAACACCGGGTAGCATTTGCAAATACTGGGCAATATCAGGTTCACCACCGATAGAAGGCATGCGCTTCATTTCAATAGGAGTTACAGAAACAACCGACACTCTGGATTCGGTACGGCGTTGTTCTTTTTCCGCACTGATTTCCACGCCCCCCAATTCCACCGATTTAGTTTCCATGAAATACTTAAGATTCACAGTACCGCTTTTCTTTATTTCAACTGTTTGGGTTTGATTATCGAAGCCGATATATGAAACAGTAATTTTATAGGTGCCCGGAGCGAGGTTGGGGATATAGAAAAAGCCCTGATCATCGGTGGATGCGCCTAAATCGGAGCTATCAATTTTAACGGAAGCAAAAGGCACACCTTCACCATTGGCTTTATCGTAAACAAAACCTTTAACCGAGCCTTTTTGAGCAAGGGCAATTACGGCGAAGGAAAGCAGCAAAAAAGTAAGTATAGAAATACGCTTCATAGTAGCATTTAAGCGGGGCGCAAGATACGATTTTGGTCCAAAGTAAGGGGGCTGCTTAACGGGTTCCGGGAAACTGTTAAATCTTAATGTAATTGCTGAAAATTTTGATAGAAATAGCCAGCAGGATAACCCCGAAAAACTTTTTAATGGCCGCCAGGGCGGTATCGCCTAACCTTTCCTCTATCCAATCGCTGCCCTTAAGTACCAGGTAAACAATTAAGAGGTTAACCACGATGCCGATTAGAATTTCCAGCGGCCCATAAACCGCCCGTAGCGACAGGATGGTAGTTAAAGTGCCTGAACCTGCAATAAGTGGAAAGGCCACCGGTACATAGTTGCCCGCACGACCCTCCTCGGGATTGGTGCGAAAGAGGTTAATTCCCAGGATCATTTCCAGCGCCAGAATGAATAATACAATGGAACCGGCTAATGCGAAAGAACGTACGTCGACCCCCATAAAATTCAGAAAACTCTCCCCCACAAACAGGAAAAAAACCATCAGCGCACCGGAGGAGGCGGTAACCAGCCATGGCTTAAAATGGGGGACCCGCTGTTTAACTGAAATAATAACCGGTAAACTGCCAATAATATCTACTACCGCAAACAGGGTAAAGGTAACCGTGGTTACTGATTTGATGTCCATAGCCCAACTTAAATAATCGCGGCAAAAATAGCGCAATTATTGATGCTGCACCGTTAAACGACCTGTTTTCAGCAATCGGGCGCCATTGCGGATTTGATATAGATAGGTTCCTGTGGCAAGGGCAGAGGTATTCACCTGCAAGGTGCCGGTAAAGTTCTGTGCACTTACCTCTTGTCCGCTTTGTGTCAGTAGTTCGAAACGCAGTATTTGCCCGGTAAAGTTGGTTTGCACCGTAACCCGTGTATCGGCTGGTGTTGGGAAAACACGGTAATAATGTGCCGCATCAAACTGTTTAACGCCGGTCTCGGGGTTAACGGTAATTACAGCAAAGGAGTTGGAGCAGTTAGGGCAGGTAGCGTTCGAATTGTCGCAGGCGCGGTAAAACACCGTATCGGTACCGGCAAAACCAGCCGCAGGTATGTAAGTGAGCACATTGCTATTGTCCATACTTACTGAACCATGAGCCGGACCACTTTTAACGTTTACAAACAGGTTATCGTTTTCAGGGTCGGTATCATTTGCGAGTACGGCAATGGTAGCAGTATCTCCTTCTACCATGGTAACTGCATCCGCAGCAGCATGCGGTAATTTGTTAGGATGATAACCGGGCACATACTTATAGGGCATGTTAACGGGGAAGGTAGCACCTGCCACTTCAACACCGGCTTCATCAACTGCTGAAAGATGAATGGAATCATCCCCAAACACCTCGATACGGGCAAAGGTGTTATTAAAGTTATCCTGGTCGCATAGGCCGCTACCGCCGCGGTTCCACATATTAAAGCCCATAAATTGTTGATACAGCACCCAATCTTCGCTGTTCGCCTTGTGCAAATTACCGCTGTTCAATTCAGGTATACCGCTATTGGTACCGTCATCTAACCCTACGGTATGCGAATCGGCACTGATCAGGTATACGTTCTTGATATTGTTATTTACAATATGATGCAGTAAGGTGTCGGCATCACTCCAGAAGCCAGACCAGTTATCGGCAAAATTCTGTACAGCTGTGTAACCCTTGTTTGGCACGGTGATGCCCTGTATATCCGGCGCCCAGTAAGGCACATTACCATTGCCTATTTTCAATAAAGTATCAACCGCCAAACGACCACCGAGGTTATAAGCATCGCTGCTGATGAGGATCTTCCAGGTGGCTGTGGAATTTTGCAGGCCGTTGAGCAACCAGTTCATTTGGTTAGCGCCTAACAACGAGTAATTAGCAGGTTCGCGGTAATACCAACCACCGGCGCTATCAATAATTGCATTGGCCTGCGGTGTGCGCATACTACGTAAATCCATTACAAACACCTCTACATTCCCCGAACGGAAACTGTGATAAATACCTTCGTTGGTGTCCACTACCTGATAGCCTGGAAACCATTCACGGTAACCCTGCATTACATTCAACCGGGCTTTGGTAGGCATTTGCCACACTTCAGGCGAGCCAAGTGGTTTAGGCTGGAAAGGGTTAATGACAAACCCCGTTACAGCATTGTATCCTGCGGCGTCGTTCATGTAATCGTGATCGTCGTACACATAGTCTACAGCCATGGATTTAATGAACTGCTCGTGACTTGGACTCACATACCGCTGCTTATACAAATCGCGCACCTTGTTGTAATCCTTTGCCCAACTGGTTGGGGGTGTGGTAAAGTAAATATCAAACCATCCATTGCCATCGGGGTATCCCCAGTCTCCCATTTGAATAAATGCCTTGGGATTATCACTTTTTGCACGCACAAAAATGGCCGAATCGGAAGTGGTGAGATCATAGATGCAGGAACCGGCAACAAATACCTGGTGACCGACGGTGGTGGCAGACTGAAATGTTTCAAACGTAGTAACATCGCCCACAGGGTTTCCACCAATAATTACGCGTACATAATAGCGTTGGTCGGCATGCAGTCCGGTAACCGTAACTGAACCTATAGTATCTAAAGCAGGATCGGTAGCACCGTTTACGCTTGAGCCGGTACCGCTAAACCCGGGATCCGTATTTACTTCCACCTTAAAGCTGGTAGCTTCGCTGGTCCGCAAAAAAACGTGGCAAGAGGTATCGGTTACACCGCCTACAATAGGGCCATGGGTAATTACCTGTGCAGTTGTTGTTAGCGTTGCAATAACAAAAAACAATAAGGCGTATAGACTTTTCATGCCGGTGCTATTTTGGGTGGTGAATATAATAAATAAGACCTTGAAGGGGATATCGGCAGCTTGCCGTTTTAGACCGAAAAGGTAGTATCATAGCAGCATGAAAAAATGGATAAGCCTTGGCGCAGGCCCCTTATTTGCTTTTTTAGGTAATTACCTTTTAGCACAACAGGGAGTTCCCCAACCGGCATGCCTGATGGCTTCGGTAGTATTATGGGTAGCTATCTGGTGGCTAACTGAGGCCGTGCACCTGGGAGTAACTTCGCTTCTCCCCTTTTTACTGATGCCTGTATTAGGCATTATGAAAACAGAAGAAGTGGCCATGCAATACATGGACCAAATTATATTCCTGTTTATGGGTGGCTTTTTCCTGGCTTATGCCATGGAAAAATGGGGCTTGCACGAGCGGGTAGCTTACCGCATTATTATGCTAATGGGCAATAAACCCAGCAAGGTACTTTTTGGGGTTATGCTTACTGCTTACCTGATATCGGCATGGGTTAGCAACACAGCTACCGTAATGATGCTGATTGCTGCCGTACTAGCTATCATTAACCAAAAGGAACTTTACCATGAAAGCATTCGCAAAAAAGTGGCCTCCGCTATATTGCTGGGCTTATCGTTTGCTGCTACTATTGGTGGTATGGCAACCCTGGTTGGCACTCCCCCCAATATGATTTTTGCAGGCATGTATGCCAAAAACTTCCCTAACCTTCCTCCAATTGACTTTCTGCAATGGATGATGTTTGGGGTGCCGTTTTCATTTACCTTTCTTATCTGTGCGTACTTTATATTAAAGTGGATGTTTATTCCCAAAAGCAGCGACCTGCCTTTTGACATGAATACGATCAAAGTGAAAAGCATGGCCCTCGGCAAACCCTGTAGGGAAGAAAAAATAGTTTTGGGGATTTTTATAATTACCGTGCTGCTCTGGTTTTTCCGCGAGGATTTGCCGATTGGCTCATTTAAAATTACAGGTTGGGCTCACCTATTCGGTACGTACAGCAGCTACATTAAAGACAGCACGGTGGTGGTATTTACCTCTTTGTTTCTATTTATACTGCCGAGCAGCAAACCCGATGAAAACATACTGGAATGGAAAGATGTGAGCCGCCTGCCCCTGAACATCATTCTGCTATTTGGCGCTGGCTTTGCAATTGCTAAAGGCTTTGAAACATCAGGTTTAAGCACCTGGCTGGCAGAACAATTACAGGTCTTAAACCATGCACCTCTACCGCTGATTTTATTGGGTATAGTTATAATGGTAACTGTATTAAGCGAATTTGCCTCCAACACTGCCAGTATTCAATTGATATTACCTGTAGTTATTCCATTGGCATCTACCTTACACGCAAGTCCTTTGTTATTGATGCTTACTGCCACCTTTGCGGCTTCGTTGGGTTATATGCTGCCTGTAGCAACCGCAGCTAATACCATTGTTTACGGCAGCGGCGAAATCAATACACGCGATATGATGAAGGCGGGCCTTATACTGGATATGGTGGGTGTAATTCTGCTCACACTTTTTATGTGCACCCTGGGTAATTGGGTGTATGGTTTTCACATTTTCGGATAAGCATAAAAAAAGCCGCAGTTACCTGCGGCTTTAAGATATCATTTCACCACCCCCTGTTACAGATTGAGTTTTACCTCGTTTATTGCCGGGTGGGTACAATCAAATTTCGAAAGATCATCAGACTTATTTTTGCCTTTATGAGCAAGATCCATATTGCTGAAGGTAGCATTGCCATTGTTACGGATGCAAATGCGGTATTCATCTTTTACGCTACCATCGTTATTCTTATAGGCTTCGTTCATTTCACCGTCATAAATTATATCAGGTATTTTATCTCCGAATACGGCAATAAATATTTTACCGAATAATACGGTGTTATCCGGCTTGCCGGTTCCGCGGGTAATTTTGTTATCGTGGAAAGAGATACCTCCGCTGTATGGATCATAGATAGAATCCTTAAATGGTTTTTGCAGCGAGGTGTAACTGATAACCGCACCTGAAAGGGTGTTGTTACCGGCAATTTCGTTATTAAATACATCGCAGTCGTTGGTGGCCATAACGATAATGCCGGTGCCTGCAGGTATTTCAGATACGGTAGTACCTTTTACACCAAAGTTATTGGTGTTATTATTGATAAAGCGGTTATTAAACACACGGCAACGTTTGCCGTTTTTAACAGGCAGGTCGGGTAAGTCAAACACCAACATACCACCGGTGTTGTTTTCCGATAAGTTGTCGTATACATCGGCATCGGTGCTGTTCTCAATTTCAATACCTGCCACATTATCGTGCACATGACATTTGCGCACTACTATGCTTTTTGACTGCCCAACATACACACCCGCATCCGATGAACCGAACACTTCACATTCTTCGATCAGTACGTTTGTACAACCGACCGGGTAGGTGCCATAAGAACCGTTCTTAGGGTCGTGCAGGTTTGTCCAACCCACTTTAAGGCGGCGAAACGTTACATTGGTAGCGTCCTGCACCTTAATACAATCACCCTTAGCATTTACAACCGTAAAATCCTCCATTACCACACCATCGGCAGTAATACGCAGGGCTTCGGCTCCATCCTTTTGTTGGGCAAAATTTAACGTGGTTTTATCGCGGCCTTTACCTTTTATGGTTACGTTCTTTTTGCCATCCAATACCAGCGGACGGTTCAAGAAGTATTCTCCCTCGGGTAATTCAATTACATCACCATCCTTTGCATTAATAAATTTTTCCTGCAACTGCTTTTCAAATTCTTCATTTACCGTACCCGTTTTTTTAGGCTGGCAGGCTGTAAGTACCAACGCTGCGAACAAGGTGAGAAGGAGGGATTGTTTCATTAGTTATAGTTTTCAGCGAATATAATCGGGTGTTTAAACCCTGCCAATAAGGAGGGCTGTTATTTTTTTAGTATCTGTTGCAGCGAAATTTCCGATAAGCTCCCCTTTACTGCGGGTGATACACCTGCTCGGCTTTTTTAAGTACCTCCTCCTTTTTAAGGCTTACTGCCCGGGTTTGTTGACGACTAAAAAGCTCCATCTGGTCGTTGTAGTGCGGGCTTTGGGGGTTCAGCGAGTTACCCTGAGGCTGTAACGCTTCAATACGATCGGCACCATTGGCACCAAATTCCACCAGCATAGTAAAGGTATCGCCATGTTTAACCTTATACTTTAACTGGTTACCCGGTTCGCGCTCAGGGTAGCTGGGACTTAATACATCAGCAAATCCACGTAACGGTAAGTCTTTATTGCCCCGGATGGACCTGTTGATAGTTCCCCATTCCACCTTAACCGTGCCATAGTATTTGCGCAGGGTATCGCAGCCTGCACGCAATAGGCCAACCATATCCTCCTCGGTGGCAGTAAAACCGCTAACAAAACAATCATCGCTGCAACCGGTACGCTCAAACAGCGGCTTTAACACCATGCCTATGAGGGTAGGAGCATATTCGTGGATATCCGTGCTGCGGTTCCAGGTTTTTAGTATCTGGATAGCTTCTTTCAAATCGGGATACTTCTCTTCGCTGAGGTTAAACAAGGGTGCCATGCTTTCGATAAACTTACCGGTACGAGGGAAGCTTACATCAAACTTCATTTCTTTAAATTTTTCGAAGGTGAACTTTGGTGTGCTGCTGAAGTAATCCATCAAACGTTCTGCGCGCATGTTATTACCCGGACGTTCATCGGCATAAGCTGGTAGTTCGCGCTTGCAGTTACCATCGGTACAGGTGGCGTTGTAAGGCGTGTTATTGGTATTAAACACATAACCGCACTCGGGATTATTAACCCGTTGCATTTTATCAATAGGCACAAAACCGGTCCATAAATCGCGCGAGGTATTGCCGGGTAAAATGCCGTTCCAGTTAAAGCTTTGATCCTTACGGTCAGGCAACATACCGTGGTGCAAATACATGATATTATTCTCCTTATCAGCATACACCACGTTAAACAAACAGATCGAATGAATTTTAAGCGCATCCCAAAACTGGTTATAGTTGGACGCCTTATTCATTTTGTACAACTGCTCTCCTGCCCTACAACTCATATTGCCGGGAAAGCGGATGGAATAGAAATTATCACTCTTGTCGCTTTTAAGCGTAGCACCATATTTACTCCAGTAAGTCATTTTTTTAACCGGCAATACAAAGCGGCCCTTTTTAGACAGGTTAACTTTTAGCCACACCGGACGCTTTTCCAGCTTTACCACCTGCCCGTCAAACTCATATTGTAGTTTTTTGCCGGAGGCCATTTTCAGTTTGTAAACATCCAGTTTATCAAAGTAGTTCCAGGTCATTCCCCAGCCCAGGCTAGGGTTAACGCCCATGGCCAGCGAGGTACTGCCCTGAAACATAGCGCCCTCCATATTCAACCCTTCTTCGCTGCATAAGTGTGCCTCGTAGAAGGATAACTGCCCATCCATCTGTAGATGTGGGTTAATACAAAGCATGGTTTTACCATCGGCCGATAAGGACTTAGAAATGGCAAATGCATTTGAACCAACTGGTGGATGTTTTTCAGCAGCAAAGTCAACCACGGTATTATCATACTTACCACCTACCGCATCACCAACAGCGTTTTGGCTCCAATTCAAAAAGCTCATCATGGTAACGTAAGCCGCCAGCATATCCTCCTCCTTAACCGGGAAGGCACCTTTCCACTTTACCAGTTCGGGGTGGGCTGCAGCATAAGCGTTGTAGCCCTGACAAAAACCATTAAGATAACGCATAAACTCCGGCGAAAGACTATCCAGCTGCTGTTTCACTACTTCGCGGGCACCGATAGCATGCACAAAGAAGTCAATCTTAACCCCGGAAATACCATTTACGCGGCCCATGTATCCTTTAGCAGCGTAAATCAGATCCTGGCTGATAGCAAAAGCGTCCTCGGCATTGGCCCAGGCCAGGCCGTAGGCCACCTCTGCATCCGTTTTGGCAAATATGTGGGGTATGCCAAACGAATCGCGGGCGATGGTGATATTTTGTGGGTTAATTCTGGGGTAAACCGGCTGGGCTTGCAGCGCAGTAATACTTAAAAACAGGCAGACAACTGCCGTAAGGAGCAGGGTAAATTTTTGCGACATCTTGGGTTAAACGTTATGGGGTGCTGAAGAACTGAGCAAATTAACGAATGAAGCGGCAAAAGATTTTAAGTAATTGAAGATTTTTTCGGGCCTTTTTCCCCTTTCCGGCAAAGGGTTTTACGAGGTAATATAGCCAAGCGGTTTTACCAATAAGACCAACTACCCCCCGGTGGTATTTTTGAAACTTAGCTGAATGATGTAGGTTTGGGCGCGAATGGAAAAAAATGACGAGAAGGAGATTGCAGGGTTTTCGAAGCTAACCAAGCGGGACAAGATCTATTGGTTGGCCAAGAACTTCCTTTATGCTAATCCTGTCGACATCTTTAAGGAGTTTGCCGAATACTGGCACGACAACGTAGAAGCCCAAAAGTTACTTGATGGGTTTAGCGAAAACACCCTTACGAACTTTCCGGTGCCTTTTGGCATTGCCCCTAACTTTAAGATTAATGAGCGCATGTATGCGGTCCCCATGGTTATTGAGGAAAGCAGCGTGGTGGCTGCCGCCTCTAACGCCGCCAAATACTGGCTGAGCCGTGGCGGTTTTAAAGCCGAGGTTATCTCGACTAAAAAGGTAGGGCAAGTGCACTTCATTTACCGTGGTAACAAGGAAAAGCTGTTCAGCTTTTTTACCAACACCAAGTTGGAAATTAAAAACGGTGTGAAGCACATTACTGCCAAAATGGAAGAACGCGGTGGTGGAGTAGTAGACATGGAAATTCTGGACTTTAGCAACCTGGAGCCGGACTATTTTCAACTGCGCGCCTATTTTGAAACGGTGGACTCTATGGGTGCTAACTTCATCAACAGTTGCCTGGAAGAATTCGGAAAACTGCTGGTAGAGAAGGTACAAGCCAGCCATTTGTTTACGGATGAAGAAAAGGATATTGAAATAATTATGTGCATCCTCAGCAACTACACCCCGGAGTGCCTTGTGCGCGCCGAAGTTGGTTGCCCTATTGAGGAACTGGGCAGTTTTGACGGCGGTAAGATTAGCGCCGAGGAATTTGCCTGGAAATTTGAGCGGGCGGTAAACATAGCCTGTATTGACCCTTATCGTGCAACTACGCACAACAAAGGTATTATGAACGGCATAGATGCAGTGGTGCTGGCCACAGGTAATGATTTCCGTGCGGTAGAGGCATGTGCGCATACCTACGCTGCGCGCGACGGGGTTTACCGCAGCTTGAGCCGTTGTAAAGTGGAGAATGGATTCTTCCGCTTCTGGCTGGATCTGCCTATTGCCATTGGTACGGTGGGCGGTTTAACCTCGCTACACCCTTTGGCTAAGCGTTCGCTGGAATTATTGGGTAACCCCAATGCCAAACAGTTGATGGAAATAATAGCCTGTGTGGGACTAGCCCAGAACTTTGCAGCAGTGCGTTCTTTAACCACCTCAGGTATACAGGCCGGCCATATGAAAATGCACTTAACCAATATCCTTGCGTCGTTTAAGGCAACAGACGATGAAGTGATCAAGGCCAAGCAATACTTTGCTGATAAAACTGTAAGTGTTGCGGCTGTACGCGATTATCTGGAAGGCTTGCGCAACGGATAAGCTTTACTCTCCTTCTTTTTTACTAAAAGCCTGGAAGCCGATAGAAAGCAATGCAAAGGCCAGCGCTATGTAAATCATCAACTGACCGTTCGGCCATCGCATTAGTTTGAACAGAATACCCGCCGGTAATAAACCTGCTGCCACAGCGCCAATTTTGGCTGAAACACCTTCTTCCTGTGAAAGGCGTAAAAAACCAGCCATAGTAATAGACCCAAGCCCAGCAATAAGTAAGATGTTTGCCCCCGGCCAGTGGAGAATTTTAAATACCAGCCCAACTAAAGTTACAATGGCGGCAAAAGTTAAGGTTGTAGTCAGTGCTTTCTTCATACCTGCTAATCTAAAAATTCCGGGCAGGTGGCTTAAATAAAAAAGGTCCAATTTGCATTGAACCTTTTGGGAAGTCAATCTTGCGATTGCGTTCTTGCTAATAATACGGTGCATAAGCCAATCCAGTATGTGCTTATGCTAACCTTTTTTTAAATCTCCCCGAAAACAGCTTAAAGCAAGAAGCGCATTTCCCATTTTTCCTCAGTTCGGCACGCTTTGTTAAAGGCATAGAGCTTGCATGCTTCAAGATTATTCACCAAAAAATTCAGTTATGAGTTTTATAAGCAAGATAGGAGTGTTTGCAGGCCTGGGTATGTTGATAGCCGTAAGCAGTTGTAAAAAAGAAGGCTGTAAGGACCCTAATGCCGACAACTACGATTCGAAAGCTACTGAAAGCACTGCCTGTTATTACAGATATGCCAATAATGTAGTGATACATTCCTTCCCTACACAAAAACCTGATAATACCGATTGGGATGGTGGTAGCGGTCCGGACATTCGTGTGGAGTTTTCCCGTCAGGCAACAACCGGTTATGATTACAGTTCCTCTACAAAGGATGATGTAACAGGGCCCGGCAGTTTCGATATACCAAGCGGTATACAGTTTACCCGCGAAACCTGGAAATATGTTGTAATTGACGACGACGGAATAGGCGACGATGATATAATGGCCACAGGCACCTTTAACCCGCTTACTTCGGGTAGTAATGGCAAAATATCCATTACCAATGGTTCGCTGAGTATGGACATTGAATACATTACTTACTAGGATGGAGGAGCCCGGTAAGTATATAAAGCCCTGCTGTAATGGCGGGGCTTTTGCTTTTTATATGTATAGGAAGGTACATCTAAAAATAAAACAGGACGCCTTTTGCGTCCTGCTGAAATCAACCTTTCGGTTGGTGTTCAATATAATAACGTGGTAACAGCTTAAACAGTATGTAGCTTAATGAGGTTTGCGGGGGCCTTTATGTGGGCCACCTGGTCGCTTGCCTTTAAAACCGCCGCCGCCTTTACGTCCCCCACCGCCGCCAGTGCTCATGCGCTTGGTGGGATTGTATTCGGGTGTAGGGCCCATCTCTTCAGGCAAAGGAAGTTTCTTTACTTCGGCCTCAATCAAATCTTCAATACGCTTAAACTTGTATTGATCTTCGGGTGTAATAAAAGTAAGTGCTACACCTGTTGTTTCAGCACGCGCAGTACGCCCAACACGGTGCACATAATCTTCTGCATCATTCGGCACATCGTAGTTTATTACAATGCCAATGCTGTCTACATCAATACCACGACTTAGGATATCGGTTGCCACCAATATTTGTAAGCTTTTATTCTTGAACTGACGGAGCACGTCATTGCGCTCATCCTGCTCCAGATCGCTATGGATGGCTGCAACATTAAAATGCTTGCGTTTTAATTCGCGCTCCAACGCCTTCACATTATCCTTTCTGGAACAGAAAATAAGAATGCTGCTGGCCTTACGATCGGTTAAGAGCTTTTGTACCAGCGGTGACTTTTGATTCTCGTATAATACATAGGCGGCCTGCATAACACCCGCAGCCGGCTTACTGATGGATATATTGATTTGCTCCGGTTCTTTTAAAATGCGCTTTGCCAGGTCGCGGATCTTAGGCGGCATAGTCGCTGAGAAGAAAAGTGTTTGCCTGTCCTTTGGTAAAAAGCTGATGATTTTATTGATATCATCGCTAAAACCCATATCCAGCATACGGTCAGCTTCGTCCAGTATCAGGTGTTTGATGTGATTGAAGTTAACGTAGCCCATGTTGAGGTGGGCAATTAAACGGCCGGGGGTAGCAATAATGATATTAGCACCATGCGACAGCGCCTTTTTTTCCTGCGCAAAGGAGATACCGTCGCTACCGCCGTAAATAGCAATAGCACTAACCGGGGCAAAGTACGCAAAGCCCTGAACGGCCTCATCAATTTGTATCGCCAGCTCGCGCGTAGGCACAATTACCAGCGTATCGGTTTGCTCGGTTTTGGTTTGAATAATCTTATTGATAACCGGCAGAATGAAAGCTGCAGTTTTACCGGTACCGGTTTGGGCGCAGGCAATTAAATCCTTGCCGGCCAGTATAAGCGGTATGGCCTGCTGCTGAATAGGGGTGGGTTTCTCGAAACCCATGCTGCTTAACCCTTCCTGTAATTCAGGCTCAAAATTTAGTTCTTTAAAAGTCACGTTGTAAAGGTATGTGCTAGGCAACAGTGCCGGCGGGTGTTTGTAAATCTTTTGTCAAACGTTCGTATTCCGTTTGTCTTGTTTCCTCTTCACGTATCTTGCGCAAAGCCAGTGGAGTTTCAAAATTCAGTTCGTTCACAGGGCCCAGCTTCTCAAATTTCAGCGAAGCATCTGATAAAAAGGCTACTTTCTTTTTAACGGCATCGGTTAATACAAAACCGATGGTTACCGAATTGGCATTATTATTCAGTTCGGGCATAGGGCGCAGGATAGAGATAGTCAGATACTCATCGCCATCCTCATTTTTGCTGATAACCCCTTCGCAAACGGTTTTCTTATCGCCTGTTTCATGCCATTTGTGGTCAAGGTATTTCACCAGGCTACGCGTAATCCAACGGCGATAGTTCTGCTCGCTTAAGATATACTGAAGGTCCACCTGATTACGGGAAAGGTGCAACTCCTTCGATATCTCTTTCATGTGTTTCGAAGGTTCGCGGCTGCTGTAGCGTATAAAGTATAGTTCGTTAAAGCCAAAGTATTTAGGCAATAGGTTCGAAATACGCTGAAACAACATTTCAGGAGAGGTATTGTATTTCTCCAGCAAGCTTACCACAAACTCGCCATCCCACTTGGTTTTGGACAAGAAGGTTTCGATATCGGCAATCAGCGAATCTTTAAAGATATGCAATGCCTGGGCAAAGTAGTTTGCCTTAAAGTTGTTCATTACATGGTCAAAACTCTCCACCTTTAACCAACTGGTAGTTAGCGGACGCTTGGTAATTTTAAGGTAGGCAAAGCCCAGTTCGCGGCCAAATAAAAATATCTTCTGCTGCTCGGTAAGCTTTACGTTATATAAGATGGTAGGCTGCTCGCCCGGCACAAATACTGAACGGAAGTGACGCAGTTTGGGATATTCTATAAAATCGGTGGCTTCCACTTTATAGTTGAAGCGGCTTTTCAGCAGTTCTTCATAATCCTTAGCGGTCAACAATTCTGTATTGCTCAGATTGTTCTCCTTACGAAAGTTCTCTACGGCCAGTTCCAGGTCCTCGAAGTAGTTATCATTCATTTCCTGGTAACTGCGCAGGCAGCTAAAGTAAAAGTGCTCTTCCTGCAGGTTATAGTTACGGGCAATTTCGAATACGGAATTAATAAGTGCAGATAACTGTGTGGGCGCGCTGGCCATCATGCTCATCAGCAGCCCTTTGTCGATACCGAAGGTTTCGAATAAAAAGTCGTTGATGATACGCAGGTTTAGCACCTGAACAACCGGGGTAAGATTCTTGTTTATTTTAAGCGATACCAACTGGTCGTAGGTAGTTTCCAGAGCCTTAGCAAGTTCATTTATCTTATCCGGTTTGGGGTATTTCTTGCCGTTTTCGATCTCGTTCAGATACGATACAGATACACCGGACTTGTTCGAAAGCTCTTGTAAAGAAAGGCCTTTGTCGGTTCTTAATTTCTTCAGCTTTAATCCGAAAATGATGCGGATGTTTTCTTCTGTAGTGGTTTCAACCATATGTGTGCTCCTGATTTTTAGCCGGTAGCGAATTCGAGGCGTTTTGCGAATACAGCCCAAAAAAAGTTGTATCCGCAGCCAGCGAAATAACGACGGCCAGCGAACAAAGATATAAAAAACGAATTTTCGCCAAAGAGAAAATTTCGCTTGGTTTTCTCAAATGTTGTTTTCATCTTTGCAGCGAAAATTCGCAAAATGGCAACAGCTCATACCATAGAAGGACTGGAACTACCCGGAAATTTAAGCCCGGAATACCTGGAAATACTAACCCCTGAAGCCCTGGCGCTGGTTGTAAAATTGCAGCGGAAGTTTAATGCCCGCCGCCTGGAATTATTGGCCAATCGCGTTGAACGTCAAAAACTTATAGACGCCGGCCAACTGCCTGATTTTTTACCCGAAACCAAAGCCATCCGCGAAGGCGATTGGGTAGCAGCCCCTATACCGGCTGATATTCAGGACCGCCGCGTTGAGATCACCGGCCCAGTTGACCGTAAAATGATCATTAACGCCCTTAATAGCGGCGCTAAAGTATTTATGGCCGACTTTGAAGACTCCAACTCTCCTACCTGGAGTAATAATATAGAAGGCCAACTGAACCTGCGTGATGCGAACCGCAAAACCATCAGCTATGTAAACCCCGATAACGGCAAAAGCTACAAACTAAATGATCAGACAGCCGTTTTGTTTGTTCGCCCGCGTGGTTGGCATTTGCCTGAAAAGCACGTGAAAGTTGACGGCGAAGTAATGAGCGGTTCATTCTTCGATTTTGGCTTATACTTCTACCACAATGTAAAACAATTACTGGCAAACGGCACCGGCCCTTATTTCTACCTGCCTAAAATGGAAAGCCATTTAGAGGCCCGCCTGTGGAACGATGTGTTTGTGTTTGCGCAACAGGAACTGGGCATACCACAAGGAACTATTAAGGCTACGGTACTAATTGAAACCATTACTGCTACTTTTGAATTGCACGAGATTATATACGAGCTGCGCGAACACATGTGCGGCTTAAACTGCGGCCGCTGGGATTACATCTTCTCTTACATCAAAAAATTCCGCAACCTGAAAGGCTTTGTATTACCGGAACGCGGACAGGTGACCATGGCGGTTCCCTTTATGGCCGCTTACAGCAAGCTGGTAATTCAAACCTGCCACAAGCGCCGGGTGCATGCCATGGGCGGTATGAGTGCCTTTATTCCTATTAAAGGCGATGAAGCTGCCAACAATGCCGCTATCGAAAAAGTGCGCCAGGATAAACTGCGTGAAGTAAAGAACGGTCACGACGGCACCTGGGTAGCTCACCCGGGACTGGTTGGTGTAGCCATGGATGTATTCAACGAATACATGCCAACGGCTAACAACTATGCCGTAACCCGCGAAGGTGAAGTATTTACCCAAAGCGAATTGCTGGCAGTGCCGGATGGCACCGTTACCGAAGCAGGTTTACGCAACAACATCAATGTTGGTATACTTTACATCGAAAGCTGGTTACGCGGCGTAGGCGCGGCAGCCCTGCATAATCTGATGGAAGATGCTGCTACTGCGGAAATAAGCCGTACCCAGGTTTGGCAATGGATTAAGAACGGCAGCAAGCTGAGCGATGGCCGTACCATTACTTACGAATTATTCAAAGAACTACTGCCAAGTGAACTGGAAACCATTAAAGCTTATGTAGGCGAAGCTGCATTTAATAAACCAACCATGAAACGTGCCATTGACATGTTTGATGCGCTGGTGCAGCAAGGCGATTACAAAGAGTTTTTGACATTGCCGGCTTACAACGAGATCGATTAAGCGAATAGATGTCAGAAATCAGACAGCAGAGATCAGACAATAGAAAACCATTAAACAAAGAACACTTTTTATAAAACAATCAACCTTTATATCGTCATGACAAAACAAGAAAGAGCAGCGCGCTTGCGCCAAGACTGGGAAACCAACCCACGTTGGAAAAATGTGCACCGTCCTTACTCTGCCGAGGAGGTAATTAACATCGCCGGCTCGGTGCAAATCGAGTATTCTCTGGCCCGTAACGGTGCTACTAAACTGTGGAACCGTTTGCAAACCGATAGCTGGGTAGCAGGTTTAGGAGCCTTAACAGGTAACCAGGCTATTCAGGAAGTAGCTGCCGGTATGAAGGCGATCTACCTTTCGGGCTGGCAGGTAGCTGCTGATGCTAACCTGGGCAGCGAAATGTATCCTGACCAATCGTTGTATCCGGCTAACTCGGTTCCTGCGGTTGTAAAGCGTATCAACAATGCTTTAATGCGTCGCGACCAGATTGAATACATGGATGGCGAACCAACTACCGACTGGATGGTGCCTATTGTTGCCGATGCCGAAGCAGGTTTTGGCGGCAACCTGAACGCCTTTGAATTAATGAAAGGCATGATTGAAGCCGGCGCTGCCGGTGTGCACTGGGAAGACCAATTAGCTTCGGCTAAAAAGTGCGGTCACCTGGGTGGTAAAGTATTAGTACCAACACAGGAAGCCATCAACAAATTAGTAGCTGCCCGTTTAGCTGCCGACGTTTGCAACGTACCTACCCTGGTAATTGCCCGTACCGACGCGGAAGCAGCCAACTTGATTACTACCGACGTTGACCCACGCGACAGCAAGTTTTTAACCGGCAAGCGTGCTCCTGAAGGTTATTTTTATGTTAAGAACGGTTTGGAACAAGGTATCGACCGTGGTATCAGCTACGCTCCATATGCCGATTTGATCTGGATGGAAACCGGTAACCCTGATTTAGGTCTGGCCCGCGAATTCGCCCAGGGTATCCATGCTAAGTACCCAGGCAAAATGCTGGCTTACAACTGCTCGCCTTCGTTTAACTGGAGCAAGTTTATGGATGAGAAACAAATGCTTACCTTCCGCGAGCAAATCGCAGAAATGGGCTATAAATTCCAGTTCATAACGCTGGCAGGTTTCCACGCCTTAAATACAGCAATGTTCGAATTATCGAAAGCTTATGTTGAAAGAGGCATGGCCGGATTCAGTGAACTGCAACAACGCGAGTTTGCCCTGGAAAAACATGGCTTTAAAGCAATTAAACACCAGGCATTTGTTGGCACCGGATACTTTGACGCTGTTCAGAACGTTGTACAACAAGGACAAAGCTCTACTACTGCACTGGCCGGTTCAACCGAAGCCGAACAGTTCCACTAGTAGATATACAATAAAGGGAGACCTTAAACGTCTTTCATTTGTGGATTTTGGTTAGCAACAATGAAAGCCCCCCGGAGCAATCCGGGGGGTATTTTTTTTGCTCTAAGGAGACTTTAGAGATCAGAGGGCAGACAGTGGAGTGTTTGCAGCCTTAACTTTACACTCCTTTACAGTTTTAAGCAAGGAGAGGTCAGAAATCAGAGATCAGAGAACAGACAGTAGGGTGTTTGCAGCCTTAACTTTACAGTTCTTTACACTTAATTCCACAAGTAGAACCTGTGGCAAAGTGTGCCTGCCCTTTCCAGATAGGCGTAATGGCTACTTATGTGGACGAAATTTTAACATAAATGATAGGAATTGATAGGGAATGATAGGGTTTTAGGGGACACCTGTCCAATCCTATCATGCCGTATGAGGGCGAAGGTGGGTTCTTAAGAACCGGGCATACTTCTCCCCTGTCCGCTTTTTGCGGTTAGTGTTTTACAGGTATGTCAAAGAACCGGATTATAGGTTTAAGTCATAAAGATAGTGAATAAAATCTTTTGTTTCTTATTTTATTTCTTAAAATAAAAACAACCGAGCCAGCTAGTGCTATCTTTCCACAACCACCCTTCTCACCTCCGTATATCCTTTAGCAGAAAAATTAACGAAGTAGCAACCGGTCTGCAATGCCCGCATATCAAGCGTTTGTATGTTCTCACCAATATGCTGCAACACTACCCGCCCCTGCATATCGGTAACCGTTACAGAAGTAATCTGTTGATCGGCTTGTATATAAAGCATATCGGCGGTTGGATTGGGCCACAGGTTCACGTTGATGGTCGGCTGTTCGTCGATCGCAGAGGTTGTGCCCTTTTGATACTGGCTGAAAAAACGCCATATCTCCTTACTGGCGCTGAAGTCGCGGCAGGTGTTACCACCGGCAGGTAAGTTGACGGTGCCACCCGGCCAGGTATGTCCGCCGTTAATAACCTTGTAGTGTTCTACCGTATGGCCGTTGGTGCCGCCTGTATAGAGTTGATGCTCGGCCGTAGCGCCATCGCCGGTGTTCAGATCGGGCAATTGTGTAGTAACCGGTGTGGTGTTGCAATTGTTTTTGGTAACCCAAAACTGCACTACATCGGCAATAGCTTTGGAGGTGGCGTTACCGGTATATGGTACAGTGGGGTCGGCCGTACCGTGGATATCCATAACAGGAATAGGTGTGGTAGGGTTGCAGGAATTATACATGGGTACACTCATGGAACCCGTAACCGAAGCGATAGCAGCAAAGCGCGTGGTTTGGCAGGCAAGGGCATAACTCATATAACCTCCGTTGCTCATACCCGTGCAATACACACGGTTCGGGTTAATGGTATAGCCGGCGGCTATGGTATCGATAAGCGCCTGCAAAAAACCAATATCGTTTACCGTGGTGCCTAAAATGCCGAAGTTCCAGAAGCGCTGACTGGTATTGGGGTCGATGGTGCCATCGGGATGTACGACAATAAAGTTGGCGGTATCGGCAATGGCCATAAAGTTGGTGTAGAGCGCCTGCTGGGTTCCGTTAGAGGTGTAACCATGGAGGTTAAGTACCAAAGGAACGGCCTGGCCGGGGGTGTAGGAGGCCGGCACATAAAATGAATAGGTGCGGGTGAGGCCCTCAAACACCATGGAGGCGGTAACCGTAGTTTGTGCTTGCAGCAAACCGGTAAAACACAACAACAGCAGCAGCGATATTTGTTTAATCATAGCCTAAAATTACAGCAATAAATATATATGCGTGTGGTGCAAGTAAAGATGCGGCATCCAAAATACGTTCGCTTCGGTTTAATCGAACAAAATGCGCCCCTTATTACCGGCAAGTATCACTTTGATATGAGGTGAAATCCGTTCGCTCTTTCTACAAGGAGCAAACATTTCAAATTGCAGTTGGCTGAGTGCATAGCGTGAGGCGGACGTTCTTCGTTTAAAGTTTATAGTAAAATTATCGGCTGCCAGATAGGCGTGCTTACCAAACAATTTGAACCCGCACCGCAGCAGGAGCTCAGCAAAGTACTTTTCCTCCTGTTCCGTAGCATTAAAGGTAATTGCTGTAAAGTGTTTTAAGCGTTTGCCTTTTAAAGAATCGGCATACTGTGCCAGGTATGCGGTACGCGATACGCTACCCGGTTGATGTTTTAGCTGTGCGCTATCGAAATAGGCGGTTTGGTATTCCATCATCCAAAAACTAATAGCAGAGGCATTAAAAAAAACGGTGTCGTTGATATAAATGCAGTTAAACCAGGGTATCATTTTACCGGCCATCTTTCGCTGCCGCTCCTCTATTGTGGCAGGATACATTTTATTTAAAATGCTGTCTACTTTCAACAGCTCTCCTTCCCCATCCACACTTGTTGCCAGCGCAGCACTACCCAGATCGTGTTGCGAAGTGGAGGCCTCAAAAAGCTCGAGGTAATTATCGGTTCCATAGATATAGGAGCCTGTCCAAGCGCTGCCATTGCTGATGGTAGAGCGCGTTTGAAAACCTGCCAATTCATTTTTTATAAAACTGTTACTGCGCAGGGCGTTGTAATCGGAGGAATCCAGCACCAGGAAGGCATGGTTAAAATAAACGGCAGGTGTTTGCGCGTAACCAGCGAGCACCTGCAGCATTATAAGCAAGGTAAAAATGCGAAGCATGATCCGGTAAAATACAAATTTATATCCTCCGGTAAGTTCTTTTAAAAATTAATACGGACATAACATTATCCTATCTTCGCCGGTAAGCCATTACCCATGACGCTTCTTACAAATCTTTCGTTGGTTGTTTCGCTTACGTTTTTTGTAAGTGAAATACTATTGAGCCGGATTCGAAAGTCGAAAACGAGCGAAACCCAACTACAGCAGGACCGCAACACACTGCGCGTGTTGTGGGTGGTTATTATGGTAGCCATGATTGCCGGCACCAAGATCGGATTTATGTTTCCGCGTAGTACTCCTTATGCCGCATTACGCTGGAGCGGATTAGGTATTTTTATTGCAGGCTTTGTTTTGCGTTGGAGTGCTATTCTTCAGTTAGGAAAAGGATTTACTGTTGATGTAGCTATTGGCAAGGAGCATCAACTGATGCAAAGCGGTCTATACAGCTATATCCGTCACCCCAGTTACCTGGGTATAGTTCTCGAATTTTTAGGCTATTCGCTTTTGCTAAATAGCTGGTGGCCGCTATTGATCATTAATGTTCCGGTGTTTATTGCGCTGCAACACCGCATGGATGTTGAGGAAGCGTTGCTGCGTGAGCATTTTGGAGCCACATATGTAGAATACATGCAGCGCACCAAACGTTTAATACCGTATATCTATTAGCTTAAGGCTGTGCCTCCTGCTTTATCCATTTGCCTGCTTTCTTATCCCAGTAGTAGCTGTTGCTGCGGTCTGCTAAACTTTCCACCGGCATTTGTTGCGATGTTTGCCATTCGGGTTCATTGCTATCGCTAAAGGTGATAACGGCCTGATACCAATAACGGCTTGCTCCCGGGTTTTCGTGGATATCCGCTTTTTCAACCGAACCGTTTTTGCGAAACTGTAATTGCGTAGTTACCGTGTAACTTAGGCGTACATCGTTTTGCTGATAGGTTAATGCTCCTTTCGGATCATAAAACAGAATTGACCGCTTACCGTTATTCCAGGGCGTAATTAGCACCGAGAGTTTGCCAATCTCATAGTAATAGCGGGTTGTATCACCTTCGGCCAATGCGGGTTTAGGCCTTGGCTTTCTCAGTACCGGCGGTTTAGGGGTGTCCTGTTTTACAACAGGCGGAGGTGGCGGCGATACTACAGGCGGAAACATTACCACCGTATCGCGAACTACCACCACTACTGTATCTTTTTGAGCAGTTGGAACGGTTTCGTGCTCCGGTTTATGGTTACAACCCAACAGTACTATAAGCAAGCAGGTTAAATTAATCAGCCTCTTCATTTCCCTGTGACCACAACTAGATTCAAATGTTTAATTGAATTAGGGATACAAGTGTTTATTATGGTGTGATGGTGATCGTTCCGGTCATAGATGAATGCGCTGTACAGAAGTAATACAAGGTTGCCGGTGCATCCATCGGCACTTTAAAAATCAATTGCGAGCCCTGTGCATCCTGATTGGTAACACCTGTGTTGAAAGCGGTACCCGGCCAGGTATTGGTGCTGGATATGCGGAACGGATGGCCGCTTACCTGCACATTAAACACATAAGTTAAACCACGCATTAAAACCAAACCGGGGTTGGCATTGCTGCCACTTACATAATCGGCAGCGCTGCCGATTAACCAGGCCGAGGTGCCTGAATTGGTTACGTTAAAAGTAGCCGCATAAATACCGGTTGCGCCTGTGGCACCTGTAGCCCCAGCAGGGCCGGTAACACCACCTAAGCCTGAAGCGCCTGTAGGGCCCGTTGCACCTGTTGCGCCGGTAGGACCCGGTAAGCCGTTAGAACCGGTTGGCCCGGTAAGTCCACCTGTGCCTGTTGGTCCGGTTGCACCCGTTGCACCATTTGTACCGGCAGGGCCTGTAGCGCCGGTTACACCACCACCAGGGCCAGTTGCCCCGGTAGGGCCTGTATCACCGGTTGCTCCGGTGGCACCACCACCTGATCCGGTTGCACCTGTAGGGCCCGTTGGCCCTGTGGAGCCTGTAGCGCCGCCGCCGGAACCTGTAGGACCGGTTGGGCCTGTAGGGCCCGGTGCACCGTTTGCCCCTGCTGCACCGTTTGCCCCGGTTGGGCCTGTAGCCCCACCCGAACCACTAAATAACGCATATGGTACACTCAGCAATTCGGATGTACTCACATTGCTAAAATTGCTGCCACCTGTAGTATCTATTTCAACCTGCAGATATTTTGCACCGGTAGCCCAATTTACTGTTGTAAGCGGACTAACCGAACCGATGGCACACTGAAAGCCGCCATATATGGAAGTGGTAACTTGCTGCACTTCGGTAAACACAACCGTACCCGTAGGCGTTAAATCGTGAATGCTGAACCGGATAGAAATAAGCTGGTTGCCAAGCCCGGTGCCATTTGCATTATGTGCTACGGCCTGGTAGCTGAGTTGTTGCGGCGGTTGCGCATAAGCGAAACATGTGATGAGCACTAAAGCCAGCAGGGGTAGTAAGGTTTTCATAGAACAGGATTTGGGTGAGGTATTATTCCGGAAAATTAATGAATATATTTTTATACATCCAAAACCGTTTTTACCCCCTACCAACCTTGTAAAAAACAGCTGCCACCAAGACACCAAGAAATTAAGCAACATGATGGTAACCAAGCTTAGGCCAGTAAACGCTTACTACGCAAAAAATTCGCAATTATCCCTCCATCGCTTCGGTTGTAAACTTCCATTGTTTAGTAAATACTTTGCCATCGAGGCGGCAACTGTAATATACCGTATAAGTGGTGCCAGCCTCCAGTGGATTAACGGGTATGATGCATACGTTATCATCCTGCGGGAAGGACGTTAAAGGCGCTTCGGGGGTGGAAAGCACGCAAGTAACCGTATGGCCCTTATCGTCCTTTAGCAGGGCTTTTGCCTGCGTAATTTGCCGCCTGCCAAAAATTTGAATGGTTATCGGAAAACCCGGTTCTTCTATGGTATCCGGTATAGGATTGGGGCGCTCCGCCTGAAAATCGAGCGGCACATTTGCCCCATTCACAGGCGGATAAACTACTACAGCAATCGTATCATTATTCCACTGCCAGGAACTGCGCATGTCCACACAACAAACGGTATATTCCTCATTGGTATAATAACCAATGCCCACTTCCGTGGTGTTAGGATCAATTAAAGGCATACGGTGGTAATAGGTATTCATGAATTCGCTCACTGAATACACAGGACCGGTATAGGCCATGCACGAGCTTAATCCGGCCTCTTTGCCATCGGGTGTGGCAAAAGGCAGCGTGTCGTTTTCATAGTGCGGACTCATTGCCGTAGCAACCGGGTTATCCTTGTTCATAGCTACATAGCGCGCGTGGTTAAAACAGCCTTTGCTTAAGGCAGCGTTCAACTTAACAGGTTTAAGGCCTGCGCTTTTGCGGTAGTTGTTTAACACCTGCAGGGCTTGCTGCACCTGTGCAGCATCTTCCGTAAAACTGTTTGCAGCGTTACCGGCAAGAACACTGCAGATCAATACGAGCAAAATAAGCGGGGCTTTCATACGGTGGCTTTATCAGGCGATGCAGCGGAAGCAGTAGTTTGGCATGCTACCTTCTATTTTTAGCAAGTTCTAACAACCCGGTGCAGGCTTAAACCCTCATTAACTGTAAAAACCCTCATATTTGTGCCATGAAATACGCCACTGTTAACCCGTGCACGAATGAAGTTGTGAAGGAATTTCCGTTGGATGGCTTCCCCGATCTGAGCCTATCGGAAAAGGCATTTAATACCTGGAGAAAACTACCCGTAGAAGAACGCGGCGCTGCCATGCACCGCGTTGCCCGTTTGCTTGAACAAAACAAGACGGAATACGCCGCCCTGATTACACTTGAAATGGGCAAGCCGTTGCGCGAGGCGGAATATGAAATAGCCAAAACCATCACGGCCTTTGATTATTACATTTTGCATGCGCCCGAAATGCTTGCCTCTAAACCGGTAAGTTCCAACGCATCTAAAAGCTATATCCGCTTTGAACCGCTGGGTATCATCTTTTCCATCATGCCCTGGAATTTCCCCTTTTGGCAAGTGTTCCGTTTTGCGGTGCCTACCTTAATGTCGGGCAACGTAACTATTTTAAAACATGCGCCCAGTGTACCGCAATGTGCACTGGCTATTGAAAAGTTGTTTGCCGATGCCGGTTTGCCGCACGGGGTTTTTAAAAACTACTTTTTAAGCAACGAAGATGCGGGGCAGGTAATAGCTGATAAGCGCATACGCGGCATTAGTTTTACCGGCAGCGATACTACCGGCAGCATACTTGCGGAACAGGCAGGACGCGGCATTAAAAAATGCGTAATGGAACTGGGCGGCAACGATGCCTTTATTGTATTGGATGATGCTGATCTGGAACTGACGATTTCGGGGGCAATAAAATCGCGGAGTATTAACAGCGGTCAATCGTGCAATGGTGCCAAGCGCTTTATTGTGCAGAAGGGCATTGCCGAGGCGTTTACAAAACGACTGATAGAAGAAGTGGGCAAACTGAACGTTGGTTTGCCAACCGATGTAACCACACAGGTTGGACCCCTGGCCCGTAAGGACCTGGCCGAAAAGGTGCAACAACAAATCAACGACTCCATTGCGCAGGGAGCCACGCCGCACTATGGGCAACCGGTGCCTTCGTTGCAAGGCAACTTTGTGCAGCCTGTGGTTTTAACAGGGGTTAAAGAAGGAATCCGTTCCTTTCATGAAGAAGTATTTGGACCCGCCTGGAGTGTGATTGAAGTTGGTACGGCAGAGGAAGCCATCGGCACTGCTAATAATTCCGATTACGGACTTGGCGCTTCTATCTGGACGGCAGACGTAGCCCTGGCCGAACAAATGGCCCCTGAAATAGAGGCAGGCAATGTGTTTATAAACGATATTGTAAAAAGCGATGCCCGCATGCCTTTTGGCGGTATTAAACGAAGTGGCTTTGGCCGCGAATTGAGCGAATATGGCTTAAAGGAATTTGTGAACATTAAAACCGTTTACCTGAAATAAACCGGTTAAACAGGATTAGGAATTAGCCGATCAAGTATATATCTTGCAAACGTGGAAGGCAAACTGATTATCTATATCATTATTGGGGTGCTGTATTTTCTGTATTCGCTGGGTAAAAAAGCCGAGCAGAAAAAACAGGAAGCACAGGCGAAGAACAAACCTGCGTCTACCACCACTACTACTACAACAGCCGAAGCCCCTTCGACGCTGGAAGATATCATCCGCGAAATAAAACGTAAGCAGGCTGAAATAGAACAGAAAAAAGCCGAGGCAACCAAACCAAAACCGGCTTATCAAAAACAACCGGTACAAAAGCCACAGCCTAAACCGCAGCGCGATATACTGGTGCATGAAAAGAAAAAGCCTGCGCAGGTAGAAGGTTTTAGTTCTTATGAATCTGTTTTTGAACGCGAACTAACCGACGAAGAAAAAATTGAGCGCGGCAATATTAAGCTGGCCAACGAAGGCATTTACCGCATAGAAACCCTTGACGAAGTTACCGCCCGCGAGGAAGCCGAAGCAAAGGCCAATCAAATCAATATCCGCGATGCTGTTATCGGCTCGCTTATCCTGGAAAGAAAATATTAAACCGTGCGTTTGTTCGTAGCTCTTACCCTGTTGCTCAGTTTGCTTACCGGCAGATTGGCTGCACAAACGGTAGACACTGCGCTTGTTTATACAGTAGCCGAGGTTATGCCCGAATACGAAGGCGGACAGGTAGCTCTGCTGCAGAATCTGGGCATCAATTTGGGTATTAACTGTCCTCAAAATTCCGAAGTAACAGGTAAACTTAAATTCCGCTTCATCGTAAACACCGATGGTTCAGCGTCGAATCTGGAAATTGAAACAGCACCCTGCGAAGGCATGGTGAGCAATTTAGAGCAGCTTGTTAAGCGTTGGAAATTTAAACCCGGTAAACAAAACGGGCAAAATGTGCGGGTATATTATCCGGTACAATACTCGTGTATAAAGTTGAATTAAAGAGATGTCGGCACTGTATTACGGATTAACTAAAATGGCAGAAGAGTATACCTCTTGCTTTGTGCTGGTAGATGAAAATACCCGCAAGCACTGCTATCCTCAACTAAAGCCGCTGCTGCCTGCCCATAAAGTAATTGAATGGCCTGCAGGGGAAGAAAACAAAACACTGGAAGCCTGTTCGCATATATGGAAACAATTGACCAAAGCAGGTGCTGATCGCAAAGCTGTATTAATAAATTTGGGTGGCGGTGTAATTGGCGACATAGGCGGGTTTGCGGCAGCCTGTTATAAACGGGGCATTGCTTTTATACATATACCCACTACCTTGCTGGCTATGGTGGATGCCAGCATCGGAGGCAAAACCGGCGTGGATTTTATGGATTTTAAAAACCAGGTGGGCGCTTTTGCTGAACCTGCCAAGGTTTATATACATCCCGATTTTTTAAAAACCCTACCGGCACGCGAGTTACGCGCCGGCTTTGCGGAGGTAATAAAACACTACCTGATTGCCGAAAAACAGGATTTTGAAACCTTGTATACAAATGCTCCTTCCCTGGAAGACATAAACTGGCTGGAGACCATTAAAAGCAATATCCGCATTAAGCAATTGATAGTGGATTCGGATTTTAAGGAACAACATGCGCGCAAGGGGCTCAACTTCGGGCATACCATTGGCCATGCTGTTGAAAGCATGTATCTTTCAAAAGGAAAGCACAAACTATTGCACGGTGAAGCGGTGGCCCTGGGCATGCTGGCCGAAGCTTATTTAAGTATGGCGAAAGGGATGCTGAAAAAAGCCGACCTCGAGAAAGTGACTATCCTACTGAAGCGATACTTCCATTTCAAACCACTTAAACCCGGTGATTTTCCAAAAATCCTGAAACTGATTGGACAGGATAAAAAGAATGTGGCCAATTTTAACCAGTTTACACTGCTTAAAGGCATCGGCAATTTTACGATTAACAACTATGTGCAGCAGGACCTTATCCTTGATGCACTAAACTATTATAACACAGCGTTGGCATGAGCGACAGCATAAAGGTGTGGCACCCTACCGGAAAACTTAAGGCTGCTATTCAATTACCGGGTAGCAAAAGCGAAAGCAACCGGGCTTTGATATTGCGTGCGCTCAGCAATAGTCAAATTGAAATTCACAATCTTTCACCTGCGCGCGATACCCAAAACCTGCTAGCTATTTTAAACAGCAAAGGCAGGGAAGCAAACGTGGAAGACGCCGGCACCAGTATGCGTTTTTTAACCGCTTATTACTGTGCAAGCGGGCAAAACAAAATTATTACGGGCAACCAACGCATGTTGAAGCGGCCCATACACCCGCTTGTGAATGCATTGATTGATATTGGCTTTGATGTACACTATCTAGGCGAAGAAGGATTTCCTCCGCTGGAAACGCACCCTGTTAACTTGGCCAAATTAGATAACGAAGTATGGATAGAAGGAAACATCAGCAGCCAGTTTATCTCGGCACTGTTGCTTGTTGCTCCTACCCTGCCGAATGGGCTGCGCATTAAGTTTACCACAGAACTTACCTCACGCCCCTATGTTGAAATGACATTGGGGATGCTGCAACATTTTGGCATTAGCCATACCTGGGCAGACAATACTATTGAGGTTACACCGGGCCTGCTAAACAACAGTAGTTATACCATAGGCGGCGATTGGAGTGCTGCCAGTTATTGGTATGCGAGCGCTTTTTTGGCAACGGAGGCAGAACTATTATTACTTGGATTGCGTGATGACTGGAGCCAGGGCGATCGCGAAATGGCCGATTGGATGAAACGCTTTGGCGTGTTTACCGAATTTACAGCGGATGGTGCCCTGCTTAGGAAGCAGGAAGTAAACTACCCCCGAATGATGAAGCTGAACTTCCGCGATAATCCCGATCTGGCCCAAACTTTTGCCTTTATGTTTGCCGCCAAGAATATCTACGCCACTTTTTCGGGTATTGATAGTTTGCGGATTAAAGAAACAGACCGTATTGCCGCCCTGCAAAACGAATTAAAAAAGATAAACATTCATTTCGATTACGCCGACATGTATGAGTTCTATCAACTTAAGGGAGAATTTCAATTGCCGGCGCAACGTATTGCTACGTATAATGACCACCGGATGGCTATGGCCGCTGCACCGCTGGCGCTATTAGGCGCAGTGGAAATCGAAAATCCTTCGGTAGTAGAAAAATCGTATCCCGACTTTTGGACTGAAATGGGTAAAGCAGGTTTTGAGATTAAAATTTCCTGAGCACTTGTACATCAAGGCCGGGAAGCATAGAGGCTAAATCAACCTCGGCACGGGTAAAACCTAATATAAATCCACCGCCGCCGGCTCCGCAAATTTTAAGGTGGTATTGATTACTGCGCAAACCTTCCTGCCAGGCTGCCACAAACTTTTTAGGAATAAACTCCGGCAGCATATCGAATTGCAATTGCGAAATCAGTTTTACGCTTTTCATTAAGTCGGCATAGCGCAACTCCATAAAGGCTTCAATGGCCATATTTGTGGCCGGGGCTAAACTTTTTTCTACTGTTTGTAAAAACACCTTCTCCTTACATTTTTCGAGAAAGAGATTTACGTACGTAGAAGTTTTGCGTGCTACGTGTGTATCAATGGCAAATAACTGCAGCGTACTGCTTTTGCTACTGCTCATATCAAAAGCATTGGTTACTTCTCCATTGTTCAGTAATACAGCCTTGTTTAAATAGGATACGATAGCATCTAAGCCTGAGCTTTTACCGTGGTAAAAACTTTCCAGTTCGGCGAGCTCGTTCTTTACTGCACTTACTGCAGATCCTTTCTTTTTAAACTTGCGGTATTCGTGGTAAACGGCAGCCACCAGCGCACCACTGCTACCAAGCCCATAGCCCATAGGAATATTAGAATCGAAGTAAAGCCCCTGTTCTACATCTTCCAGCATCTTGTTGGTATCGTATTGGCCGGTAAGCCCTTCATTATGTACGATGTAATGTGCCAGTTGATTAAGGGAGGTGTTCGACTCGCGGATGGCCGGCTCGCGCAAACTGCCAAAGCGCATTACACCGTTGTAGCGGTCCAGTGGCATGGCTAAGCCCATAGCCCCTTTGTTGATGATGTGTTCACCAAACAACAACAGCTTACCGTTAAACATTTTATGCGAGACCTTGCCGGCCATACTATCCCTTAATGCGTTTCGGGCCCTTACCTACATTATCGTGTATCATTTTGCCCTGTTCGCAGTGTTGCTCCAGTTCAGCATAAATAAAGGCATCCACCTTTTTAGCAATGGCTTTAGGATACAATAAGTGGATATTAGGACCGGCATCCAGCGTAAAGTAAACAGGCAGTTTACTCACTTCGCGGAAGTAGCGGATCTTCTCAATCATAGCCAGGGTAGAAGGTGCCATCAGGATAAATGAAGGCGTAGAAGCCATCATTAAAGCGTGTAATGTCATGGCTTCCTCTTCTACAATAGCACCGAATTTTTCCAAATCGCCTGTTTTTAGAGCGCCGGTAATTTCTTTCAGGTTTCTTTCGGCCTGGGCATAACGCGTTTTTGCAAACGGGTTGGTTTTCATCAACGAATGCCCTACGCGGCTGCTTACCTTTTTCTCGGCGCTGCTGGCAATAAGTATTGTATTCTGGAACGTGCGGTAAATTTTATGCAGGTTTTTATCGAATGGTATGGCACGTTCATCAGTTGAACCTTTAATAGAAGAGGATTTACCCCATTGCGCTATATACGGATAGACCGAACGGCAGGCGCTACCTGAACCCAGGCGTGCATAATACGAGGCCTGCTGTAAAAATTTTTCGGGGGCCATTTTCTTTTTGCCCAGCTGCTGCTGCAAATCGCATAACACCAAAGCCAGGGCGCTCATACTGGAAGCCGAGGAGGCAATACCGGATGAGTGCGGGAAAGAATTGGTGGAATGAATCAACAGGCTATGCTGGGTAATTAAAGGAAAGTCCTTAATCACCGATTCAAAAAACTTAAGCATGCGCAGGCGGAAAGCAATGTTTTCCTTACCATCGAAATAAAAACGCAACTCAATATCTTTCGACTTGCCTTCTTTAGGTAACAGCGTTACGCTGGTTTCGCTGTAGCACTGCTCCAGTGTAAAACTGATGGAAGGGTTCGCAGGTATTTGCACACCGGCTTTTTTGCCCCAGTATTTTACCAATGCTATATTCGAAGGACTGCGCCATGTTATTTTCTTTTCGCTCATGCGTTCTAGTTTAGTTGGGTGTGGTTTGTGCCAAATCAGATTGCTAAAATACAATTCCTACCCTGACTTGTGAAGTTTTTACCTGCGAAGGAAGCTCCGGCTATTGCGGCAATATCAGTTCGTTCCAGCTAAAAACGGTATCGATACCTTTTGTTTGCAGGTAATTTTTCAGCTCGGCCTCTTCGCCGGTGTAGGTAAGCAGCACAAAATCGCCACCCCATGCGCCTAATGATTTAACTGCGCCGGGGAAATCGGCAAACAAGGTGTCCTTCACCTTCATCATCTTAAGCTGTGCGCCTACTATGGCTTCGTGCTCATTCAACAGTGTTTCGAAAGCAGGAAGGGTATCGGCCTGCAAAAGCAGTCCGGTAATACGCGTTAGTTCATTTACCCCCTGTACTTTGTCCGTTAAATTATTGCGGTAATAACTGATACCTTCGGTGGAAAGTTGCTTACGGCCAGTATAAGCAAAATAGATGTTAGTACTAAAGGCGGGTTTCCAGTTCGCTTTAATTACTTCCGGTTTTCCATCAATCAATTTATACAGCACAGGGGTGTTATGCGCTGCGCAGGCCACATCGTAGCCCGAGCCGCCAATGGTATTTTGAAGGAGTTGATAGCCATCCACCCCGGCCCAGGCGGCTACGCAATGTATAAGCGTTGAACTGGAGCCCAGGCCCCACTGATTGGGGAACTCCAGGCGGGTTTCGATAGCCAGATCCTTTTTATCAGCCAGAAAAGCGGGATTCAGTTTCCGCGCTTCGGTTAATATCATTGATAAGCGGCCGGCTTCTGCACTTTTACTATTGATGCAAGTAAAATCAACTGTATCAAAAACCAGGTTTAACCACACCTTGCCCTGGTTATTTAAAGCTACCCAGTACACAATGCCATCGGATGAATGCAATTCCTTTATGCGCAGGCGTTGTCCGAAAACAGTGGGAACTGCCAGCGCCAAAGCTCCGTCCAGCACAAAATACTCACCGGTTATCAGCAACTTACCGTGGCCGTAGAACTCCTTTACCTCGCTTTGTGTGGTTATTTTAAGTTTCATGTCAAATCAGGTAAGTGCAATCAATAATCGCGGTTATTGATTTTTTCAGCCATCAGGCGTAATACCTTTTTGCGGCCGGCTTCAATATTTATGTCTTCCAGCGATTTTAGTGATAGCTTGTATAACTCCTCCGCCTTTGCTTCGGTTGCTGCTTTGGCGCCTGTTTCTTCCATTAATGCCTTTACTCCGGCAATCTTCGTCGCCTCGTCCTTTTCTATTGCCAGGGCATTTAACTGTTGCAGCTGTGCCGGGTTACACCTGCTGAGGGTACTTATATATAAGTAGGTCTTTTTGTTCTGCAGTATATCGCCGCCGATCTTCTTGCCAACCTTCTCACCTTCGCCAAAGGCATCCAGTATATCATCCTTAATCTGAAAACTAAGGCCCAGGTTAAGGCCAAACTGGTAAACGGCCAGTTGGTCGGCCTCGGTAGCATTTCCCAGAATTGCCCCTAACTGAACACAGCAGGCCAGTAACACCGAGGTTTTATACTCTATCATCTTTAAGTACTCTTCCAGGGCTACATCGGTGCGGGTTTCGAAGTCCACATCCATTTGCTGACCTTCAAAAATCTCGATTGCCGTTTTATTAAAGATGCCCATCATGGCAGGCACATGGTGCAGGGGCACCGTTGTGAGATACTTATAAGCATAAGCCAGCATTACATCGCCTGCCAGAATAGCGGCGTTGGTGCCAAATTTTTTATGGACGGTTGGGGCACCTCTACGGATATCAGCCTGATCCATTATATCGTCATGCACCAACGTAAAGTTATGGAACACCTCCATGGCAAAGGCCGGGTTCAGGCCTTCTTCCACCTTGCCGCCAAACATATCCAGGCTTAACAGTAACAACAACGGGCGTATTTTTTTGCCCTGCATGCCCATTATGTGCTCAACGGGTTTATACAAATTGGTGGGATTGCTATTAAAATTATTCTGGCTGAACGCCTTTTCATATATAGCAAGAAGCTCGTCGGGTGCGTACATAATACTGTTTAAAACAAGGAACGACTTGTAAAGTTCCTGCCCGGCAATGATAGAGATTTAGGGCCGGATTACAGAAAATCGGGGGCTTTTGTCCAGATTTTTAGCCGTTTTGAAGCAAAAATAGCACATACATATAACCTTTTTCATCTGCCACCGTATTAACAATTGATTGAAGGAGAGAAGGAACTCATTCAATTGACAAAACGGAACCCGACATGAGAAAAAAATTACGTGCTTTAGCGTTAACGTTGGCCTTTATAGGGGCCTTTACAGCTACTACCCGTGCTGTAACGTTATCAGAAACACATGTGAATGCGACGTGCTTTGGAGGAAGCAACGGCAGCATTAATGTTACTGTAGGTGGCGGAACGGCACCTTTTACCTTTTCCTGGAGTGATGGACCTGTAACTGAAGACCGCACCAATCTGGCTGCCGGTTCTTACGGCGTTACAGTTACCGATAATGGTGGCGCTACTGCCGCACTTTCGGTTGCTATAACCCAGGGCGCTTCCATCAACACTTCGTTTGCCATTACCCATGTGGCCTGCGGCGGCGGTAACACCGGCGCTGTTGATTTAAGTGTAACAGGCGGCGTACCCGGCTATACCTATTTGTGGGCCGATGGTACCACCGCCCAGGACAGAACCAACTTAATTGCAGCCTTATACTATGTAACTGTAACCGATGCTATCGGCTGTCAGAAAATTGACTCTGCCAACGTTACCCAGCCTCCGGGCATGGTGTTAACCAAAACCACTACCAACGTAACCTGCGGTAGCGGCAGCAACGGCGCCATCAACCTTACCGTACAATTTGGCATTCCGGGTTATACCTACCACTGGAATGATAATGCTACTACTGAAGACCGCACTGGTATTGCTGCGGGCACCTGGAGTGTAACTGTTACCGATGCATCGGGCTGCACTGCCAGCACCAGCGCTACCGTTAACCAATCGGGCAGCGGTATGAGCATTAATAAAACAGCCACCAATCCTACCTGTAACGGTGCCGCTAACGGCAGCATAAACGTTACCACCGTAATTGGCAGCGTAGGTCCTTATACCTTTAACTGGAGCAACGGCGCTACCACACAAAATGCTACGGGCCTTAGCGCAGGCACTTACACTGTAACCGCTACTTCTACTACCGGTTGCACTGCCTCAGCAACTGCTACCTTAACACAGCCAACCGCTATTTCAGTAAACTTAAATGTTATATCAGTTACCTGCTACAACGGCAGCAACGGTGCTATTAACACCACTACTACCGGCGGCACTTCGCCGTACAGCTATAACTGGGGCAGCGGTGTAGTTACACAAAACCGCACCGGCTTAGCTTCGGGCACCTACAATGTAACTGTAACCGACTTTAAAGGATGTACCGCTACGGCAACGGCTTATGTGCCACAACCGCTGGACTTAGTTGCCAATGCAGTTCCATCGCAATTAGCCTGCACAGGCGGCCCATCGGGTTCTGTATTTACCGCTGTAAACGGTGGCAACGGACCTTACACTTATAACTGGGGTGGTGGTGTTGTTACCCAGGACCGCATCAACATACCTTCGGGCAATTACTCGGTTACCGTAACCGATGCCAATGGTTGCACAGCAGTAGCTTCTGCAACTATTACTGCCTACACCCCAATGGTGTTAAACAGCACACAGGTTAACAACGCCTGCTTTGGCGGTGCGATTGGCTCCATTGACTTAACCCCCACCAACGGCTGGACTCCTTATACCTACGCATGGAGCAATGGCCCAGGCACACAAGATATAAGCGGTTTGGCTGCCGGCAGTTATACTGTAACTGTAACCGACAACCACAACTGCACCGTTGCTAAAACCATGAACATTACCCAACCTGCTTTTGGTGTTAGTATTAACTCTACTATAACCGATGTTAACTGCTTTAATGGCACCGACGGCGCCATTACATTAAGCGTTAGCAATGGTGCTACCCCATACACTTACAACTGGGGCAGCGGCATAACCACACAAAACAGAACTAACCTGGCAGCAGGCAGCTATAATGTAACTGTAACCGATAACAACGGCTGCACCGCCAATGGCAGCTATACCATTACTGCACCAAGCGCAATAAGCCTTAGCACTACTGTTACAGATGTAACCTGTAACGGCAGCAGCAACGGCAGCATTAGCCTGAATGTAACCGGCGGCTATGCACCTTATACTTATAACTGGGGTGGCGGCGTTACCACACAAAACAGAACCGGCCTGGCTGCGGGCACTTATTCAGTTACCGTAACTGATACCCGTTCATGTTCAGCCAGCACTTCCGTTACTGTTTCGCAAATGCCCGCCATCAGCGTTACCGTAACACCTGCTAACATCGCCTGCAACGGCAGTTCAACCGGTTCGTTAAACGTAACCGTAGCAGGTGGCAGCTCTCCTTATACCTTTGATTGGGGCGGCGGTGTAACTACACAGAACAGAACCAACCTGGCAGCCGGCAGCTATACCGTAACCGTTACCGATAACCTGAGCTGCACAGCGTCAGGCTCAGGCACCGTAACACAACCTGCTGCTATGAGTGCTTCGAGCACCGTAACCAACGTGGCATGCGCAGGCGGCAATACAGGTGCTATTAACTTAACTGTAACCGGAGGTAACACACCTTATACCTTTAACTGGGGCGGTGGCATTACCACGCAAAACAGAAACAGCCTGGCAACCGGCAGTTACACTGTAACTATTACCGATAACGGCGGTTGCACGATAACACATACCGCTACCATTTCGCAGTCAACTACTTTAAGTGTTACTGCTGCCGCTACCAACATTACCTGCAACGGCGGTACCAATGGCGCTATTACAGTAACAGCAACCGGCGGCACCAGCCCTTATACCTATGCCTGGACCGCAGGTGGCACTACCAACAGCAAAACTGGTTTAACTGCAGGCAGCTATACTGTAACTGTTAGCGACAACGCAGGTTGCACCGTAGCAACTACACAAACACTTACCGAACCAACCGCTATTACCATTACACCGGCAGTTACCAACGTAGCCTGCGCAGGTGGCAACAGCGGCGCCATTAACCTTGGTGTAACCGGCGGCACTGCCCCTTATACCTTTAACTGGGGTGGCGGTATTACAACACAAAACAGAACTTCGCTGGTTGCCGGCACTTACAACGTAACCGTTACCGATAACGCTTTATGTTCAGCCAGCAGCAGCGCAACCGTATCGCAAAATGCCAGCCTGGTTGTAAGCACCACTGTAACGAACGTAAGTTGCAATGGCGGCACTAACGGCGTAATCAGCGTTAGCGCTACCGGCGGCACTACACCTTATAGCTTTTTATGGGCAGGCGGTGGTAATGCGCAAGTGCGCACCAATACACCAGCCGGCAGCTATACCGTAACTGTAAGCGATAACGCAGGTTGTAACGGCACTGCTACTGCCACCATCACCGAACCTACTGCATTAACCGTATCAGCCAGTGCCACACCGGTGCTTTGCAACGGCGGCAATAACGGCAGCATTTCACTTACTGTAAATGGCGGCAACGGTGCTTATACCTTTAACTGGGGCGGTGGTGTTACTACACAAAACCGCACCAACCTGGTTGCAGGTACCTATAACGTAACTGTTAGCGATGCTAATGCCTGCACTGCTACCACTTCGGCAAGCATAACACAGCCAGCTGCCTTAACGCTTAGCACCACCAAAACCGACGTACTTTGTAACGGACTTTCAACCGGTGCAATTAACTTAACGGTTAGCGGCGGTAATGGCGGTAACATTTTTAGCTGGAGTAATGGTACTGCAACGCAAAACCTGAGCAACGTAGTTGCCAATACCTATAGCGTAACGGTTACCGACAACCAGGCTTGCAGCGCCTCTACTTCTGCTACCATTACACAACCAGTTGCAATTACAACTTCAACTGTTGTAGCCAATGCTACCTGCAATGGCAGCACCAATGGCAGTATCGACTTAACTGTAAACGGCGGCAATGGCGCTTACCTGTATAACTGGAGCAACAGCACTAGCGCCCAAGATCTGAGTTCATTAGGGGCAGGCACCTTTACTGTTACCATTACCGATGCCAACAGTTGCACTGCAACCGCATCGGCAACTGTAACACAACCTACAGCAGTTTCTATCAACGAAACACATAATAACATCGGCTGCAACGGCAGCAACTCAGGCGTAATTAATACTACCGTTAGCGGTGGCACCGGCGCTTATACATATGTATGGAGCAACGGCGCAACTACCAGCAACATCAGCAATCTTTCGGTAGGCACTTATACCGTTACTGTTAAGGATGCCAACAATTGCAGCGCTACCAAATCGGCCAGCATTACACAACCGGCCGCTTTAACTGTAACACAAACACATGCCAACGTGCTTTGCAATGGCAACTCAACTGGCAGCATTACTTTAACTGTTACAGGCGGCACCGGCCCTTACAGCTTTGTATGGAGCGATGGCGCCAGCAGCCAGAACAGAACCAACATTGCTGCCGGTAGTTATGCCGTAACCGTTACCGATGCCAACTATTGTGCTGCCAATACTGCAGCTACCATTACGCAGCCCACTGCTATAGTAGCCAGCACCACTAAAACCGATGTGGTTTGTAACGGTGCGTCTACCGGTTCAATTGACTTAACCGTTAGCGGTGGCACAGGCGCATATACTTACCAGTGGAATAACTTCCAGTTTGTGCAGGATCTTAGCGGTGTTGCAGCCGGCATCTATACTGTAACCATTACAGATGGTAACGGTTGCGCCAAAGTGGTACCTACTACTATCAGCCAGCCTTCACCTATCACCATTGGCGTTAACGTTACAAACGTTAGTTGCTTTGGTGCGGCGAACGGTGCTATTACTACTACAGTAAGCGGCGGCAACGGCGGCTTTAATTATAACTGGAGCAACGGCGCTACAACACAAAACCTGAGCGCACTGGCAGCAGGCAATTACATACTGACTGTAACCGATATGATGGGTTGCAATGCCAACTTAAACCTGAACGTATCTCAGCCTTCACCAATTGTATTAACACAAACACACACCAATGCAACCTGTAATGGTGTTAGCAATGGCGCTATCGACTTAAGCGCAAGCGGTGGTGCAGGTGTATATAGCTACCTGTGGAGCAATGGCGCAACCACCCAGGACCTTAACGGTTTGGCCGCAGGCACTTATACTGTTTCGGCAACCGATGGCAGCAGCTGCAGCGTATCGTTAAGTATTACTCTTACCCAGCCAACCGGCCTCAGCGTTTCTACCACTGTTATCGATGCCGTATGTAACGGTAGCAATACCGGTGCTGTAAACCTTACTGTTACCGGCGGCGGCACACCCTACCAATACCTGTGGAGCAACAATGCTACTACGCAAAACCTTACTAACGTTACTGCCGGCACTTACAGTGTAGTTGTAACCGATGCAAATACTTGCACTGCAGCTACTACTGCTACTGTTAATCAGTCGGGTGCAATAAGTGTTACACTTAGCAAAACCGATGCAAGTTGCTTTGGTGGTGCTAACGGCAGCATCAGCACCAGCGTAAGCGGCGGCAACGGCGGCTATACTTACATTTGGAACAACAGTGCTACTACCAGCACCGTAAACAGTCTTAGCAGCGGCACTTATACTGTTACGGTAAAAGATGTCAGCAACTGCTCTGCTATTGCTTCGGCAACTGTTACTGCACCTGCACAGATTCAAATCGGCGAAACACATACCAACGTAGCCTGCAATGGCGGCAGCAACGCTTCTATCAACACCAACGTTAGCGGTGGCACTACACCTTATACTTATACCTGGAACACCGGCAGCAACAACATCGGCATCAGCAATTTAAATGCAGGTTCTTACACCTTATTAGTTACCGATGCCAACACCTGCACTGTTATTACTTCGGTTATTATTACCGAACCGGCTGCTATTGCACTTAACGAAACACATACTCCTTATGCTTGTGCCAGCAGCGCCGGCAGCATTAACTTAACCGTTAACGGTGGCACTGCCCCTTATAGCTATAACTGGAGCAACAGCCAATCAACACAGAACATAAACAACCTGGCAGCCGGCACTTACGACGTAACTGTAACTGATGCCAATAACTGCACAGCTACTACCGGTGCTACCATTGTTACTATTCCTGCACTTAGCACATCGCTTACACAAACCGATGTAACCTGCTTTGGCGCAGCTACCGGCAGCATTGATCTTAGCGTAAACGGTGGCACCAGCCCTTATACATACAACTGGACAGGTGGCAGCACCAACCAGGACCCAAGTGGTCTTGCAGCCGGCGCTTACACTGTTACCGTTAGCGATGCCAGCAACTGCAGCGCAACCTTAACTGCTACCATTGTTCAACCAGCGCAAATCAGCATTAACCATAACGCTACCGACATCGCTTGCTTTGGTGGCGCAAACGGATCCATCAGCGTAAATGTAAACGGAGGTGTTGGCCCTTACAGCTATACCTGGAGCAATACTTCTAACGGCACCAGCATCAGCAACCTTAACAGCGGCAGTTATGCCATTACCGTTACCGATGCTAATAATTGCACTACTGTTAAAAACAACATGGTAGTTACCGAACCTACTCAATTAACTGCTACTGCAGCAATTACCAATGTGGGTTGTGCTTCGAACAACGATGGTGAAGTGAATGTTACACCTGCGGGCGGCACTCCTCCTTACCACTTCGACTGGAGCAACCAATCGCACGCTGCACGTATATTTAACCTGGCTGTTGGCAACTACGATGTAACTGTAACCGACAACAATGGTTGCACTACTACTAAACAAAATACCGTAGGCTTAACTCCGGCAATTCAAATTGCTTCTTCCGTAGCAAATACTTCTTGTCCTCAGGTGCAGAACGGCGCTATTGACCTGAGCGTATCAGGCGGCACACCAGGCTTTACCTTTGACTGGAACAACGGTGAAACCAGCGAAGACATGGACCACTTAAGCCAGGGCAACTACAGCGTGGTTGTAACCGATACACGCAATTGCACAGCTACTGCCAACTTTACTATTACTTACGATTATGTATTAACTGTGCAGGCTTCTCCATCTACCGAAATTAACCTGGGTGAAGAAGTTCAATTGAGTGCTACTGCGAACGTAGACCACAACAATACTTATAGCTGGACTCCGGCTTTAAACACCATGTGTTCTAACTGTGCAAGCACCAAGGCAGTACCTACACACGATACACATTACACGGTTACTGTAGTGGATGCTAATGGTTGCACTGCCACCGATACAACTTCAGTTAGCGTTAACTCAATTACTGATGTATTTATCCCGAATGCATTTACACCTAACAATGACGGCAACAACGATGTTTACCAACTGGAAGGTGACTTGAACACCATCGAATACCTTGACTTCAAAGTATTTAATCGTTGGGGTGAGCTGGTATTTGAAAGCATGGACCACCATTTCCACTGGGATGGCAACTACAAAGGCCAACCGGTTGATCGTGGAGTTTACATCTACACTATGAAAGTAGTATTCATTAACGGCTACAGCCGCGATTACAAAGGTTCTATTACAGTATTGAAATAAAGATTTTCATGTTCGGTTTTTATTCCTTCAAAAAAGGCAGCGTAGTCTGCCTTTTTTTATTGTACAAAATTGCAGCCCGCAGCTCTGATGCTTTTTAGTTCGACCCGGAATTTGCACCTTCATACTCCGATTTTAATAAGTGGAATACGCCATCGTTGATATTGAAACCACCGGTGGTTATGCTTCAGCCAACAGCATAACCGAAGTTTCTATACGTATACATGATGGGGTAAAAGAACTGAGCTGTTACGAAACCCTTGTAAAACCCGATTCCGATATTCCCTATTACATAACAGGCTTAACGGGCATTACCAATAAAATGGTGGAAGATGCGCCCGTATTCGAAGAAGTGGCTGCGCGCATTTACGGATTATTACAGGGACGGGTATTTGTAGCACACAGTGTAAACTTCGATTACTCCTTTTTAAAGAAGCAACTGGCCGATTGTGGTTTTGAACTGAACTGCAAAAAGCTGTGCACTATCCGGCTTAGCCGCAAGATACTACCGGGCTTACCGGGTTATGGTCTGGGAAAAATCTGCGGTTACCTGGGCATTACGAATACTGCCCGACACCGCGCCGCCGGAGATACGGCCGCTACGATGCAGTTGTTTGAGCACCTGTTGAAAAACGATACAGGTAATATTATTGTAGCAGCTTTGAAGAAAGGCAGCAAAGAGCAAGCGCTGCCACCTAATGTGCCCCGCGAAGAATTTGACCTGTTGCCGCAAAACCCCGGCGTTTATTACTTCCACGATAGCAAGGGTAAGATTGTATATGTAGGTAAAGCCAAAAGTTTAAAGAAAAGGGTGAGCAGCCATTTTACGAATAACACCGCTGCGCGGCAAAAGCAAAACTTTATGCGCGAGGTATTTCATATTACCTATAAGGAATGTGAAAGCGAAGAAGCCGCGCTGCAATTTGAAACCCACGAAATCAAGCGTTTGTGGCCGCGTTTTAACCAGGCGCAAAAGCGCTACGAACCCGTATTTGCCATCGTAGATTACTTCGATCAATTAGGGTTTCACCGGCTGGCGATTGAAAAACTTAAGAGCAAGCGGCAAGCACCGGTGCATTTTCCAACCTATATCGATGGCTTCAATATGCTGAAGCATATCAGCACCACGCATTCACTTTGTCCGCGTTTAAGTGGTATTGCAACTGACCGCCACCTATGCGAAGCTACCGGTTGCAGCTGCTTACACGAAGCAGAAGCCGAAACCTACAATACCCGAGTGCTGGAGGCCATGCACTACCTGCAAAATTTTGTTGCTACCAGTAGCGAATCGCTTACGGTATCCGGCACTTTGCTGGATTAGATAACCTAAGTTTAACATTCCACTGCCTTGTAATAATCTACCTTTACCCTATGGCTAAAAAGGAAGCACAAATATTAACCGCGTGCTACCGGCAATTACACCTGAACTGTGTGAAGGCCACCAATGCTTTCCAACAAAGCCATAGCAAAGAGGATCTGCATCAACTTAGGGTGGCCATTAAAAAACTGGACGCCCTGTTTTACGCTGCTAACAAGTGCAGCAAAGGTTTTAAGCGCCATAAGTTATTTGCATCGTACCGCAGTTTGTTTAAACAAGCCGGTGTTATACGCGATGCACAGGTGCAAGTGGGGATGCTGAGCAAAATGAATTTGCCGCAACCTGAACCGGTTAGCATGCACCTGCAACAAGTAATTACAGAAGAACTGGTAAAATTTAGCGCAGCGGCAGAAAAGAATTTGCAACGTTTGCAAAAAGCGGCGCTGGAACTACCCTCGCGTTTCAATACCTTAAAAATACAGGACCTCCGGTCGCTGCTGGAAGCCTGTATCAAGAAAGAAGAAAAACGTTGGAAAGAGGTTCCCGCAAAAAAGGCGCTGCATGCTGCCCGAAAGCCCATTAAGCGGTTGCTATACTTGCAGGAATTTCTAACCGGAGCGGGAGAGAAAAGATTATTAGCCGGTTCACAAGCTCAACACTGGGACAACCTGCAAAAAACGCTTGGCGACTACCACGATCTGCAGGTGCTGCAGCAACTTTTAAGAAGCAGCAACTACAAAGCAACACGGCAACTGCTCGTTGATCAATCCAAACAGCTGCACAAAAAAATTAGCAAACAAGCAGCGAAAGCCAGAGGCTAAACACCTTACAGTCAATTACTTAACCTTTTGTCAGGCATTATTTTTATCTGAGCCGTAAATTCACCATTTTCGGCACCGCTGCAGGATAAAGCAGGGAAGATGACAATGTCATTTCTTTGTAAAAATCAGAAGAGGCCTGGTTCATAACCCTCCTCTGCCCCTATCTTTACAGCAACAACACATGAAAAGAGTATTAGTTATACTTACCGGATTGCTGGCAATTTTACACATTGCCGGTATTACACCTTTTTATGTGGCAGCACTTCAGTTTATTAAACAGGAAGCCATTATAGAATTGGGCGAAACAAACCAGCTGCAAGCCATTAGCATCAGCCATGCGGAGTTAAAGGATCAACACATCTTTAACCAACTTGAAGAAAACGAATTTACCTACCGGGGTAAACGCTACGACTTTGCCAGCAAGGAATGCACACCGAATGGTTGTATTTTTTATGCCCTGGAAGATGAAAAGGAAAACACCCTTTATGCGGCATTGGCGTTGTATTATGGCAACCATACCAGCGGAACATCCACACCACTTGGTAAATTGCTAAAGGACTTCAGCAAAGATTACCAACCAATAACACCCATGGCTGATGCCTTTTCAGGCGAAGTGACAACACACCAGGGCTTTATCGTAAACCCGCAAACCGACCCTATGAAAGGACATTGTAACCCACCAATCAACCCACCGGATAACCGGAATACCCATTGCTAAACAGTATTCCTAATTCAAATTCATTATTCAAAAGTTATCCATGAGAAAATATCTTTTACTTATTGCTTCGGGTTTGTTATTGGCATTAATGCCTGCCACAAGCACAGCACAAGGACTTTACTGCGGCAGTGATGCCGTTCGCCAGAAATTGGCGGCTGAACATCCTGAAATACTACAGCAGGAAGCCGAGCAGGAGCAATTTACAGAAAGCTTTGTAGCCGACTATTTTAAAAACCACGATGGCCGTACCGGGCCATATATCATTCCTATCGTATTCCACATCATTCACCAGGGTGGTCCTGAGAATATTTCGGATGCGCAGGTAATTGACCAGGTGCGCATACTAAACGATGATTACAACAAACGCAATGCCGATACGGCAAACGTGGTAGCAGGTTTCCGTTCAATCATTGCCAATATTGGCATTGAATTCCGCCTGGCTAATATTGACCCCTGGGGACATTGTACCAACGGTATTGACCGCATCAACAGTTGCCAAACCTATTCGGGAAACGACTACTCGAAACTGAACGGCTGGCCGCGCGAAAAATACCTGAACGTATGGGTGGTAAGCCGTATGGAAAACGGTGTGGCAGGCTACGCCTACTATCCCGGTTCGGTTAGTGCCATTTATAATTTCCCTGACCGCGACGGTGTTATTATCCTGAGCGATTACATAGGCAGCATCGGCACCAGCAGTGCTTATACCTCACGTGCCTTAACGCACGAGATTGGCCATTACCTGAACCTAAAACACCCCTGGGGCGATACGAATAACCCCGGTATCTCCTGTGGTGATGACAATGTGAACGATACGCCTATTACCCGTGGCAGCACCAGCTGCAACCTGGGCCTTAATTACTGTGTGCCCGGCACTATCGAAAACGTAGAGAACTTTATGGATTACTCCTACTGTTCTAAAATGTTCACCGAAGGACAAAAAGCACGCATGCTTGCGGCGTTGAATGATACCAAGGCCGACCGCAACAACTTATATACCGAAAGCAACCTGATTGCCACCGGCACCGATGATTTAACCTACAATGATTGTGCACCTGTAGCTGATTTCAACGCTGCTAAAAAATACATCTGCCTGGGCGATAACGTCAACATTCTGGACTGCTCTTTCAATGGTGATGTAGACACCTATTACTGGGAGTTTCCTACCGGCACTCCAAGCACCTCTACCGCTAAAAACCCGAACGTGCAATTTTTAGTTGCAGGCTGGCAGCCCATTAAACTTACGGTAACCAATGCCCTTGGCACCAGCAGCAAAACCAATAACTCGTTGGTGTATGTTTCTTACAGCAATGCCTTATTACCTGCACCGTTCTACGAAGACTTCGAAACACCCGGCAAAATAAACGAGAACGAATGGGCCTCGGTAAACGTGGATAATAACCTTACCTCCTTTAAGCAAGTAGATATTTCATCGCATACCGGCTCGCGCTGTATGCAGTTGGACAACTACTATTCACATGCCGATCATGATATAGATGAACTGGTTTCTCCGGGTATTGATCTAAGCCAATTGACTTCCTCGCAAATGACGCTGAGCTTTTATTATTCGCTGGGTTCATGGAACCAATCCTTCCTGGATCTCACCGACTCTATTGCCATACTGGCCAGCACTAACTGCGGCGGCAACTGGGTTAATATCTATAAAAAGGGAGGATCAGCCATCGTAAATGCCGGTTACCAGGCGGGTTACTTTGTTCCCACACAGGCATGGGCCTATTGGAAACAGGTAAAAATCAATTTACCGGCCAGCCTTAAGCAACCAAACGTGCATTTCAAATTCCAGGTGTATAGCGCGGTGAAGGGCAACAACTTTTACATCGACGACATTAACATCGGAGGTGTAGCTACCGGGTTAGAGGAGATAGAAGCTGTGCAGAACGTACATTTATTCCCGAACCCTGCCGGCGACCAAACACAGCTGAATCTTTCGCTTACTGCTGCGCAACAGGTTAGTGTTAAAGTATACGACTTAACCGGTAAAGAAGTAGCCGACATCTACAACGACCGTTTATCGGAAGGTGACCATATCATTGGCATCAACAATCTATCCACGTACGCAAAAGGTATTTATACTGTAAGTATAACTGCAGGCAATGCACGCATAAATCAAAAACTGGTGGTGCAATAAACAACCGCTAAAACGTTATCAAAAGGGCAAAAACCTAGGAGTTTTTGCCCTTTTTATTTTTAGCAACTAAGGGCCGAGTTTTATATTTACAAGGCAGGCTCTAAAATGCCTGGTGTTTGGAAGAAAGGGAGGATAAGCATAGCATACTTTTAGCGCAAATCGGTAAAGGCAGCAGCGCTGCACTGGAAGAGCTTTTCCTGCAACTAAAGGATATCGTATTTAACCTGGCCCTCGGTTATGTGCGCAACCGCGAAGATGCAGAGGAAGTAGTCCAGGATGTTTTCGTGGAGGTCTTCCAGTCAGCCTCCACTTTCAAAGGCGAATCCAGTGTAAAAACGTGGATATGCCGCATAGCGATTAACAAATCTCTTAACCTGCTTAAATACAAAGGCAGGAAAAAACGCTTTGCTTTTATAACAACTCTTTTTACCTCTGATAACAGTGCAGTGCGCTTCGATCCGCCTGACCTGAATCATCCGGGTCTGACGCTCGAAAACAAGGAAAGAGCCCAATACCTTTTTGCGGCGGTTGACAAGCTACCCGAAAATCAAAAAACGGCTTTTCTGCTGCTTAAAGTGGAGGGATTAAGCCAAAAAGAAGCGGCGGAGGTGATGAAAATCGGGGAAAAAGCCCTGGAATCGCTCTACCAGCGGGCAAGGGCCAATTTAAAAAAGGAATTAAGCCACATATACGATCAGCTTTTTTAGCCGAAGGAAAAAACAAAAGGTGTTGTCTACTAAAACAGGAAAATATGAAACCGGAAAAAGAAAAATGGATAACGGAAGTGCTGCAGAGCACCGATGATATAGGGCGGGTAGAGGCTGAGGCAGCCTTGTTTGCCGGCGTAAAAGCACGTTTAAAAGGGCAGGTGCGCGCAGTAAAAAATCTGCCTGCTCAAACAGTATGGTTAGCCGCAGCTTCACTTGCTTTGTTAGTTGTGTTAAACATTGCCATTATTTCATTTAACCAAAAGGGCAATACCGGTAGTACTTCACAAGCAGGAAGTAACGGTTATGCATTAAACAACAGTTTTCAATTATACTAAGCATGAAAAAAGAAACGCTGCTTACGCTTACTGTTGTAACCCTTCTACTGCTGAACCTTGGCACGTTGGGTTATTTGTTATTGCACCAGGGGCCAACACCTGGGCCGGGGCATTTCCCTCCACCACCCGGGGGGGGGCCTGCACGTTTAATAATTGAAACGTTGCAATTAAGCGAAGCCCAGCAAAAATCCTTCGATACACTGAAACACAACCACAGGGCGACTATGAATACGCTCGACGAAAAATATAACCGCTTATTGGTGGACTACCTATCCTTACTGAAACAACCTGCTATAGATACTACCGCCAAGCACAGCATTGAAAAGCAAATGGCCGATATACAGGTAGAAAAAGCGGATGTTACCATCCGCCATTTCGAACAGGTTAAGCAATTATGTAATGAAGAACAGAAGCGCCGGTTCGACGACTTAATTCCTGAATTGATACAGGTGATAGCCGCACCAAAAAATCAACCTCCTCCTCCCCCAATGCCTTAATAAGGTGCTGATTCAACCATTCTTACCCTATCATATTTAACAGTCCCAATTGTTAAATATGGCTTCATATTTTTTTCCGGGAAAGGTTGGCCGCATCAATAAATAGCTATATTTAGGAACCTGAACCAATACCCCTGGCCTATGAAACATGTGTACCTTTTGAGGTTAGCATTGCTGTTTGCTATTTGCTCCCTCGCCCCCACCCTACATGCCCTTCCCAACACTTTAAACGCTGTATTTATTGACAACCGCGGCCAGGTTACCAATACCGATGGTGGCCCGGTAGCCGATGTTCTTTTTTACGCGCAGACCCAGGGCATGGACCTTTTTATAACCCCCGGAGGTTATAGTATCGTAACCCATCAAAATGAAGGCACGGGCTTACGGTATAACCGGGTTGATTTCACTTTCGCCAATATGCACCTGCAAAAGGAGCAGGTGGTGTTTACACAGGGCAATCACCCCTATTTGAATTTTTATGCCGGTGCTGTAAAGCGGGAGAAGGTTCAAACATCTGATTTGATCATTATTCGAAATGCCTATCCGGGAATAGACTGGTTGTGGCGCTTTGATGCCAGCGGCAAACCGAAGTACGAATTTGCAGTAAACTATGGTGCAGATGCTTCGCAGATAAAATATACGGTTACCGGTGCTAACACCACGCAAAAAGAAAACTTTCTGGAATACGCGAATACCTATATGCGTGTTAAAGAAGGACCGGTGACGCTTCAACAATTAAATGATAATTACAGCGACGCTTTAAATGTTCAGGGCAATGTTGTTAGCTATAGAATTCCGGAGAAACTGAAAGAAGGAGGATTTACCATCGACCCTCCGCTGGAACTGATCTGGAGTTATGGTATTGATACCCTACAAACCACCTTTCGACGGGTTGTGAAGGATAGTGCCTACAACACAATAACAACGGGATTTTCGGCAGATTATAACCTGCCTGCTTTTCCGCAGGTTTCCGGCTCTTTCGTATCTCCCACAGCACGTCATCGCGATGCGGTGATCATGAAAACCGATATGCTCCAAAACCTGATTTGGTGTACCTTTTTTGGGGGTGCCAATAACGATGAAGGCAATGCTATAACTACCACGCCCAACGGAATTTTTATAACAGGTTATTCCGAAAGCTGGAACTTCCCTATTGCAACAGCAGGCAACTTCAATCAACTGGTTTCATTAAACGGCCGTGATGCCTTTATTGCCAAGTTCGACAACCAGGGGCGTTGGCAGTGGAGTACGGGTTACGGCGGCAGCGAATCGGATGAAGGCATGGATGTTGATTACCAAAATGGTAAAATATATGTTGCCGGTTACACCAACTCTTCCAACTTCCCTGTTTTAGCAAAAGCAGGTGCTTATAATAATGCACTTTCGTTTGGCGCTGATGCCGATGCCTTCATTCTGGAGTTTGACACTGCCTGCTACCGTCAATGGGGCACGCGTTTCGGAAGCAGAGGCAACGACTACTTTACTTCGCTATATGTAGATACCACAGGGATATATACCTCCGGCTTTTCTGTAATTACCGACACCTCGAATATCCCCTTAATAACCAACGGCAGCGCCTATTTACAACCAACACATGATAAGGCAGAAGTGATTGTTCAGAAATTCAACCTGAACGACTCGTTGGTTTGGAGCACCTATTTTGGTGCCGAAGAATCCGATTTTGCCAGTTCCATTGAACGCAACACGCAAGGCTTGTTTATTTGCGGCAAAACCAATTCCGCTGACTTGCCGGTACAGGATCAACTCAACGGGAACTACTTTCAGGATATAAATAATGGCGGGTATGATGGGTTTATTGCGCGCTTTGACCCCAACACCCTACAGAAAAAATATTGCACTTATTACGGTACTGGCGGTGATGATGGCATAAGTGATCTTGCAACCGACCAGTATGAGAATACCGTGTTTACCGGTTTTACCAATAGCACTGTAAACGTAGTTAATAACCTGAATGAATACTTCCATCAGGATGCCTCAGCCGGCATGTACGATGGTATTATTCTGGGCTTCGATACACTGCAGCGCTTATACTGGGCAACTAATTTTGGCACCGATGGTAACGATTGGGGGCACGGCGTGGTGTGTATTCTACCTTGTATAACCGATGTAGTTGGTGAAGGTCTCTATAATTACAGTCAGGCGCGCATTGGTGGCACCTATCTCTCCAGCGGTTGCACAGGCTACTTATGTACCAAATATTCCAGCAACGGTGTATCCAACCGATTCCTCAGCTATAGCTGTGTACTGAGTGGTGGGGGCTTCCCCGGTGGTGGTGGTAGCTGTCCTTATGCACTAAACTTCCAGGCACTTATTCCGCTTAAAAACACCTGCCCTGATCAATGTAATGGCCGAGCCATGATTGACACAGCGAATATTGGTGGCTGTCCGCCTTATCAATTGGTTTGGAGCAATGGCGATATTGGCTTAGTAGATAGCAGCCTGTGCGAAAACTATTGGTCGGAAATAACTGATGCAGCAGGGCAACACAGAAAACTCTATGGGCGCTTTAACGTATTACGGGTTTCATCGCCGGCTAATGTATATACCAGTTGTGAGGATACAGCAGATTGGGCGTCTATTATCCACATCGAAGGAGGAGGCCCACCTTATACGCTCGAATTCCGGGGAACCAGCACGAGCGATTGCCCCACAACTGCATTTTTTGCAATACATGACACAGCCGGTTGTGTGGTAAGTCATTCCATTGAGTGGTACCGCCAGAACCGGAATATACCGGGGTATTTTCACAAAGAGCTATACTGCCAGTTATGGCTAACCGCTGACTTATATAACGGGCAGTGCGTTAACACAAATAACACCGCCGGGTGGCAATACATAATTATCTCCGGCACAGATACACTGCGAAAACCTTTTATTAATACGCCTGCAGGTATTTTTGCCCTGATCCCGGAAATAGGAAAAACATATTATGGCTATCTGGATATTGGCGATTGTATCTCTTTCCTCGATTCATTCCAACTCTATGACAGTATTCAATATGAAACGCAGATTACAAGGGCCTGTCACGGAAACGATGGAACAATTTCCGTAACCGTTCAACCTGATATAGCTCAACTGCAGCAAACATTTTCTTATTCCCTTCAATTCGATGCATACGATTCCATCAACCATAATTCGTACAACGAAAACATCTTTTTTAATACCGCCCAACCGGAAACACAGGTATTAGACAACCTGCCCCCATCGGTCTATTATGTGAATTTGCATTATGGCGATTGTGACAGCACGAAATTCAGGGTAGATCTTCGCTCCTTTACCTATGATATAAATGAGCCAACCGTATTCTGCGGCCACCCCGATTCACTGATTACCACCTTAACCTTTGGCACGCCACCCCTTACCTATGAATGGCAAGCTACCTGGCCCGATACTTCGATCTACGAAATCGGCATTGGATTGAGTGCCATCGTAATCGACCGGCCGGGCACCTACACGCTTACCATTAGCGACACCAACAATTGCCAGAAAACAGATGTGCTGGACATTGATGGTTCTTATAAAGTGCACATCGACTCCATTCAGGAAAACTTAACCCCCTGCAATGGTGCCGATTTAGCTACTACGGCTGCAGTTTATTTTTCGGAAGGCAATGCCCCTTATACCATACTGTGGAGTAGCGGGGAGCAGAATTTTATTGCGGGCAATATTACCGATAGCCTTGCCTGGGTAATAGTTACTGACCGTGATAATTGCCGCGACTCGGTATCCTTCCTTAATACCAAACAGCTGGAAATTGTAATTGCAGATTCGGTGAGCGATCTGCGCTGCTATGCCAGTGGGGATGGCGCAATTCTGTTAACCATTTCCGAAGGCTATGCCCCTTACGCCGTGGATTGGTCCGATGGTGGTATTGATGCTGAACGAACTTATCTGGCAGAAGGGCCTTACCAATATACCGTTACCGACAGCCGCGGTTGTACAAAACTTGGAAGCGCAGTAATTCATTCCCCCGATTCTATTTCGGTAACTTATACCACAACGGCTGCACACTGCATCGGTTATGACGGAACCGCTTCGGTTACTGCAACAGGAGGTACAGGTCAATTGACTATTGCCTGGCAGGACGGTTCATCCGATTTCTACCGCAGCGATCTGCCTGCCGGACCAAATTATTTTGCGGTTATTGATGAAAATGGTTGTGATGCCGGGGTATCGATAAACATTGATACCTTAAATGACCTTGCTATAACCATTACCAAGCAGGACATCTCCTGCTTTGGTGCTAATGATGGTTACCTGGAAGCATCCGCAACAGGGGGACAAGGGCAGATTTTCTATACCTGGAGCAGTGGAGATGTTGGCCCTAGCATCAGTTCACCGGCTGTTGGCTTTTACGAAGTAAGTGCTATCGACAATGCAGGATGCACCGTTACCGATACTGCGAGCATCATTGAGCCAGAGGAATTTGGTTTTACCGTTGACACCAACGGTGGCGTATATTGCCATGACGACTATGCGTATATCACGTTCTATCCGTATGGCGGAACGGCACCTTATTACAATGCCGATTACACCTATCTACAATCCGGGGATTATACATGGACCATCACCGATGATCATGGTTGTTCCGCTTCACAAAATATTTCCCTTGCAAATCCCGAAGCGCTGGTTTTCTCGGCATATGTATTCCGGCAACCCGATTGTTTAAATCCCGATGGTGTTATTACCGCAATTGCCTCCGGTGGAAGACCCGGTTATGCGCTTTATCTCGATTATGTCTTCCAGGGCAACTTTACCGACTCTTTACAGATCAATGCGTCACCTGGGCCACATGACCTTCAAATTTGGGATAACTATGACTATGGCTGTTATGCAAGTGTACATGTGGATGTTGACACCACAGGCATAACCAACGGCTATGCCCTTACACATAACCCAACCTGTAACGGATATAACAACGGTAGCATACAGTTGAACATGACAGGTGGTACTCCTCCGTTTGTTGTAAACGGTAATTCATTTAATTCCACCTATACATTTAACAACCTGGCACCGGGCAATTACACCTATACCGTATTCGATTTAGCAGGTTGCCAGCATACGTTTAATCAAACCTTAATACAACCGGCAGTTCTGGCCGCCACCGTAGATACCGGTATTGGTATACCATGTGGCGGGCAGTTGATTGATGTGCAGATTAATGCTACAGGGGGTACACTTCCCTATACCGGCGCAGGTATCTTCCAGCAAGGCGCAGGTAATTACAACATTACCGTAACTGATAGCAATAACTGTGCAGTGCAACTGCAGTACTCCCTGTCCGAGCCTATTCCACTAGCTACCACCATCAGCATAGTGGCACAGCCAAGCTGCATCAATCCATATGGAGCTATTCAACTCTTTACAACAGGTGGCCATGCACCTTACAATAGCGGCTTCCTCAGCTATCCGCTTTATCACGATAGCATTAGCATAGGCGGCCTATCCGCAGGCAACACTACCATCCTAATTACCGATTCAACCGGTTGCACATGGAGTGATGTTGTGTACATCAACAGCTATGAATCCCTACAGTTTAATATTACCAAACACAATCCCGCCTGCCACGCCGAAACAACGGGCTCTGTAGACATTGATGTTACACAAGGCACCGGGCCTTTCATGATAGACGGCAACTACTTCCTCAGTTCTTACACCATCAGTAATCTTGATTCAGGGGCTTATAGTTATATTATTACCGATTCGGCCAATTGCCCTTATCAACTGCAATTCCTGCTGGACGATCCTGAACCATTAGTGGCAGACTACAACATAACACAGCCCATCACCTGCAATGGTAATACAGGCAATGTATTTATCTACGCCTCGGGAGGCACTCCACCGTATAATGGTACAGGGGCACATACCGATACGGCCGGCTCTTACCAGGTGCCTGTAGTGGACCTAAACGGCTGCAACACTACTGTAAACTACCAACTAACGGAACCCGATCCTATTACCACGTTGATTACCGTTACGCAACAGCCTAGTTGTTTAAGCGCTACGGGGTCGTTAGATATACTCACCTTTGGTGGAGTTGCTCCATATCACACGCTGTCACCACTGTATTCCAGTTATAGTTCTTCCGTAAGCCTTACTTCTTTGCCTTCCGGCAACTTGTCGGTTACGCTTATAGACAGCTTCGGTTGTAACTGGAGCGGACAAGCCTACATTAACCCATACCAACCTACTTCAGCAACTGTTACAACACAATCTCCGGTGTGCCACAACGGCAACACTGGTTCTGCTGAAATAGATGTAAGCCAGGGTACGGGTCCGTTCTCCATTAACGGCATTAACTTCGATTCAGCTATCATTATTTCCAACTTGTCATCCGGCGCTTACAATTACAATATCACCGATTCTGCCGGTTGCAACTATCCGATTCAATTCAGCATCAGCAACCCTGCTGCGTTGCAGGCAGGGTATCAGGTGCTGCAGCCCATAGCCTGCAGTGGTACCCAGGCAACGGTGGCCATTACCGCCACAGGAGGCCTGCCTCCGTATTCCGGCACAGGCACCTATCAGTTTAATGCGGGCTCTTATCTCTACTCGGTTAGTGATAGCAATGGCTGTTCCGCGCAGGTAAATTTCAATCTCAGCGATCCAATGCCTTTTAGTGTAGATACAGCAGTAATACAACCAACGTGTACCAACTCGTTGGGCACTTTAACGCTCAATCCATTCGGAGGTCAGGGTCCCTACTTTGTACAAACCGCAAATGGCACGGTAAGCTTTACAACCACCACCGACCTATATCTTCCTACGGGTAACTATACCTTACCGGTACGCGATACCCTGGGCTGTCAGGTTCAGGTGTATGTGGTGATGGAACAACTAAACAATGTGTTTGCCAATGCTACTGCCTATAATCTTAACTGCTATAACGACCAATCGGGTGCTATTTCCATAAGCGCCTTTAATGGTCAGGCACCTTATACGATAGATGGTATACCGTTTAACGATAGTGCCTTGTTCAATAACTTAACTGCCGGTACCTATACCTATATTGTAACAGATGATAAAGGCTGTACTAGAACCGTTTCAGCAACAGTAAGCCAACCTTTGCCATTAATTATTGATTCGGTGCATACGGTTGCTTTCATAAGTTGCAGCCAAACCAACGACGCGGTCGTTGAAATATATGCTGAAGGTGGAAGCGCGCCTTATACTTATGGCATCAACGGTCCGGTTTCAGGTACACAGTTATCGTCCTATTTCAGCAACCTGAGTGCCGGCACTTATACAGCATCCATCGTTGACAATAAAGGCTGTTCGGCAGTAACCGGTTTTGAGGTTCCCGCATTTACACCACGTACGTTCGATGTGCAGGTGGATACGGTAACCTGCCATGGAGGCAGCAACGGTGCCATCCGAATTTATCCGCAACCTGCCGATGCCAATCAGTTTATGTTCAGTTTGGATGGCGGACCACCGCAGGTGTATAACGTATTTTACGATCTGCCTGCCGGCTCCTACAACATCAACATAACAGATAACCACAACTGTAATTACAGTGTGCAGGCTATCGTTAGTCAACCTGACTCATTTGATGCGCGGGTTTGGCTGAATGGTCTATTGCTGCCACAGGACTCCTCCTTATTGGATGAGCGCCAGTTCGCTGAATTTGTAAAAGTCAGTACGCATCCGTGGGAGGTAAGCTTCTCGCCAAGCCAAACTCCGCTGGTGTATTCCGATACGCTGGTAAAAATTCAGCCCCGCGAAACCATCTCTTACAATGTAGTGGTGTATAAAGATTCGGTGGGCGGCGACTGTTATATAGCTTATAAAGGCGTTATCGCAGTACATCCGGTAGCAGCCATCCCTAACATGGTAACACCTAACGGCGACGGATTCAATGACCAATGGGAAATTGACCTTGACAAATTCCCTAATGCACAGGTTACCATCTTTGATCGTTGGGGCGAAATTGTTTATGAATCGCAAAACTATGCCAACGATTGGGCCGGCACCTTTAAAAACACGGGGCGCAAAGTGGCGGATGGCACTTATTTCTACATCCTGAAAGTGCCTTCGCAGAACAACAAGGTATATAAAGGCGACATCAACATTCTTAACTCAACCAACTAAATCGAAAAACCATGAAAAACAATATCACTTCGTTTTCGGTTAAAATATCCTTGCAGTTGGTTGGCAGAATAACAGCCGCCTTATACCTGCTGCTTATCTTTCACAGTCATCTTACCGCACAGCAAACGCCGCTGTTCAGCGCTTATCATTTCAACCGCTTCCTTATCAACCCGGGCTTTACAGGTATTGATAACGAATACAGGGGCTTTGGCTTTTACCGCACGCAATGGGTAAACATGCCGGGGCAGCCCATAACAGGCGGCGCTACCGTAGAAGGTTCCTTCTGGAAGGACCGCATCGGTGCAGGTATATATGTCATCAACGATAAGATTGGCATTTTCAACCGCACCAATGTGGCCGCCTCGTATGCGCAAAAAATAAAATTTGCCAAGGACCACCAGATTGCCATAGGCGTTCAGGGCGGGGCTTTTATCAATCAAATAAACTTCGGTGCTGCAAACGCGAAAGATTATAACGATCCTACTATTGCGCTTTCCAAACCAACAAAAACGGTTTTTGATTTAAACGTTGGTATAAGCTACAAATGGAAGGGTCTGTTAGTAGGCTTTGCTGTGCCGCATGTGTTGCAGCCAGACTCTAAATATCCGGCTAACGGAACCGATGCCCGCTACCAATATGTGCGCCAGTATAACGCCTTTGCGCAGTACCGTATCAGTTTATTGAAGGGCAACTTCAACATTACCCCTACGGTAATGATGCGTAAAGCTGCTGCCAGCGGCTTTCAGTTCGATGGCACCTTGTTGTTTGATTACAAAAATCTGGCCTTTGTGGGCGCAGGTTACCGTAACTCGTTTGGTGTGATAGCCATGGCCGGGGTTAACATCCTAAACATGTTTACCGTGGCCTACGCGTTTGATTATACCACACAGCGTGTGTTAAACGGACAGGTGGGCGCAACGCATGAAATAACTGCCGGCTTCCATATCCCCAGCGATTTTAAACGCAAGAAGAAGAACGATACCCAGGACCTTGTAAATGCGCAGTTAGCGGAAGATCTTTCGCGCCGTAACGATACGCTGCTGGTAAAGCTGCGGATGGCTAACGCCAAACTGGAGAATGCCAACAAGCAATTAGCCACCACCGGTAAAGAGAACGACAGCCTGCGTCGCGAAGTGCAAACACTACAGCAGGTTGCCGGCGGCATGTTCCCGGATAACCGGAACGTGAACAATAGCCAAACCGAACAAACGGAAAAGGTTTACAGCCTCGATAAAATCTACTTTGCACCTAACGAATTCCAACTACTACCTGAGAGCCGCGAACAGCTGGATTCTTTAACCAACTTTATGGTCCATTACCCGGCCACTGAAATCAGCATTAGTGGTTATACAGATAATACCGGCAGCGATGCCCTTAACCTGCAGCTAAGCGAAAGCCGGGCTAAAGCTGTGGCCGATTACCTGATTGCCAAAGGCATTGCCAAAAACAGATTAAGCTATAAAGGTTACGGAAGCGCTAATCCGCGTGCCAGCAACAGCACTCAAAAAGGCCGCCGGTTAAACCGCCGTGTTGAGTTTACCATAACCAAAGAATAAGCCCTATACACCCATAAAAAAAAGGGAGCACCTTAACAGTGCTCCCTTTTTTTATGTAGGTATTAATTTATTAAGCCTGTGCAGTGGGACCAAAGTTCATAGGATAGTTGTGTACTTCCTTATCGTTAATGGTGCCAAATTGCTGCTCGTATTTTTTAATATTCTCGGCCAGTGCCTTCATAAACCGTTTGGCATGTTCAGGCGTAAGCAATATGCGCGATTTAACCTTTGCCTTCGGTACACCCGGCATAACACGGATAAAGTCTACCACAAACTCCTGTGGCGAATGCGATATGATAGCCAAATTAGAATAGGTACCCTCGGCAATTTCTTCCGGCAATTCAATATTAATCTGGTTCGGATTTTGATTTTGTTCTTCAGCCATTGTTCATCTATTTACTGCGAATGTAGCCAATTTCTATTTCAGGTTATGGAACATACCCCGGTAAAAGGCAATGGTTTCCATAAAGTCCTTCTCACCTATCCGCTCGTTAATGCCGTGTATGGTTCCCAATTGATCCTTATCAAACCGGCAGGGGAAAAACCGGTAGGTGTTCTCCGCTATATCCTGAAAATGTTTCGAGTCTGTACTTCCCAGCATCAGGAACGGCGCTACCATCGCATCGGGGAAAAGTTCAGCAGCTGTTTGTTGCAACAACTGAAACCCATAACTGGCTGAACTGGAATTTCTGCTTGGCTCATATAACTCCCCTGCCTTAATTACTACGGATGTATCGTCTATCAATTTTGTAATACGCTCAATTACCTGCGCAGTACTTTCGTCATTCAACACTCTGAAGTTTACTTTGGCACTTACCAGGGTTGGTATCACGTTTTCTTTTAAGCCGGCATTAATTACTGTAGTAACATTGGTAGTGCGCAGCAAAGCAGCACCCTCTGCCGACTTTTCGTATTCACTTAAAATTACAGGACTGAACGCCCAGCGGTTGGCAAAAACTGTTTTTAACGGGAACGGCATTTCAGGGCCTATAAAATCAAGAAATTCTTCAACGGGGGCCACTACCCTGCCCTTCTCGGGGTTGTCATGTATTTTGGTAAGTGCCGCCATTAAAACATCCAGTGCTGTTTGTTTAGCAGGTCTGCTGCTATGGCCACCCGGTTTATTAACGGTTAGCTCCAGCGTTACATAGCCTTTTTCAGCCGTACCGATTAATGCAACCGGTTTACTGATATGCGGCACCATGCCGCTGCTTACAAAGCCTCCTTCATCTACATAAAATTCGAAGTTTATGTGTTGCTGCCGGAAGTAATCCGCTATGCGGGCAGCTCCTAAATTACCTCCTACCTCTTCGTCGCTGCCAAAGGCGAAGTAGATGGTGCGTTCCGGCACAAGCCCTGCAGCTAAATCTGCATTCAGCGCTTCTATCAGGGCAATTAAACTTCCCTTATCATCCAGTGTTCCACGACCCCATACAAAGCCATCAGCACGCTCACCACCAAAAGGCACATGCAGCCATCTATCGCGTGTGGATTCTTCAACCGGCACTACATCCAGGTGTGCGTAGAAAATTACCGGCTTAGCACCAGTATTCTTACCGGGCCACTTTAATAACATACTGCGTGTGGCAATCACCGTATCCTCCAACTTATCAAATACAAGCGGATACGTACTATGCAGAAAACGGAAGAACGAATCGTACGCGGCCTGATTCAGTTTAGTCGTATCATCATACGAAACTGTTTCAATGCGAACGGCCTGTGCCAGGTGGTTTACCGCTGCTTCATCAATTTTAACCGGTGCTGGCTGCTTGCCATTGCTAATCTGCCGGGTTTTGTAGTTGGTTGTTTTAACTACCATAACTGCTGCCAGTATCAGTAGTATCACTAACAGCACAAGTGCAATTTTCTTCATCCAGGAGGGTTTGTATCACAAATTAAAAAACAAACCCGGAGATACGTGCGGTATTTCCGGGCTTGTTGATTTAGGACAGGTCTATTAGTTAACCCTGCGCCAGAAAATTACCGCCTGGTTAACCGGACGGGTTTCGTTGGAAGCTGTACCGCTGGTTACCGCACCTGCACTAAAGCTAAAGGTATGCGTATGGTCGGGCACCGTATGTGTATGTGCCCCTGCATTAGAGGTGGCACGTTGTTTAATAAAGTGGCGGTGGGCATACATGTTAACCGTATGCGAGTGGTTGCCATCGGTAGCTATGGAATGCGTATGCCACAGACAACCATCTATCATGCGGCCCATAAAGTTACCGGCAGTGTATTTACCGTTCCAGCCGTTGCCACAGGTAGTGGCATCATCATCCGTCCAGGCAGCAGCTTTGCAGTTGTCAGATAAATTATCATCAAACGGAATATATACGTTCCCCGGGCCGTTGTTGGGGCTACCTGTGCTGCCGCCGTGATTGTGTGAACCTGCTGCAGCTGTACCCAGTGTAAAATACTCCTGGCTTGGGTTTCCCGTTGTGCTTGGATTGCCGCCCCACCAAAAGGCCCAATCGCTTAACGTATTACCATTGCCATCGCCATTACCTGCTGAGGTAGTGTAATCGCGGCTGTCGTCATTACTCCACCAACCACCCCAGTTATGGTTATGGTCGCCTGCAGAACTGGTAGTAAGGGTGCCCGCATTATTAATGGTTCCTGTTACAGCATGGGTATGATCCTGGAAGGCGTGTTGTTGGACTGTACCGGTAAGGTTCGATCCACTTAATACATTTGCTGCGCCACCACGTGCACGTATAAATTCTCCGTTATTCAAATCGGTATAAACCCATTGCGTACAAGGGTAAATGGTATTAGGATCGGCAGCGTTATACCACTGGATATACGTAGCGCCTATTGGCGGTGTATTTACATTTTGCCAGCAGGTACCGTTAAACACCTCCACAGCACCAAGCGTAGTATTAAAGCGTATGGAACCAATTGGTGCGCCTGCAGGCTGTTGACCCGTGGTACCATTCGGTAAACCGATAGCACTGGTGCTATTTACCTGGAACGATACGGCAGGCGTAGTAGTATTTAAACCAACGTTGCTTCCGCTCTGGAACAAAACGGAATTACACATATCGGTAGGTGAGGTAAACATGGTAACATAACCACTGGCAGCGCTGGAACAAATAGTGCCCGGACCGGTAGCACCTACTGTGCCGGTTGGTCCGGTTACACCTTGTATACCCGTGGCGCCTGTTGCACCAGTTGATCCGGTAGCACCCGTGTTACCCTGTAAGCCTGTTGCGCCGGTTGCCCCGGTAATGCCTTGTATACCCTGCGCGCCTGTTGCACCCGTTGCACCGGTAACACCTTGTATTCCCTGTGGGCCTGTGTCGCCCGTTATGCCCTGTATGCCTTGTGCACCTGTTGCACCTGTAGGGCCTTGTATGCCTTGTGGGCCGGTATCACCTGTTACACCTTGTAAACCTGTAGCTCCCGTGTTGCCTGTTGCACCTGTAACACCCTGTATGCCTTGCAAACCCTGAGGGCCTGTATCACCTGTTGCGCCTTGTGCACCGGTTGCACCTGTAGGACCTTGTATGCCTTGCGGGCCGGTAGTACCTGTTAAACCTTGTGGACCTGTGCCACCCGTGCTTCCGGTTGCTCCTGTGGCACCCTGAATGCCCTGCAAACCCTGAGGGCCTGTATCACCTGTTGCGCCTTGTATACCTTGAGGCCCTGTGGCGCCGGTGGCACCTGTATTGCCTGTTGAACCGGTTACACCCTGATTGCCTTGTGGACCTTGAGGTCCGGTTGCACCGTCAACTCCGGCAATACCCTGGGCACCGGTTGCACCCGTTGAGCCCGTTGGGCCTTGCAAACCCTGTGGACCTTGAGCTCCAGTGGCTCCAGGTATTCCTTGAATACCCTGAGGTCCGGTTGCGCCATCGGCACCTGTTACACCCTGCGGACCAGCAACACCTGCCACACCCTGTGGACCTTGCAGACCCTGCGGCCCGGCGGGGCCTTGTGGTCCTGTTGCACCGTCTAATCCGTTAGCACCGGTTGAGCCTGTTACGCCTTGTGGTCCAGTAGGACCTGCTGCACCTTGAGGACCTTGAGATCCGGTTGGTCCGGCAACACCTTGTGGACCTTGTATGCCCTGTGGCCCCTGCGGACCTGTAGCACCATCCAAACCATTTGCTCCTGTTGGGCCTTGCGCTCCGGCAACACCTTGCGGACCCTGTAAGCCCTGCGGCCCTTGGGGACCTGTTGCACCATCCAAACCATTCTGGCCTGTTGCACCTGTTGGTCCGGCAGCACCTTGTAAACCCTGTGGCCCCTGCGGACCCGTTGCACCATCCAACCCATTTGCGCCTGTTGCCCCTGTGGAACCTTGGGGTCCTGCAACTCCTCCAGCACCTTGCGGACCTGTATCACCTGTGGGGCCTGTTGCACCACCACCAACACCGGTAGGGCCTGTAGGGCCTGTAGGGCCTTGTTGACCCGTTGCACCAGTTGTGCCTGCTGTACCTTGTAAGCCTGTTGCTCCGGTTGGTCCGGTTGCTCCATCCAGTCCATTATTGCCGGTAGCTCCGGTTGCACCTTGTGCTCCTGTTGGTCCTGCTATGCCTTGTGGTCCGGTATCACCGGTTGGACCCGCCGGTCCATTTAAACCATTAGCGCCGGTGGCACCTGTTACACCGGCCGGGCCAGTAACACCCGCGATGCCCTGAGGGCCAGTATCACCTGTTGGGCCGGTTGCGCCGCCACCTGCACCAGCAGTACCCGTTGCGCCGGTTGGTCCGGTTGGGCCTTGAATACCTTGTGGACCTGTATCGCCTGTTAAACCTTGTAAGCCTGCAATGCCTTGTGGACCTGTATCACCTGTGGGGCCAGTCGCTCCACCTCCTGAACCGGCAGCTCCGGTTGGGCCGGTTGGTCCTGTAGGTCCCTGAATACCTTGTGGGCCTGTATCGCCTGTTACACCTTGTAAGCCTGCAATGCCTTGTGGGCCTGTATCACCTGTGGGGCCAGTCGCTCCACCTCCAGAACCGGCGGCTCCTGTTGGGCCGGTCGGTCCGGTTGGGCCCTGAATACCTTGCGGACCTGTATCACCTGTTACACCTTGTGGGCCTGCAACGCCTTGCGGGCCAGTATCACCTGTGGGGCCGGTTGCGCCACCACCAGAACCGGCAGCTCCTGTTGGGCCGGTCGGTCCTGTTACACCTTGCAAGCCCTGCGGACCTGTATCACCTGTAACACCTTGCGCACCTATTGGCCCTTGCGGACCTGTATCACCTGTTGCACCTGTAGCTCCTCCGCCGGAACCAGCAGCACCTGTTGGGCCAGTTGGTCCGGTTATGCCTTGTAAACCCTGTGGTCCAGTATCGCCTGTTGTGCCCGTTGCGCCTGTAGCACCGTTTAATCCATTGGTACCAGTACTACCTGCAACGCCCTGCGGACCTGTTGGACCTGTTATGCCAACACCTGTTGCACCTTGTGCGCCTGTTGGGCCTGTAACACCATTACTACCCGCAACACCAGTAGCACCGGTAGCGCCTGTTGCCCCCGTGGCACCTGCTGTACCGTTACCGGAACACAGCGAATTCCACTGGCCATTATAGTAGAAATAACAACCAACTGTTAGATCGTACACCAATAGGCCTTGGGCCGGTGAAACGATTGCCAGGCGCTCGGTTGTTGTTAACCGCGGGGCCAGGAAACCTTTGTTAGTTGACGAAAGGTCAAGTATTGCGGATGGGTCGGGCGTGGTAGTGCCTATCCCCACGTTATTAGTTTGCGCAACAAGTTGCAATGAAAGAATACATAGTAACGCGCTGAGTATCGCATGTTTCATAGCTGCAGTTTAGTCCTTACCAAAGATGCCGAAGGTAAGCCATAGGCTGCAAGGCTGGTAATTTTAAGCTAAAAAAAGCCCCTCCTATTTTAAATTTCGGAAGGGCCGGGGTCGGGTTAGCAACCTGTATGTTATGTTAATTTTTTTCCTGCTCCTTTTTTTCCCGTTCTTCCTTCTTTATCTCCGATAGCTTTTTGTAAACAATATGCTTCTCGGGGAGGGCGGCTCGCGAAAACCTGCGAATGTTTAAGTCATACGCTTCTTCTACTGCAACCAGCGAATCGTCATCGGAGGTGGTAGTTTCAAAACTTATGGGCATGGTATCTACAGCTATAACCGTTGGCTCCGTTGTAACGGCATCTTCTACGGGAACCGTTAATAGCGCCTGCTCCTCCTGCTCGTCATTTATCTGCCTCTGCAACACCGTATGTTCCTCCGTATTAACCTGCTTATTATTCACCAACTCAACCTCGGCTATCTCTGTTTGATTAAAGGACGCGGCATGCGGGGGCTGTGTAGCAGGTGGCGGCACTTCGCCCGGTTCATCGGCCTGGGAGTATATCTTATCTATTTCGCCGCTGCGGAACAAGCGCAAAAAATCGGAGAGGCCGGCACCGGCAGCGAGTAACATAAGGCCCAGGCTTACATGCAGGATGGTTTTCATTTTCTATGTATTTAGGGTGATAAAATTTTATTGACTCAGCTTGAAAGATTGCAGGTAGTTGCTGCTTTTGCGATAGATGAAATACTCCGCAATAAGCATATTGCCTATTACGCTGATCCAAAGGCTGATGGCGTAATTCTCGAAGTGGTTCATACCCGTTAAAAAGAACAAGATGTGATACACCCGGAACGACACCGCCGTTAAGGCCATAGCATACGAGCGCATCATCCAGATGGAATGCCCCAGCACATTGCGCGCCTTGATTGTTTCAAGCCCTTTGTAGGTGGTTAAAAACCAGAAGATGGCCATAAACAGAAAGCAGGCTTTCTCCCAGTAACCGCCTTTGGCAAAAAAGGCCATATAGAAACCCGTAGGTGCACCTATCCACAACACTACCAATACATAGATTTTACCTGCATATATATGGATGGCTTTGCGCTTGCGCAGGATGTAACTTGAGAACTGCGTTAAAGCCGTGGTGATGCAAAATGCACCGGCTGCAATGTGCAGGTAAAAACTCCACTTATAAACCGGGTTTATAAAAAGTTTAATACGTTCCTGTATAAAATCGAATTGCGGACTGAAGTTGAAATACGGCAGGGTGTTGTATACCAGCAGCAGGCTAAAAAAAGCAAGCGGCCCCCAGCATAATACCTGCAGGCTAAACCGCATGGCTTGCTGGATGGTGGTAACACGGGCGGTAATCATAACGGGTGGTTTGCATACAGGATGCACGAACCACGCCAAATGCACAAAGCAATTACCTCTAAAATCCTAAAAGGATGTTAATTAGAAATTGCAGATACCTACCCTGGTGGCAGTAAACTGGTTAGCCTCCATTTCCGTTAGGATGAAGTCGGCCAGGTCGCCGGTTTTAATTTCAAATTCTCCTTCGGGTTTGTAGTCCTTTTTAACACGGTAGGCACCGCTGCGGTGACCGTCCACTATGTTCGGGCAGCAGATAAAGGTCCAGTCCAGGTTGGTCTCACGCAATACCTTATAAACTTTGTTATGCCCCTCCCCTACGTTCTTGTATTCAGCAGGGTAATCGGGTTTATCCAGCAACTGCATGGTTTCGTTCATTTGCAGCACACCTAAACCACCTACCGCCAGCACCCGCTTGATACCGTGCTTTTGCATAGCGGTTACAAACAGTTTCATGGCATCGCTCATCAGGTTTACGGCATCGCCGGTAATGTCGTTGGTGCCAAGGGTGGAGATAACTACTTCCTGCCCGGCAATGGCCTGCTCTACCTGGCTTGCATTGTAGACGTCTCCTTTAATGATAGAGAGGTTGGGGTGATTGATTTCCAGCCCATGGTTGCGCACAAAGGCAGTTACCTGATGCCCTGCTTCCAGCGCATAGGCTACTACCATTTTACCTGTGCGGCCTGCCGCCCCAAAAACAACTATCTTTTTCATCGGTGTTTAATTGTTGCGTAAATGTAGAAAAGGAATACAAACGGAACAGTGATGGCGCTGATGATTATAAGCCAACTATTTAGAGAAATGCACAAAAAGAAAACTAAGGGTAGATTTGAATTAAACAAATTCCGGTTTGTACGAACTAATTTTTTCTATCTCGCTTTTCAAGCATCTCATTTTGCTTTTTAAGCAAAGCATTCTGTTTCTTTTGATTAAGGATAATAATAAGCACAAAAAATAGCACGACCATCGCCGCAATACCGTGTGCTTCCTGCGGATACCTGGCGTAAAGAACTTTCAAGTATCTCCACATAGAAACAAGTTGCGATGAGGCCGAACTCTGGTCATCAGGAGAACCTATATCCCTGGGTTCCGTTTGCGCTTCTTTGCTGGGAGTTCCTATATCTCTGGGCTCCGTTTGTGCTTCGTTGGTGGAAGTTTCTCTATTTCCTGCGCCATTGTATGTAACCGGAAGGTTTGATGCTGACTTTTCTTCGTAAACGTCTTTTACAACCGGGGCACCCGGAGCCGGCGCGTTATTAGTTTGCACATTTACGGGCTCTGCTTTTGAGCCTTCTGCTAATAACTTAAATTCTAATTCCTTAGCGCCACTATTCCAACTCCCATGAATTTCATCTCCACCCCAAATACCACTAAAATTACCTGTAGTGGTTCCATTCTCATTGTATTCGGTAAAGTAAATACTTGCTCCGCAACTATAGCCTTTCAATAAAAGCCGATTAGAACTCCCATTTTTATCATAGTAATAAAACCCCTCAAAGGTGGATCCTCCTCTTGGGCAATCATAACCTCCTGTGGTTTTAAACCAAAAATGAATCGGATAAGTGGCAATGAAACCTGTATATTTATATTCGTATTCGGCTTCCATTTGTTGTTTCAACAAAAGCAGTTGCTGCATTTTATCACTTCCCTTTGCAGCCTCATCCTTTTGCGCCACAGGATTAGCATGGATGATGTTGATGTTTGTAATAATCAATAAAAAGAGTAGAGTTCTCATTGGTGCATTTTGAGTTAGCAAGTACAGTTAATTTTCTAACCAAATGAATATAATTGATTTTATAGATTATTACCAATGAATATTAATTTCTGACGCGTACGCATGCCTATTAATCGAGCGAAAAGGTATAGACCGGATGGCAAACTTTACACTTCCTTACACTTTTCTTCAGTTGCCCCTTCAAACTTTACACTCCTTTACATTTTTCTGCGCCAACACCCTCTCGACTTTACACTGCTTTACACCTTATTCCATTCCTCCGTTCTAACTTTACACTTCTTTACATTTTATTCTGTTCTTGCGCTCTAGCTTTACACTCCTTTACACTATTTTATCCAATTTGACTATATCCGCGGTTTATGTGGTGGGAATTCCCTTCTGCGGCGGACTGCCTCACTACGCTATCGCTGCGTTTTGAATGACACTGAGCATTTGATGTTTTAGGTGTTTTCATAGGCATGTCAAAGAACTTGACAGATGTAAAGATACAATAAAAGACGTTTTGTTTCTAATTTTATTTCTTAAAAATGCAAATTCCATAAAAATAGCAGACCTTCTCCCATCCTTTTCAGCTACCCTTCTAACTCTATTTTCCTTTGTTTACCTTTCGGCTTATAATGGATAATCTGTTTACCACTTCTTTTAACACACCGCTAGGTTACTTACAGGTAACCGGTACGGCCGAGTTTGTTACCTCGGTGTGGTTTGTTGAGGAGCCGAAACCGGACAGCACAACCGAATTGCCGGAGGTGATAACGAATTGCGTAAAGGAGTTACAAGAATATTTTGAAGGAACCAGACAAGCCTTTAGTGTTCCTATAGGCACCGAAGGCACCGAATTTCAGCGTAGGGTTTGGCATGAACTGGAGTTGATACCCTTTGGAGAAACCTGCAGTTACCTGGATATAGCCCGTAAGCTGAATGACGAAAACTCCACCCGTGCGGTAGGCACTGCTAATGGTAAAAACCCCATTGCTATTATTTTGCCCTGCCACCGCGTTATAGGCGAAAACGGTAAGCTAACCGGTTATGCCGGCGGCATGTGGCGCAAAAGCTGGTTATTAGAACACGAAGGCAAGGTTAGCGGTAAGCGGCTTAGTTTATTCTAACGGCACAGCTTACGGATCAGCTGTTCATGTAGAGGAAATTCAGCTGCAAGCGCGTCCTTATCAGCCAATTCAAAATCAGCAAAATCAAAGCCCGGTGCTACAGTGCAGCCTACCAAACTAAAAGTATGCGGCTTTGCTGGTTTACTGGCAAACCAACAACCTGCCTTTACCACGGCCTGAAACACCTCTCCTTCCGCCGGGTTATTTCCTACGCGTATTATTTCCAGCGAACCATCGGTATGCAACACATATACATCCAGCGGACCGCCATAATAAAAGTGCCATACCTCATCGCTCTTAATCCTATGGAAGGCCGAGAAGTGATGGTCTTCCAATAAAAAGTAAATAGCCGTTGAAGCAGCGCGCCCGCCACCAAAACGTGCAGGTAAGCCGGTTGCCGGTATAGTATCGGTACTCCGGTAGGTTTCCTTATACCAGCCGCCTTCGGGATGGGCCAGCATTTGTAATTGCTCAACAAAAAAGGAGGCATTGTAAGACATAAGCTGCATTTCAATCAGGCTGCAATATCGCAACTGTAGCAGACCTGCCAAAACAAAAAAGGCGCTCCGGATGGAACGCCTTTTGGTATAGTAGCAGGTAAGCTGTTAGCGCATAATGTTAACCGTTCCGGTTACTTCTTTTTCTACACCATCGAAGTAAGTAACCACGATCTTGTAAACGTAGGTATCATCCGGACAGTATTTGCCGTCCTTGGTGCCATCCCAACCGGTGCCATGGAAACCGTTCTGCTGATTAGCGTTGCTGTAAACACGCTCGCCCCAACGGTTAAACACATTCACTTCCAGTTTAGAAGCGCCCAGGATATCAAACTCCCAGGTATCGTTCAGTCCATCGCCGTTAGGTGTAAAGGCAGTAGGTATAAACTTGGCCGGTTCGTTTAACACGGTAATAGTAAGAGTATCGCTGGCAAAGCACGAGTCGGCATTCATTACCGTTACCATGATAGTAGTAGTTGTTTTAGGAGCCGCCAACGGGTTCGGACAATTGGTTTGGTCCGGACAGTTGTCGAATACAATCACTGAATCAGGATTCCAGAAGTAATTAAGGATTGCCGAAGTGCTTGTGGTAGCTGTAACCAACTGCGTTTGCATACCGGTTAAAATAGTTTGCTGCGTGGTAGTTAAATCAACCGAAAGCTGGCTTGGCGAAGCCACGGTAAACTGTGCATTGCCCTGGCAGCCGTTAACATCGGTAACCAGAATAGCATAGTTACCAGGAGCCAGACCGCTGAAAGTAGTATCGGTTTGTACGATACCGTTGAGCGTATAGTTATAAGGGCCTTTGCCGCCGGTGGTTGAAAGGGTAACCTGACCGGTTGCTGTATTAAAGCACTTAGAACCGGTTGCGGTGGCGGTAACTACTAATGCACTTGGATCAACCAGGCTATCGGTAACTACCGTGCTGCAACCCTTGTTATCGGTTACGGTCAGGCTGTAAACACCTGCTGATAAACCGCTCACAGATATACCTGTTTCGGTTGGTGTGGTGCTCCAGGCGTAGCTATAAGGGCCTGCGCCGCCGCTAACCGAAGCAGTTACACCACCGGTGCTTCCTCCGTGGCATATCGGATTGTAGGTAGCTATAGCCGCCAGTATTTCGCTGCCCTGGCCAACGGTAAACGACTTGCTGGCCTGGCAACTTGTTTGGTCCGTAACGGTTACTGTATAAGTGCCCGCGGTAATACCTGTTAAGTCCTCTGTTGTAGCAGCATTATTCCACAGATAGGTGTAAGCAGGGTTGCCGCCGGTAACGGTAATGTCAATAGCAGCGGTTGAAGCACCAAAGCAAAGTGCATCGGTGCCGGTACCCGTAATTACAATTTGTGTAGGCTCAGTTAACTGAACGCTGTCGTAGGTAAAGCAGCCGTTGCTATCGGTTAACTGCACGGTGTATTTACCAGGACCAACGCCGTAAACGGCTGAGTCGGTATCAAAGGTGTTCCACAGGTAGTGGTAAGGCGTAGTGCCACCTGCAGGTACTACAGCTACGTGACCATCCTTAGCGCCAAAGCAGGTAATGTTGGTAGCCACTATACTAAGTGTAAGTGGCGTAGGTTCGGTTACCACATACAGTGATGCAACCTGACAACCATTGAAGTCGGTAACGGTAACATTGTAGTTACCACCTGATAGGTTACCGATATCCTCGGTGCTTTGCAGGGTGTTCCACTCAAACGAGTAAGGAAGGGTGCCACCGTAAGCGGTAATATCCAGGAAGCCGTCCTTTAAGCCGGCACAAGTTACATTCTTGATAAAGCCTGAGGTAACCAACGGGTCGGGTTCAACGGTAGTAGCCGAATCGATGCGGCTGCAACCTTTAGAATCGGTGATGGTTACGATGTAGGTTCCGGCACCAATACCTGAAATATCTTCCGAGGTAGCACCGTTGCTCCAGTTATAAGCATAAGAAGGTGTACCGCCTGAAGGTATCAGATCGATAGAACCGTTCAGATCACCGAAGCACAACGGATCGTGCACCACAAAGTTGGCCGTAATAACTGATGGATTAATAATAACCACCGATGTAGAAGCCGAGCAAGCATGTGCATCTGTAACAGTTACTGCGTAAACACCATTCTGCAGGTTGTTCAAGTCTTCGGTAGTTGCACCATTGCTCCATGCATAGCTGTATGGAGTAGTGCCACCGGTAACGGTTAAGTCAATAGCACCATCGTTTGCATTGTAGCAGCTAATGTTGGTGATGCTGGTTGACAGGGCAAGCGGAGCAGGTTCGCTGATAAGCACTGAATCGCGCTTATCGCAACCATTGGCGTCGGTTACTATTACATAGTATAAACCACCAGCCAGGCCGCTTACATCTTCAGAGCCGTTAAAGTTGCTCCACAGGAAGGTGTAAGGCTGCGTGCCACCACTAACGGTTAAGTCAGCAGCGCCATCTGCCGCACCATTGCAGCTTACGTTAGTGCCAACAACAGATGTAATGATAGCAGAAGGTTCGGTAACGTTAAACGATTGTGTAAGTGTGCAACCGTTTACATCAGTAACTGTTACGGCGTACGAGCCGCCGCTAAGTCCGTATACGTCCTCGTTGGTGCTGCCGTTGCTCCACAGGAAGGAGTACGGGAATACACCGCCGTTAACCGTTATATCAACCGAACCGTTATTACCGCCTGCGCAGGTTACGTTTAACACGGAGGCATTCATTACAATAGCCGCAGGTTGTGTAACGCTGAAGGAAGATGTAGCACTGCAACCGTTTACATCGCTAACAGTAACGCTGTAGCTGCCGGCAGCGATTGCCGTAAGATCTTCGGTAGTAGCTGCATTGCTCCAGTTATAACCATAAGGCTGGTTGCCGCCGGTTACGGTAATATCAATGGCACCAGTTAAGCTACCGTTGCAAAGCACATCGGTAACAACACCGGTAATTACCAATGGCAAGCCTTCGTTAATTACCACGCTGTTGGCTGCGGTGCAACTGTTGGCATCGGTAACAATCACTGTATACGTTCCACCGGTTACGCCACTTAAATCTTCGGTAGTAGCGCCGTTGCTCCATAAGTAAGTATAAGGACCCACACCGCCGCTAACTGTTAAGTCGGCTGCGCCGTTGGCAGCACCCGGACAGGTTACGTCGGTTTTGGTAATTGAAGTGGTAATAGCAGTAGGCTGGTTAATAGTAACCGATAAAATAGCCGTGCAGGCATTGGCATCAGTAACGGTAACATCGTAGGTGCCTACGGTTAAGCCGTTCAGATCTTCGCTGGTAGCGCCGTTACTCCATATATACGTATACAGCGGTGTGCCGCCAAATACGTTGATATCGATAGAGCCGTTGTTGCCGCCGTTGCAGCTAACATCGGCATGGCCTGCTTCCACCACTACCAAGGCAGCAGGTTGTGTTACAGTGGCGCTTGCAGTAGCTGTGCAGCCGTTACCATCGGTAACCGTTACTGTGTACGTACCTGCAGCCAAGCTGCTAAGGTCTTCGGTAAGTGCGCCGTTGCTCCAAGCATAGCTGTAAGCACCGGTTCCGCCGCTAACGTTTAAGTCGATAGCGCCGGTTGCAGCACCATTGCAAAGTATATTGGTTACAGTAGTTGAAAGAGCAATAGCCGCAGGTTCGCCTACCACTACACTGTTGGTAGCTGTGCAACCGTTGGCATCGCTAACTACTACCGAGTAAGTGCCGCCGCTTACGTTGCTTAAATCTTCGCTGGCAGCACCATTGCTCCAGAAGAAGTTATAAGGTGTAGTGCCGCCGCTAACGGTAAGATCAACACTGCCATTGGATGCACCATGACAGGTAACATCGGTTGCGCTAACTGATGTAGTTAAAGCAGCAGGTTCGGTGATAGTAGCCGAGAAGGTAGCCGTGCAACCGTTGGCATCGGTAACGGTAAGGTCGTAGGTGCCTGCGCCTAAACCGGTAAGGTCTTCGGTAGTTGCGCCGTTGCTCCATGCATAGCTGTATAAAGTAGTACCGCCGTATATGTTTACGTTAATGGCACCATTGGCGAAGCCATTACAGGTAACATCAGTTTTGCTGCTAAGCACAACGCTTAAAGCGGTAGGCTGTGTAATGGTATAAGAAGCAGTTGCCGTGCAGCCGTTACCATCGGTAACAGTTACAGTGTAAGTTCCTGCGCTCAGGCCGCTAAGGTCCTCGGTAACAGCACCGTTGCTCCAGGCAAAGCTGTAGGCCAGTGTGCCGCCGCTAACCGATAAATCGATAGCGCCGGTAGAAGCGCCGTTACAAAGTATAGCAGTTACATTGGCCGAAAGCACTAAAGCAGCAGGCTCGGCAATGGTTGCGGTGTTAGAGGTAGTGCAACCGTGTAAATCGGTAACCACTACTGTATAAGTGCCGCCGCCGATGTTGCTAAGGTCTTCGGAATTAGCGCCGGTGTTCCACAAGTAAGTGTATGGTGTAGTACCACCGCTTACAGTTACATCAATGGCTCCGTTGTTAACACCATTGCAGGTAACATCGGTTGTAGTAACGCTTGAAGTTAACTGGGCGGGTTCGGTTAATGTTTGTGCAATTGTAACTGTACAAGCATTGGCATCGGTTACTGTAACCGAATAAGCGCCGGCATGCAGACCCGATACGTCTTCGGCAGTTGTACCGTTGCTCCAGTTAAAGCTGTAAGGCGGAACACCTCCGCTTACTGTAATATCAATTGACCCTGAGGAGTCGTTATTACAACGCAGGTTGCTGTAAGAAGCAATGTTGAGGAACAATGGCAGCGGTTGTGTAATAGTAGCGCCTGCCGAAGTTGAACAGCCTTTTGAATCGATGATAGCTACATTGTAAGTGCCTGCAGTAAGGTTGGTAATATCTTCGGTAGTAGCACCGTTGCTCCAGCTAAAGCTGTAAGGAGCGGTACCGCCGTTAACACTGATATAAACCGCGCCTGTATTACCACCACTGCAAAGTATGTTGGTTACGCTATCGATAATTGCAGTAAGCAGATTAGGTTGTGTAATAGTTAAAGTAACAAAGTCGGTGCAGCCTTTGCTATCGCGCAGGGTAACAACGTAGTTACCGGCAGCTAAACCGGTAAAGGTAGGTGAGCCCTGGAAGGTAACACCGTTGATAGAATAAGAGTAAGGAGGTATGCCACCTGTAAGCTGAACGGTAACGCTTCCATCCACACCACCAAAGCACGATACATTGGTTTGGTTCACCAGGCTGGCCGTTACGGCATAGCTGTTCGGGATATTTACCTGCGATGTATCGCTGCAACCGTTGGCATCTAACACACCAACCACGTAGTTACCGGCTTGTAAGCCGTTAAACACATTGCCCGCCTGGCCGGGACCGCCGTTCAGCGAATATTGGTAAGCAGGCACACCACCTGTTGCGTTAACGGTAATAGAACCGTCGAACACGTTGGCGCAGCTTGCGCTTTGAACGGTAGTTGTATGATCGAGCACGGTAGGCTCGTTTACAGGCACACCATTTATTGGTAACGATACACAGTTAAGTGCATCGGTTATAACCGGGAAATAAGTGCCTGCAGTTAAACCTGTAAACAGACCACTACCCTGGAAGGTATTGCCGTTATCAATAGAATACTGATAACCCGGGGTGCCGCTACCTGCTGTTAAGGTAATGGTGCCGGTGTTGCCACCGTTACAAAGCACATCGGTTACTGCTATGTTGCTAACCACCGGCAGCGGTGCTACGGTTATTGTAGCTGCACCTAAGAAGCCGGTTGACCGCACACAACCATTCGCATCGCTGATTTGGCTAAGCGTATAGGTGGTAGTTGTTGTTGGCTGAACAGTTACGGTGTAACCATCGCTGATACCGGTTGCAGTTAATACGTTGGTACCATCGGTGTAAACCACATCGAACGGACCCGTGCCTACCGCAAAGTTAAAGGTGATAACTGTATCGGTTCCATTACAGATAGTGTTAGAACCATTGATGCTACCGTTAGGCAGTGGATTAACGTTTACTGTGTAAGGGGTGCAAACCGTTGTGTTACACAAACCTTCGGCGCGTAAGTAATAGGTAGTTGTAATAGTTGGAGATACCGTTATTGGATCGCCGGAGGCAACTAATGTGCCACCGCAGCTACCTGTGTACCATTTCCAGCTACCGCCTACACCTAAGTGACCGCCGTTAGGAGATAGCGTTGCAGAACCACCTATGCAAATAGCGCCCGGTCCGTTTACCGACGGAGCAACAACTGAGCTATCATTAACCGTAACGGTTGTTGAAGCACAAGAGGTAGTGTTACAAACGCCTTCTAAACGAACATAATAGGTAGTAGTGCTTGTTGGTGTGAAAACAGGACTAAGGCCTGTGCCCACTAATGTTCCACCGCAGCTGCCGGTATACCAGTTATAAACTGCACCGGTGCCAACGGTTCCACCTACCGCGGTAAGTGTAGTTGACTGGCCCTCGCAGATAGTAGTGGTGCCGCTAACCGAAGTTGGTGCACTTGATAACTGATTAACTGTAACGGTTTGCGAAGCACAGGTAGTGGTGTTACAGGTACCTTCGGCACGCACAAAGTAAGTGGTAGTGGTGGTAGGCGACACGGTAACGCTTGGTCCGCTGCCCACTAAGGTGCCACCGCAACTTGAGCTATACCATTGCCAGTTAGCGCCTGTACCCAATGAGCCACCTACAACGCTTAAGGTAGTAGAACCGCCGTTGCATATGGTAGAAGTGCCGCTAATGCTGGTAGCTGCCGTGCTTAACTGATTAACCGTAATGCTGACAGAAGCACAAGTGGTGTTGCCACAGGTGCCTTCGGCACGCACATAATAATCGGTGCTGCTGGTAGGGCTAACAGTAATAGAAGGGCCGGTACCAATAGCTATACCCGAACCACAACCACCTGTATACCATTTCCACGAAGCGCCTGTACCTAATGCACCGCCGTTAACGCTTAGGGTAGTGCTGCCGCCGTTACAGATAGTAGTTTGCGTGGCGGAGATAGAACCCGGTGCAGAAGAATTGCTGTTTACTGTAACTGTAACCGATGCACAGGCTGTTGTGTTACAAGTGCCTTGTGCCCGTACGTAATATGTGGTAGTAGATGCCGGAGCAACTACCAGTGAACTGCCGTTACCTACAAAAGTACCACCACAGCTTCCGCTATACCAGTACCACTGTGCACCCGTACCCAACGAGCCACCGCTAACGGTTAAGGTAGTGCTGCCACCGGGGCATATAGAGGTGGTTCCTAAAATACCTGCAGGTGCATTTGAATTGCTCTGCACGGTAATGGTGATCGGCGTGCAGGTAGTATTACCGCAAATGTTTTCGCCGCGTACACAATAGGTAGTGGTGCTGGCCGGTGTTACGTTAATGCTGCCGTTGTTATACTGTAATAAAGTACTGCCGGTATACCACCCCCAGTTGCCTACCGAACCGGTAGTTCCATCGAAGCGGGTTAAGGTTACCGTAGTGCCCGGACAAATTGTTGACGACGGTGAAGCTGTTACACTGGTGGCCGCAATAAATGGCGTTTCGTAGTTAACTACTAACTGCGGGCGGTTGCCGCTGCTGTAACCGCGGTAGTCTATCCATTCATCGTTGTTATCAATTAACGGATCGCTGTGAGAATTTTCCGGATTGTCATCCAGGGAGAATGCCACGTAATTATAACCCGCTACCCGAGCAGCCTTAACGCGGCCACCAACTTCCTGGTTGTAGAAATCTTCCCAAGCACCTGAGGCGTGGTTAGTATACCATGTACCGGCTACGTTTCCCCAAACATCATAGTACCGATACCACAAACCTGTAGCATCAATATCATTTTTTATTTGGTCGCAGGTAGGTATTAAAACCGGATCATCGCTGATAGGATCAAACGCCTGGAAGTAAAAGCGCAGGAAGTTATCGTCGTTACGAGCATTATTGAAATTATACTGATACCAACGCACGTTAGCATGCTGAATACAGGCATTGGCAGGTAAAGAACCTATGGAATATTCTGCATAACACTGGTAGTCGTCGTTATCAAAGTTACCATCATCAAAACCAACGCGCATGTTATCGTCCTGGTCGTTATCGGTGCTGTAATCGCAACCGCTGTCATTATCTACAGTAAAGGTCCAGAAGGTGGTGTTAACAGGGAAGTAAGTAACAACGGGGTCAATTACCAGTTCCGATGAAGGATTAACCTGTGCAAACCAGCTCGCCGGAACCAGTACATACACGTTAATCAAACCATTCTTTTGCTCGGTGTAGTATTTACCTTTTATGCGGGTATCGTTGTTGTAAGGGTCATTCTTTTCGTAATAGATAGGTGCTTTATACTTAACCAACGTTGCACCTTTTGCATCTACGATACGAACTATTTCGTCGTTCTGCTCCATAACAACGCTGCAACCGGCAGGTACTTTTAAACCCTCGCGGAAGGCTACGTAAGTAGCACCGGTTGGAATTTGAACGGCTGCTGCATTCGCAAGCAGGTAATCCAATTCGTAACCAATACTGCTTTGTGTAAATGAAGCATTGATGCCCTGAGCAAGGTTGTTGTAATACAGATGTTCGTCCTTGGCGGCATTGATAGCACCTGCAAAGAGGGTGGTGCCACCTACGGTTTTCATGTTATTATCCAGATAAACCAGGCCCGATTGCTGCATGGCTTCTACCTGTACATTTTGCTCGCTTATTACTTTAATACCATTCGCCAGGTTATTGTTGTAATAAGTTTGAAAACTATTGTTCACACAGGCATATCCATAGCCGGCAAACTTGTTATCAGGCAATATGTCGTTGAGAATGGTATGCCACAAACCGCCCTTTAAATAATGCGATGGACCTGCGGTTGAAACAGCAGTTATAGAACCGTTGTTATTTAAGTAGTGCCGCGTTGTTGCATCGCGCTTATCCAGCATTTCGGCAGCTGGATTTACGTAATCGTAAGCACCACCCGGGGCATACAACTTTTGGAATTCCGGAGCTGATTCGAAGCCTTCAGGATACTTTTCGCTTCGCGGAGCTTTAACGCCGGCTGTGTTCTTTCTGGCGGCAGCTATAACGTCGAAGCTTTTTCCGGCTTCGGGGTCATTTGTGCGTGTTTTTTGCGCAAACGTAGTACTACCAAATAGCAATAGACACAGACAGGTCAGGGTAAATGTCTTTTTCATAGAATGAATTAGATACGAGTGTGTTAATGTGTGCGGTAAATATAATCGGAAAGGGCTGAAAATGGGATAAATCTGCACCTTTCTAAAACAGGAAAGGGCCCCCGGGGGCCCTTTCCATAAAACTTAACCTATAGTTTTTATCTCATTAACGTTACCGTTCCCTCTATCTCGCGGGTGGTATTGTCAAAGTAGGTAATAGTCAGCTTGTAAACGTAAGTATCCTCAGGGGCAGGTTTACCGTTGTAGGTGCCATCCCATCCATCGCTGTTACCAAATCCATTTGTTTGATTATCATCATGATAGAAGCGCTGACCCCAACGGTTGAAGATGTCGATTTCAAGGTTGTCGGCCCCCAGTACATCAAACTGGAAGCGGTCGTTCAGCCCGTCGCCGTTAGGTGTAAAGGCGGTGCTTATAAAGTAGCTGAGGCTTGAGCTAACAAATACAGAAATGGTATCCGAAGCGTAGCATGAATCGCTATTCATCACCATTACGGTAAACAAGGTAGTGGTGGCTGGGTGAACCAGCGGATTATTACAGTTCAGCGGATCGCCGCAGGCGCTGAAATCAAACAGCGAATCCGGTGTCCAGAAGTAATTCAGGATAGGCGAAGTGCTGTTAGCCGTAGCAACCAATTGGGTGTTCATACCGGTTGCTATTACCTGCTGTGTTACGCCCAGGTCAACTGAAATCTGGCTGGCTTGCGGAATATTGAAGGTTGCAGTTCCTTCGCAGCCGTTCACATCGGTAACCAAAATAATGTAGTTACCCGGTAACAGGTTGGTAAAGGTATCGCTGGCCTGTGCAAAGCCATTTAACTCGTATACATAAGGTGTTTGACCACCAGCTACATCAGCTACTACATAACCTGAGGCAGTATTGAAACACTTAGCCGCATGCGAATCGGTTGTTACTACAATCGAATCAGGCTGGTTAAGGGTTTGTGAAATGCTTGCCGTACAACCTTTGCTATCGGTAACTGTAACCGTATACGTGCCGGCATTAAGAGCTTGTGCCGAAGCTGTTGTTTGCACCGGTGTGGTGTTCCAGCTATAGGTATATGGCGCAACACCCTGCAGCGCAATTACCGATATAGAACCATTGGTGCCGCCATGGCAACCCGGATTGGTGAAGATGGTATTCAGCGCAATCGGCAATGGTTCGGTAATTGTGAATGAAGCGGTAGCCGTGCAACCTGAAGCATCGGTAACTGTTACGGTGTATACACCAGCTACTAAACCGGTTACATCCTCGGTAGTTGCGGCATTGCTCCATACAAAAGTGTAAGTGCCTGTGCCGCCTGTCACAGCTATATCAATAGCACCCGTAGCCGCACCGTTACACAATACATTGGTAGTAGTGCCGGTTATTGCAATAGCTGTTGGTGCAGTTAAGGTAATGCTATCCAGTGCAAAACATCCGTTGCTATCGGTTAACATAATAGCATAGTAACCGGCAGATAAGCCTGTGCGGATAGGTCCGGTGGTAAAGTCTTCCCACAGGAACTGGTACGGCGTAGTTCCACCGCTGTAAACTGCGAAGGCCGTTCCGTTATTACCGCCGTTGCAGCTAACATTGGTGCCAAACAATTCCAGTTTCAGAGTATCAGGTTCGCTTACTACATATAAGGAAGCTACCTGACACAAGTTGGCATCGGTAACAGTTACATAGTAGTTACCCCCTGAAAGATTACCGATATCTTCAGTGCTCTGCAGGGTATTCCACTGGAAGGTATAAGGTAAGGTACCACCGTAACCGGTTATGTCAAGGAAACCATCCTTAAAGCCGGCACAGCTTACGTTCTTAATAAAGCCTGAAGTTACAAGTGGATCCGGTTCGGTAATTACCACACTGTCCGTTTTAACGCAACCTCTGCTATCGGTTATTGTAATGAAGTAAGTAGCAGCTACCAGGCCGGTAACGTCTTCCGTATTTGCACCATTGCTCCAGGCAAACACGAACGGAGGCGTACCACCGGTAGGTATCATATCAATCGAGCCGTTGGCATCGCCATAGCAAAGCGGACGGTGACTGATGAAGTTGGCTGCAATTGGGGAAGGATTAACAACTGTGTTGCTGCTTACTGCTGTGCAACCGTTAAAGTCGGTTACAGTAACTACGTAAGTTCCGCCAGCAAGGCCGCTTAAGTCCTGTGTATTCTGACCGCTGCTCCATGCATAGCTATAGTTGCTGGTACCACCCTGAACGGTAAGATCAATGGTGCCGTCGTTGGCGTTGTTACAAGAAACATTCACCACTACAGTTGAAAGAATAAGCGGAGAAGGCTCCAGGATAATCACCGAATCGCGATGTGTACATCCGCTGGCATCGGTAATTAATACATAGTAAATACCGCCATCCAGGTTGCTCACATCTTCGCTGCCCTGGAAGTTGCTCCACAGGAAGGTGTAAGGAGGTGTGCCACCGGTAACGGTTAAATCAGCCGTGCCGTTGTTAGCACCCTGGCAAAGCACGTTGGTGCCTACCACGTTTGATGTCATGGCAGCAGGTTCGTTTACAACATAGCTGCCGGTAACCGAACAACCATTGTTATCGGTAATGGTTACATCGTAAGTGCCTGCTAACAGGTTTACCAGGTCTTCAGTTATAGCGCTGTTGCTCCAGTTGAAGGAATAAGGTAACGAGCCGCCTGATACTGTGATATTAATGGCACCGTTATTATCACCGGCACAGGTAACATCCTGTATGGCGGCAACTACTACCAGTGCATTGGGCTGTGTTACAGTGCCGGAAGCAGTAGCGGTACAACCGTTGCCATCGGTAACAGTTACTGTGTAGATGCCCTGCGCTAATCCGCTGATATCTTCAGTAAGGGCGCCGTTGCTCCAGGCAAAGCTGTAGTTGAGTGTGCCACCGGTTACAGTTAAATCAACTGCACCGCTGTTGTTACCGCTGCAACTGATGTTGGTTACCACAGTAGTAAGCACTAATGGCGTAGGCTCATTAATTACAGCCGAATCGCGATGTGTACAGCCGTTGGCATCGGTAATAATAACGTAGTATGTTCCACCGGCAATACCGGTTAAGTCCTCGCTAACTTTAAAGTTACTCCAGCTAAAGCTATAAGGGGCTGTGCCTCCGCTAACGGTTAAGTCGGCAGCGCCGTTATTAGCACCTGCACAGGTAACATCGGTAGTTACTATGCTAGATGTAATGGCAGCGGGCTCTGTAATGGTGTAGCTCTGCGAAATAGTACAACCATTGGCATCGGTGGCAGTTACCGTATAGGTACCCGCAGCAATGCTGTATTGGTCTTCCTGGGTATTACCACCACCCCAATCGTAGCTGTATGGGAATACGCCGCCACTAACGGTGATGTTGATAAAGCCATTTGAACCACCATTGCAACTAACATTTACTGTTTGTGCCACCATGCTTAAAGCAGAAGGCTGTGTGATAGTACCTGTGGCAGTTGCTGTGCAGCCGTTGGCATCGGTAACAGTAACCGTATAGGTTCCGACCACAGCAGTAATGTCTTCGGTAGCTGCGCCGTTGCTCCATGCAAAGGTGTAGTTAGGTGTAGCACCCGAAACAGTTAAGTCAATTAACCCAGTACCGCCGTTACAAAGAACATTGGTAACAGCTACTGAAACTTGTAAAGCAGTAGGCTGAGTAATTGTTACAGAAGCATTGGCCGTGCAGCCGTGCGCATCGGTAACCATAACACCATATGTTCCGGCAGAAACGCCTGTAAGGTCTTCAGTTAATGAACCATTATTCCAGAAGTAAGTATACGGAGTTGAGCCACCGGTTACGGTTAGGTCAACATCAGCTGTTCCACCAAAGCATGCGATGGTAGTTGCAGTAGCTGAGGCCGTCATAGCGGCAGGCTCGGTGATAGTTTGAGTAAGTGTAGCGGTGCAGGCATTGGCATCAGTAATAGTTACTGTGTATGTACCAGGACCAACATTCACCAGGTCTTCGGTAAGGTTGCCGTTACTCCATGCAAAAGTGTAAGGGGTAACACCACCGGTAACCGAAATATTGATATTGCCATTGTTAGCACCAAAGCAACTCACATCGTTGTAAGAAGCAATTACGGCGCTTATGGCAGCAGGTTGTGTAACAGTAGCCGAAGCGGTAGCAGTGCAACCGTTGCCATCAGTAACGGTTACAGTATAGGTGCCCGGACCAACTGCAGAAAGGTCTTCAGTAACAGCACCGTTGCTCCATGCAAAACTGTAAGATAAAGTACCACCGCTAACAGTTAAGTCAACCGCACCGGTGCCGCCATTACATAAGATGTTGGTAGCCGATACGGACAATTGCAGTGCTGTTGGCTCTGTAATAACAATCGAGTCGGTTTTCTTACAACCATTGGCATCGGTTATAATTACAAAGTAAGTACCTCCGCCGATGTTGTTCAGGTCTTCAGTAGTATTAAAGGTATTCCATAAGAAGGTGTAAGGAGCTGTGCCACCGCTAACGGTTTCATCAATTGAACCATTGCTTGCACCAAAGCAGCTTACATTAGTTGCCACATAAGAAGAAACCAAAGCGGCAGGTTGTGTTACGTTGTAGAAGGCTGTTGCTGTGCAGAAGTTTGCATCTGTAACTTCAACTCCATACGCACCTGCAGGAACGTTCGTTAAGTCCTGGGTAGTTGCACCGTTGCTCCAGTTATAGGTATAAGGCGTTGTGCCGCCTGTAACAGTTATGTCAATTGTAGTAGTGCCACCGTTACAGCTAATAGTGGTAGGAGCACCGGTTATAACAATAGGGGCCGGTTGTGTAACTGTGTAAGAAGCAGTTGCTGTGCAACCATTGTTATCAATTACAGTTACGGTGTAGGTTCCTGCAGCAAGGTTGGTCAGATCCTCAGTAGTTGCAGCGGTATTCCATTGGTAGGAATAAGTACCCGCGCCGGTTCCACCGGTTACGGTAATATCAATGGCACCATCCGTGCTGCCGTTACAACTTACGTTATTAACTGTTGCTGTAATTACAAGCTGGGCAGGTTGCGAAATGGTAACCGAAGCAATAGCCGAACAGCTCTTGGTATCGGTAACAATTACCGAATACGTACCGGCGCTCAGGTTGCTGATATCTTCAGTAAACTCAAATGTGCTCCAGAAATAAGTATAAGCTGAATTACCGCCTGTTACGGTTAAGTCAGCTGAACCGTTTGTACCGCCAAAGCAGGTAACATCGGTGCCGGCAATAGTGGCAACAAGCGCAGCAGGTTCGCTTACCGTTGCACTGGCGGAAGCCGTACAACCGTTACCATCGGTAACGGTAATAGTATAGGCATTAGGTGCAAGGCCGGTTATATCTTCGGTAGTAGCACCGTTGCTCCACAGGTAAGTATAACCAAATGTGCCGCCGCCAACAGTAGCATTTACCGAGCCGTTTGCAGCACCGCTACAGGTTACGTCGGTAGCTACGGCAGTAACAGTTACGCTGCTCGCAGGCTGGGTAATTACAAAACCTGCAGTAGCGGTACATCCGTTGTCATCTGTTACGGTTACATCGTAGCTGCCTACGGTTAATCCGGTTTGATCTTCGTTGGTTGAGCCATTGCTCCAGGCAAAGGTAAGTGTGCCGGTGCCGCCGGTTGCAGTTAAATCAATAGCACCGTTGTTACCGTTAAAGCAACTTACGTTTGTAGCAACACCGCTCACAACTATTGCAGCAGGTTGTGTTATTGAAACCGAAGCAGTAGCCGTGCAGGCATTAGCATCGGTAACCAATACGGTGTAAGTGCCGGGACCAACATTGCTTAAGTTTTGTGTTGTAGCGCCGTTGTTCCAGAAGTAAGTATAGTTTGTTGTGCCACCGCCAACAGTAAGTGTAACACTTGTAGTGCCGCCGTAGCAGGAAATAGTTCCTGCGCTGGCGCTTGCTGCTAATTGGGCAGGTTCAGTTATAGTTTGGCTGGCTGTAGCCGTGCAACCATGTGCATCGGTTACGGTTAATGTATAAGTGCCGGCAGGTATATTTACAAGGTCTTCGATAGTAGCACCATTGCTCCAGCTATAAGTATAGTTAGTTACACCACCCGTAACAGTTACATTAATAAAGCCGTTGCTGCCACCGTTACAATTTACATTACCCGATGAAACCACCGTAGCAGTAAGTAAGCTTGGTTGTGTAACTGTATAAGATGCACTAATAGAACAACCGTTTGCATCAGTAACGGTAACGCTGTAGCTACCTGCTGCCAAACCGGAGAGGTCTTCAGTAACAGCACCGTTGCTCCAGGCAAAGGTAAGTGTGCCGGTGCCACCTGCTGCAGTAATATCTATTGCGCCATCGGTGCCGCCAAAACAGTTTACATTGGTTACCACACCACTAAGTGTAACACCTGATGGTTGTGTGATGGTAACACTTGCAGTAGCGGTGCAATTGTGTGCATCGGTAACAACAACAGTATAGGTACCTGCACCAACACCTGTAAGGTTCTGTGTGGTAGCACCGTTGTTCCAGAAGTAGGCATAGTTAGTAGTGCCGCCATTAACCGTTAAGGTTACGTTAGTAGTGCCGCCGAAACAAGCAATAGTGCCTGCGCTTGCACTTGCGGTTAATTGAGCTGGCTCATTAATAATTTGACTGGCAGTTGCTGTGCAACCATGTGCATCGGTAACGGTAAGTGTATAAGTGCCGGCAGGTATGTTTACCAGATCTTCGATAGTAGCACCGTTGCTCCAGGCATAGGTATAGTTGGTTACACCACCTGTTACCGCCACATTAATAAAGCCATTGGTTCCTCCATTGCAACTTACATCGCCCGATGATACCACTGTAGCGGTAAGTAGGGCAGGTTGTGTTACATTAAACGAAGCGCTGGTTGAACAGCCGTTGGCATCGGTAACAGTTACGCTGTAAGTGCCCGCAGCAAGCGATGTAATATCTTCGGTAGTTGCACCATTGCTCCAGGCAAAAGTAAGTGTGCCTGTACCACCTGCAGCAGTAATATCAACTGCACCATCTGTTCCGCCAAAGCAGCTTACATTGGTAGCTACTCCGCTTAACGAAATTCCGGTAGGTTGGGTAATGGTGGTAGTTGCGGTAGCGGTGCAGCCATGTGCATCAGTTACGGCAACCGTATAGGTTCCTGCACCAACCACAGCTAAATCTTCAGTGGTTGCGCCATTGTTCCAGAAGAAGGTATAAGGGGTGGTTCCGCCTCCAACTGATAGATCAGCATTTGTTGTTCCCCCATTGCAGGTAATTGTACCTGTAGTAATAGAAGCTGTTAATGCAGCTGGTTCACTAATTGTCTGATTGGTTGTTGCTGTGCAGCCATGTGCATCGGTTACTGTAAGTGTATAGGTGCCTGCAGGAATATTTACCAGATCCTCGATGGTAGCGCCATTGCTCCATGCATAGGTATAGTTGGTTACGCCACCGGTTACAGCTACATTAATAAAGCCATTTGTGCCGCCGTTACAATTTACATCGCCTGAGGAAACCACAGTGGCAACCAGTAAGGCAGGTTGTGTAACTGTAAACGAAGCGCTGGCAGAACAGCTGTTTACATCCGTAACAGTAACCGAATAAGTGCCGGCTGTTAACCCCGAAATATCTTCGGTGGTAGCACCGTTGCTCCAGGCAAAGCCAAGCGCGCCTGTGCCGCCGTTAGCAGTAAAGTCAATTGCACCATCATTACCTGCAAAGCAACTAACATTGGTTACCACGCCACTTACAACAATAGCTGTAGGTTGAGTGATAGTAGCACTTGCTGTTGCTGTACAATTATGCGCATCTGTAACCAACACGGTATAGGTGCCCGGACCAACATTGTTCAGATCCTCTACAGTAGCGCCGTTGTTCCAGAAGTAAGAGTAATTGAGTGTACCGCCGGTAGCAGTTAAATCAATGTTTGTAGTGCCACCGTTACAGGTGATGGTGCCTGTAGTAACGGAAGCTTGTAATAAAGTTGGTTCGCTGATTACCTGGCTGATGGTAGCTGTGCAACCATTAGCATCGGTAACAGTTAAAGTGTAGGTGCCGGCTATTAGTCCGGTTACATCTTCGGTAGTTTGACCATTGCTCCACAGGTAGGTATAGTTAGCTACACCGCCCAGGGTATTTACATTAATAAAGCCATTGTTGCCGCCATTACAATTTACATCGCTATACGATGTAACGCTTAAAGCAAGCGCAGCGGGTTGTGTAATGGTAAAGGAAGCTGTTGCAGAACATGCGTTTACATCAGTAGCAGTTACGCTATAAGTGCCGGCGTTTAATCCGCTCACATCTTCGGTAGTTGCGCCTGTGCTCCATGCAAAGCTAATAGCACCGGTACCGCCTGTAGCAGTTAAATCAATACCACCGGAAGTTGCTCCGTTGCAGGCGATATTGCTAACCACACCCGACAATACTAATTGAGCAGGCTGCGAAATAGTAATAGCGTTGGTAGCAGTGCAACCATGGGCATCGGTTATAATAACCGTGTACGTGCCTGCTGATAATGCAGAAATATCTTCGGTTGTAGCACCGGTATTCCAATAGAAGGTATATGGCGTTGTGCCTCCGGCCGGAGTTAAATCAATACTACCGCTGGCGTTATTGAAACAGCTCAGATTGGTACCGCTAACTGAACTGGATAACTGCGTTGGTTCAGTTAGTGTTTGGTTAAGGACTACCGAGCAATTGTTGGCGTCGTTTACAGTTACACTGTAGCTGCCGGCACCAACTGAATTGATATCTTCTGTAGAAGCACCGTTGCTCCAGTTGTACGTATAAGGTGGAACACCACCGCTAATGCTAATGTCAATTGAACCGGTGCCGTCGTTAAAGCAATTCAGATTATGGAAGTTGGCAACAGCACCTACCAGTAACAGCGGCTGTGTAACAGTAGCGCCGCCGGTAGTAGTACAACCGTTGTTATCGGTTACAGTAACCAGATACGTTCCGGCCCCCACGTTAACATTGTCCTGCGTAGTAGCGCCGTTGCTCCAGTTATAGCTATAGAGGCCATTAAATGGCGTACCGCCAACCACATTAATATATACACCGCCGGTGGTTGCACCGTTACAAGTGGCGTTTACAACGCTGTCGATTACAATAGTTAGCTGTGCAGGCTGTGTAATGGTTACCGACTTGAAATCGTTACAACCTTTCGAGTCGCGCATACCTATTACATATACACCGGCCGTTAACCCGGTAAATACATTGGTAGTAGTATACGAACCACCGTTTAATGAATACAGGTAAGGCGGAATACCACCGCTAAGTTGCACGGTAAGGGCACCATCGGCACCACCAAAACACGAAACGTTTGTTTGATTGGTGATGGAACCCGTTACGGCATACGAGTTATTGATTACAGCAGTTGATGAATCGGCACAACCGTGTGCATCGTATACATACACTGTGTAGGTTCCTGCTCCTAAACCGGTAAACTGATTGCCCGCCTGTGTAGGTCCGCCGTTCAGCGAGTATTGGTAAGGTGAAATACCTCCGCCTGCATTAATGGTAATTTTTCCGTCAAACACATTCGAACAGCTTGCGGCTACCGTGTCGGTAGTGTGCACTACATCGGTAGGCTGCGAAATAAGTTGGCTGATGCCTGCTGTACAGTTATGTGCATCGGTAACCGTTACGGCATAGGTGCCAATTGCTAAACCGGAAATATCCTGTGTAGTAGCACCATTGCTCCATAAGTAGGTATAAGGCGCTACACTACCGGAAACACTCAGGTCAATTGAACCGCTTAAATCCTGGAAGCAGTTCAGATCGTGATAAGAAGTAATGGTTGGTACCAACAGGCTTGGCTGAGAAACCGTGCCCGAGGCAGTGGTAGTACAACCCAGATTATCGGTTATGGTAACCGAATAGGTGCCGATAGGAACGTTCACATCGTCCTGTGTAGTAGCACCGTTGCTCCATGCATAGGTATAAGGTGTGGTGCCGCCGGCCGGAGTAATATATACGCCACCGGTTGAAGTGCCAAAGCAATTTGCATTCACCACGCTATCCACCGCTACTGTAAGCAAGGTAGGTTGTGTTATAGTAGTGCTCTTGGTATCGATACAACCGTGCGAATCGCGCATTACAATGGTATAGGTGCCAATGCTTAAACCGTTAAAGGTGCTGGTGCCGCTGAATGATCCACCGTTGAATGAATACTGATAAGGAGGTATACCACCGTTTAATTGAACACTGATACTACCATTAGCACCACCGAAACACGATACATTCGTTTGCGAAATGATGCTGCCTGTTACCGCGTAACTGTTGTTAATGGTAACGCTTGAAAGACTTACGCAGTTGTGTGCATCGAACACGCGGATGGTGTAAGTGCCTGCAGCCAGGTTAGTAAACTGATTGCCCGATTGGGTAGGGCCACCGTTAATTGAATAGAGATAAGGGGCAGTGCCGCCACCAGGTGTAACCGTAATTGAACCGTCGGAAACGTTACCGCAGCTGGCATCTGCTTTTGAAGTAGTATGCGTTAAGGCAGTAGGTTGGGTTACTACGGTAACACTACCATTAGCTTTTGAACAGTTAAAGGCATCCTTTACCACTACATTGTAGTTACCCGCTGTTAAACCGCTAAAGGTATTTGACAATTGGTAGCTACCACCGTTGTTGATGGAATACTGCAGAGGCGAAACACCACCCGAGGCACTGATGCTGATTACACCATCGTTACCGCCATTACAATTTACATTGGTTACCGAAATGCTACTGATAGAAATAGTTGGTTGCACTGCAATTTGAGCACCACCGGTAAACCCTGAGGTGCGGCTGCAGCCATAACCATCGGTTATAGATACAAAGTTGTAGTTAGTGGTATTGGTTGGCGAAAGGGTAATGCTGCTGCCGTTTGAAATACCGGTTAAGGTGGTATTGGTAACGCCATCGCTATACACCACATTAAATGGTGCTGTGCCCGGCGAAAAGTTTAAAGTTACGTTAGCAGATGTGCCCGGACAAATAGTTTGGTTGGCAGGAGCAAAACTTCCGTTAGGAGTAGAACGGCCATTAACGATAATTACGTTGGAGTAAGCACTGTTGCCGCAACGGTCAATAGTTTTTCTGCGGAAGGCATATACACCACCAACGGGTACCGGTGAGGTTACGTTCCATGTAGGCGTGTTAACACCGGCTGAAGTATAAGTAGCGCCACCGTTTGTAGAGAATTCCCAATCATAGGTTACACTGCCACCGTTGGTGAGGCCGGCAGTACCGCCGCTACCCGAAGTAACGTTGGTAAACAAGCCAACCGGCTGCCCTTCGCAAATGCTGGCACCGTTGGTTACACCGCCGATGGTTCCGCCATTCACAGCAGGTAAACTAACCGGGTTAAATGCCAGGCTTACATTATCGCCACCGCAAACACCTGTAAAGCGCACCTCTACATTGTCGCCGGTGCCTAACACATAATTGCCCAGGTTAACATTGGAGGCGCAACAGGCAGCTGAATAAATTTGCACATTGTTTACATACACACGCACATCATCATCTGCATTATTTAAAAACAACTGATAGTAGTTACAAGGGAAATTGGTACGACGTGCACGTACGGTAAACATGTCGTTTGGCATGGTGCAGCCTACCCAGGTTGAAGCAACGCCGGGGTTGAGCGTATTACCCCAAAAGTTGGTAGAGGCAAAGTTCAGGTTGTTATCAGTATAATATCCCCAACGGGCATTGGTATTTGGTATAGCGATATCGGCGGTGGCAAATGCCTCCACGTTCCAACCGTTAGAGCCTGAGCCCGGATCACCAACAGGCGCGCAAACCTTGTATTGCAGGGTTGCAGAACCCATACCAGGTACATAATCAAAGCAAGAACCGTTATAAGCTTTTGTGTTAATACGTATAGTACCGTTAAAAGTGGAAAACCAATCAGCAGACTGCGGACTGGATACGCCTGAGCATATACCTCCTGTCCATGGGTCGCGTAATGGTGTAGTGCTATTATTGTAAGGCAAGGCAGTGGACGTGTTCGACAAGGTCATGTCCCAATTATAACCAGCGCTGCTGGTTGTAGTATAGCGGAAGGAGTAGATGTTGCCGTTGGTTACGTTAAAGGTGGCATAGGTACCCGAACCTACTACCACGTTTTGCCAGGCCGAAGTGGGGTTCAACGCTCCGGCAGGTGTAGCAAAAGCGGCAAGTCCGCACTGCGCTTTAGCTGCTTGCGGCAGCAAAAGGGCAAACATCATCAATACTGCTAATACCTTAGTGCTTAAGTAAAACTTTTTCATGTGCAGAAGTTAGTTTAAATCCTTGCTTTTTTAGTCCGTTTTCCCTTAAAATCAGGGCTTTAAGGGGTGGGAAAAATAGGTTCTTTAGTGCCAATTTCAAAGCAAAAATCAAAAAAGATAAAGGACAGGTATCCACATCAGGATATGGGGAACCTAATGCCCTGAAAGCAACGTCCTTAGAACGAAAAAACCCCGGTTTTTGCCGGGGTTTTGAGTATTTCTTTTGATGTAGTTTTAGCGCATCAGGGTAACAGTTCCCGAAACATCCTTTGTTCTTCCGTTAAAGTAGGTCACTTTCATTTGGTAGACGTAGGTATCGTTAGGCACTATTTTACCATCCTTGGTTCCATCCCAACCATTAGCACCCGAAAATCCGTTCGGCTGATGCTGGTTGTAGAACAGGCGCGATCCCCAACGATCCCAAATGCTAACTTCAATTTCAGTAGCACCCAGAATATCAAATTCAAAGCGGTCGTTCAGGTTATCGCCATTCGGTGTAAAGGCAGATGGAATAAACGCTTTCAGTTCCGTTTCAACCACAATGGTAACGGTATCGCTGGCGGTGCAGGAATCCTCGTTCATAACCGTAACATAGAAGGTAGTGGTATAGAACGGATTAACATGTGGATTGAAACAATTCTCCGGATCAGCACAGTTGCTGAAATCGTACACAATCAGCGAATCGATAGGACCCCAGAAGTAATTAATTACCGGTTTATCAGAAATGGTATTTGCTACCAACTGCGTAGTCATACCTTGCAGAATAACTGATTGCGGAGCCGTTAAATCAACCTCAATTACACTTGGAGAAGAGATGGTAACTACAGCCGTTCCTGTACAACCGTTGGCATCAGTAACACCCACTGCATAAGTGCCCGGAGCTACGTTGTAGAAGGTATCAGAAGCCTGTACAATTCCATTCAGTTCGTACTGGTAAGGTGGCTGACCGCCGCTGGCGTGGGCTACAATTTTACCGGTAGAAGTATTCTTACATTTCGAATCGGAAGCATCTACGGTAACCGTCAGTTTCGCAGGATCGTTCAGGGTTGCTGAAATAGTAGCTGAACAGTTGTTGATGTCAACCACCGTCATGGTATAGATACCAGCCACCAAATTGGTAGCAATAGAACCTGATTGCGCAGGGCTTGTGCTCCAGCTATACGTGTAAGGTATTGAACCACCCGCCACGTCAACAGAAATAAAGCCGTTGCTGCCTCCGAAACATACCGGATTAGAAATAGAGACCGTCGTAAATAATCCCGGCGCCTGATGCACTTCAAATGTGGCAGTAGCAAGACATCCGTTACCATCAAATACCGATACAGTATAAACACCTGCTGGCAGGTTAGTGATGTCTTCCGTAGTTTGGCCTGTGCTCCATGCATACGAGTAAGGCGTAGTGCCGCCGGTTACCGTGATATTGATAGCACCGGTAGAAGTATTATTACAAGGGGCATCGGTAACTACTCCGGCTATTTCAAGTGCTGCAGGTTCAATTACCCAGGCAGTATCATAAGTATGGCAGCCGTTTGAATCGGTAACCAGCACTACATATCTGCCACCGCTTAAACCGGTTTGGAAAGAGTCGGTTACAAAATTATTCCATAAGAATTCGTATGGGGTAGTTCCACCTGCCGGCACTACAGCAACTGTACCGTTATTGCTGCCATGGCAGGAAAGGTTAGTAGATAAAATATTTGTAGTTAATGGCAGTGGTTCAATTACTACATACAAGGAGGCCACCTGACAGTTATGCGCATCATTCACACTCACAAAGTAGTTGCCACCGCTCAGGTTACAAACGTCTTCGGTATTCGAACCATTGCTCCATGTAAATGAATATGGTAATGTGCCGCCGTAGGCGGTAATATCAATACAGGCATCAGAGTTGCCGGCGCAGGTAACATGCTTCACAAAACCTGAAGTTGAAAGCGGCTGCGGTTCACTTACAACAATCGAATCGCTGATCGCGCAGTTTCTGCTGTCGGTGGCGGTAAACACATAAGTGCCTGCAACAACACCGCTGATATCATCGGTAGTTGCGCCATTACTCCATATATAAGTATATCCCGGTGTGCCCCCTGATACAATCAAGTCAATAGCACCATCGCTGGCACCGTTACAGGAAACATCGGTAACAATAGCACTGCTGTTAAGTGCCGGAGGGTTCACTACCATTGATGAAGCAGTTGCAGTACAACCGTTGCCATCCGTAACGGTAACTACATAGGTAGCACCACCCAGGCCGTTTATATCTTCAGTAATGGCGCCATTGCTCCATGCATAAGTATACGTGCCAGCTCCGGTTCCACCGGTTACAGTTAAATCAATCGCACCATCGTTGGCATTAAAGCAACTGATGTTGGTTACGTTCAGCGTAAGAACCAGTGGGGCAGGTTCGTTAATCAATACCGAGTCGCGCAGTTGGCAACCGTTGTTATCAGTAATAATAACATAATACAAGCCGCCGCTCAATCCGCTTACGTCCTGGGTAGCCACAAAGTTTGACCACTGATAGAAGTAAGGAGCCGTTCCACCATTTACAGTTAAATCAGCAGCGCCGGTGGCAGTTCCGTAACACAGCACATCTGTGCCGGTAACCGAGCTGCTAAGCACAACCGGTTCAGCAAGTGTTTGGTTAACTACAACCGTGCAACCATTGGCATCGGTAACAGTAACGGTATAAGTGCCGGCAACCAGATCTGCTAAATCTTCGGTAGTTGCGCCGGTATTCCAGGCATAGCTATAAGGTGGCACACCACCGTTTGCAGTAATATCTATAGCTCCGGAGGTATCGCCAAAGCAAAGCAGGTTGCTAAACCAGGCCACGTTTACATACAAGGCATAAGGCTCGGCTACTGTTGCGCTGCCTACTGCAGTGCAACCTTTGCTGTCGGTAACAGTTACATTGTAAAGACCGGCAGCGATGTTGGTGTAATCATCTGCTGTTGCTCCGGTATTCCATAAGTAAGTATAAGGTGCATTGCCGCCGCTTACCGAAGTATAGATAGCACCGGTAGCAGAACCGTTACATAATACATCAGAAATAGAATCGATTTGAACGACAACCTGTGCAGGTTGGTTAATTACTACCTGAACAAATTCAGTGCAACCTTTTGAGTCGCGGCCGGTAATAATGTAGCTGCCGGCAGTCAGGTTGTTGAAGGTGCCTGAAGGCTGGAAGGTTACGCCGTTAATGGAATACGTATAAGGAGGTATACCACCGTTCACATGCACGCTTACAGAACCGTCGATAGCGCCGAAGCAAGACACATCTGATGATGAGTCAACAGCTACACCAATTACATACGTGTTGCCGATTGTAACAGTTGCTGTATCCAAACAGCCATGTGTATCTACTACATATACGGTATAGGTAGCAGCACCTAAACCGCTAAACACATTACCCGGTTGTGTAGGGCCACCATTTAACGAGTAGGTATAAGCCGGTGAACCGCCTGTTGCATTGATGGTGATTGTGCCATCAAACACGTTAGCACAGCTGGCATCAGTTGTAACTTCCGTTTGCGTTACATCGGTTGGCTGACCAACAATAGTAGCCACACCGTAAGGCTGCACACAACCAAAGTTATCGCGCACCACTACATCGTAACTGCCTGCAGGCAGGTTAGGGAAGGTATTAGAGTTTTGGTAAGTAGCACCGTTATCAATGGAGTACTGGAACGGAGGAACACCGCCTGTAGCGCTAACGGTTATTACACCGTCGTTACCGCCGTTACAACCTACATCCGTTACCTGAATGTTATTGATAGAAATAGGAGGCTGAACAATTACCTGTGCACCGCCGGTGAAGTTTGCCGTGCGGCTGCAACCCAGTGCATCCGTAATAGATACAAAGTTATAATTAGCGGTTACCGGAGGAGAAACGGTGATGTTATCGCCGGTATTTACACCGGTTAAGTTATAGTTGCTGATACCATCGGTATAAGTAAGATCGAAAGGAGCTGTACCCGGTGTAAAGGTGAGGGTGATAGTTGCCGTAGTGCCGGGGCAAATTGTTTGCTGTACCGGCGACATGCTTGCGTTTGGAGCAGGGTTGCCAATAATGGTGATCACATTTGAATAAGCAAAATTACCGCAAAGGTCGGTGCTTCTGCGGCGGAAGGCATATACACCACCTGCAGGTACGGTGCCTGTGATATTCCATGATGAAGTTGTTACACCAGATGGAGTAAAGGTTGCACCACCGTCGGTAGAGCTTTCCCATTCATAGGAAATGCTGCCACCGTTATTTAAACCTGCAACACCACCGCTGCCCGGGGTAACATCCGTTAATAAACCTACAGGCTGGCCTTCGCAGATATTTGTACCGTTCGCGATGCCGCCAATCTGGCCGCCATCAACAGCACTTACACTGTTAGGACTCAATACCAGGTTTACCTGGTCGCCGGAGCAAAGGGCCGTAAAGCGCACTTCGATATTATCGGTGCTGCTTAAAACGTAGTCGCCAAGGTTAACACCGCTGGCACAGCAAGGGGCAGTATATACCAGGTTGTTGTTCACGTAAACCGCCACATCATCATCGGCAGTAGCCAACGAAAGGTTGTAATAACCACAAGGGAAACCGGTACGGCGTGCACGGATAGTGAACATATCTTCAGGCATTTCGCAACCTACCCAACCACTGGCGGTATTAGGGCTTGAAGATTGGTTCCAATAAGTCTGGCTGTTGAAGCCTAAAGAAGGATCGGTGTAATATCCCCAACGGGCATTGGTGTTAGGGATAGCAATATCACCGGTGGCAAATGCTTCCACATTCCAGCTGTTGCTACCTACGCCTGGGTCAGCAGCAGGAGCGCACACTTTATATTGCAGGGTGGCTGAGCCTAAGCCCGGCACGTAATCGTGACAGGTTCCATCGAAAGTTTTGGTATTTACACGAACAGTACCGTTAAAGGTAGAATACCAATCGGTGGACTGAGGAGGATTGCCGGAAGGAGGACAAATACCGCCGGTCCATGGATCGCGCAATGGAGTAGTGGAGTTATTGTAAACTATTACTGCTGAGGTGTTCGAAAAGGTCATGTCCCACTTGTAAGTGAGCACGCTGCTACCAAGGTAACGGAAAGAATAGAGGTTACCGGAAGTTACGTTAACGTCGGCATAGGTGCCGCTACCAACATCTACCTGCTGCCAGGCCGAGGTAGGGTTTAACACACCCGCAGGTTCGGCAAAGCTGGACAGACCGCACTGCGCAACCACAAATTTAGGGGCTAAAAAGGCTAAAAACGCCCAAAAAGCGACAAATGTGTTTCGGATGATGCAGAATAGAGGTTTTCTCATGGGCAGGTTTTGGTTTTCAACGTTTATGTCCTAAATATCAAAAGTCCTTCACAAAAAAGTTCTTGAAATATGAAACTTCGTGGAAAAATAAAACGTTAAAGGGAATTTCAAAAATTTTTCGCCGGAAAAAGCAATAACCCTCTGGTAATGTAGGGAGTTTACACCTAAATAAAGCGTAACATCATATTAATGCGGCAATGAGCCCTTACCGTAGACAGATCTAATCTGTTAAAAAATCAGCTGTACTACTCCCCTGCCAAAAAAAAAGACCCCGGGTTAAAACGCCGGGGTCTTCTACTATTTACAACTTATCTGTTATCTCATCAGGGTTACAGTTCCGCTCAAGTCCTCTTCGCTGTTATCGAAAAACTTAACCTTAAGTTGATACACGTATGTATCGGCGGGTAACTTCTTACCGTCCTTGCTGCCATCCCATGCATCGCTGTTGATGATACCATTGTGCTGCGCATCGTTAAAGTAAACGCGCTCGCCCCAACGGTTAAATACAGATGTTTCAATGGAATTAGCACCCAGAATATCAAACTCAAAGTAATCGTTCAGCTTATCGCCGTTTGGTGTAAACGCCGATGGTATGAAGTATTGCACGGCATTTTTAACCACTACCAATAACGAATCGTAGCCAAGGCAGCTATCACCATCCATAGCAATTAACACATAACGGGTGGTGGTGTCAGGCGTGGCCTGTGTAACCTGGCAGGCAGTGCAGCTTAAGTGGAAATCAGGTGTCCAGGTATAGCTTAAAATGCCATGTGCCGATGAAGCGTTGCCGCTTAATTGAACCGTTTGACCACGCACCGAAACCTGGTCTGGTCCTGCATCTACTACAAACGCTTGTGGTTCGGTAATGGTAAAGTTAGCAGAGCCTATACAGTTATGATCGTCCTGCGCAACAGCTGTGTATGTGCCTGCTACAAGGCCGGTAAATATCGGGCTTGTTTGGTAGATACCGTTCAGGAAGTATTCGTAATTGCCACTTCCGCCGGTAGCCTGTATTTCAACACGGCCATCGTTACCCTGGAAACATTTTACGTTACCCGGTAAAGTAACTACGCTAACTGCGGTTGGTTCAGTTAATGTAACCTGATCGATATGCGTACAACCGTGTACATCGCTGATAGTTACAAAATAAGTAATGCCACCATTTAAATGCACCGCCATTACGCCTGATTGAACTGGCGTTGTGCTCCATGCATAACTATAAGGGGCAGTACCGCCCGAGGTACTTACTACGGCAAAGCCGGTAGCATTGCCATTGCAGTCAGGATCGTTACCTGCTACACTGGAAAGTATAGGTTGTGGTTGTGTAACCGTTATTACTTTAACCGAGGTGCAGTTTTTGGTATCCGTTACGGTTACTGTATAATTTCCGGCAATTACACCGGAGATGTCCTGCGTAGTAGGCCCGTTCGACCAGTTGTACGTGTAGCCTGGGGTACCGCCGGTAACAGCAAGTGTAACTGCGCCATCCGGAGAACCATTACAATTGGCTGGCGTAACGGTTTCGGTTATTACGATTGGTAAAGGCTGGCCTACAGTAGCTGCTTTTACATATTGACAACTGTTGCTATCTGTAACCGTTACAACATATAAACCGGCAGCTAAAAGACTATCGGTTGCACCTGTGTGCGCATCACTCCATAAGTAGGTGTAAGGAGGCGTACCACCCGAACCTGCAGCCGTAACCGAACCATCAGCACCGCCGTAGCAACTGGCATCAACCGGCGTTAAGGTAGCGCCTAATTGTGACCCCGGTTGTGTAATTTGGTAAGTAGCCTGCACGGTACAACCGGCAGCATCGGTAGCTACCAAACCATATACGCCGGCCTGCACACCCAGTAAGTCTTCAGAAGTAAATCCGTTCGACCACAGGTACGTATAACCAGGAGTGCCACCTATAAGGGTAATATCAATTTCGCCGGTACTTAAACCATGGCAAAGCACGCTGATGTTTTTCTCTAACTGTAAAATTAATTGTGGATTGCTGGTAATGCTTTGAGCTGTGCTCGCACTGCAGCCTGCGCCATCGGTTACAGTTACACCATAAGTGCCGGCCTGTAAATTGCTTACCGTAGCCCCTGTAGCTGAATTGCTCCAGTTAAAGTTGTAGTTACCATCGCCGCCGGTTGCAGCAACAGTAATTGAGCCGGTGCTATCGCCATAACAGCCCACGTTCGTTACGCTTACCACATTAACCAGTAATTTCGGTTTTTCGATAATAGTGATGGTTACATTGTTTTGGCAACCGTTAAAGTCGCGCACTAAACCTGTGTAGATGCCACCCGAAAGTCCGTTAAAGGTTGGGCTGTTCTGCCAGTTAGCGCCACCATCTATGGAATATTGGTAAGGTGCAACTCCACCGGTTTGTGTAAGCGTAACACTGCCATCAGCACCGCCCGAACAACTTACATCGGTTTGCGATTGTACCGATACGGTAAAGGTGTAGCTGTTGTTTACGGTAGCCGTAGTGGTGCCCTGACAACCATTTACATCCACTACTATTATAGAATACGAGCCCGCAAGCAATCCGGTAAACACAGGGTTGTTGAACAACGGTCCGTTATTTAATGAATAACTGTAAGGGGCCGTACCACCCGAAGCATTTACAGTAATATTTCCATTAGCCGTTCCGGCACAAGCAGCATCTACCACAGTGGCAGAAGCGGCTACGGCAGTTGGCTCGCCTACAATTACCGGGTTGGCAGGGAAGGCATACGTACAGTTATTGTCATCCTTAACTACAATGTTATACGTACCTGCAGGCAGGTTACTGAAAATTGATGTAGGCTGGAAGGTTACGCCATTATCTTTTGAATACTGGTAGTTACCTGAACCGCCGCCTGCAAATACATCAATACGGCCGGTATTGGAACCGTTGCACAATGCATCGAGCTTGTTTACAAAAACACTTACCGGCTGAGGTTGTGTTAACACCACTGAGTTGCCGCTGTAAACCACCGTGCAACCATTGGCATCTTTTACCCAAACGTTATAGAAACCACCTGCAAGGTTGGTAAACACGTTGGATGCCTGCCAGCTGCCACCGGCATTTATAGAATACTGCAATGCACCATTACCACCAGTTGCATTGATAGTGATGGTTCCATCGGTGCTGCCATAGCAGCTTGGGTTGGTGCTTGTAACCCCAACAATAGAAGGTTGGCCCACGGTAATAGTAATTAAGCGATAGCTTAAACTTTCGCAACTGCCATTTACGGTATGCACCTCAAAGGTAGTAGTGGTGCCTACAAAAGGTGTTACCTGCGAACCGCTTCCAAAAGGCACGCTGGCGCCCTGGATATACCAATGGTAATCGCCGCCAAATACAGCACCGCTGGTAGCCAGGGTTACCAGACCTGGCTGACAAAGAATATTAGCCGTGGCTATAATCGGATCTGGGATTGGTGGAGTCCAGGTAGCTAAAACCTCAGCGCCGATATCATCGCTGCCGCACGAGTTGCCGAAGAAATCTCCTACCCATCCGTTACCGGCAGTAGGTGGAGAAAACAGACCCATACATGGAGGCAATACACGGTAGTTGATGGAGTTATTGATTACATAAGGACCGCAATGCTGGTCTTCTGCTGAACATCCGCAAAGTATGTTGGTGCTGCAAGAGCAACCGCCATCGTACGAGTAAGAACTACACTGGTCGCAGGCCCAGGAAAAGGTTCCGGTGCTGCGGTAGCAGTCAAAACAATCATCTTCCCAACCTTCGCCCTGTAATTGCAGGTATTGAGGTACGGGCACCGGTGTAGTGCCGGGTGTACCATAGGTGTAATTCAGTAACGTTACGTCCTGATCAAGCACCCATCCATAACCATTGGAGTTAACACCTATTGTAGTGCCACCTAAAAATCCTGATCCGTCCAGGTTAGCATTATCGGCACCCCACCAACGGAAACGAAATTCGTTGGCATTCAATTCACCGGTAATCGGGTCATCCACACTTTCCACCCAACTATAACCAACGGCCATTTTGATATTCATACAGCCGTCGTTATAGGTTTGTGCTTTTACCTGGGCAAATGCCAGCAGGCACAAGCCGGTAATAAGTACGGCAACTTTATGTAGAGATAGTTTAGTCATTGCTGCTTATTTGAGATAGCTTAGGTTAATAGGGTTTAGTGTTCGTTTTCCATGTTAGGGTAAACACCTTTCTTGGTATCCTCCAGCACCTTAATAGTGTGCTCGCGGTAGGTTTTGGCATCAAAGTCCTCTGGGAATTTGTAATCCTTACCATACAAACGCTCAAACTCGGCAGGCTTAAACACAAAATACCAGTTACGTAAAGCCAACTGGTAGTTGTAATCGTCAAGTATATCGTTGCCGGTATTCTGTTTTACCGGTTTGTCTAAACCAATGGTAACACCTATAAACTTAGGTATGTAAGGTAATTTGTAGTAACCGTTATAGTAGGGGTTAAGCGCGGTTAACTCTGGGGTATTAATAAAGGCCTGGTATTCCTCGGTATACAAACGCTGCCAGGCACTGATGCGCTGTTCGTAGCTGGTGAGTTCAGTATTTACATCTTTCTTTAAATCAGGTAGCGGAAAGTGTGGAAACAACTGATTCCTTTTCTGTTCGCTGATTTTTGAAGCCTTGTACCAATCATACATCGGGTGATGGAACTCTACCGGCTTCTCAGGAGTTTTAATACCCAGTGTTGACCAGGCTATGTTCAATTTCTTCACTTCAGCAATTTGCGTAAAGGCCGCCCATTCCTTGGGCTGAGCGCTGATCCAACTATTGATGTCATCAACAGTATACTTCTCTTTCGCCAGCACTTTGCTCAAATGCGGAAAATCCTTTTTTAAGTTGTCCTTGCTAACGTTAGCGGTCGTTAATACTTCATTGAATGGGTTTACCTGTTGTGCATGTACGGTAACCGAAAAAAGTAAAACAAGCACTACCGGAGCCAACAGCCTGCGAAGGGTATTGGTGGGGTATAGTTGGTTCATGTATAGATGCTTTAGTGGCTTATGGACGTAAATATAAAAGAAGACTTAAAAAAGTATTAAAAGGTGGCAAGTATTTTAATAGTTAATAAATGAATACCTGTTTGTTAGATGGAACCTGAGCCGCCCTGAAAACCCTCCGAAAGGGGCCGAAACAGGGCTGGAGTGCCAAAAGCGGTTGAGGAACTATGTTTACCGGCCTGCCGGATAGGAAGAATTGCCTAATTTTAAACCCATTTGATAAAATATTCATCCCGGCAGCCCGTCAATAGTTACTATACGAGATGAAGTGACTATGGTAAACTTAAGTATAACAATGGCAGATGCACAGAACGAAAGCCTGCGGCAGATAGTAGAAAAAGAAAGGCGCCGCCTGCTGGAATTCATACGTAAGCGTGTGCCCACGCAGGAAGACGCGGAAGATGTTCTGCAGGATGTGTTTTATGAACTGGTGAACACCTATCGCCTGATGAAGCCGGTTGAACAAATGGCCAGTTGGCTGTTTACGGTTGCCCGCAATAAAATTACCGACCGCTACCGCAAAAAGAAACCCGATTCCCTGGAGGAACACTTTGCCCTGCGCGCCGGCGACGACGGCGACCGTTTGGACCTTTCCGACTTTTTGCCTTCTAACACCAACAGCCCCGAAACCGAAATGATGCGCGAAGCCATTATGCAGGGATTAGTGCAGGCCTTAGACGAACTGCCCAAAGAGCAGCGCGAGGTGTTTATTATGCATGAAATAGAAGACATGAGCTTTCAGGAAATAAGCGAAAAGACCGGGGTAAATGTAAATACCCTCCTATCGCGTAAACGCTATGCGGTTTTATACCTGCGCGAACGTTTACAAAACCTGTATAACGACCTATTCTCTAATTAAAAACAGTGTTATGAAACCATCGTATTGGATTTGGAGAATTGCAGGCGGATTGGTGCTTTTTGCCCTGGGTATTGTGTTGTTTGGTTATGTAACCATGTATTTGTGGAACTGGATTATGCCTTACCTGTTTAAGCTACCGATGGTAGATTTCAGAATGGCGATTGGTATGGTTATACTTTCCAAGATACTATTGGGTGGTATACGGGTAAAGGCCGAAGGCCCCTGGGGGCAACGCCGCTACTGGAAGGCTAAGTGGGAAAGCATGTCGCCCGAAGAGCGCGAAAAATTTAAACATGAATTTGCAGCACGCTGCCGGCACCGCTGGGGTCGTGTAGAGGCCACGGTTGAACGTGGAGAAGCATAAGTTAAGATAGCAGAAAGGACGGCCAGCGCCGTCCTTTCTTTTTAATATGTTTACCCCGCATTAATCTAGCAACAGGTGCACCTTCTGCTGAGTCTCTTCTTACTGTTTAAAACACTCCCTGCCTCCTGCAGCGCAGTAGCTCCGGGCGAAATCCAGGGGTATTTCAGTGTGTATTTTGAACAAAACGGACAGCGGTACGATCTCAACAAAGGCACGGTTACCTTACAAGCAGCGCCATTCGATCTGGTAATAGAATTATCTGAGCCGGGCGGTATTTTGCTGAATGCTTCGCTGGAACCATTTACCTACAAACCTGCCCGTAAAGGCAAAAGCAAGGAGAAATTACTGGGATTTGTAGATGCTCCCCTGCAGGAAGGTTATTTCAACAGATCGAAAGACATTTTACTGGCCGACGATGCTCCTAATTATTGGTTTTATGCAAGCGATTCATCGCATACGTTTAGCCAGGTAAGTAAGGGAGATGGCGTGTTTATTTGCAAGCGAAGAATTGAAAAAATCACCTTCCCCAAAACCAAACAACAGGAAGTTATTGAGGGTAATATGCCTGCCTTGTATCTGGTATTTTTAAGTATGCGCCAATCGGGCAACGGCAAAGAAATGGAACTGCGCCGTATAACGGCACTGGTAAATTTTACGCGCCCCTAAGCTATCTATACAGGCAGGGTAAATTTGAAGCAGGCGCCGCCTTGTTTGCCATCCTCTATCCAGATTTTACCGGTCAGATGTTCTACTATTTTTTTACAAATGGTTAAGCCGATACCGGTACCTGAATATTCGTTGCGGGAGTGCAGGCGCTGAAAAATTTCAAACACTTTTTCGCGATAGCCGGGATCAATTCCAATGCCGTTATCACAGAAGCTGAAATAGTAGAAGTTGTCGCTTTTTAAACAGCTTATTTCAAGCACCGGATTGCTCGCCCGGTTATACTTAATGGCATTGCTTATCAGGTTCTGAAATAACTCAACCATGTAATTGTAATTAGCGGTAACCACCGGTAAATCCGTTGCTTTCACAAGCATGCCTTTTTCCTCCAGCTTGGGTTGCAAAAACTCCAGCGCTTCCACCGCCACACGGTTTAAATCCACCTTTTCAAGTTTCGTTTGCGGGTCGATTTTAGAGAGCGTTAGCAAACTGTTAATCAGGTGATACATACGTGTAGCGCCTTCGCGCGCAAAGAACAGGTATTCCAATTCCTCCTTACCGAGTTTAGAAGCCCCCTGTTTTTCCAACATTTGAAGATACAGGGTAACCATGCGCAGCGGCTCTTTTAAATCGTGCGAGGCTACATGCGCAAATTGCTTTAATTCAAAGTTCGATATCTCCAGCTTTCGGGCATAGGCCTCTACTTCTTCGTTTTTGCGTTTAAGCCTATCCGCTTCGCGGCGTTTTTCTTCCAGCTCAAAACCTAAACGAACATCCGATACAGCTGAAGATTTATCGAATTCGAATGTCTTTTCTTTCTCCTCCTGAAACCGCTTGCGGTAAGCCAACGCCTCTTTATAATCACCCTTTTCTTCCAGGGTTAAGCTCCATTCCTCCAGCAGGTTGGCCTGATTCATTTTGGACTGCGAACCGCGTTGGGCTTCCTCAATCATATGCAGGTAACGCAAGGCACCGTCGTAATCCTTTTTCAGGCGTAGGGCACAGGCCATGTTAAAATACCCGTTGATAACGTAAAACGCACTGCCCGCCTGCGTAAGCAAATCAATGCCTTCCTCAAGCTTGGCTATTCCTTTGTCAAATTCTCCATAAAGGGAACAGGTCAGATAACCAATGTTCACACAACAGTTACCCTGCCCGCGCTTATCTCCTATCTCCCGGAAAATAGCCTCGGCCTGCACCTGGTAATCGATGGCTTTGGTGGTATTCTTAATGCCGGGGTAATTATTGGCATACGAGATATAACAGCGTGCTACACCCTGCTTGTTCCCAATTTGAAGAAAAAGATCGTGTGCCTTATCAATGTATTGCAGTCTCGATTGATCAAGCTCAAATTCGCGGTAAAGAGTAACTATATTGAAATAGAGGCCGGCCAGAATACTCTTATCATTATCCGTTAATGCAGCTTGTTCTTCCAACAGGCGAATACCTTCGTCATACGCACGGCGGCTTTTGGCCAGCTCTCCGAGAAAGTTGTAATTCACCCCGATCATCCGCAAGGCGTTTGCCTCCAGACTTATATTGCCCAACAAGCGCGATAATTCAAGGCACTCGTATGCCAACTGATGCGATAATTCGTATTTACTGCTTAAGTGGTTATGGTAAATGCATTGTTGTAGCAGAATCTCTGCTTCCAGGGCCTTATAGCTTTCCAGCCGGGCCTGCTCCAGGTATTGTGCGCTCAGTTGCTCAAAAGCGCTGTTACGGGCGCTTATAAGGGCCTTTAGCTCCTTCAAGCGGAGGTCTGTTTCCGCTGAGGTATGTACTTTATCGGCTTCCACCTGGCGTTTCTTTACTGCTTTTACCGAAAAAGGCTTGTGCCCGTTTCATATTTTAAAACCTAATATACAAACTATTGTTTGTAATAATCATTCTAAAATGCAAAAGCATCCCGGCTCAGGAAGAGGCCGTCATTTACCTATGGATGTTTCAGCGATATATATAAATAAAAAAAGCCCGGTATCGCTACCGGGCAATTTATTGTTGCTAACCAAAAAACTAGTTAGTGGCCTCTTCCACTGCAGCTGCCTGCTCAACCGGGTTGCGGCTGTCTACCTTAATGGTAACGTGGTTACTTCTTTTGCGCAGGCGATAAGCGCGACCTTGCGGGGCAGGTAAAAAGCGCTTAAGCATTGTGCCTGCATCCACAAAAATTTCTTTTACAAACAAGTCGCTGTCTTCAGGGCGCAGGCTGTTTTTCTGTTCCCAGTTGTTGATAGCGCTTTTCAAAAGCTTTTCCAGTTTAACGGTAGCTTCTTGCTTGCTGTATTTAAGAATGGTTAAAGCCTCATAAACGCCCTTACCGCGTACTAAATCCGCAACCAAACGCATTTTGCGGGTGCTGGTGGGGTTATTTCTAAGCTTTGCTACTGCTTCCATTTTATTTGCTTTTTATCCTTGTTTGAACAATACTAAATTATGCGATCTTTTTGCCTCCGTGGCCTTTGAACTGGCGGGTTGGTGAGAACTCGCCTAAACGGTGGCCTACCATGTTTTCGGTTACATATACCGGTATAAACTTGTTACCGTTGTGTACCGCAAAGGTGTGGTTAACCATTTCAGGAACAATCATTGAAGCGCGGCTCCAGGTTTTAATTACTGCCTTTTTGCCTCCGGTGTTCATTTTGTTCACCTTCTTCATCAGTTTGTAACCTACGTAAGGGCCTTTTTTAATTGAACGAGCCATTTTGTTTTGATTTTTGAAGCCGTTACCGGCCTCTTAGTTTATTTCGTTTTATTACTTTCTCTCTTGTTCAGTTATTACTGATTATTCTGATTAGCCTTAGCACCTTTACGACGCTGGATAATAAATTGGCTGGTGCTCTTCTTAGGATGACGTGTTTTGAGACCTTTTGCCTTTTTACCCTTACGTGAACGTGGGTGACCACCAGATGAACGGCCTTCGCCACCACCCATTGGGTGATCGACAGGGTTCATGGCTACAGCACGTGTGCGAGGACGACGGCCTAACCAACGCTTACGACCTGCTTTACCGTAGCTGATCAGGATGTGATCGGCATTCGATACAGTGCCTATAGTAGCATAGCATTCCAACAAAATACGACGGATTTCGCCGCTAGGTAATTTGATGGCTGCGTATTTGTCTTCTTTGGCCAGTAACTGGGCGCTGCTGCCGGCGCTGCGAACGATAACGCCGCCACGACCAGGATACAGTTCCACGTTATGGATAATAGAACCAAGTGGCATAGAGCCCAGTGGCAGTGCATTACCTACTTCAGGAGCTGCATTTTTGCCGGCTACTACTACATGGTCAACTTTAATACCGGCTGGAGCCAGGATATAACGTTTTTCACCATCGGCATACTGCAGCAGGGCGATGAAAGCGGTACGAATTGGATCGTATTCCACTGATACCACTTTGCCGGGTACGTCGAACTTGTTACGTTTGAAATCGATGATACGGTAGCGCTGTTTGTGCCCGCCGCCACGGTAGCGCATTGTTAATTCACCACCGCTGTTACGGCCACCTGATTTGCTGTATTTGGCTAACAGGCTCTTTTCAGGTTTGTTGGTGGTAATTTCGTCGAACGTGAGGAGTTCAGTAAACCTCATGCTCGCGGTTGTTGGGCGGTACTTCTTAATTCCCATTTTTCTATCCCTCTTTTTCTTATCAGTGGTTGGTATCCACTATAGTTAACTAATTACTTTTCCTTTTTCTATCAGCCCGTTGCCGGGTTTACTTTATACGTTACCGTAGAAGTCGATGGTCTCGCCTGCCTTCAGGGTTACGTAAGCTTTTTTGTAGCTTGGCTTCATACCGGCGGCTACACCTTTCTTCGTGTAACGCACTTTCTTTTTGCCCACGTTTACGGTAGTGTTTACATTCTCTACCTGTACGTTATAGTAAGCTTCAACAGCCTTTTTAATTTCAAGTTTGTTCGCCTCTTTATCTACACGGAAAGCGTAGGTATTGTTCTTTTCGCCAAGGCGGGTGCTCTTTTCGGTAATAACCGGTTTTACTAATACTGTAGCCATCTTATTTCCTCCTCTGTAAATTAGTTGTTAGAAAAATTAGCCTCGATAGCTTTTACGGCAGCTTCGCTCAGTACCAGCTTCTTGCAATTCATAATATCGAAAATGTTCAGCAGGCGGGCTTCGGTTAATTGCAGGCCGGCAATGTTGCGGGCGCTTAACACGGTATTCTTTTCAGGCTTATCCATTACAAACACTGTTTTAGTGTTGTTCAGGTTCAGGCCTTTTAATACGGCACCAAATGCTTTGGTTTTAATTTCAGCTAAGTTGAAGTCTTCAACAATAATCAGGTTGCCGTCTTTTGCTTTATAAGTTAAAGCACTCTTACGGGCAATATCCTTTACTTTTTTGTTGATCTTCAGATCGTAGGTGTGCGGCTTAGGACCGAATACACGGGCACCACCACGCACCAGCGGGCTCTTCATATCACCACGGCGGGCACCACCGGTACCTTTTTGGCGGAATGCCTTCTTGGTAGTGCGGGCAATTTCCCAACGCTCCTTGGTTTTGTGTGTACCCTGGCGCTGAGCTGCCAATTGGGCCTTAACGGTCAAATAAACTGCATGGTCGTTCGGTTCAACGGCGAAGATGTCGTCCGAAAGATTGATTTCACGTCCGGTGTCCTGACCGTCCTTATTGAATACTTTGAGCTTCATAAACACTTAGTTTTGAGGCGTTTTACACACCCGTCCCAAAAAAGGGACTGCAAAAATAGAATTTTCGTGTGGCTTTCCAAATGTTGAATGTAAAAATGTTTGATTTTTGAGCGGGCCGGCACCAACAACCTGCCACCCGGGCAAATGGAACGGCCGCTCAGGGCCTCCTGTCCACAAAAACAGTGTACATAGAAAAGGGCAGCGTGCCTGCACCTGCCCTTTTTACTTAGTTTGTTAAGTAGAAAAACCCGCTTAGGATATAAGCGGGTTTGGATTCTTATTTTAACACACCGGTATTACCAGCGATCGTTGCCTTTGTTGCCGTAGCCACCTTTGCTACCGTAGCCACCGCCCTTGCTTTTGTTAGGACCGAAGTTACGGCTACCGCCGCCACCGCCGCCTTCTTTCTTAGGCTCGGCTTTGTTTACCACAATACTGCGGCCACCTACGCTTGAACCGTTCAGGCCGTCAATTGCAGCCTGAGCTTGCGCGTCGTCATCCATTTCTACAAATCCGAAGCCTTTGCTACGGCCGCTGAATTTGTCGGTGATGATTTTGCATGAGCTTACAGCGCCATACTTTTCAAAATAAGATTTCAGATCTGCTTCCTCTAAACTGAAAGGAAGACTTCCAACGAAAATGTTCACGTTACTTTTATTTTCTGTGATTAAATATTGGTGAAGGTAAGGCTTTCTTTTTAAAACAAAGACAATTACCAGATAAATAAACGCCTGTTTTTGCCAAAGGGGAAGAAAATGCCCCCATTAAAAAAACAAAACCCGCCTGTTTGGGCGGGTTTTAGGTATAAATAGCTTAAAAACTAATTAAGCAGTTTTTGCTTTGCCGGCTAATACCTGGGCCATCAGTTCGCCGATGCCTGCAGGCGATTCAACCACATACAAGCCGCACTGACGCATAATTTCCATTTTAGCAGCAGCAGTATCGTCCTTGCCACCGATAATTGCACCGGCATGACCCATGCGGCGACCGGCTGGCGCAGTTTGACCGGCAATAAAGCCTACTACCGGTTTTTTGTTACCGTTCTCTTTTATCCAGCGGGCGGCTTCTGCTTCCAGGCTGCCACCAATCTCACCAATCATAATTATGCCATCCGTTTCAGGATCATTCATAAACAGTTCTACTGCTTCGCGGGTAGTGGTTCCGATAATCGGGTCGCCACCGATACCAATTGCTGTGCTTACTCCTAAACCTGCCTTTACCACCTGGTCGGCAGCTTCGTAGGTTAAGGTACCGCTTTTAGATACGATGCCTACGCGGCCTTTTTTGAAAACAAAACCGGGCATAATACCCACTTTGGCTTCTTCAGGTGTAATTACACCGGGGCAGTTAGGGCCAACCAGGCGAGTGTTTCTGTCGCTCAGGTAGCTCTTTACTTTCACCATATCCTGTACTGGAATACCTTCTGTAATACAAACCACCAGTTCTACCCCGGCATCGGCTGCTTCCATAATGGCATCGGCTGCAAAAGCAGGCGGCACAAATATGATACTAACGTTACAGCCGGTGGCCTTGCGGGCATCGGCTACGGTATTAAAAATAGGCTTATCCAGATGCTTTTCGCCGCCCTTACCGGGGGTTACACCGGCTACCACATTGGTACCGTATTCAATCATCTGGGTTGCGTGGAAGGTGCCTTCCTTACCGGTAAAACCCTGCACTACAATCTTCGAATTCTTATTAACCAGTACACTCATAACACATTTGTTTTTGCCTGCGCGGCTAATTTATAGATGGTTTAATATTTTGCCCTGCTCCGCAGGTCTTTCAAAAAATCCGATGCGAATATAAAATCATAAAGTTCACCTTCGGTAATTTGTAAAATCTCCTTGTTATTGCCTTCCCAGTATTTCATACCGTTGTGCAAAAAAAGTACCTTATCGCCAATACCCATTACACTATTCATGTCGTGGGTATTAATAACGGTAGTCATTTTAAACTCCTGGGTAATCTCCTGTATCAGGTGGTCAATTACCAGCGATGTTTTAGGATCCAGACCGCTGTTGGGTTCGTCAACAAACAGGTAACGCGGGTTCATTACAATGGCACGGGCAATACCCACACGCTTTTTCATACCCCCCGAAAGCTCCCCCGGGAACTTCTTATTGGTGTTATCCATGTTTACCCGGCGCAAACAAAAGTTTACGCGTTCCATCTTCTCCTCCTCGGTTTTCGAGGTAAACATATCCAGCGGAAAACGCACGTTCTCCTCCACGGTCATACTGTCAAACAGTGCGGTACCCTGAAAGAGCATACCAATCTCTCTGCGTATTTCCTTTCGCTGCTTGAAAGTCATAGCCGTCATATTACGGCCATCAAATTCGATAGAACCCGAATCAGGCTCCAACAAACCAACCATGCATTTCAGTGTAACGGTTTTACCCGAGCCTGATTTACCTATAATAAGGTTACACTTCCCATCCTCAAACGTGGCGGAAATGCCTTTTAGCACCTGCTGCTGGCCAAAACTTTTCTTTATGTCTTTAATCTCAATCACAACATCAGGAAGGCTACAAAGAAGTTAACGATTATGATAAATATGCTGCTCATTACTACGGCTTGGGTGCTGCTTTTACCAATTTCAATAGCACCGCCTTCCACGGTAAAGCCTTTATAACAGCTAACCGACGAAAGAATAAAACCGAACAGTACCGACTTGATAAGCATAATGTTTACGTCCTTAGCCATAAACATATCGGTTACGCCGCGCAGGTATTCGGCAGGCGAATAATAACCGCCTAAGATTCCCGCAACCAATCCACCCGATACACCTAAAAATACAGCTATTACAACCAGCATGGGCACCATTAATACACCCGCTATAACCTTGGGGCCTATCAGATAGCTGGGGGTATTAACACCCATAATTTCCAGGGCATCAATCTGCTCGGTAGTGCGCATACTGCCCAGCTCCGAGGCAATATTACTGCCCACTTTACCGGCCAGCAGCAAAGCGCTGATAGTTGGTGCTAATTCAAGAATCATGGATTTACGCACAATGGAACCAACCCACCACATAGGCACCAGGCTGATCGTGCGCAACTGATACGAGAACTGCACCGCCGTAACCGCACCCACAAACGTGGCTATAATGGCTATAATACTTAATGATCCAACACCTATGTCGCTGCACTGCCTGAAAACTTCTTTCCAGAACATACGGGCCTTCTCGGGCTTTGCAGCCGCGTGCCACATCAGCAACAAATACTTACCAAGGGTTTCGAAAGGTTTAAACATGCTAAAGGTGCGCTAATATAGAAAAGGTTAGCAGTTTACTGTTTGGAGTTTGCAGTTAGCCGTTTGGGATTTGCTTAGTTTTGGGCCATGAGTAAAACAGTGGTTGTAACTGGCGGTAGCCGCGGCATAGGCCGGGCTGTGGCCATAAAGTTTGCCAAAGAAGGCTATAACCTGGCCGTTTGCGCACGCAGCGAGGAAGACCTGATAAACCTGGGTACGGCATTAAAAGAATACGGCGTAAAAATTCTTGCCTACGCCTGCGATGTAAGCAAGCCAAATGAAGTTAAAGCCTTTGCAGCTAAAGTAAATGCCACCTTTGGTGCCGTGGATGTACTGGTAAATAATGCAGGCACTTTTATCCCCGGCCGGGTGATGGATGAAACCGAAGGCACGCTGGAAAAGTTAATTGAAACGAACCTGTATAGTGCCTACCATATTACCCGTGCCTTATTGCAACCTATGCTGCAGCGCGGGGGCGGACATATCTTTAATATGTGCTCTGTGGCCAGCATTAAGGAATACCCCAACGGCGGTTCTTACAGCATATCCAAATTTGCCTTACTCGGTTTTTCGAAAGCCCTGCGCGAGGAGTTAAAACCTTACCGGATAAAAGTAACTGCCCTGGTACCCGGTGCTACCTATACCGATAGCTGGGCACCCAGCGGACTGCCCGAAGAACGTTTTATGAAACCAGCCGACATAGCTGAAATTATCTGGACTGCTACCAACCTGAGCGATGGTGCTGTAATGGAAGAGGTAGTATTACGACCGGTGGAAGGCGACATTTAAAAACCGGGACCCTAAAGAATTGTTAATAGAGAAGAGCACGGCAAAAGATTTGCTGGCTTAGATAACAGGGAAAATTATTTTTGACACGTAATAAAAGAACTATGAAGAAGATTTTGACCACCGTTTTTGTATTGGCCACACTGGTAATGTTTGGTCAGGAGATAAACAAGGAAGGCACCAAAGCCCCAAACCCGAACGCCCCTAAAATTGTATTTAAGGAATCAAGCTTCGATTTTGGTGAAGTGCCCGAAGGTCCGCAGGTTACCCACGAGTTTAAGTTTACCAATACCGGCAAGGAACCATTGATTTTATCAAACGTTCGCGCAAGTTGTGGTTGCACCACGCCAAGCTGGCCAAAGGAACCTATCCTGCCCGGCAAAGAATCAACCATAGTAGTCACGTACAACACCCAGGGCCGCCCCGGTGTATTTACCAAAACTATTACCATTACCAGCAACGCCGATAACGCAACTGAAATACTTACCATTAAAGGCGAAGTGGTGAAAGAAGATCCGAACAAGAGCGTGCCGCTTGAACAGCCTTCGATGCTGGCACCTAAAAACTAATACTGCATTAACTATTGCATAAAAAAGCGCCCGCAAGGCGCTTTTTTTATTTGCTGCCTGCCGGGTTCGCTGTTCAAAAAGCTGTTGTTGTTTTTTTATTACTTCGCAGTTCAATTACAACTGCAATGCCTAAAATATCCGATAAAGGGCTCCGTATGCCCGCCTCTCCTATTCGTAAACTGGTGCCTTATGCCGATGGCGCAAAGAAAAAAGGCCTGAAAGTTTATCACCTCAACATCGGGCAGCCCGATGTTGAAACCCCGAAACCCTTTTGGGATACCCTTAAAAACCTGGATGTAAAGGTGCTGGAATATTGCCCAAGCAACGGCCTGGAAAGCTACCGCAAAAAGTTTGCAGGCTACTACCAGCGCATCGGCATTCAGGTGGAAGCCAACCACTTTATGATTACCGAAGGCGCCAGCGAAGCATTAAGCTTTGGCATGATGAGCTGCCTGGACGACGGCGATGAAATTATCATCCCTGAACCCATGTATGCCAACTACATTGGCTTTGCTACTGCAGGCGATATAAAAGTTACTCCGGTGCCAACCAGTATCGAGAATGGTTTTGCCCTGCCCGCCATCGCCGATTTCGAAAAGATAATTACGCCTAAAACCAAGGCTATACTGATTTGTAACCCCAACAACCCCACGGGTTATTTCTATAGCAAGGACGAACTTTTAACCCTCCGCGAAATTTGTTTAAAACACGACCTGTTCCTGTTTGTGGATGAAGTTTACCGCGAGTTCTTATATGGAGGAACCTACTTCAGCGCCTTGAATCTGGAAGGCATGGACCAGCACGTAGTGGTATTTGATTCTATCAGCAAGCGCTTCAGCGCTTGTGGTGCCCGTATAGGTGCCCTGGTTACGCGCAATCAGGAAATTTTAAATACCGCATTAAAATTCGGTCAGGCGCGTTTAAGTCCGCCTTCGCTGGGTCAGATTGCCGGCGAACCTCTGTTTGATTTGGGTGATGAATACTACGCCGGTGTAATTGGCGAATACAAAAAACGCCGCGATGTAGTAGTAGGATTACTGAACAAGGTAGAAGGCGTGCGTTGCCCTAATCCCGGTGGTGCATTTTATGCCGTAGCCGAATTACCGGTAAAGGATAGCGATGCATTTTGCCAGTGGATGCTGGAAAGTTTTAGCCACAAAGGCGCAACTGTTATGATGGCCCCTGCTTCGGGTTTCTATTCAACACCGGGAACAGGTAAAAATCAGGTGCGTATAGCGTATGTGCTGAACACCGACGACTTAACTGCTGCAGTAGAGTGTTTGGCCGAAGGCCTGAAGGCTTACCGCGCAGTAGAAGCCGGTGCGCGCTAAACAGCCTGTATGAAAACACCCAGGAACTACACCCAACAGATAATTACCAAAAAGAAAACCATTTACCCGGTAACGGAACCTCTGCGTGCGTACCTGGGCGAGAACCGCCGTGGCATTGACTTACCGGTTTCGTATGCCGACCTCCGGCATTTTAACGGTGCCGTTGCTGTGCGCGATAAAAAGGGAAAGGATACACTTTGGGAAGCGGCCCTCTATCCGCACAGCGAGATCAACCACATTCACGAGGGGCTGAAACAGATTTACTCCATCCTGAAAACAGGGGGCGATACCAGCGTGCACAAACACCTGCATGTGGAGCGTATCGATTATTGCACCTTCGGTAACAGCAATCCCTTTCGCATTAAAATTGTCAATAATTTTAACGATAACTACGATTACTTCTATGTAAAGCAGGCCGACGCTTCAAGGGTATATGGCCTGGAATTGGAGCACATCCTCTCCCCTTCGCGTATCAACTATTTTGTAGACCGCGGCACCCTGATAGAAGAACACATTGCCGGCATTCCCGGCGATCAGTTTATTCAATATTACCTCGAGAACCCTGAATTCAACAAGGTGCGTATAGCCAAGGAGTTTGTAAAATTCAACGAACGCTGCTTTGTGCGCCTGTTAGGCGATATGCGGAGTTATAATTATGTATTTGATATCACGCCCGATTTCGAAGAAGTGCAATTCCGCATCCGTGCTATCGACTTCGACCAGCAGAGCTACGAAGGCAAGCGCACACTATACCTGCCACAGTTCTTTAAAGAAAATGCCGTGCTGGTAAAACTAACACTCGACCTGCTTACAACCGAAACCATTATCCAGTATCAAAAAGAAGAACGCACCTTGATTGCACGGAGGAGTATTTCTTCGCACCACCGGCTTAACCAGTTACTGGAAGTAATGGAAGGTGATGTAATATCAACACCCGAAAAAGTAGCACAACTTGGCCGCGAATTAGCGCAGCATTTTAAACGCCCCGTATTTGAAAAACAAACCTCAATGGGCGGTTTGGTAAAAGAAAGTCTGCACGTACTTACCGAAGATTTATAATTGCTTTAAGCCAATCACTTTAAAGTTTATTTAATAAGTTAAGAAACAACCCATGTGGTTGTATTTCATTAATTTAGTAAAGTCATTAGGGCAACTCCCTCCTCCTGCCCGCTTATTTTTCACACACCTAAATCCATTTGTATGAAATCAATTGTTGGTGTTTATGAATCGCATCAAAGCGCTGTGCAGGCGGTAAATCAGTTACAGGCAGCAGGTTTCCCTGTAAGTAGTGTTTCCATTTTAGGCAAAGCCGATCTGGTAGATAATCACATCCATGTTAAACAAACCCATACTGCTGAAAAAGCTGAAGTGAGCGTAGGGGTGGTTGCAGGCACCGTACTTGGTATTTTAACAGGGGTAGGCATTTTTGCCATCCCCGGGCTTGGTTTTTTATTTGGTGCCGGCGCACTGGTAGGTGCCTTTGCCGGTTTGGAAATGGGCCTCATCGGTAGCGGTGTAGTAGCTGTATTAACCTCCATTGGCATCGACCAAATGAATGCGCAACGCTACGAGAAGCATCTGAATGAGGGCCGGTTTCTGGTTTTCGTTCAGGGTAACGAAAATGAATTACAAAAAGCACAGGAGGTTTTACATACCAGCGCGCTGCATATGGAACTGGACCGTAATTAGTGAGCCATCTCCAAAAAAAAATCCCGCTCTATGGCAGGAGCGGGATTATGTTTAACCCTAAAACCAAAACTCTTATACCAGTAATATAAACCGGTGTAAATGGTTTGTCAAGCATATACCCTCGTATTTAGCCAAACCGGCTGTAAATAAGCGGGTTAGAGATTCAAAAATACTGCTGTCGGCAGGCCGGTAAAAGGCCGTAAGGGCCCCTCCCTGCCACTGGGCAGAGAGGGATCACCAGTTACCCTTACATTACCACCTGTTATTTAACGGTGCCCGTGGCGGCCGTTGTGTTTTTTGATAAATATTTGCTGGCTGGCGCGGGCCTGTTCGTCGCGCAGGTAAGCGCGTTCGCGCCGCGTAATGCGTCCATCCAGTTTCATAATAAATTTATCGTGCTCAATTTGCGCCTGCTGGCGTTGCAGTTGCGCTGCCTCGCGGGGGCTTAATTGCCCGCTGCGGCGGCCCTGATGTATACGTTGCTCCTGGTTGCGGTGCTTATTGCCATAATGGCCTCCGGGTGCGGCATTGGCGCTAATCAGCAGGGCTCCTAATAACAGGAACATAGCCGCAATAATTGTTTTCTTATCCATACTTCTCATTTTTTTCGTTTGATGCGAACCTTTACAGGTTGCTTGAGTATAAGACGGACATTGCAATTGGCGGTTTAATGGTGAGAAAATATTTTTTCTTTGCTTTAACATTTGTTTGCCACCCTTGTAGCGAACAATACCAACAACAGGCACCATAAAAAGTACCCCATGTTACTGAAAGGAAAAACAGCTTTAATTACCGGAGGCACCCGCGGCATTGGCTACGGCATTGTTCAGCGCTTTGCGCAGGAAGGTGCTAACGTGGCGTTTACCTACGTAAGTTCTGCCGATAGGGCACAACAGGTGGAACAGGAATTACTGGCGCTCGGCGTTAAAGCAAAAGCTTACCGGAGCGATGCCGGCTCATTTAGCGAAAGTGAGAAACTGGTTGAGGAAGTGGTGAAAGAATTTGGTGCTATTGATGTGCTGGTAAACAATGCCGGTATAACCCGCGATAATTTACTGCTTCGGATGACCGAGGAACAATGGGACCAGGTGATGGCCGCCAACCTTAAATCGGTATTCAACCTTACCAAGCATGTTTCTAAAAATATGTTACGGGCCAAAAGCGGCTCCATTATTAATTTAACTTCCATCGTGGGAGAAAAAGGACAGGCAGGACAGGCTAATTACGCCGCATCTAAAGCAGGCATTATTGGCTTTACTAAAAGCATTGCCGATGAGTTTGGTTCGCGCAATATACGCTGCAATGCTATTGCCCCCGGCTTTATTGAAACCGATATGACCGGCGTGCTGACCGAAGAAGTGAAGAAGAGCATTTTGGATAAAATACCCATGAAACGAATGGGCACCCCCGAAGAAGTGGCAAACGCAGCCGTATTTTTAGGCAGCGATTTATCGCGCTATGTATCGGGGCAGGTGTTGAGTGTGTGCGGCGGTATGAACCGCTAAACCGTGTTGTTATTTTGAACCCGTTAAACTGAAGAACTACTTGAATTCCGGAATATCTTTTCAATACCCTGCCTGGTTTTTATTGCTGTGTATAGCATTGGGCGCCGCATACGCCCTGCTGTTGTATTACCGCGATAAAACATTCGACGAAAAAGCGGCCGGCAACCTGCGCTGGAAATACGCCATGGGTGTACTCCGTTTTGTAGCCGTAACCGTATTGGCCGTTTTGCTGCTTTCGCCTTTTATACGGGCAAGGCACACCCAAACCTTTAAACCCATTGTTGCCATTTTACAGGATAACAGCGAATCAGTAAAAAATGGATTAGGCAGCGACACCGGCGCTTACCGAAAAAAAATGGAAGCGCTGATGGACCGGCTGAAGGATAAATATGAAGTGGCGCAATTTAAGGCAGGCGATAAACTGCAGCGCGGCATCAATTTTTCATTCAACGATAAAAGCACCAACCTCAGCGATGCCATCGAAGAACTGAACGACCTGTATTACAATCAAAACCTGGGTGCGGTTATCGTAGCCAGCGATGGCATTTATAATAAAGGCGTAAACCCCGTGTATGCAGCCGAAAAATCGGCTTACAGCGTTTACACTGTTGCCCTGGGCGATACTACCATACAACGCGACCAAAAACTGGCCAATGCCTGGTTTAATAAGTTTGCTTACCTCAACGACCAATTCGGTTTAAAAGTGGATGTAGAAGCGAATAACCTGGCAGCGCGTTCTGTAAAATTAAATGTGTCGGAGGTGCTGGATGGCAACAACACCAAACTGCTGCAAAGCAAGGACCTGAGTTATCCCGGTGATGCCTTCTTTCAGTCGTACGACTTTATACTACCCGCTGATAAAACCGGCATCGCGCACTACCGCATCAGCCTCTCCCCTACCGATGGCGAGGTAACCTACAAAAACAACACCCGCGATATTTTTGTAGAAGTACTGGACGGACGCCAAAAAATATTGCTGGTAGCCAACTCGCCACACGCCGATATCAGCGCCTTTAAACAAGCTATAGAAAACAACAAGAACTATCAGGTGGATGTAGAGTATGCCGAAACGTTTGGCAAGAAACTAAACGACTACAACCTGGTAATTTTACATCAACTGCCTTCCGCCAATCAAAAGGTGCAAAACCTGCTGCGCGAGGCCCGCGACCTGAAGAAACCCCTGCTGTTTGTACTGGGCTCGCAAACCGCTGTGGCCGATTTTGCCAAAGTGCAGAACGGTGTGCTGGTGAAGGGCGGACAGGATCGCTTCAATGATGTAACGGCGAATGTATCCAAGGATTTCTCGTTGTTTACGCTCAGCGATAAAACGCTGCAAACTATTCCGCGACTGCCCCCGCTTAATAATTTCTTTGGCGAGTACAGCGCCAATCCGTCTTCAAAGGTATTGCTTACGCAAAAAATCAATTCGGTAAATACCGACTTCCCGTTGTGGTTGTTTAATGAGGCCGGCGAAGTGAAGTTTGGGGTTATATGCGCCGAAGGAATCTGGAAATGGCGGATCTACGATTATGTGCTGAACAAAAACCTGGATGCCACCAACGAACTGATCAATAAAACGGTGCAGTATCTATCGGTAAAAGCAGATAAACGTCCTTTCCGCGTTACACTGGCTAAAAATATTTTCGAGGACAACGAAGCCGTAACTTTTGATGCACAGTTATATAATGCCAATTACGAACCCGTAAATACACCCGATGCATCGATGAAGATTAAAGGCGAGGATGGCAAAGAATACAGTTATCAATTCAATAAAACCGAAAACGCCTATAACCTGAATGCCGGCTTTTTACCCGTTGGCAATTACAGCTTTACCGCCAGCGTGCAGTTAGGCAACAACACGTATACAGCCAGCGGTAAGTTTTCGGTTAGTCCCTTGCAGTTAGAAGAAATGCGCACCCGGGCCGATCATCAGGTACTGTATCAACTGGCTACACAGCACAACGGGCAAATGCATTACCTAAACGACCTGGAGAAAATTGCGGATGAAATTGACGCCAAAAACCAATTGAAACCCATCCTGTTCGACACCTTTGTTACCCAAAGCGCCATTAACTTAAAATGGATATTTGCCCTGCTATTGGTACTTATCAGTATGGAATGGGGCCTGCGGAAATACCTGGGCGGCTATTAAAATAAACCACCTAAAAAAAGGGCGATACAGTTAACTGCATCGCCCTTTTAGTTTTATAGAAGTTGCAACTACGATAATACACCGCGCGAAATTACAATACGCTGCACTTCGCTGGTGCCTTCGTAAATCTGGGTAATCTTGGCATCTCGCATCAAGCGCTCTACGTGGTATTCTTTTACAAAACCGTAACCGCCGTGCACCTGTACGGCCTCGGTAGTTGTTTTCATGGCTGTTTCGCTGGCAAATACCTTCGCCATTGCCGAGGCCTGGTCGTAGTTCTGACCCAGGTCTTTCAATCGTGCAGCTTTATAAACCAATAAACGGGCCGCTTCAATCTCGGTGGCCATATCAGCCAGTTTAAATGCAACAGCCTGGTGGTTGATGATTTCTTTACCAAAGGCTTTACGCTGTTTGCTGTAAGCAGCCGCCAATTCGTAAGCGCCGGCGGCAATACCTAAAGCCTGTGCAGCAATACCTATGCGGCCACCGCTCAGGGTCTTCATGGCAAACTTAAAACCAAAGCCATCCTCACCAATTCGGTTCTCTTTCGGAACCTTCACATCGTTAAACAGCAGGGTATGTGTATCGCTGGCACGTATACCCAGTTTGTCTTCTTTTTTGGCAACCTCAAAACCGGGCATACCTTTTTCTACAATCAGCACATTAATGCCACGGTGGCCTTTTTCGGGATGCGTTTGTGCAATTACCAGATAGGTGCTGGCGCTGCCGCCGTTGGTGATCCAGTTTTTGGTACCATTCAGCACGTAATGGTCGCCCATATCAACAGCCGTAGTGCGCTGGCTGGTTGCGTCGCTGCCGGCTTCCGGTTCGCTTAAGCAAAACGCACCTATTTTTTCGCCTTTAGCCAGTGGTGTTAAGTATTTCTTTTTCTGTTCTTCGGTGCCATATTCTTCCAACCCCCAGCAAACAAGCGAGTTGTTTACGCTCATAATTACCGAGCACGAAGCATCTACTTTCGAAATCTCCTCCATAGCTATTACATAACTAAGGGCATCCATACCGCCGCCGCCGTATTCAGGCGATACCATCATACCTAAAAAACCAAGTTCGCCCATCCGCTTTACCAGGTCCTTCGGAAAGGTTTGGTTGGTATCGCGCTCAATTACACCCGGCTTGCACTCGTTTTGAGCAAAATCGCGGGCGGCCTGGCGTATCATCAAATGTTCTTCTGTTAAATCGAAATTCATATAGCGGTGTTAGGATTATTAAAAGCGGCACGAAGATAGTTTTTTGAACCAAATCAGCAGGTGGCCCCAAGCAGCTTTCAGGGCTTGGCAGAGAACCCTAAAAATGGCATCAAATTATACCATAACTAATATAAAATAACAACATTTGTAACCCCACTTTGTAACCCCGCCGTTTTTCAATTGGCTGTATTTCAACACTATATGGGGTGTCAATAAAAAAAGTGTAACCCCGCATCAGTGTAACCCCGCCCTATATAGTGCTATGCAAAACACCGTGTTAAACTTACTTTCGGCCCTTCCATTTGCTTAGGGCAAGTTCCGTATTCAACTCCTTAATGTGCCCTTCCTGTAGGTGCTGCTTAAACCTGGTAAAGGCAGCATTCCATTGTTGCTGCATACCGGCCTTGCCCAGTTTATCGAACCACGCCAGCAATTCATCACAGTTCTCTGCATCGGTTTTCATCCGCTTCTTCCAGGCCTTAATACTTTTTACCTGGTAAGGTATCAACTGGTAGTTCTTCAACTGAAGCTGCACCATGGCAAACAGCAACCGGGCATATAGCTGCACATCTACCCGTTCTTTGGTTTTCTCTCCCATCAAGCGGTTCAAATTAGCCAGGCAGCCATCATAGTCGCCGGTATGAAACAAGGCCAGCGAGTAGTCGAACAGAAAGGTAAGCCGCTCTCCAATCTTCAGCTTATCGCACTGTTTATACATGTGCTGTCCCCAGGCACGTGCCTCGGTGAACTCATGTAACAGCGATAACAGGGTCATTTTAGTAGCGCGTCCAAAGCGGTGAAAGCGCTCTATTAAATCAGGCGATACGGCAGGTATGGGTCCCTGGCTTTTTTCAATCAACTGGTTCACGGCCGTAAGTGCTTCGCGATAGTTACCCATGGTGTATTGCCTTACACAAATATTAGCATAAGCATTAAAGTAACCGCTGGGCAGTATTGCACGGAAATAGGGGCTGCGGTTAAACAACTTCACCATATTCTGCGCATGCTCCAGCGATTTCTGCGGATTGCGATCCACATACTGATAATAGAATTGCGACATCTCGTTCCAGCAATGCCGCGCATGCCAGCTCATAAAGGTCGAAGGATCGGCCTTAAATAAAGGGTTGTCGGCCACGTCCATTAGGGTTTCATAGCCGCTGCGGTTCATTACCGGTGCCATGAATCTATCGCGCAAATGCACCAGCTGCATGTATTCCAATTGCTGGGCCAGCAGTTTATCTTCCAGTGCATTTATCTCATCCATAGCACCGTAGTTTCCGATATTGGCATAACTGTGCGAAAGCAGGCGCGCAACACCTAAAGCCAATCCGAAACGTTCGTATTTTACCGCTTTATCCAACACCTTTTTAGCAATGCTGATGCCGTAGGTAACAAGGCCTTTACGATACATTAAGTCGGCCTGCATATACTGGCCCATCAGGTTACTTTCTACATAGTTGTTCTCGTGATACATCCGCAGGTTACGCAGCAATACATCCTGCAGGTATTCTTTTTCATGCGCCAGTTTACCGGCCGTAATGCCCAGTGCTTTGGCGGCGGCAGTAGGATTATAGGCCGTTTGTGTTTCGAGAAGGCTAAATAGTTTAAGATACTGCTTACCCCCTGTTTGAGTCTGACAGAACAATTTGAAATATCGTTTCTCGTTAGGCGATAACGACTGTATAAGATGTACGAGATAGTCTTGTTTCCGCATAGTGGTATCGGTAAACAAAGTAATAAAAGCCTGCACGAAATTTGCAACTTACTTGAGGCATAGCCGGGTGACCATAAAAACCGGAATTCCGATTTTCTGAAAAAAGTTGGAAACATGCAGCCTGCCCTATTACCTACTTTTGTTTCGTTAAACAAACTACCCGAAATGAAAAAGGACTTAATGACGAACGGTAGTAACGGAACGTATCTGATAGCTACCCCGGCCATCAGTTTACCGTTACAAGTTACCGGCCAGAAGAAATTATGGAAGAAGCCCGGGAACAGCGGCAAAGTAAAACAATTACCCTTACACAGTGTGTGTGGAAGCGACTCGTGTATTGAAGATTTCTAACTTTTTGTGCTTAGTAAGAATTGCCACCCGGCCATCTATTGTGCCCTCAATTGGCCGGGTCGGCTTTTGCTCCTCTTCCCTTTGCATAACACCTAAACACCGCCTTAATTAAACTTTGCTTATTTTCGGTAGTCTACCCGTTTAGCCATTATTGGCTCAACGATTATCCCTAACGTAATTAAACCGGAAATGAGAAGACCATTACTTTTATTATTGGCACTGTTCGCCCTTAAACTACAGGCACAAACCCCTACCTGGAGCGGTGACATTGCCCGGATAATGTACAGCAACTGTACCAGCTGCCACCACAACGGTGGTTTGGCACCCTTTGCACTGATGACCTACGCCGATGCCTACAGTCAACGTTTTGATGTAGCCGACAAGTCTACATCCCGTATTATGCCGCCATGGCCACCCGATCCGGACTATGTTCGTCTGGCACATGAACGACTGCTTTCTGCTGCTGACATCCAAAAAATAAATCTTTGGGTTGCAGGTGGTGCCCCCATCGGCGATACTACTACTGCCCCTGCTCCACCGGTGTATACCAACGGTTCAACGCTCGGCACTGTTGATTTAACGCTTACTATACCAACGTATACAGTTCCAAACAACCAAACCGGCGACCTTTACCAATGCTTTGTAATACCCAGCGGGTTGTTGCAAAACAAAAGCTTAACTGCCATGGAAATTGTACCTGGTAACGGCTCAATTGTTCACCACGTATTGGTTTACCAGGATACCACCGGCACCTGTGCACAGTTAGATGCCAATGCTACAGGACCGGGATACACTAACTTTGGTGGAGTTGGAAGCAACAAGGCCATATTGGTAGGCGGTTGGGTTCCGGGTATGCAACCGTATCGTTTACCACAGGGCCTGGGTATTAAGTTATATGCCAACACGGATATTGTGTTGCAAATACATTACCCGGCAGGCAGTGCCGGACAAAGTGATAGCACTAAGATAAACATGCAGTTAACTACCAATGCTGTTCGCCAGGTATTTATCGATCCGGCTTTAAACCACGTTCCTGCCCCTGCTGGCAGTTTGGTGAATGGTCCGCTTTACATACCGGCTAACCAGGTTAAAACTTTCGAATCGCATTATAAGTTACCGAATGCCAACGTTTCAATTCTTACAGTTGGTCCACATAGTCACCTGATATCAAAAAGCTGGCTGTGTTATGCAGTAACGCCTGCCACCGATACTATTCCGCTTATCCGTATCAACGATTGGGACTTTCACTGGCAGGGTTTCTATCAATTCCGTAATGTGTTAAAAATTCCGGCCAACTCCGATCTGTACGGCTTCTGCACGTATGACAACACTACTGCGAATGAGGAAAACCCAAACAATCCTCCACAGGACGTTAGTGTGGGCGAAGCCACCACCGATGAAATGATGTTGGTTTACTTTTCGTATATGCTTTATCAGCCGGGCGATGAGAATATAACAATGGATACTACCACCCTGGTAAACCTTACTGATACCGTTGCCCAGGAACCCAATGGCATTAAAGAAGCTAATGGCATTGTATCTACTGCGCAGCTGTATGCAGCAGAACCAAACCCGGCTAATGACCAAACCCGGTTCACTTATTTTCTAACAGAGCCGGGCAATGCTACGCTTAAAATTTTTGATCTGAATGGTCGCCTCGTTGAAGAACTGAAAGTTCCCCAGAACACAGGCTTTAACACTTTTGTTTACAACACAGCAGGCTTACAGGCCGGAACCTATTTGTACAGTTTGAGTTCAGGCAATGTAACACGCACCAAACAACTAATCATATCGCATTAAAAAAGCACACAAATAACTAGCAAAAGGTCCTTTTACAGGGCCTTTTGTGTTTTTACAATTGTAACGCAAACCTTTCCGCTAAAAGGCTGTTACAATTTTATACCCTTATATTCGTCATGGAAACAGTGCATGGAGACTAGTATTTATTGCCCTTTGGGGGCAGAACAGGAACTTTCGGCGGAATATTCTTTTGAGCTTTACCAATCGGTAAATGCGCTTAACCCTTTATACTGGAACAAGATTGTACCTGAAGCCAATGTGCTGATGCAATACGATTATCTGCGGATGCTGGAAGAGTTAAATGCCGGCGATATGCAGTTTAGGTATGTGTTGCTGAAACGCAATGGCACAGTGGCTGGTGCGCTGTATTTTCAGGTGGTTACCTTTCACGGGCAACAACTCATCAACTATTTCCCCGAAACAAATGGTTCGTTCTGGAAAGAATGGCTAAAACGTGTTACTGAAAACCTGGTAAACCGCCTGCATGTTAAGCTGCTGGTTAGCGGTAATGTATTTATGACCGGCGAAAACGGTTTTTATTTCGCGGCTGATATTGAGGAAGCATTGCGTGCACGCATTGTACGTAAAGCTATTAACCATATCCAGGCAGAGGACAAGGGTATTCGTGCCGTATTGATCTCCGATTTGTACGAACCGAAATCGACATTCGATGCCTCTTTTAAACACCGTGGCTATAACGAGATAACGGTAGAAAGCGATATGATACTTACGCTGCGCCCAAATTGGCAAAGCCGCGAAGATTACCTGCAGGACCTGCAATCGAAATACCGGGTACGCACTAAAAAGGTAATGGCCCTGTGTGCCGAAAACCATGTTACCGAAAAGGAGTTAAACCTTGAAGAGATTAAGCTGCACAGCGCCCGCCTCAACGAATTATATAACAAGGTAATGGCCAGGGCCGGTTTTAAATTAGGCGTGCTGGCCCCTTCGTTTTTTGCCGACCAAAAAGCCCTGCTGCCAAACCAGTATAAGTTGTTTGCTTATTTTAAAGAAGGGGTAATAATTGGCTTTATTAGCATTTACCACATTGGCCGCCGTATAGAAGTACATTACATGGGCATGGACCATGCGGTATGCCAACCTATCCACTTGTATCAGCACATGATGTATGATATGGTGGCTTATGGAATCGAACACCAGGCCGAACGCCTGCACTTTGGCCGCACAGCTCCTGAAATTAAGAGCACCATTGGAGCCATTCCCCGCTCTATGTATGGTTACCTGAAACACCGGAATCCGTTCTTCAACTTCTTTATCATGAAGCCCTATACGGCCCGTTTAAAACCCAAACAATACCTGATACGGTCGCCGTTTAAGAACTGATAACATCAATTACAATCAACTAAAAAAGGCACCCAAAGGTGCCTTCTTCAAATAATTTCTATAGCCGTTTACTGCTTATTATTTCTTTTTAGCGGCAAAACGCTTCATTAAGCTGCTCTTCAAGTTGGCTGACTTATTTTTATGAATGTAGCCACGCTTCGAAAGCTTATCTACCATGCTGATAACTTTAGGAAGGGCTTTCTTAGCTTCACCTTCTTTCTTTTCGGCACGGATGTCGCGAATTGCATTACGCATGCTCTTTGCATAATAACGGTTATAAAGTCTGCGTTTTGCTGCCTGACGAGTACGCTTTTCTGCCGATTTGTGATTTGCCATTGTTGTATGCTTTTAAAAAAGGACTGCAAATATAGTTTATGCTGCGTTATTTCCAAATATCCCTTTAATAATCCGTTTTTACACCCTAAATTTGCAGTCCGCTAGTTAAGCAGGCTCAACATAATTATGGACAGTTATTCTTTTTTGGCTAATGCCACCCCCGAATACCTCGAAAACCTTTATAACGACTTTAAAACCAATCCCGGAAGCGTAGACCCCGATTTTCGCAAGTTTTTCGAGGGTTTTGACTTTGCCAGCACTAATTATAATGGTAAAGCGGCCGGTGTTTCGGCCGATGAAGTGAAGGTTTACCGTTTAATTGATGCCTACCGCCGTAAAGGTCACCTGGTAGCTAATACCAACCCTTTAAAACCCCGGAAAGACCGTAAAGCGGAGTTGGATTTGACCTATTTTGGCTTGAGCGACAAAGATTTAGAGCGCAAATTTGTAATTGGTGCCGAAATCGGCCTCCCGAACGCCACGTTGAGCAACATTTTAGCCCGCTTAAAGTCACTTTACTGCGATACCATTGGCTTCGAAACAGGTTATGTTCGGTTACAAGCTGAAATTGACTTTTTCAGGGACCGTATCGAAAAACCTGAGAAACTGATCAATTTTCCGGTTGAGAAGAAAGAGCATATTCTGCGTATGCTGAACCGGGCCGTGGTTTTTGAAAAATTCCTTGGCACCAAGTATATAGGCGAAAAACGCTTCTCGCTGGAAGGTGGCGAGGCCACTATCCCCGCTTTGGATGCCATCATCCGCAAGGCCAGTGAGGAAGTAGAAGAAGTGGTTATTGGTATGGCCCACCGCGGCAGGTTGAATGTACTTGCCAATATTATGGGCAAAACCTACGAAGAGATCTTTAATGAATTTGAAGGGAACGCCCAATACGACCTTACTATGGGCGACGGTGACGTTAAATACCACTTAGGTTTTTCAAGTCAATACCCTATTAATGAGGACAAGGCAGTTTACCTGAAATTAATGCCGAATCCATCGCACCTGGAAGCCGTTAACCCAATAGTAAACGGGTTTGCACGCGCCAAAGCCGATGCCATTTACAATTCCAACTTCGATAAAATATTACCTATACTGATACACGGCGATGCTGCCGTAGCAGGCCAGGGCATTGTGTATGAAGTGCTGCAGATGGCAAAACTGGAAGGCTATTACAGTGGAGGAACGATTCACTTTGTTATCAATAACCAGATTGGTTTTACCACCGACTTTGATGAGGCCCGTTCCAGCGATTACTCCACCTCTATTGCGGCAACCATAGAGGCGCCTGTGCTGCATATCAACGGCGATGATATGGAAGCTGTGGTATTTGCCTGCGAATTGGCAGCCGAATACCGTCAGAAATTCAACAAAGATATTTTTGTGGATATGGTATGCTACCGCCGCTGGGGCCATAACGAAAGCGATGATCCTAAGTTTACCCAGCCGGTATTATACAAATTGATTGAAAAGCACGAGAACCCCCGCGACGTTTACTCTAAAAAACTGGAAGCAGAGGGCAGCGTGCACCTGGAAATGGCCAAACGCCTGGAAAAGGAATTCTGGAACGATTTACAGGAACGACTGAACCTGGTAAAACAACATCCATTACCCTACAAACCGCAACCTACCGAGTTGGCCTGGCAACAGCTGCGCAAAGCCGGTATCGACGACTTCAAAGATTCGCCTGAAACTGCAATTAAAAAGGCAATGGTTAATCAATTAATCGACGGCTTAACCAAGGTACCTGCCAACTTTGTGCCTTTGCACAAAGTGCAGAAATACATGGATGAGCGGAAGAAGTTAATGCAGGAGGAAGGCAAACTGGATTGGGCTGCTGCCGAACTAATGGCCTACGGCAGTTTGCTGCTGGAAGGACATGACATACGCCTGAGCGGCGAAGACGTAAAACGCGGCACCTTTACGCACCGTCACGCTGTTATTAGTGATGAGAACACGGACAAGGAATATTGCCGCCTTTGCAATCTGGGCGAAAAGCAGGGACGTTTCTTTATTTATAATTCGCACCTGAGCGAATACGGCGTATTAGGGTTTGAATACGGCTACTCGCTACCAAGCCCGCAATCGCTGGTGCTGTGGGAAGCCCAGTTTGGCGATTTTGTGAATGGCGCACAGATTATTATCGATCAATTTATCAGCTCGGGCGAAAGTAAATGGCAGCGGGGCAGCGGTTTGGTAATGCTGTTGCCGCATGGCTACGAAGGCCAGGGTCCTGAACACTCTTCGGCTCGTTTAGAGCGCTTTTTACAACAATGCGCTGAAATGAATATGGTGGTAGCCAATGTGAGCGATCCTGCCAACTTCTTCCACCTGTTGCGCCGCCAGTTATACTGGCCGTTCCGCAAACCGCTGGTGGTTATGAGTCCCAAATCACTGCTGCGGCACCCACGGTGTATCTCTCCTATCGAGAACGTAATGAAGGGAGGATTCCAGGAGTTATTAGTGGATGAACCCGGTGCTAAAAAAGTGCGCAAAATCGTTTTCTGTACCGGCAAAATTTATTACGACTTGCTGGAGCGTAAGGAAAAAGAAAAGATTACCGATGTGGTGATTGCACGTGTAGAGCAACTTTACCCTGTACCACAAGACAAGATGATAGCGCTTGCACAGAAGTATCCAAAGGCGGAAGTGTGTTGGGTTCAGGAAGAACCGGAGAATATGGGAGCCTGGTATTTTATGCACGCCCGTTTGCATGAAAAGCTAGGTCTGAAAGGCATTGCCCGTAAAAACTCAGCTTCGCCTGCTACCGGCTTTAAAAAGGTGCACCAACAGGAACAGGAGACTATCCTGCAGCGTGCCTTTGCGTAGTTTATTTGCATGACCCAGCCATATCATATACGCAGGCTTAGCACCATTGGTGAAATGCTGGCAAACCTGCCGCTTATCCGGCAGCTATCCCCCAGCCTAACCCGTGAGAAATACGAGGCCTTATTGCCATTAATGGCCGGCCATAATTATTACCAGGCCGCTGTATATGAAGGCGAACGCTGTGTAGCCGTATCGGGCTATTGGATTTGCGCCAAACTTTATTGCGGTAAATACATTGAAGTCGACAATTTTGTGGTTGATGAAGCCTACCGTTCGAAAGGGGTAGGTCAATTATTGCTGAATTGGATGGAGCAGGAAGGGCTGGCGCAGGGTTGCGAAACCATGTTGCTGGATGCGTATGTAGAGAACTTTAAAGCCCATCGCTTTTATTACCGCAATGGCTTTATTGCCAGGGGTTTTCATTACCTGAAGCCCATATCCAAATAAAAAAGCCCTGCTTGTAGGGCATTTCCTTATTGTGCTTACCTTTGTGTTATGAAACGTGCCTTACCAATACTTGCGCTTGTTGTTGTTCTGTTGTTTCTATCCATGGGGGCTGATGCACAGTGTGCTATGTGCCAGGCTACCGCCGAAAGTTCACGCGATGCAGGTGCTTCAGCGGCTGACGGCATTAACAAAGGCGTGTTGTATATATTGGTTATGCCTTATATCATAATGGGAACCATTGGTTATTTCTGGTGGCGTTCCCGCGCTAAGAAGCAGGTTTCAGAATAATCTCCCATTCGTTTATACGCTTTGATAAACAGCTTTGTGCATAAGTGCAGCAGGGCTATACGCTGTTTTTATTTCTTTGCAGCAGATGCATTTGTGGCTTAATTTTTTTTTAGCGGCAGCAGGTATTCAAGCCTTGTATTACCTGTTTTTCTTTTTGCGCCTGAATTTTGTTCGTGGGTTTAAGGGGCTGCCGGAATTTTTGCCACCTGCATCAGTAATCATCTGCGCACGCAACGAGGCAGCCAATCTGCGCCAAAACCTAAAAGTTGTTCTCATTCAGCAATACCCCAAATTTGAGGTTATTGTAGTAAACGATGGCAGCACAGACGATACCCTTGAGGTGCTGGCCGAATATTATAAGCGCAACACCAATATGAAACTGATCAGCCTTCCGGCAGGGGTCGGAAAACCTTATGCAGGCAAAAAGTATGCTTTAAAGAAAGGAATTGAGGCGGCCAGTTTCGACACCATTGTAGTAACAGATGCCGATTGCCGTCCGGCAAGCACGGCCTGGCTGGCTAAAATGGTAGGAGCTTATCTCCAGGATACTAAAATTGTATTGGGTCACTCCCCGTTTGAGAAGCAGCCCGGTCTGCTGAATAAACTTATACGTTACGAAAACTTTATAACTGCACTGCAGTATTTCGGATTTGCCTCGGCGGGTTTACCTTATATGGGGGTTGGGCGTAACTTATCGTATCGGAAATCGCTGTTTGAAAGCTTTAAGGGCTTTGAAAAAAAGCCCGGCCTGTTGAGCGGTGATGACGACTTGTTTGTTAATGCTGTAGCCACCGGAAAGAACACCACATTATGTATAGATAAGGATGCCTTTATGGTTACCCGGGCTGAAACTACCTGGGGCGATTGGCTGAACCAAAAGCGCCGGCATCTACGTACCGGATTTGCTTATAAACTACACCATCAATTGTTGCTTTTTTTGTTTGCCTTAAGCAAATTTACCTTCTACACTGTTTTTGTTGCAGCCATGGCGCTTTGTAAGCCCTGGTACTTGATAGCAGGGGTGTTTATAGGCTTAGTTTTGTTGCAGGCTTTAATTTCCTGGCGTATCTTCACCAAACTGGGTGTTGGAGATTTAAAAATTTTCTCCCCAATTTTGGATATAGCATATAGCTTCTACCTACTGCTTATATTTTTATTATTATTGCTGAAACCAAAAGACCATTGGAAGATTTAAACTCAAAATTTTCAACCCGTGCGCAGGAAGACCTGGAGTTAGTTGCCAAGGCTAAGGAAGGTGACCAGGTATCCTTTAGCAAGCTGATGAACCGCTATCGCGATTCTATCTACTTTATGGTGCTGAAAATGGTGCATAACCGGGACGATGCTGAGGATTTGACCATTGAAGCCTTTGGGAAAGCCTTTAATAACATCAGTAATTACTCAGCCGATTTTGCCTTTAGTACCTGGCTGTTTAAAATAGCCACTAATAACTCTATTGACTTCATACGTAAAAAGCGCTTACTGACAACTTCGCTGGATCAGAAAACCCAAACCGACGACGGTGAAATAACGCCGGTTGCCGTAAAAGATCACAATCCGGATCCGGAAGAAAGTATGATGAAAGACCAGCGCGCCCAAAAAATACGTGCTGCTATTGAACAGCTATCGCCTAAATACCGTACGCTTATCGAATTGCGCTACCTGGACGAACTTTCTTACGAAGAAATAGCCGAGAAACTGGATATCCCACTGGGCACTGTAAAGGCCCAATTATTCCGAGCAAAGGATATGCTTTACAATATTCTTAAAGTAACTAAGGAGAAATACTAGGCCGGTTCCCAGGACCGCCAGTTTATGGATATCATTCTAAAATATTTCCCTGATTTAACGCCGCGCCAAGTAGAGCAATTTACACAATTGCAGCAGCTGTACCGCGAATGGAATGAGCGGATAAACGTTATATCGCGTAAGGATATCGACAACCTTTATGAGCGACATGTGCTGCACTCGCTAGCCATTGCAAAATTCGTTTCGTTTAAAGAAGGCACTAAGATTATGGACTTGGGTACAGGCGGAGGATTCCCCGGCGTGCCATTGGCCATTCTATTCCCAGAATGCCGCTTCCACTTAGTGGATTCCATAAATAAAAAATTAAATGTGGTAGATGCGGTTACGGAAGCGGCAGGTATTACCAACGTGTTTACCTTCCATAAACGGGCGGAGCAAATGGAGTTTCAGTACGACTTTGTTGTTACCAGGGCTGTAGCACCACTTAGCGAATTACTTAAATGGACTAAGCACAAATATCTTGCCCGGGACCGCCACCAGATTAAAAACGGCCTGATAGCCCTTAAAGGGGGTAATCTTGACGAAGAAATAGCCCAGGCAGGCGTAAAATTTGTGCTTCGGAAAAAACTAAGTGAATACTTTGAAGAACCCTTCTTTGACGATAAGTTGCTGATTTACACCGAGAGGTAATTAACACCTCAGTTCCATCTTATTCTACCTGCTATACGAAACCGCGGATTTGCCTGTACCAAGTCAACCATTACCGCAGGATTTATGTTGATTTGGATACTTAACTAAATCTGCGTATGAAGAAAATCGCCTTACTACTCCTGACTGGCGCCCTGTTTACCGGTGGCCTATCGGCGCAACGCAAATGCGGCGCTATGGAACATTTACATCGCATCACGATGGAAGATCCTTCCATCCTGCAAAATCGCGATGCTATTGAACAATTCACCCAAAACTTTGCTGCCAGTGGTGGTGCAGGGCAAGATGCCCGTGCCATAATTACCATTCCAGTGGTAGTGCACGTTGTTTATAATACCAGCGCGCAAAACATTTCCGATGCTCAAATTCAGTCACAAATAGACGTACTGAACCGTGATTACCATAAACTAAATGCCGATTGGACCAGCACACCATCGGCCTTCCAGGGCCTGGTAGCCGATTGCCAGATTCAGTTTTGTTTGGCTCAACGCGACCCTAATGGTAATGCAACAACCGGCGTAATCCGCAAATCGACTACCGTAACCTCTTTTAGCACCAACGATGCCGTGAAGAAAACTTCGCAGGGTGGTGATGATGCCTGGCCAAGCAGTTCTTACCTGAACCTATGGGTTTGTAACATCAGCGGAGGTATCCTGGGTTATGCCCAGTTCCCGGGTGGTGCTGCCGCTACGGATGGAGTGGTAATAAACTACACAGCTTTTGGCAATACCGGAACTGCTGCTGCGCCTTATAATTTAGGACGCACCGCTACCCATGAAGTGGGCCACTGGTTAAACCTTTATCACATTTGGGGCGATGATGGCACTGCGTGCACCGGCTCAGATAATGTAGGCGATACACCAAACCAGGCGGGCGAAAATTATGGTTGCCCTACCTATCCTCATGTATCGTGCAGCAATGGCCCTAACGGTGATATGTTTATGAACTACATGGACTATACCGATGATGCCTGTATGTATATGTTTTCAGCGGGACAAAATACCCGCATGCAGTCCTTGTTTGCTGCAGGCGGCGCCCGGTATTCCCTTCTTAGCTCATTAGGCTGCCAACCTCCTGTGGCCGCTGCCTGCGGTGCAGTAACTAATTTAAGTGCCGGCAGCGTTACACAAACCTCAGCAACTTTAAGCTGGACCGCAGTTAGTGGCGCAACCAGCTATAATGTGCAGTATAAAACAAGCACGGCTACTACCTGGACTACCACTTCAACTACCGGCACCTCGCTGGCTTTAAGCGGCTTAACAGCAGGCACCAGCTATAACTACCAAGTGCAATCGGTTTGTGCTGCAGGAAATGGTAACTATACAGCATCCAGTTTTACTACCACTGCAAATACAACTACCTGCACCGATGCCTACGAAAGCAACAACTCGCTTTCGGCTGCTAAAACCATTGCGGTTAATACCAATATTACAGCGCTTATAAGCTCAAGCACCGATAACGACTACTTTAAATTCACCAACACCAGCACTCAAAAGAACATCCGCATCAGCTTAACCAACCTACCTGCCGATTACGATGTGCGTTTATACAAGTCTAACGGCACCCAGGTGGCCAGTTCTGCGAATGGTGGAACCACATCCGAAACCATTAAATACAACAATGCAACTGTAGGCACTTATTATGTTCGCATATATGGTTACAACGGCGCTTATAGCACAACTTCGTGCTACACATTAAATGCAAGCATCAGCAGCACTGCATTTAGGGAAGAGGAAGAAGAACTGAGCGTTCCGAAAACTTTAAGCGATATTAACTACACATTGTATCCAAACCCATCGAGCGGTGTAATTACCGTTGAAATGAATTTTGACGATGTAATGGATCGCGTGGAAATAAAAGCTTACGACCTTACAGGCCGTGAAATTCGCTCTAACAACTATAGCGATGTTCAAGGTCAGCTAAAAACAAGCTTGGATCTTAGCGATATGCCAAACGGCATTTACCAGGTGGTAATTAACTCGCCTATGGGCCGCGAAACCCGGAAGGTGATAATTTCGAAATAGATGGTCAGAAAATAAAAAGGGGCGCATCTAGCGCCCCTTTTTTATTTATAGTAACCAGTTAATCCAGCTTACTTTTTTTGCCGTTCAGGTATTCCTTATACACTTCGCGGACGATACCATCGCCCAGGCCGATTTTAGGCACATAAATCTTATCAGCCTTCATGCTCTTCATAATATTCAGAAAGATTTCCCCGGCGGGAATAATTACGTCCGCACGGTCGGGATTCAGATCAAACACCTTCATACGATCGTCGTACGAATAGCGCTTTAATTCCTCCATAATATCCTCCAGCATATCGATAGGCATAGGTTTACCGGGCTTCAGGTTTACCAGTTTCGAGATCCGGTTTATGTTACCCCCGGAACCAATCATTGAGAATCCCTTTGTTTTACCCGCCTTCTGCTTCAACCATGTATTCAGTTTCTTCCAATCCTCTTTGGTTACCTGCTTTTGCAATATGCGCAACGTGCCGATGTTAAAGGATTTGGCAGCTATTGCCTTGCGGTTGCTGAAGATAGTAACCTCCGTACTGCCACCGCCTACATCTACAAACAAACAGGTATCGCTGATTTTACCCAGCGAGGCGTTTTGACTATTAAAAATGAGATGCGCCTCAGTATTACCTGATATAATTTCGATATCAATACCGGCCTGCTCCTTGATTCGTTTGATAATTTGCGGACCGTTTAAAGCCTCCCGCATCGCAGAAGTAGCGCAACCCCGATAGTGCAGCACATCATTAGCGCGCATCAGGTATTTGAAAGCCAGCATGGTTTCAACAAGGTGCTTGATAGTAACTTCGGGAATACGGTGGTCGGTAAATGCGTTAACCCCCAAACGGATGGGGACGCGTATAAGGGCGCTTTTTTTGAAAAAAGGGCCTTCTCCATTCTGTAAAACGTTTGAAATAAGCAGTCTTACTGAGTTAGAGCCAATATCAATTGCAGCAAATCTCCTGATCTCCAATGTGCTGGAAATTTTATTAAAGATACTGCGCCTGTTTATGTGCTGTACTGCAAGTTTTCAACCGCTTAATTGTGCATACTGCCGGGGTTAAGCTGCTTCAGATACCGGTAGATGGCTTCCTGTGAACGTACGCTTTCCCTGGCGTCGGTAATACGGTGTTCGTTCTTTTGTGACTCGTCCATTACACGGGCTTTAACATTATCGCTCCACTGAATGTCCATTAAACGGCGCAATTCCTTTTGCAGTTGCTTATCGCCTATCGGACAACTAACCTCAATACGATGGTCGAGGTTTCGGGTCATCCAATCGGCTGAAGAAATAAAATAGAGTTCGTTACCCTGGTTATAAAAAATATAGATACGCGAATGTTCGAGATACTTATCTACAATACTGATTGCTTCGATATTCTCACTCATCCCTTTAACACCCGGTATAAGCGCACATGTTCCACGCACTATAATTCTGATCTTCACCCCATCGCGACTGGCATCGTATAGGCACTTAATCATCTCTTCATCCACCAGACTGTTCATTTTCAGGAAAATCTCCGCCCTCTTACCTTTGCGCGCAGCAGCCGATTCGTTTTCAATCAGCTTAATAAACTGCTTACGGGTAGACAGTGGTGATACGATCAAATGATTGAAATTATGGACCTTATAGTTCTTCTCAAAGAACTCGAACATATTGTCCACTTCCTTCGCAATTTTTGCATCCGCAGTAAACAGGGCATCGTCGCTGTAAACTTTCGAGGTGTTTTCGTTGTAATTACCGGTTGTAATATTGGCATACTGTACACTCTTGCCTGCCTCGTTACGCGTAATCAAACACAATTTTGAATGCACTTTTAAGCCCGGAACGCCGTAGATAACCTGTATGCCTTCCTCTTGTAGTTCCTTGGCCCATTTAATATTAGCCTCCTCATCAAAGCGCGCCTGTACCTCCACAACGGCTACCACATGTTTCCCATTCTTAGCAGCATTTACCAATGCATTTACCACCATGCTTCTAGCGGCCAACCGGTATAACGTTATTTTAATCGATTTAACATTCGGATCAATCGCGGCCTCGCGAAGGAGGTCAATAAAATGAGAAAAGGTTTGATAAGGATAATGTAGCATAATATCCTGCCTTTTCAATACCTCGAAAAAGCTCTGATTAGCTGCCAACAGTTTATGTTGTAATGGTTTTTGCGGCTCGTATAAAAGGTTCTTCGGACCAATAGCCGGGAACTTCATAAAGTCTTTAAAGTTATGATAACGACCACCTGGTTGCAGATTATCCTCATCCTTCATCTGCATTTTGGTCATCAAAAACTTCAGCAGATCGGCGGGCAGTTTACTATCGAAAACGAAACGCACAGGACTTCCTTTCTGGCGCGCCTTCACTCCTTTCGATATTTTATCTATAAAGCTTTGTGAAATATCGTTATCAATATCCAACTCTGCATCACGGGTAACTTTAATGGTATACGCTTCTATTACCTTAAAACCAAATGATGAAAAAACTTCCGGGAGGTTATAACGGATGATATCGTCCAGCAGGATTACGTAATTATTGTCGTTTTGCGATGGCAGTATTATAAAGCGTTCCGCATCGGGTGGTATTTCGATAAGGGCATATTGCTGAGCATCCAGCTTTCCGCTCAAGGTCAGCTTAATTGCCAAATAAATAACCTTATCCTTTAGATACGGAAAATGCTTAACCTGATTAAGCATGATAGGGACCAAAGCAGGACGGACATTTTCGTTGAAGTAGCTCTTTATCAATTCACCCTGGGCAGGGGTAACCTGCGTTTCATTAATTATGAATATCTTCTGCTTCTTCAACTCACGCTGTATGTCGGCATATACTTCCTCAAAGAGTTTACCCTGCTTTAAAACGGTTTGCTGTACTTCCTCCAGTATCTTCTTAGGTTTATGATACAAATCGCCCCGGGCTTTTTTGCCTATACTTAATAAGCGGCGAACTGTAGCCACCCGAACCCTAAAAAATTCATCCTGGTTGTTGGAAAATATTCCCAAAAACCGGAGGCGTTCCAGCACAGGTACCCGGGTATCTGCCGCTTCTTGCAATACACGCCCGTTAAACGATAACCAGCTGATTTCGCGATTAATAAAAGTGTTAATCTTGGCCATAGAAATACTACAACTCCACTGTGGGTCAAAATATTAGAAATCCTAAAATACACGAAACCCCGAATAACGGCATTGATATAGATCAATATTTAACGTTAAATTAAATCCAGATACCGTTAGAAAGGCGGTGCTTCAGGTGCCCCCGGCAATCGTATTTAACCTTACAGGAAGACAGGCAGGTTAATGTGGCCAGCATACACATCAGGACTATCACCGGAATACGTTTCATTACATTAAATTAACGTAGCAAGTGCGCTTTAGATTGTTTTGGGGGTGATAAAATGCCTTAAAACAGCCCTGGTAGTGGAGTAAATCTCCCAGTCTGTACTCTCAAATTCCAACCAGGCTACGCCAGTTGTAGGCATTTCGGGTATGCTTTCGGGTATCAAAAAATGTACGAAGTGAGTTAGAGAAGGATTATGGCCTATAACTACCAGACTTTTTACCGTGGCATCGGTTTCCCGCACCACCTGCAAGACTTCAGCATCGCTGCTTTCGTAGATGCGCTTATCAAAAGTTACTTTATTAAAATCGAACCCCAGTTTATCACAAAGTAACTCAGCAGTTTGCTTAGTACGTATTGCAGGGCTACAAATTATCAGATCCGGTTCTAACTGTAAACCACGAAGATGCTTTCCCATCCTTCGTGCATCTTCCATTCTGTCCTTTTTCAAAGGTCTGTCAAAATCCCTCATACCTTCTTCCTTCCAACTGGACTTAGTATGCCTTATAACAATAAGCTGGCGTTTCATAACCGAAAGCTAATAAATATACCCCTCCCTAAAGGCGCTTTTTACGTGAATTTAACCTCGGGATAAGGACAATACCTTCCGCCATTATTATATTTGCGCCATGCGTATGAAGCCGGTTTTAAAAACCATGCTTTCTGTAGTTTTCACCGTTTCGGTGCTGTTTACCGTTTCAGTAAGGGAGATCCACTACCTATTCGCTACGCATGAAACCGGACACACCCATTGCGATAATCACCTGCACAGCGGAGACGAGCACGGAGATTGTGCCGTTTGTAAATTCGATCTTTCAGCTTTTACCGATGTGGTTGCCATCCAACCTGTTTTTACTCCGCAAACACTAATCACCTGTTTTGTTTTAGCCGACTATAGCTATCCGCCGATACTTGTTGTAAGCCATTTACGCCTACGCGGCCCGCCTGCCTTCGCCTGCTGATTCCATTTTAATTATGGCCTCGGGGCCATGCGCGCACGGCATTTTCTTGCCGTCATTTTTGTCATTTAAAATTATGCAGGTAATGATTCATAAACGTATACTGTTTTTGTGCTGTGTATTGCTGCCATTCGTGGCCGGCGCACAGTACACCATAAACGGACAGGTAACAGACGGATCGAAAGGAGAAAAAATTGCCGGAGCGGTTGTTTACCTCACTGATTTAAAAACCGGTACCGTTACCGATACAGCCGGACAATTTGAAATAAGCAACCTGCCCGAGGGAAATTTCGTGTGCCAGGTTTCATTTATCGGTTATAACACGCAAGTAAAAAAGGTAAACGTTCCGGCTGATACACCAATCGTATTCTCCTTGCAGGTTTCACACAAAGAAATTGAAGAAATAGTAGTAACCGGAACATCCAAAAGCACAGCCCTAAAAGAAAGCACTGTGCCGACGGTAGTAGTTAACAAAGAAGCACTATTCCATAGCAGTGCCACCAACATAGTAGATGCTATTACCAAAACACCTGGAATTGCGCAAATAAGTACAGGAGGTGGTGTTTCAAAACCGGTTGTGAGAGGCCTTTCCTATAACCGCGTGTTAACATTAAACAATGGCACCCGTCAGGAAGGGCAACAATGGGGAGATGAACATGGAATAGAAATTGACGAGTATAGTGTTGACCGGGTTGAGATTATTAAAGGACCGGGATCCCTTATATATGGCAGTGATGCAATGGGCGGTGTAATTAACTTTATGCGCCCGCAACCACTGCCTGCGGGTAAAATAGAAACCAACTTACTAACCGAATATCAGAGTAATAATCACCTGCTGGGTTGGAGCCTGTATAATGCGGGCACGCAGGGTAAACTATCCTGGCAGGCAAGGGTAAGCAACCGCTACGCAGGGGCATTTAAAAGCAAATACGATGGTTATGTAGCCAATACAGGTTTTAATGAATGGAGCGGTAACGGATTGCTAAGCATGCAACACAAATACGGTTATGTTCAATTAGTTGTATCCTCGTTTAACACGCAATTGGGGTTTAATGAAGGTGAACGGGACAGCCTTGGAAACTGGCTTAACGACGATAGCGAAAGCATATCGCGTAAAGCCTGGGGGAATTACAACATCCATCTTCCATTTCAACGTGTAAACCATCAGCTGATGCAAGTGCGCAACCTGGTGTATCTCCCCCACCGTAGTTCCCTTGAGTTTAATTTAGGCTACCAAAACAATATGCGCAGGGAGTTTGAAGAGAACCCAAAGCAACCCGGCCTATTTCTTATGCTGCATACCTTTAATTACGATGTAAAGTATCACTTGCCGGATTTTAAGCATTGGGAAACCACCCTTGGATTGAACGGGATGGTACAATTGAACAAAAATTTGGGTAATGAATACCTTATACCTGATTATATACAAGGGGACGCCGGTATATTTGCAGTAACCAAACGCAGCTGGGATAAAGTTTCGTTTAGTGCCGGTGTACGTGCAGATCTGCGCAGTCTAACCACTAAGGCGTTGTGGTTAGACAGTTCAGGCAACTTTACTGATGACGCGCTAGCAGGCATTATAGTGGTCTATGAGCGATACAGGAAAGTGTTTGGAAGTGCAACGGGTAACATCGGTATTTCAATTTTTCCAGTGCCGTTGCTTACCATTAAGTTAAACGCGGGCAGCGGGTTCCGCACGCCAACAGTATCTGAACTAGCTTCAAATGGCGTTCACGAAGGCACCTTACGATATGAACAGGGAAACGGCAACCTGCAACCAGAATACAGTTGGCAGGGAGATGCGGGGATTGCCTTCAACAATGCCCATATACGGTTTGAAGCGGCAGCTTTTGTAAATTATGTGCAACGCTTTACTTACGCTGTTAAAGTGCCCGGTAGTAATGGGGGCGATAGCTTACCAGATCCCTCACAACCCATAGTATTGTTCAGCTTTAAACAACACGACGCCTTGTTATTTGGCGCAGAGGCGGTACTGGATATTCACCCTCATCCTATAGATTGGTTACACATAGAGAATACAATGAGCTATGTACGAGGAATACAGCCTGGCGCGCAAGCAGGTTTGACGAATCTACCCTTTATGCCTCCTTTGCGTTGGATTAGCGGGCTACGTGCCGAAATTGACAAGCTTGGCAGGGTATTGGAACATGCTTACGTGGGGATTGAAAGTGATTTCCATGCGGAACAAAATTTTGTGCTAACCTATGCTAACACCGAAACCACTACCCCGCGATATTGGTTATTAAACGCTTCAATAGGCACTGATATTCAAGTAAGAGGAAAAAAGCGCTTAACGGTTCAAATTGCTGCCAATAATTTATTGGATGTAGGTTATCAGGACCATTTAAGCCGCTGGAAATACAACGGAGAGAATCCTCAAACAGGTCGCACCGGTATATATAACATGGGTCGCAACTTCGTTGTTAAGTGTATGGTACCGCTATACAACAAATGATGATTTAAATGAGGGGCAATGTCCCCTCATTTAAACTCGTGTATAGGGCACACCAGTTTATATGAAATTAAGTTTATGACCTAAATCATTAGGAATTACCAAAGTCCACACCTACATTTGTGCACGTGAAAAAAATACTGGCCATATTCCTATCGGTTGCCATGCTAAGTCAGGCCTTGGTAAATGTGGGTATTGGCGTGTATTTTAATCTTAACAAAGCCTACATCACACAAAAGCTTTGCGAAAACCGAAATAACCCATCTGCACATTGCGATGGTCACTGTTACCTGAGCAAGCAGTTGAAAAAGGCTGAAGAAGGTGAAACCAAAAATCAATCGCAAACACTAAAGGAAAAAGAAGAAGTAGTAATCAGCCTTGATGAACACCTTCTGATTTCTTTTATACCCACTTATACAGAAACCGGTTACACACACTCCTATATTACATCGGTTCCGGATGCCCCTTACCGCGAAATACAACAGCCTCCCAAGATAGTAGCATAACCTCTTTTGCTATTATTCACTGTTTTATTTCTTAATCATGAAATGGAAATTAATGGTATACCTGTTGGCTATGCTGGCAGTTACCACCAATTTATCGGCGCAAAGTTGTTGCTGTGCAAGTACCGGTTCCAACTGGAGCATAATGCCAAATTTGGAAAAACATGTACTGGGTGCCCGTTATTACTATAAAACGTTTTATTCGGTCTATCCGCACAGTTTAAATCCGGAACTTTCAAACAGCCGCATCGATGAACAATTGCACACATTGGAGGTTTTCGGCCGGTTTAACATCGCTAAGCGCTTTCAACTTTCCGTATTTCTGCCGGTTAATATCATAAACCAAACGGATAGAAAGGGCTTTAGCCAAAACGCCGGCCTCGGCGATATGAGTTTTATGCTTCAGTATAGTTTGCTGGATCCACGCCGTTGCAACGGCAAATCCAGCAAACATCAATTACGGCTGGGCGCCGGGGTTAAGCTCCCTTCGGGCCAGTTTAGCATAACTGCAGCCAATATGTTTGCCACCAGTTTACAAGTGGGTACAGGCAGTGTCGATTTCCTTTTCAACGGTATATACACCTACCGGTTTAAACAATTTGGCTTTAACCTAACTGCTGCTTACCGTATAAATACGGTAAACCCCTATCAATATAAATTTGGCGACCGCGCACAGGCCGGTACCGCCTTCTTTTATGTAATACCCGTAAAGAACCTATCTATTATGCCACAAGTGGGTATTAATTATGATCATGGTTTCTTCAACAAGTCGCATAAAGAAAAATTAACCTACACAGGCGGCGATTTTATGACCGCTACTATTGGCATCGACATTTATTATAAAAGTTTAGCGTTCACTACGGCTTTTACCCCTGCCCTGGTAAATCGCTTGAACTGGAGTGGCGAGCTGCGCCAAAAGTATTTTTTTGAAGCAGGGGTGTTCTACAATTTTCAAACTAAAAAAACCTCCAACAAGTAATTATGAAAAAATCGACCATTTACCTTACCCTACTTACTGCGGTAATGCTGTTAACCTTCTCAGCCTGTAAAAAAGATAAAGATATTGACCTGGGGAGCGGACCAATTACACTGCATTTCGATAACCGTGCCGGTTCCGATGATCTGGTTTTTGGCACCACCTATACTACTCCAAACGGAGAATCGGTGAACTTTACCAAGTTCAATTACTATATCAGCAATATTGTATTTATCAAAGCAGATGGCAGCGAATACACAGTTCCAAAGGATAGCTGCTACCACCTGATTAAAGAAAGCGAACCCGAAACAGCAGAACTAACGCTTAATAATATTCCCGGAGGGGATTATACCGGTGTAAAATTCGTAATAGGCGTAGACAGTCTTAAGAGCACTACGGATATTTCGCAACGCACGGGCGACCTCGATCCTGCCGGAGCAGCAGCAGATATGTACTGGACCTGGAACAGTGGTTATATCTTTTATAAATTAGAAGGCACATCGCCATCTGCTCCATACGATTCAATGATGGGCATGAGTATGTTCTACTATCACATTGGTGGCTTTGGCGGATACAACACCCCCACTATCAACAACCTGCGTACTGTTACGCTTAACTACAGCGGTGAAGCCGGCCATGCTGGAACCGGAAAAGCACCCGAGTTCCACATCTATGCCGATGTAATGGAGATTTTCAAAACCCCGACCAATATGTTGATAGCGGATCACCCCGGTGTAATGTTTGCCCCATACTCCACTACCATCTCCGACAATTATAAAGACATGTTTAGTATAAACCATATACACAACGATTAGGAAAATGGTTATCGCTGCAGGGGTGGATTAGGTTTCATCCCTGCTTTTTAACCCATCCAATTAAGGTTTATGAAAAAAATGCTGCTTTTACTGGTGCTACTGCTCACTTTACTAAATGCCTGCAAAAAGGATGACGTAAAAAAGGATGTCACCCCTTTTCTGCCTTCCAACTTCCCGGCGCCAGTCTATAACTTCCAAACTAACCCCGTAACTACCAAGGGGTTTGAGTTGGGTCGAAAACTCTTTTATGACCCCATTTTATCACGAAACAATACAATCAGTTGCGGCAGTTGTCATCAACAGTTTGCGGCCTTTGTACACGCTGGTCATATAGTTAGCCACGGTATTTACGATAAACTTGGCAAACGAAATGCACCTCCGGTAATGAATATGGCCTGGTCAATTGATTTCTTTTGGGACGGTGGGGTTCACAATCTTGACCTTGTACCGCCCAATCCAATTCACAATCCCGTTGAAATGGATGAGGACTTTGGGCTTGTAATTGAAAAACTTCAAGCTTCGGCAACTTATCCTGCCTTGTTTAAAGGAGCCTTTGGAACAGAAGAAATAAACAGTATCCGTTTTTTACAGGCCCTTAGTCAATTTATGGGCACCTTGGTAAGTGCCAATAGCCGTTACGACAAATATATCCGAAACGAGGGAGGCAGCTTATCTTCCGATGAGTTGGCAGGATTAACCATTTTTAATCAAAAGTGTGCATCCTGCCATGCAACCGACTTGTTTACGGACAGAGACTTCCATAATAACGGGGCTCAGATTGCCATTGGCGATAGCGGGAGGTATGCCGTAACGCTTCGCCCGGAGGATATCGGAAAGTTCAAAACGCCCAGCCTGCGCAATGTAGAGAAGACAGCCCCCTATATGCATAACGGAAAATTTCAAACCCTGGAACAGGTACTAGACCACTATGCAACGGGCATGAGCTATACTCCAACCCTTGATTCTGCTTTTATAAATGGATCGCAATATGGCATACCGCTAACCGGAACGGAGAAGTCACAGTTAATTTCATTTTTAAAGACGTTAACCGATGACGAATTTTTACATGACTCAAGATTTTCAGAACAATAGATTATTAACCACCAAAAACAATATCAAACAACATGAAAAAATTAACCGGAATTTTAGCGATCGCCTTGCTGGCAGTAGTATATAGCCTGCCATCCTGTAAAAAAACTGAAAATAAGGCTCCCGTAATTGTGCTGGATGAACCTGCTGATGGCGAATCAATTGCATTAACCGATTCGCTGCACATCGAAGGAACTGCCAGCGATGACGATGAATTGCATGAGATGAGTGTATTAGTAACCTCGCACATGGGCGATACCGTATTTGCCAGTTACCCAACCGTTCATGCCTTAAAAACGTATACTTTCCACTATCATTTTCATCCTGCCGACACAGGAATGTTTCATTTACAGATAGCAGCGGCTGACCATGAAGATGCAGTTACTACAAAAGAAGTAATGTTTACTGTTACTCCGTAGTGCTACCTACGGACATAAAAAAAGCCCCTCTGATAGGGGCTTTTTTTATGCGACTTTAGCGCTATTTATTTCCATTAAAGGTATAATACTGGATATCAGAAGAATTATTCTTGTTCTGAGCCTGGCCGGCTAAAACCAGATTATTGCCATTTCGGGTTCCTGAGCCGCTGAAATGATAAACATTGCCCGGTGAACTTGATATGGTGCCATCCTCACTGATATTAACTGTAGAGGCGTTACCCAGTTTACCATTAGCAACCGTGGCAAATGTATAATAGGTTCCCAAAACCAGCGTTTGCAATTCCATCTTAATGGTTTCGTCGTTTACTTTGGTTACTACTACCCGGTTAACCGTGGAACTACCTGCAACACCTGTATAGGTTCCAACCCAATCGGTAGCAAGATCTTTTTTGCAACTTGAAAGTGCTGTAGCAAATAGCAGGGCAATAAATATTACTTTGAGTTTCATGGTGATAATTTAGATCTAAATTAATAATCCCCTTCAATTCTTCCTTTGTAGAAGTAACTACTTAATCAATAGAAGAAACAGCCCTGATCCCAGTAGCAGAAAAACTGCTCCCACTAGTGCATCATTCTTAATGCCTGCAAAGCTTCCTTTAAAAATGTGGTAAAACAGCCAGCCAAAATATAAGGGAACACCGACTATTATAAACAAACCTAAACGCATAATCTCGGACGGGTTGAGTGAAGTTTGGTAAAACAAACATACAACTTAGTAAGTTAATTCTACAATAGCACGGCTTAACCATACAACATACAGGTTGTATTTGCCCCTTGTAGGCAGGTATCATCAACAAATTACAAAAACCTTAATACCAATGCCCCGTAACAGGAGGCATAAAAATTCATACGCCATGAATCGAAAATTGTACGTAGCCATACTATTGGCATTTGTAACTATGTGTGCCCGGGCGCAAAACCTGGGGATAGGAGAAGAACATCCGGGAAGCCGGGCTTCAGTGAAAGGAAATCTTAGTGTGGGAGGCAACTACTCCACCCTAAGTGCGCCGACAAACGGGGCCATTTTTGAAGGATCGGTAGGTATTGGCACTTCATCGCCCGATACAGCCAGTTCCATTTTAGACTTGCGTTCAACATCAAAGGGTGTTTTGATTCCGCGCATGACAACTGCTCAAAAAATGGCCATCGTAAACCCAGCTGAAGGTTTGCTAGTTTACGATAAGGACATAAACAGCATTTACGTATTTAACGGTATTTTATGGGTAAATAGCGATAGCGCAGCAGCGCATGCTGCACCGGGCGCAACCGGCCCTACCGGTCCTCAAGGTCCGCAGGGCATAACCGGTTCGCAAGGCCCACAAGGTATACAAGGACTTGTAGGACCCACCGGGCCTCAAGGAATTCAAGGCATAACTGGCCCACAAGGTCCAGCAGGCACCAACGGAACGAACGGTATAACCGGAGCAACCGGACCGCAAGGCATACAAGGTGTGGCTGGCCCTGCAGGTGTTGCAGGTTCAGCAGGTGCCAAAGGCGCTACCGGTTCAACCGGGCCAACCGGCCCAACGGGCAGCAATGGTACTAATGGTGCTACCGGCCCGCAGGGTATACAGGGTGTTGCTGGACCTACAGGTGCAACCGGTCCACAAGGTATACAAGGTAATGCCGGCCCTACGGGAGCAACTGGCGCACAGGGTATACAAGGTATAGCTGGCCCAACAGGTGCAACTGGTCCACAAGGTATTCAAGGATTGCAAGGTGTTGCAGGTTCAGCGGGCGCCAAGGGCGCAACCGGTTCAACCGGACCTACTGGTCCAACAGGGAACAATGGTGCTACTGGCGCTACCGGCCCGCAGGGTTTACAAGGTATGCAAGGTATTGCCGGCCCTACAGGAGCAACTGGCGCGCAGGGTATACAAGGTATAGCTGGCCCAACAGGTGCAACTGGTCCACAAGGTATACAAGGCCCTCAGGGTAGCCAAGGTGTAGCCGGACCAACCGGTACGCAAGGTGCTCAAGGTATCCAGGGTGTTGCTGGGCCTACAGGACCAACAGGCCCACAAGGTATACAAGGCATCCAAGGCGTTGCAGGTCCAACCGGTGCACAAGGTATACAGGGCGTTGCCGGCACAGCAGGTGCTAAAGGTGCAACCGGCTCTACGGGACCTACAGGCGCAACCGGTAATAATGGAACGAACGGAGCCACTGGTGCTACAGGCCCACAAGGTATACAGGGTATAGCTGGACCTACCGGAGCTACAGGCCCACAGGGCCCAGCAGGTACAAATGGTACCAACGGAACCAACGGTGCTACCGGCGCACAAGGCCCAGCAGGAGCTACAGGCCCAACAGGGAATACCAATGGCTGGTTATTAACCGGTAACAGCGGAACTTCTACATCAACAAACTTCATTGGCACCACCGATAGCAAAGACTTTATATTTAAAACAAACGGTACTGAACGCATGCGCATCACTTCGGGTGGTCAGATCGGTATTGGCACCTCAACAGTACCAAGCAGCAAGTGGCTGGTAGCAACTAACCATAGCAATCCTACATTTAACAGTGCAGGGAATGGTATTGGTACAAGCTTTACCGGCGGTGGTGGTTTTTATGTGAAAAACCAGACCGATGGCGTGGAAGCAAAGTATGAATCATGGAACGGTGCGGTGCACTTTGGTGTAGCTAGTCCAACACCTGCTCCAATGGTATTCTATACCGAAGGATCAACCGAATCAGCTCGTTTGGATGAACAAGGTGACTTTGGTATCGGCGTAACTGATCCCCAATACAAACTGGACGTTGCTGGCGATATTAACTTTACCGGGGCCCTATACGCAAATGGCTCTGCCGGCAGCAGCGGCCAATATTTAAAATCAACCGGTTCAGGCGCTACGTGGACGACTCTGCCATCAATGAGTGTTCTCTCCAGCAACGGCACGGCCGCTGTTACACTCTCCAACACTACGTTTACCACCGTAACAGGCCTTACCAATACCTTTACACTTGCTACTGCCTCCACTGTAATCATCTCTACTACCGGTGGTGTTCAAACAACAGCAACCGGTGCAACTGCTGCATCTGTAGTTGATGTGGCTATCTATGTAGATAATGTGCAGATGCCTTCGACCGGTTCCGGGGGGTATCAGCGTGTATCTTGTGTTAACAATACTTCTTCTACCAGCACCATGCAACCATGGAGCATAAGGGCCACCATAGACTTGGCGGCAGGATCTCATACCATCGTTGTTAAAGCTTCAAAGGTGTCTGGTTCAAATGCAACTATCAGCGGGACAGCCGTACCAATGAAAGGCTCCATGATAATTGAAACGATACCAGATTAAAATATAGCAATAAAGAATTTCCTTCCTTTCATGTCAGTTTTGGGTTCCAAAAGCGGCCACTTCTCAAGGGCCGCTTTTTTTATTCTGCTGATGCCTCGGCTGTTTCCTCCTCTACATTGCGGCTAACGCTGAGGATTATACCAAAGGCAATGGAAGTAAAAATAACGGAACTACCACCCATGCTTACCAACGGTAGGGTAACACCGGTTACCGGCACAAGATTTACGGCAACAGCCATATTTATCATTGCCTGAATAACCAGTGCAATGCCTAAACCCACAGCAAGTAAAGCACCGAAAGCCTTAGGCGCTTTTATAACAATACGGATGCAGCGATAGAGAAAAAACAGATAAAGCCCCACAATAAATGCTCCGCCCAGCAAACCGTATTCTTCCAAAATAATAGCGAAAATAAAATCGCTGTAAGGGTGTGGAAGAAAATTGCGTTGCTCGCTGCCACCGGGGTTTACCTTAATTAGACCACCTTTGGCAATAGCAATTTTAGCCTGCAGTACCTGGTAATCTTCATCTCCTACGTCCTCTTTTGCGGCAATAAAATTTTCAACGCGGTGTTTCCACGTCTGGGCCCTTCCCATCTTCGCCAATACACTTTCGGGCAAAGCAAAGAGCAACAAAAAGAATAAGGTGATAGCTACCAAACTGGTTCCAAAAAGCAGCAGTATATGCTTTATTGCAATTCGGCCAATAAACATAACAAACACAGAAGTGAAGAATAGTATTACTGCGGTGCTGAGATTTTCAGGTGCAATGAACAAGGCGGTAATTACAATTGGAACCAGTATTGGTACGAAGGCTTCCTTAAAATCGGTGATGGTATCCTGTTTAAGCGATAGCTGTCGCGCCAGAAACATAATGAGCGCTAATTTGGCAAGATCTGAAGTTTGAAATGTTAAGCCAACAACCGGTAACGTAATCCAACGGCTGGCATCATTTAACGAGGTACCGAAAAACATGGTATATAACAGCATGGGAATGCTTAAATACCACAAAACCTGTGCAATACGAGAGTAATAGCGATAATCAATCAGGTGGGTAACAAACATCAACACAATGCCTGCTACGGCCATAGCAATTTGCTTGAAGAGATATTTCTCATTTCCCACCTGCATTTTATATGCAAGTGTACCCGTAGCACTGTAAACAGCCAGCATCGAAAAAATAAACAGGATGATAATTACCAGCCAAATCATTTTATCGCCACGAAAAAAATCGGCCCACTTAAATCCCTGAAGCGGATTTGGGATTGAATTTTCCTGGTTGGTTGCAGCGGTTGCCATAATGCAGTAATTAAAAGCAGGTTTAGCCACCCCGCCTTGTTACGAATAGAACATATAACCACGACAGATTAAAGTTGCCTTGTGCGCCGTAACCGGTGGAAAGAATACTTTACTATGCATTAAAAATCAGAGGGCATAGCGCTACCGATCCAACTCAGTAAAAATTGCATTAAGAACAGCCTTATCGTCAAAATCGTATTTAACTCCTTTAATCTCCTGGTATTTCTCGTGTCCCTTGCCAGCCAATAAAATGATATCTCTCTTTTTAGCCAGTCGTACAGCAGTTCTGATAGCTTCTTTCCTATCAGTGATAGTCAACACTTTCTTTCGATCAGCAACAGACACCCCTGCGTTCATCTGCTTCAATATCTCATCAGGCTCTTCACTGCGCGGGTTGTCGGAAGTGAGTACAACCTGTTGCGAAAACCGACAGGCGATTTCTGCCATTACAGGACGTTTGGCAGCATCTCTGTCGCCACCACAACCCACTACAGTTATAATATCTTCATAACCCTGACGGATAGCATTTATAGTTTGTAAAACATTCTTTAACGCGTCAGGCGTATGTGCATAGTCAATAATACCAACTATCTTATCCTTACCTGATACTACCTGATCAAAACGACCTTCCGGAGGCGCCAGAGCTGAAAGAATGGTTAAACACTCCATTTTATCGACACCGAGCAGATGAGCAGTGGCATACACGGCGGTCAGGTTGTAAGCATTAAACTCACCAATCAGCCGGGTGTGTAGTTCTTGTCCGTTCAGGTCAAGCATTAAACCGGTTACTGAGTTTTCAATCACCTTCACCTTATAATCGGCGGCACTACGCAAGGCATAGGTGTACTTATGCGCCCTGGTGTTTTGCAACATAATGTTGCCATTCCTGTCATCAGCGTTTGTTAGCGCAAATGCAGTAGACGGAAGGCCATCAAAAAATTTCTTTTTAGCCTTTAGATAGTTTTCGAAGGTTTTGTGATAATCGAGGTGGTCGTGGGTAATATTGGTAAACACTGCCCCGGCAAATTGCAGTCCTTCAATCCGGTGCTGATCCACAGCATGCGAGCTTACCTCCATAAAACAATAGCTGCATCCTGCATCTACCATCTGCTTCATTAGCTTATTCAGATTAACAGCATCAGGGGTGGTATGTGTGGAAGGTATGACTGTTTCGTTAATTTGATTTTGTACGGTAGACAACAACCCCACATTTTTACCCAGCTTACGAAAAAGCCGGAAAAGAAGAGTAACTGTGGAGGTCTTCCCATTCGTTCCGGTTACACCCACAACCGTTAATTGTTTGGAAGGGTGCCCATAAAAGGCAGAAGCCATTTGACCCAATGCCCTATGCGTATCTACAACTTGAACATATGTAACATGCGGTGCAAATTCAATTGGCAGCTCTTCGCAAACTATTGTTGATGCCCCTTGTTCTATACATTTTCCGATAAATGAATGTCCATCTGAAAGCGTGCCTTTAATGGCAATAAAGCAATCGCCTTTCGTTACCTTTCGACTGTCTAACTGCAAATTACGCACTTCGGCAGCAGTAGAACCCTGCACCGATTTTATGGAAACCCCAACTAACAATTCACTCAGTATCATCCTGCTTAGGTTTAGCGGATTTTAAGCGTAACCATAGTGAGAATAGCCAGAAGGATACCCACAATCCAGAAACGGCTAACGATCTTACTTTCATGCATACCCAACTTCTGGTAGTGGTGGTGTAGCGGACTCATCAAAAAAATACGTCGACCCTCGCCATATTTCTTCTTGGTGTATTTAAAGTAACTTACCTGCATCATTACCGACAGGTTTTCAATTAAAAAGATACCACACATAACCGGTATCAGTAATTCCTTGCGAACAATTATGGCCAAGGTGGCAATAATACCACCAATTGCCAGCGAACCGGTATCGCCCATAAAAACCTGGGCAGGGTACGCGTTGTACCACAAGAAACCCACACAGGCACCTACAAAAGCTGCACAAAATATTACCAATTCGCCCGCATTGGGTATGTACATAATATTGAGGTAGTCCGAAAAGATGATGTTACCACTAACATAGGCAAACACCAGCAATACAACCCCGATTATAGCTGAGGTCCCCGTTGCAAGGCCATCTATGCCATCTGTAAGGTTAGCGCCGTTACTAACTGCTGTAATAATGAATATTACAACCGGTATAAAAATTAACCAGGCATACTTACATCCTTCATTGGTAAACTTGCACAGTATGGCACTATAATCAATCTCGTGTGTTTTAATGAAGGGGATAGTAGTGGTAGGTGCCTTTTCGCTCACCATATAATGCACTACACCTTTATCATCCGTTACGGTAGTAACCAGGTTACTATCATATTTATAAATTTCTCCCTGGGGTATTTCTTCCTTGGTTATAACCCCTTTATTAAAATATAGTGTAGCCCCTACAATAATACCCAACCCTATCTGGCCAATTATTTTAAAGGTGCCGGCTAAACCCTTTTTATCCTTTTTAAAAACCTTAATATAATCATCAGCAAAGCCTATCACCCCTAACCAAACAGTAGCTATTAGCATCAGTATGATGTAAACGTTTTCGAGTTTGGCGAACAGGAGCGTAGGAATAAGTATGCTTCCAAGTATCATCAAGCCGCCCATGGTAGGGGTGCCCTTCTTTTGGTTTTCACCTTCCAAACCCAACTCGCGGATGGTTTCACCAATTTGCTTACGGCGCAACAGGTTAATGATATTCTTTCCGTAAATCATTGTTATAACCAGCGATAACAATACAGCCAATGCCGCCCTAAACGAGATGTATTGAAACAAACCCGCTCCGGGGAAATTGAAATGCTGGTCGAGAAAACGGAAAAGGTAATACAGCATATACGTTTTTTTAGTGCGATTCTTTCCTCACCAAGCCCGGCCTGTTCCTGCAACACACATCATTATCTATCATGGTATGCAATCATTTTTTCCATTAGGAAACAGACCTGCTTACGGCTATACGCTCCTATAATTGAATTACTGCCTCTTTAAATTTATTACCTCTGTCTTCGTAGTTTTCGAATAAATCGAACGATGCACATGCAGGCGACATCAATACAACATCTCCCGGGTTGCCCAGGCCGTAGGCCATCTTAACGGCATCTGTCATGGTTTGAGTATTCACGATGATGTCTATCATTTTACCGAAAGCAGAGTGCATTTTGGTATTATCGTGACCAAGGCAAATTAAAGCGCGAACTTTTTTACGTACCAACGGCTCCAGCACACTGTAGTCGTTGCCTTTATCAATACCACCGGCAATCCAGATCACCGGCTTATTCATGCTTTCTAAAGCATACCAGGTGCTGTTAACATTTGTAGCTTTCGAATCGTTAATGAATTCGATACCTCTTACTTTAGTTACGGTTTCCAAACGGTGCTCCAGCGATTTGAAATCGGACAGGCTTTCGCGAATCTGATCTTTACGCAGTCCGTAAATGTTGGCTACTATCCCAGCCGCCAATGAATTGTAGACGTTATGACGTCCTTTTAGTCCGAGTTCCTGAATGCTCATGGTAAATTGTTGGGTTTTATGATTAATAATGATGTTGTCGTTTTTAACATACCCGCCTTCAGCAAATTCCTGCTCCCAGCTAAAGGGTATTTTTTGTGCCTGCGTTGGGTAATTCTCCAGGTTAGCGCCTGTTATTTCGTCATCAGCACAATAGATGAAATAATCGCCGGGCTGCTGGTACTTACAGATATTGAACTTGGAGGCAACATAGTTTTGCAGCTCATAGTTGTAGCGATCCAAATGGTCGGGAGTAATATTGGTAAGCACCGCTACATTCGGACGAAAAGTTTCTAAATCATCCAATTGAAAACTTGATATCTCCAGTACATAGTAATCAAACTGCTCTTCAGCAACCTGTAAAGCAAAACTCTTCCCTATGTTTCCGCCCAAGCCCACATTCATGCCGGCCTGTTTCATCAAGTGATAAATAAGCGCCGTAGTAGTTGTTTTGCCATTTGCACCTGTAATGCCAATAATCTGTGCATTGGTATACCAACTTGCAAACTCCATTTCCGAAACAATGCGGATACCTGCACCACGCAGTTTCTTCACCATCTCTGCCTTTTCGGGAATACCTGGGCTTTTCATCACCAGGTCCGCATTCAAAATTTTTGACTCTGTGTGTTGTTCACCTTCATAAGCAATGCCGTAATCTTTCAGCATTTTTTCATACTTAGGCTGTATCTTACCCTTGTCGCTTACAAACACCTCATATCCCTGCTTAACACCCAGTACGGCAGTGCCTACACCGCTTTCGCCGGCGCCAAGTATCACCAGGCGACCAGTTTTTGCCGGTTTGCCTACGAGACCATTGGTTATATGTGTAGTATTTGTCACTCCTCTATTCTTAATTCAATTCAACTGTAATAGCCATACCTTTCTGAAGTTTGGTACCAGGTGTTACCGTTTGGGAACTTATTCTTCCTTCTCCTTTTACAGTAACACGCATGCCCATACCTTCCAGCAGATAAATGGCATCCTTCAATCCCATTCCTGTTACATCCGGTACCACACTTCTTGCAGGTTCATTATCAGCCAGCAGCACATTGGTACCACTAACATTAACCTGCGCCCACTCGCCGCCCTCATTGCTTACATGTGCACCAAAAAACTCATAGATCCGTTTGAGGTCTTCCACGTGCCCCTTGGCAATCGCCGGAACCGAGTTTTGGGCAACACCTGCATTTACCGAATTATGCATATCAAGCGACAGTGAATACACCTTATCAGCCACTTCCCGGAAAATAGAACCAGCAACAACGTTTCCATAGTAGCCATTGGTGCCCGGCGAATTGATCACCACTATCATCGTATATTCGGGTGCCTTAGCAGGAAAGTATCCGCAGAACGATGCCTGGTAAATGCGTTTTTTATAACCTTGATTGCCCTGCGCAATTACTGCTGTACCTGTTTTACCCGCTATACTCAAATAATCGGTTCTAAGATTTGTTGCAGTTCCATTTTCCACCACACCGGTTAAAATCTCCTGCAACTGTTTAACCGTATGTTCGCTTAACAGCTTTGGATTTAAAACGGTAGTTACTGTGCTGTCAACGGTCCGGTCATATTCCTTTACCTTCTCCACAATATGCGGCTGCACCATTACACCACCATTTGCAATGGCGTTATAAAACATAAGTGTATGTAAAGCGCTTATCTGTACTTCGTAGCCATATGCTATAAAAGCAGAGGAAGTACCATCCCATTTTTTAGGGTCGCGTAAAACAGGTTGAGCCGCACCTTGCAGTTCGATTCCTACTTTTTGTGTGAACCCGAATGCCTTGAGGTGATTATAGAATTTCTCCGGGTTGGAAGCGTAGTTATCAAAGGCCAGGCGTGCCATCGCAACGTTCGACGAAACCTCAATAGCGCGCTTTAAAGTTAATTGAGGTGTTTCCGGTGCCTCGTGATCGCGGATAGTTAAATTATAAAACTTGGCAATACCATCGCCCACTTCAATAGGGGTATTATTATTCACCAAACCATCTTCCATTAATGCAGCAGCTGTGGCCAATTTGAAAGTGGAACCCGGTTCAGTAGCTTCACCTACTGCATAATTAAAGTTCTCGCCATAGGTAGAATCCTTGTTCATGCCAAGGTTAGCAATGGCTTTAATACGACCGGTTTTTGCTTCCATCAATACCACGCAGCCGTGGTCGGCCTGGTGGTGTTTAAGTGCGCGCTGAAGGGCATCTTCCGCTACGTCCTGCAGCTCGATATCCAGCGTAGTATAAACATCGCGGCCAGGGCGTGGCACTAACTGATCTTTAGCATCCAACGGTATAGCGCCACCACCGGCAATGCGCTGAACTTTCACTATCCCCTTTTCACCACGCAGAATGGTATCGAAGTTGCCTTCCAAACCTACTCTTGCGCCACCTTCGTTGATAAAACCAATGGTACGCTTTGCCAGCAAATCGAACGGCATCAACCGCTTATCATTCTGTTCCACCACCATTCCGCTTTTGTACTGTCCTTCGCGGAACAGGGGCCAGGTTTTCATTTCGGCCAATTCATTAAAACGCACATTGCGCTTAAGCAGATAGTAGCGGCTCTTATTACGGCGTTCACGCAATAATTCCTTTTTGTATTGCTCTTTGGTTTTATCCTTAAATAAGTTCGCCAACAGCATTGCTACCGAATCCACTTTGCTGTTCCACAGTTCATTGTGGTTATAAGTGGTTTTAAAATCCATGCGGATATCGAAGGTGGGCAGGGTCGTAGCCATTAAACGGCCATCAATACTGTAGATATTACCACGGTCGGCTAGTACTTCACGTTCTTCTATCGTTAGACTATCGCCCATGGCGCGGTAGTAATCGCCTTTAACGGTCTGGATATAGAAAGCCCTGCCGAGGATGGCGATGCCCAGCAGTAAAACTGCCAGGAAACCGAGGTATGCCCGTAAGAGGATTTCTTTCTTTTTGTTTGCCATATCCGTTCTACAGCCCTTCAATCCGCAAGGCAGTAGTCTGCTTAAGTCATTTATATTTTCAATGCGTTCAACTTCTTCTTTGGCAGCAGGTCAGGTGCTACCGAATGGTTTAGCGCACTTCTATCTTAAAGGGCGGAATCCGCAATTCCTTCAATCCCATTGTATCCACCAGCTTAGCTACTTCGCTCTGCTTGCTCTTTTCCATCATACCGGCTGCAGTTGTCATATACTGCCAGCGCAGTTGTTTAACTTCCTTTTCGGTGCGCGCAATACGGCGTGCATAATTTTCGGCCATGTGGTTATTGGCTATATGCAACATGGCCAACCCCACCAGAAACAATACGAAAGGCAGATTGAACAGCACGCGCTTCATACCACTTTCGCCGGCGCTATCCATTTTACCCAGCAAGCCACCTAATCCCAATTTTCTTTTTTTGGGTTCAGATGTTGCTTCGCTTTGTATTTCTTCGTTCTCGCTCATTTATTTTCTATAACCGTTCGGCTATGCGCAACCTGGCACTGCGCGAACGTGGGTTATCTCTTAACTCCTCCTCTCCTGCTTCCACCGGTTTCTTGGTCAACACCTTAAAAAGGCGTGTGTAATTACCGAAGAAGTCTTTCTCGGGTTCATCACCAAAGCTCCCGTGCTTCATAAAATTTTTCACCAGTCTGTCCTCCAGCGAGTGAAAGGTGATAACTGCTAACCGGCCTCCGGGCTTTAGCACTTCGGCACTTTGCTGCAGCATTTCCTTCAGCGCCCCCAGTTCATCATTCACCTCAATACGGATGGACTGAAACACCTGCGATAGGTATTTCATCCGTTCGCCTCTTACCAGCCCATCCAGCACTACCATCAGGTCGTTTATTACATCAAACTTTTTTACGCTGCGGGCATTTACAATTGCCAGCGCCAGTGTTTTGGAGTTTGAGACCTCACCATAGCGGCTAAACATCTCCTGCAGGGCTTCAGCCGTATAAGTGTTCAGCACATCTGCAGCTGTTTCTCCATCTTCGCGATTCATGCGCATATCCAGAGGGCCTTCGAACCGATAGCTAAAACCACGATCAGCAGTATCAAATTGCCAGCTCGAAACGCCAAGGTCTGCCAGTATGCCATCTACCTGTCCTATTTCATGCAATCGCAGAAAGCGTTTCAGGTCTCTGAAATTGGCGCGTATCAGAGTAAACCGTTTATCGGCTAATGCGTTCCGTGCAGCATCTTCATCCTGATCGAAGGCCAGCAACTGCCCTTTTTTGCCAAGGGCTGCGACTATACCTGCGCTGTGGCCACCGCCACCAAACGTGGCATCCACATAAACACCATCCGGCTTAATAGCCAGGGCTTCTAAACTTTCATGGAAAAGAACGGGTACGTGATAAGTTGAATCGGTTTTAGTCGGTTTTCCGCCTTCCGGTTTTTTGCCTGCCACGTTTTATTGTTTTCTGAATTAGTCTTTGCCACCCTTCTGACCATCGATGTAATCAGCAGCCTCCTTAGCCAGTGACTCCACATTCGCCACACCGCCAGCCATATATTGCTCGTACCTGGCAGCATCCCATAGCTGCACACGGTCGAAACGGCCTACCAATACCACATCCTTGCTGTTGCCCAGGTATTTCACCAGGCTTTTAGAAACCAGGAAGCGATCGGCATTGTCCATTTCGACCTCAGTTAAGCCCATCATCATGATACCGGTAAACTGGCGGTGGCGGGGATTGAGGGGGTTCAACTGCTGAAGCAGCTTTTCCTGTTTATCCCAGGTTGGGAGGGGATAAATCACCAGGCAATCCTCGATGTCGCGGGCAATCATAAAGCGGGCACCATGCTCCGCAGGAAACTGCCTACGCAAGGAGGCAGGCATTTTAATGCGCCCCTTGTCGTCCATTGTGCAGTCAAATTGCCCGCGGAAATTCATAGCTTTTGGTTATTCGGGTTGATTAGGACAAAAATAGACACCGCCCCCACTTTTTACCACTACATACCACTAAAATAGTCTTTTTATTTATTCACAACTAAATTTTTCGTTAAAACCTTTATCTATCAATGGTTTCAGCGGTGGAAAAAAGTGGTAATCGTAATTACATTAACGTGCACTGTGCATAAAGTGTTGCGTTTTCCACAGCTTTTAAACAGCATACGCACACTATCCAGGCCCTATGTGCACGCAAAACCGGCATTTCCGGTGGTAAAAAGTGGAGGTTTTCATACTTCTGGGGTAAAAAGTGGGACGAAACTGAGATCGGTAAAGCACAAATACTTTTGTGCTGCGATTAGAATACCGATACGGGCAATTCCCTTAAATGCAAAAAGGCCGCCTTTCGGCAGCCATTGTTCATCTTTAGGTAGGTACAAAAAAGAAGGGCGGATTTCCCATCCAGCCCTTTCTCTTTTGTTAAGGTTTATTTTGTGTTTAGAACTTTATAAATCGCTTGGCTATTGCACCTTCCGCCGTGCGTATAGTCACAAAGTAATTACCTGCAGTGTAGTCGGCCACATCCAGGTTCAGTGTGTTGTTGCCATCGGTTAAAGTGGTAAGGTTGTTATAAACAAGGGCTCCGTTTACATTGTAGATCTCTACCGTTGCATCCTGATTGCCGTTGCTATTCAACTGAATGCTGATGTTATTGCTGGCTGGGTTAGGATACAAACCGAGGATAGAAGCGCTTGAAGAAGCTTCGCTGATGCCGGTAGCACTTTCGGAATCATCCACCTTTGCAGGGTGATTAATACCTGCGTTGCTGCCGCTGAAATAGAAATCATCGAATGCTGTATTGGTGGTGCAACCGCCGCCTTTTACGTTAACGTAAATAGCGTAGGTGCCTGCATGACCGCTGATAATTTTAGTATAGATGCGGGCTGAAGTTTGGTTGGCACCTATTTCAACGCTGTCAATCAGGGTTAAGTTGCGGCTCTGATCAACCAGATAAACCTTAAAGTAACGACGGCCACCTAACTGCATAGGGCGGTTAATGGCATACGAAAACTGAAGAGCTTCGCTATTACTAAAGGTAAAGAATGGCGTTACCATACCAGCATAGCTGTTTGGAGAATAACTTACATCGGTTCCAATACTTTGGCTACCACTTAAAGGCAATGAACCTTCCGGATTGATATTAAGGCCGGGGAACTGCCAGTTTTGGGTAATCAAATAATCTTTTGCGCTTCCGGTGTGTCCGGCGGTTTGCTCAAAGTTTTCTGTAACTGAAGCGTAACTATTAGAAGCTACCACAACCAGGACAGCGGCCAGCATTTTTTGTAATGATTTTTTCATGACTCGGTTTTTTTGTTACCTATCTTTACGCAGCCGTTAAGGTAAAGGTTACACCTAAAAGGAAATTTATTTCACCGATTGGACTATAAGCAGCAGTTTATTACCACTGCCGCTTGTAAAAAACAAAGACAATGCCTGGTCATAGTGCGGCATTTCGATGCTTACTAAAGCCTGCCTGTGCGCTGCTTGGCTTATTTACTAATGCCTGTTATCTTGTTGCTACCCTTGGGGCGCCTTCCGTAGTGCGATGGCGAGGCGGATTTGATGTTAGAATTTGCGCACTGTAAAATAGAAGGTAGTTCCTTTCCCGGCTTCGCTTTCGAACCAAATTTCGCCGTGGTAATACTCTACAATCTTTTTACAAATAGCCAATCCAATGCCGGTGCCGTCATATTCCTGCTCACCATGTAGGCGGCGGAACATTTGGAAAATGGTAGTGGTATACTCCTTCGAAATGCCAATTCCATTATCATGCACCGAAAAGGTGTAATAATTCAGTGAGTTTGTCCAGCTAACTTCAATTTCCGGCTTATCGCTTTTATTGAACTTAAGGCCGTTACTTATCAGGTTTTGGAAAACGTGATACATGAGCGAAGCATGAACGTTGTTTACCACCGGCAATTCCCGGTTAATGTTAATCGTTCCGTTTGCCAGACTTAATTTATCGCGTAACTCAAAACGTATGGTGCTTATAATATCGTTTACATTTACCGGTACGGGCCGCGGCAGATTGGTTCCAATACGGCAATAGGCCAGCACATCATCTATAAGCCGCTCCAGCCTTTTAGCGCCGGTATGCGAATATCCTACAAACTCTTTTGCTTCAGGGCTTAGTTCGGTGCTGTATTTATTTACCAGCAGGTTCATAAAACTGCTGATATTTCGCACCGGGGCTTTCAAATCGTGCGATATGATATAGGCAAACTGCTCCAGATCGCTATTGCTTCGCCGAAGCTCAGCCGTTTGCAGCATCATTTGGGCATTACTGGCTTCCAACTCTAGTTCGGTCTTCTTATTTAAATTAACCAACTGATAAACGCCTGCTATTGCTAATGCCAGTTGCCCCATAATGTTCACTCGTTCCATTATAGATTGCTGGGCAGGTGTAAGGTTATAATTTAAGAATAGCGGACTTACGAAATCAAACGTATAGATCAGTACAATGGGTAATATCACTCCGAAAACAATCATGGCCGTTTCCTTCAGGTCGTAAATCAGGAAAGGCACAATAACGGCTACTGCAAAATATTGCTCCAAATGCCCGTTGGGACCTATAAATAAAGCGTTCAGGTAAACCAGTGCATTTACTACCAACAGGTAAACTAATCTGCTAATGTTCGTTTTGCCAAAAGAATTGAGCATTAACACACTAACACAGGTAACCCCCAGTGCTAATACAGCTCCCAGCCAATACCAATTTTCCCATATTATGGCAAACACTACATAAATAAGAGCCCCAATAAAGGTTATAAGAGATACAAAGTTGCAGAGGCGTATATACTTCTGTTGATTGTGGTGGTCCACATCCTGCGTTCCTAAGTTAAGCAGACTTAAGTACACAGAAAGAACCGGGTTCATTTCGTTATTGCGAACCTTTTCTTCAAAATCCCGTTCATCCGATTTTACAGTCAATTCTTGTGTATTATCGTAAAAAATTGCCATCCGCTATTAATTTGGCACAGTTATTCGTAATCAGAGTTTTACAACAATTACCCATGAAAGGTTACACCAAAATACCCTTATTTTTTCTAATTGCATTAACCCTTGCCGGCTGTTCAATAAGTAAAGATTATTTAAAAAGAGGAGATTATGATAATGCCGTGCGTGCCGCAGCTTATAAATTAAGGAATAACAAAAACCGCAAAACGGACATTCTGGTGTTGGAACAGGCCTTCCGCACGGCTAATGAGAGGGATTTAGCCCGTATAAACCAACTTAAGTTGGAAGGCAATCCGGCTAACTACGAAAAAATCTATGGTCTTTATGAGCAAATCAGACAACGCCAGGAGATAGTAAGCCCCTTACTGCCACTTTTCATAAAAAAAGAGTTCCGCAATGCTGATATCAAATTGGTAAATATTGATGCGGAATTAGCTGATTCAAAAAACAAGACCAGCGAATACCTGTATACCAGCGCGATAAAACTTTTGGAGAGTAACAATAAACGCGATATCCGCGAAGCCTACGACAAACTGGAAAACCTTCAAGGCATTTCGGGAGAATACAAGGATAGCAAACAGAAGATGAACGAAGCACTTACCCGTGGTCGGGAGTACGTGCAGATTGTGATGCGGAATGATGCGCGCGTGGTTTTACCGCAGGATTTTGAAGCTGAACTGAAAAAAATTAATGCTGCTGAATTAAACAGCCGCTGGGTTCAGTTTAGTTCAGATGCTTCTACAAACCCTGATTACAAGGTCCTGGTTAAAATTACACGTATTGATGTTACCCCCGAGCGCATAAGCGAAAGAGAGTATGAGGACCGCCAAACCTTGCAGGACGGCTGGATTTATGCTAAGGATAAAAAGGGTAACGTATTAAAGGATAGCCTTGGTAACGACATTAAAACTGCCAAAATGATTACGGTTGTTGCCAAGGTGCGCGAAACAGCTCAAACTAAAAGCTGCCTGGTAGCAGGCGAATACGAATTCCAGCAGGCAGGCAACGGCACTTTGCTTAAAAGTGTACCATTTGGCGAAACTGTAAACTTCGAAAACTACTACGGTTTTTACAAAGGCGATTCCAGGGCATTAAGTAAACTAAGCCAACAGCGCATCGGCGGGCAGCCCCTACCCTTTCCTCCCGATTTAAAAATGATTATGGATGCTAATAGCCTGGTTAAAAACCGGATGCTGCAAAGCATAAAAAGCAATTCTGGATTGTTCCTAAACTAATCGCATGGACCACCTTCAATTTGCAAAAGAATGGCTCAATGCCTGGACGGGTAATCAACCGCAGCAATTACTAATGTTTTACCACCCGGATGCATTTTATACGGACCCGGCCAAACGCAACGGATTGAAAGGCCATGCTCAATTGCTGCCTTACTTCGAAAAATTATTAGCTATGAACCCCGCGTGGAAATGGGACGTAATCGAAATTATACCTAACCCAAAAGGATTTACTTTAAAATGGCAGGCTCTTATTCCTGCTGGTACCACAACTATTCAGGAAACAGGTCTTGATATCGTGGAACTGAAGGATGGGCTTATAACTCGTAACGAAGTTTTTTTTGACAGACTAAATTGGATGAAGGCATTAGGTTGAACCTACTTTTTAGCGGTTTCAATAATTTTAGTAGTGCTATAACCTTGCAGGTATTCAACTGTTTTAACGGATCCGCCATAGCTTTGAACATAATCGGCACCTACTATATCAGATATTTTCCAATCGCCACCCTTAACCAATACATCTGGGCTTAAAGCGTGTATCAGTGTTTCAGGAGTATTATCGCTAAATAAACAAACAGCATCTGTGCTTTGCAGGGCAGCAAGCACTACAGCTCTTTCCATTTCACGGTTTACAGGGCGTTGAGGTCCCTTTAATCGCTGAACAGAGCTGTCACTATTAAGGCCAATTATTACTCTATCTCCAAATTGACGGCAGGTGCTGAGCAAATGTACGTGTCCCGTATGTAGTATATCAAAACAACCGTTTGTAAACACAACGGTATCACCCAACTTGCGCCAAAACTCAACGCGTTTCAGTAAGTCGGGAAGCGAAAAAATTTTTGATCTGATTTTTTCGTCTTCAATCAAGGTGCTGTCTTTAAAGGTGTCCCGTTATCTAACGCCGGTTCGCGGTTCAATATTGCCAGTAAAATCAAGGAAACCAGGCCTCCCAAGAACATTGATCCAATTTGTGCTGCCCAAACTACCGAACCAAAGGCATAACCAATGTTTTTATCAACGCCATACATAACCAGCACAAACTGCATAAACAGAGGGTAAAAACCTACACCGCCCGGCGATAGCACGATGGCAAATCCGCACATGAACAATCCTGCCATCGCAGCAAAAATACCCAGGCCTTTGGTTTCTTCCAGTGCAGGGAAACTTACATACACCATCATAAGATAACAGAACCAAATAAATACGGTATGGAATAAAAATTCCCAGGGACGGCGCACATTACGGATACTCATTAACCCTTCCCACAGGCCCTTAATGCGGTCTATGGCCATGCTTTTCAATTTATCGATACCATGCTTACGTTGTAAAAACCAAAAGGCAACTGCGCCTAATACTAAAACGGCAACCGCAGCAATAACCCAATAAATAGCATGCGATTCATCAGCCGCTGTGGCACCTTTAGCTGCAGCCAATTCAGATTTCTTTTGCCAAAAATTCATAAGTCGTTCCCGCTCAAATAGCAGTAAAATCCCCCCCACTACTAAAATAGATAAGAGATCGACAAAGCGCTCTACCACCATGGTGCCTATTGACTTATCAAGTGGCACTTTTTCGTATCGGGCTAACACTCCGCAACGGGTTACTTCCCCTAATCGCGGAAAAAACAAGTTAAAGAAATACATCATCATGATACTGAAAAAGGTATTCCAGTATCCGGGCTTATGACCCGTGGGCTCTAATAACTGTCGCCAGCGTTGGGTACGACTAAGGTTACTAAGAATGCCCAACACAGGCGCTAGCAGTATCCATCCGTATTTTGCGCGTTTAAAAGCATCCCAGGTTTTTTCTTGCTCTTCGGGAGTCATATGGCTTACAATCCACCAAATGAGGCCAATACCCAAGCCAAGGGAAAGAAGAAGCTTTATGGCTGAAGCAAGATGTTTTTTCATAGATCAATAAACCCGTGGCAGGCTTTAAAAAATTACTCGGTTACTTCGTTAGCCGCATTTACATGCACGGTTACCGGCTTGTGCGCTTTGTATTCTTCCATGGTCAGGCTGCAATACGAAATCACAATGATGATATCGCCCACGCTCACCTTACGGGCAGCAGGGCCATTCAGGCAAATTATACCACTTCCACGTTCACCCTTAATAACGTAGGTCTCCAAACGCTCACCATTATTAACGTTCACAATCTGCACCTTCTCATGCTCTACCAGGTTGGCGGCATCCATTAGGTTTTCATCAATAGTAATACTACCAATATAATTGAGGTCGGCCTGGGTAACCGTAACCCGGTGTAGCTTACTCTTATAAACTGTAATTTGCATAACGGGGCGAAAGTAACCAGTTTTTGGATTTTAGAAGTTCGATTTTGGAATAGTTGGCAACAACCTATAAAGGCCTATACCAATACATTATCTATCAGCCGTACCCCACCCACTTTGGCGGCTACCAGGGCTACCAGTTTTTCAGTTTTCTTTTGGGGCAATGCTAAGGTGTTTGCGTTGCGTATCTGCAAGTATTCCACTTCAACACCTTTCATATTACTAAGTTTTGTAAGCGCTTTGCGCTGTATGGCATCCAGCATTTCTACTTGCGTCTTGCTGGTTTTCCGGCTTTTAATGATCTCCTGTTTTACTCCAGCAAGTACTTTCGATAGGCCCAGTGACGTTCTGCGGGCTACTTTATCGAGTCTTACATTGCGGCTGCTCATGGCCAGTCCATCCTTCTCACGCAGCGTTGGCAGTGGTACTAAGGCTACCGGTAACCGCCGTTTCCTGATTAGTTCTCCAACAATTAATTGCTGCTGATAATCCTTTAAACCCATAAAGAGCATGTCGGGCTTTACAACCCGCAATAATTTCTCTACTATTTGGGCCATGCCATCAAAGTGCCCGGGGCGATGTTCCCCCTCCAGGGTTTGGGCCAAAAAACCAAAGTCAATTCTTGTTTTATTTTCAAACCCACCGGGATACATTTCCTTTACCGAAGGCAGGAAAAGTATATCGCATCCGTTTTCTAACAACTGTTCGATATCCTTCTCAATTGTTACCGGATATTTATCAAAATCAGCCGGATCATTGAATTGGGTAGGATTTATGAAAATGCTACAAACCGTAATTTTGGTGCGTTTTTGAGCATTTTTGAGCAAACTGAGGTGTCCTTGGTGTAGGGCACCCATGGTCGGCACAAAACCAATACTCAGCCCCATTCTTTTGAGCCCTTTCAAATGATTTTCAATATCTTGTATGCGCTTAAAGAGGAGCATTTGCTAAGGGCATTAACACAATAATACTGTAAAAGTTAGGTTTTTTGGGGTTTTTGTTGTTATTTTTGCATTCCCATTCACAACTACACTGTCTATTGAAACACACTCTACGCTTTTATTCACTTTTTCTAAACCCAACAATAATATGGAAAAAAAGAGAATCCTAATTATTACGCAGGAGATGGATCCGTATTTGGCTTTAACTGAGGTTTCGAAGATTGCCAACGAGCTACCCAAATATATTTTGGAAAGCGGTATGGAAATCCGGGTGCTGATGCCAAAGTTCGGAATCATTAACGAGAGACGCCATCGCCTTCACGAGGTGGTACGCCTTTCGGGGATTAATGTAATTATCAATGACGAAGACTATCCGTTAGTAATAAAGGTGGCCTCTCTTCCCGGTGCTCGTTTACAGGTTTATTTCCTGGATAACGAAGATTTCTTCAAAAGAAAACTGGTTTTCCACGACGAAAACAACAAGTTTTTCGACGACAATTCCGACCGCATGATCTTCTTCTGCAAAGGTGCGCTCGAAACCGTGCGCAAATTCGGTTGGCCGCCTGATATCATTCATTGCTTCGGCTGGATGACCAGTTTAATTCCTATGTATTTGAAAACCACTTATAAGGATGATCCTGTATTTGCCAACGCCAAAATCATCTATTCTGTTACCAAAAACGAATTTGAGGAAAAACTCAAGAGCGATTTTGCTACCAAACTGGCAATCAGCGATGAAATCACCAAAAAGGATGTAGATCTTTTCAAAAATGGTGACAATACCAGCCTGCATATCGGTGGCTTGCAGTATGCTGATGCACTAATGGTAGGTGAAAGCCTGGATGAAAAAGTGAACACGCAGCTTAAAAAGGCCAAAGGCAAACAGGTATTCAAATTGAAGGAAAACAACGAGGAAACCCTCATTTCAAGTTTCGCCCAGTTCTATAACAATTTAATGGCGAACTAGCCGTTTGAAGGTTTTTGCTTTATTTGCGCCCCGTGAATCAACTTCATTTGAAATCAACATACTGGCTACTTATTAAAAGAGCACCGGCAATTTTAACTTGCTGGTGCTTCTTTATTTTAACCGGCTGTAAGGATCCCGCCATTGAGGACAAGGATCTGCTTAACTCCGACGATAACATTAACCTGGCTAAGGACACGCTGCACTTTAAGGTACAGACCCTTGCAGAAACCAATCTGGCTTCTAACGGTGTATCCGTTGGCCTGGTTGGTAACCTGGTTGACCCTGTATTTGGCACTACCGTGGCTGGCTTTTATGCACAGCCCCGCATCACCAGCAACAATATCAGCTTTGGCGAAAATCCAGTCTTGGATGAAGTTTACCTTTCGCTGGTTTACAATGGTAAATACGGCAATTTCAACCAGCCTATTGATTTGAATGTTTACGAGTTGAATCAGGATATGATTGACTCGGTTAAGTATTATACTACAAGCTCATTTGCAGTTAGTACACCACTTATTGGGCAGGTAACCGGCTTTACCCCTAACACAACCGATAGTGTCGAAGTATGGGGTGTAAAGTATGTTCCGCACTTGCGCATTAAACTTTCCAACAGCTTTGGAAACAAAATATTAACTGCCGATACAAACGCCTTACGCGATTTAACTTCTTTCTTAAGCCTGTTTAAAGGCTTCTACATTACTGCCAGTAGTTCGACACCCGGCAACGGTGCCGTGTTTTTCGATATACGGAATGCTATCAGCGGAATAACGCTGTATTATCATAATACTAACCAAGGTGACTCACTGGCCTACACCATTCCGATTACCGGAGTAACGGTTCAGCATACCGATAATAATTATACCGGAACTGCTGTGCAAACAGCGCTCAATACGCCTAACCCCGCAGGAGACGAAAAAGTATTTATACAAAGCGGTGCAGGTACATTCGGCAAACTTGAAATTACTGACCTGGACAGTTTGCCTAAAAACATCAGCATCAATAAGGCAGAATTAATCTTAACGCAAAGCCCAGGTGATACTACTTACCTGGCTCCGTTGTTACTGGATTTATACCGCATTGATGATGCCGGACAACTGCAGAAACTGGAAGATGATGGCCTTTCACACTTTGGCGGTGTGCGTGTAAACGAAACGGTTGAAGGACAAACACTCACCCGCTATCACTTTGTTATTACCACCTATTTTCAGCGTTTGCTGAATGCCACCTATAGGAACAATGGATTCTATCTGAAAACACTATCTGCCAACACGAATACGGAAAGGGTAGCAATTGCCAACTCTTCCACAGACCAAAAATTACAGGTAACTTTATTAATTACTTACACCAAACTGTAACGTTATGTGCGGAATAGTAGCGTATATCGGCCATCGCCAGGCGTATCCGATATTAATTAAAGGATTGAAGAGGTTAGAATACCGTGGTTACGATAGTGCCGGTGTTGCCTTGTTAAACGGAGATTTAAATATTTACAAAAAGAAAGGCAAGGTAGCCGACCTGGAGAAGGAAGCGGAAGGAAAAGACGTTTCAGGCACCTTAGGTATGGGCCATACGCGTTGGGCCACACATGGCGAGCCTAACGATATAAACTCGCATCCGCATGTTTCGCAAAGCGGCGATATTGCCATCATACACAACGGCATTATCGAAAACTATGCAACGTTAAAGGAAGAACTGATAAATCGCGGTCATGTATTTGCCAGCGATACGGATACCGAAGTGCTTGCCCACCTTATTGAAGAAATTAAGGAGCATACGAATGAACCACTTGAAGAAGCAGTTCGATTGGCACTTAATGAAGTGGTTGGTGCTTACGGGCTTGTGATCATCTCTAAAAACGACCCCACCCAAATGATTGGGGCCCGTAAAGGCTCTCCCCTTGTAGTGGGCCTTGGAGATGATGAATACTTTATGGCTTCGGATGCCACACCGATCATCGAATACACCAAGAATGTTACCTACCTGAACGATGGGGAAATTGCCTTTATTAAAGAGGGTAAACTGACAGTAAAAACCATCGATAACGTAGAGAAAACCCCCTATATCCAAACGCTTGAGATGAACCTGGAAGCCATTGAAAAAGGCGGCTATGAGCATTTCATGCTGAAAGAAATTCACGAACAACCACGCTCTATCTTTGATTCCATCCGTGGCCGGTTCGACACGGTTAACGGGCATTTTGCCATGCGTAGCCTTAAGGAATACGAAGGCAAAATCAAAAACCTGAACCGCATTATTATTGTTGGCTGCGGCACCTCGTGGCATGCAGGTTTGGTAGGCGAATACCTTTTTGAAGATATTGCCCGCATTCCGGTGGAAGTAGAATATGCTTCTGAGTTTCGGTACCGCAATCCGGTTATCAATGAGGATGACCTCGTAATTGCTATATCGCAATCAGGCGAAACAGCCGATACTTTGGCTGCTATTGAATTAGCCAAGGAAAAAGGAGCTACCATCTTCGGTTTGTGTAATGTAGTAGGTTCTTCTATACCACGTGCCTCCCACGCCGGGGCTTATACCCACGCAGGTCCGGAGATAGGTGTTGCATCTACCAAAGCGTTTACCGCGCAGGTAGCCGTATTGACCTTATGGGCCTTTGGTTTTGCAGAGATACGCGGTAAGGCTACCAAAGCTGATTTACGCGCGGCGTTTGCAGAATTGGAATCTATCCCTCAAAAGGTAGAACAGACCCTCAAATGCGAGGAACAGGTTATTGCACTGGCCCAGCAGTTAAAGGACAGCCGCAACTTCCTGTATCTGGGGCGCGGATATGGTTTTCCGGTAGCGCTGGAAGGTGCATTAAAGCTTAAAGAGATCTCCTACATCCATGCCGAAGGCTATCCTGCAGCCGAGATGAAACACGGCCCAATTGCGCTCATAGATGAAGAAATGCCGGTTGTGGTAATCGCTACTAAGAACAACATCTACGAGAAGGTGATCAGCAATATTCAGGAGGTAAAAGCACGTAAAGGCAAAATTATAGCCATTGTTACCGAAGGTGACGACAAGGTTAAAAAGATGGCCGACTACGTCATTGAAATACCCGAAACCAAAGAATACCTGGAGCCTTTGATTGCTACTATTCCATTGCAGTTACTTAGCTACCATATAGCCGTATTACGCGGCTGTAATGTCGATCAGCCACGTAACCTTGCCAAGAGTGTTACGGTAGAATAAAACCTGATTAAGGGCAACTTATAAATAGAAAGGGCAGCTGATGGCTGCCCTTTCTATTTAGTCCTAAATCAATTGAATTACTATTTGGCAGCTGCAAAACGTTTGGCCACTTCATTCCAGTTGATAACGTTGTAAAAGGCCGCAAGGTAATCGGGACGACGGTTTTGATAGTTGAGATAGTAGGCATGTTCCCACACATCCACACCTAAAATAGGAGTACCTTTAACTTCGGCGATGTCCATTAAGGGATTGTCCTGGTTAGGAGTGCTGGTTACTACCAGTTTGCCACCGCTAACTACTAACCATGCCCAGCCGCTGCCAAAGCGGGTTGCACCAGCCTTGCTGAACTCTTCTTTAAACTTATCGAAAGAGCCGAAAGTGCTGTTGATAGCATCACCAACCTCGCCGGTTGGTGTGCCGCCGGCATTAGGGGCCATTACTTCCCAAAAGAAGCTATGGTTCCAGTGACCACCACCGTTGTTACGAACGGCCGGTGACAGTTTAGAAATATTGGCCAGTATCTCCTCTAAGGATTTGTTCTCCCATTCAGTTCCCTGGATGGCCGCATTCAGATTGGTTACATAAGCATTGTGGTGTTTGCCATGGTGAATTTCCATAGTGCGGGCATCAATGTGCGGTTCCAGCGCATTGAAAGCATAAGGTAAGTTTGGTAATGTAAAAGCCATATGTTTTGGTTTTAAGTATGATTAATGAGGTTACAAGTATAAGCAACAATAGCATTACCTGCACCGCTTATAAGGACGTAGCAACCGGGCATTTATTGCCGGCGGTTTGTTAAGCCTGCCGCTTTTCTCTAAAGAACTCCTTTACCAGCAGGCTGCATTCGTTTTCCATTACGCCTTTTACCACCTCGGTTTTGGGGTGAAGCATTTTAGGGCCGTGCAGCATAAAGCCGGCTTTCTCGTCGGTAGCGCCGTATACCAGTTTGCCAATGCGGGCCCACCGCAGCGCCGCAGCACACATAGGACAAGGCTCCAGCGTTACGTAAATCGTGCAGTCGTCGAGGAACTTACTGCCCAGGTAGTTGGCTGCAGCCGTTATAGCAATCATCTCGGCATGGGCGGTTACATCCTTCAGGCGTTCGGTTTGGTTGTAGCCTTTACCTATTATTTTGCCATTGCAAACTATAAGCGCACCAACGGGTACTTCATCGTCCTGGTAAGCGTAGCCGGCTTCCTTTAAGGCCAGGCGCATGTAATAATCATCCCCTAACAGCATGCATGTAATTTGTGCGGCGCAAGATAAACAGATAACCTGTTATAGCCGGCACCACCAGATTAATAAACCAGATACCCGTAGTAAGGCATAATACACCTAAATGATCGGATGTAAGGCTGGCAAACACATATAAGGCCACTACCCCGCGAAAGCTAACATCCAGCAATGGCAGCAATGGCGAGAACGTTTGCAGCACCAACAGCACCCCGCTATAGACCGTAAGGGCTACCCAACTATCACTTATGCCAAGGTAGAAGCCCAACAGCACATACTGCCCTAAGTACACCGTATACCGTATTGCTGAAACAAGTAACACCTGCATAGTCATAAGCGGTGAAGGCAGGTAGGCATTGTTCAACACCCAGCCGTATTTGCTTAGTAAAGGTACCTTACCTAGCAGGGTGCTCACCACATCGAAGCGGAAATAGAGCAAAAGAAACACCACCGAAAGACCAATAGCCACGCCGGTTAACAACTGACTGCCGCTCCAAAAGGCAAGGAATATTGTACCTGCCATTAAGGTAACCACTGTTTGTGCAATGCCTCCCAAACTGCTGAGGTAAAACACCCGTGCACTATCCGTTTCTTTTACATACAGCACCCGGCCAATGAACTCGCCACTACGCCCGGGTGTAACCAAGCCGAAAGTAATGCCGGCCAATACACCCTTCAGCAGGTCGGTTATAGCTACTTGGGTTTGCAACAACCATTTCCACTTCACTGCTTCGGTTAGCCAGTTCAAGGGCATAAGTGCTATTGCTACCAGCAGATAGAGCAGCGGCGCATTTGCCATTTGCATTTTAAAGCGTGCCAGCTCCGGTTTAAAGTCGGGTTGCAAAAAGATGTGGTTAACCAGTACACCGGTTAGCACTACAAACAGCCCCACCTTTATCCCCAACCAAGCTTTATCGCGCCATCTATTCATTACCCCGTAAACTTAGGTAATTAGCTTACATACCTAAAAGCCGTTTAGCAAATTACACCGGGCAGTTTACATTTACCACCAAATGGCAGGCAGCACCCGCATTATACTTGGCATAGACCCCGGCACTATAGTGCTTGGATACGGCATTATCGAAATTGGCGGCAGTGCCAAAAGCGCCAATAAAATGAGCCTTGTAAGCATGGGTGTGGTGCAGCTATCCAAGTACGATGACCCATTGGTAAAACTCAAAATCATCTACGAAAAGGTGCAGGGCCTTATCGAAAACTACCACCCTACCGCCTGCGCCATTGAGACCCCTTTTTACGGCAAAAACGTACAAAGTATGCTAAAACTGGGCCGTGCACAAGGTGTGGCCATTGCCTCGGCGCTTACCAATAATGTAGCGGTATTCGAATACTCACCAAAGAAGATCAAACAGTCGGTAACCGGTAATGGCAATGCCAGCAAGGAACAGGTTGCCGCCATGATGCAGCGATTGATAGGCTTTGAAATACAACCCAAGTTTTTGGATGCCACCGATGGTCTAGCCGCGGCAGTTTGCCATCACTTTCAATCGGGGAACACGGTTGCCGGTGCCAAAAAGTTTGCAGGCTGGGGCGACTTCATAAAAAATAACCCCGGTAAACTTAAGGGCTAAAAAAGGCCGGCTGAGCGGGTCAGTTGCTGCACTATTAATGGCCGCTGTAGTAGATTAAGGCTACACAGGCTATCAACAGACACAACATATAAAAGAACCCCATTATCAAAAAAGCCACATGCTTAGATTCGGGACTGGTCATAGCTTCGCGATTTTGTGACTCAAATTTACGCAGCCCGAAAATGCCGTTTGGCACCAAAAAAAGCGGTTCATTAAAAATTCAAGGTCTAAACCTTTACTATCTTATTGATTTACAATATTTTGATCGCACTATTATGTCATTTATTACATGGTTTTATTTCTAATTAGCTTTTCAGTTTTTAATAAGCCTTTATTTTATTGATAAACAGCAAAATATAACGATTATAACGCCTCTAAAAACCTGCTTTTAATCTATTGTTTTACGCTTGCGCGTTGGAACTTGCAAGTGTATCTTTACATGCACAGCAAATAGCTATGGAACAGCAGGATGAGCTTTTCTTATTGGTGAAGAGTTTAAGCAAAAGCGAAAAGAAATTTTTTACGCAATACGTAAACCTTTACGAGAAAGGCAGCAGCCCTATTTACCTGCAGGTCTTCAACTTTTTGAATGAAGAAGAGCGCTATGACGAAGAACGATTGTTCAAGAAGTTCCGCGATCAGAAGTTCCGTAAGAACTTCCCTGTTACCAAACACTATCTCAAAAACCTGATTATTAAAACCATGCGGCACAGCGAACTGACTGTGCGCGAGGACCGTGATATTACGGTTCAGGTGCTGGACATTAAGCGCTTAATAGCCAAAGGCCTTATACCCATGGCCAAGCGAATGATTGAAAAGCTGAAGGAAGAAGCTTATGAAGATGAAAAGCTAAACGACCTTCTGCACATTATTACCATGCAACGCGGACTTATCGCCATTGGCTATTACCATAACGAACCGCAGGTAACCCTGGATACACTGGACCAGGAGGAAGACCTGCTGATGGAAAAAATCCGCCAACTGCGGCAGTTGATGAATGCCAACATTAAACTGCACAGCATGATGCATTACGAGCGCAACAATCAACCCAATGCGCTGCGCGGCGAACTGGAACAACTGGTAAAGAACAGTTACCTGCGCAACTACGAAGAGATGAAGAGCCTGAAGGCGCGTCATACCTTCCTGGAATTCTGGACGCTGTATTACTGTGCGCTGGGCGATTATCCGAGTTACTTTGCTTACGCTCAAAAGAAACTGGACTTTGTACTGCATGAAAAACTGCCACCTACCGTTTCGAACTGGGTAGTGGTTGGTTACTACCACTATATGGCGGCCAGCATGATGACCGGCAACTTCTCGGAGTTTGAGAAGAACCTTCGCTTTATGGAGCAAATGCATTTGCATAGTCATTTTCATGATGCCAACCGTTTTCAAACAGTGAGTACGTTTGCGCTGTTATACTATATCCGCCAGCACGAATCGGAAAAAATCAAACAATACATCCAGTATTCGAAAGAAGGCCTGGAAAAGAATGCTGCGTTTTTGCATAAATCGTTTGTGTATTCGCTGCGTGCTACCATTGCCTATGCCTACCTGCGCCTGGGCCAAACCGATGAATGCCTTACCGAAGTAAACGATCTGCTGGCACTGACCAATGGCGAAACACGCCGCGATTATGTAGGCATAGTGCGCATCATCAACCTGATGCTGCGTTTTGAGATGAAAGAGTTCACGTATCTCTCTAATCTTTTAAAAAGCACCTACCGCTTTTTTATCAATTATCTGCACACCTCCCCTATTCACCAGTTTGCCGTTAATTATATGAAGGAGGCTATGCGCGCCACGGATGGCAAAAGCCGTGCAGCGCTGAACAAAGAATACCTCGATAAGTTGCATCAGTTGCGGTTTAATCCGGCTGAGGCTGATTTTACCATTGTGATGATGATGGAAGATTATTTAACAAGAGGTTAGTGAAATCAGATGGCTGAAGGCAGACACCACGTTAGAAAAACAGAGAGCAGATAACAGAGATCAGAAATTAGACACCAAGTTCGGTCCACCCCTGCTTCTTTACACTCCTTTACACTTTTAAAGCAGAGAACAGAAAACAGAGATCAGAAAGCAGACACCACTTTACAAGCCACCAGGTAACTTTACACTCCTTTACACTTTTTCTCTTGTGCACATATTAGAGAATATTCCATAGGTGGTATTTTCCTGTTAAATCAGCCTGAATTCCGGGGTTTCCTTTAACCGGCTTAGGTGATTTGTGCAGATTTGTGCAGTTGATTTTGAAGTGCACAAATTGTGCAATTTTTAATGCGTTACCGAAATGGCAAGGTGGTGACGTCTTCGGTTCTGAGGGCCAAAGGAGTAACCGCGTGGCTGCCGGTTGTTTTAGTGCTTCAAGGGTATGTCAAGGAACTATCATCCTACAAAGATATAATAAAAGACGTTTAGTTTCTAATTTTATTTCTTAAAAATTGTTCGTTTGCTGTATGGGCTCGTTGTTTGTCGTTGGCGTTGTTCCAGAGGAGGCTTTATCCGGTTTTGAAGAGGGATGTGTCCGGTTATCGCGTTGCAAACGCGAAGCTTAGTTGACACGCGTTGTAAACGCGCGACAGGATAGTTCGTTGTTTGTTATTAGCCACGCGTTACAAACGCGCGGCAGTAAATGCTGAGTTAGTTGTTAGTTGTTTACGGAAGGACATTTTAGTGCAGGCGAATCAGCTTTATAATCTTTCTTACCGCTCCTTCTTCTATTTGCATAAAGTATACTCCTTCGAATAGGTCCGGAAGTTGAAGTGGAGTATCGGGAATAATATGCTTTTGACTATAAACCACGCCGCCGCTGGAATTAAAAACTGTAACAGTTGCATTTCCATCTTGAATGCCTTTTAACCTAATAACATTTGTAAAAGGATTGGGGTAGGCAAGAATTTCAGGAGCATCCACCTGTTCAATACCCGTATAGCACCATTCGTAAAAGCAACCGGTAGAGTCTAGCACCACCAATCCCGTACAGCCCTGACAAGTTGTATCCGATGCGAAAAAAGTAATGGCTACGCTACCATTGTCTAAAACCTCCATATCCTTGGGTTGTTGCCAACCGACAAGGCTAAAGGTCTTTACAAAAAATACCTGGTGGTCGGCTATATCATACTTCAAAAGCCTAATATTTATGGATGTATCGTTGTTGGGGCCAGATGAAGCATACTCTAACATAAAAATGGTATTCCCCCGGCGTTTAAGCTTCACAATAAAATTTTCATATGCAAGGGTATCCATAAATTGATCGATTATGCCACCGGTATCATCAGCTGTAAAAAACAATCCGTCGTTGCTGGTTTGGATAACAAAATTATCTATGCCATTTCCAATGCCAAAGGTGCTATCCGGTAACACGACTATGCTAGAGGCGGCCTGCGCTGTACCATATGTTTTAAACCATTCGATATTTCCGGCAGCATCGAGCTTACATAAAAAGGACTTAGTGTAAAAGTGGTTAGAATCAATTTCATCTGTGCCACCAACCATACTTAATGTCGAATCCGCCAGCTCAACTATATCGCCAGCCGAATTATCCCAAGGCAGATCGTAACGTTTTCTCCAAATAACAGACGCAGTGGTATCTATTTTAATTAGCATAATATCTCCATCTGTTTCTGTGCATCGAAATTGAGAGCCGCACAAAAGCAGGTTACCGTCATGAGTTCTAATCATTGCGTTGGGTCCACTGCAGGTATCGGGATCCGACAACAGATTTTTCGCCCATTCTATCTCACCATTAAAATTACGCTTTACCAAGCCCACTTGGCTACCTAATCGAACAGCGCAAAAAATTACACTATCACTATAAACCACAAGATCATCAATTTCATCGAAGGTCGTCACCCTATCTTTAATATTCCATACTTCATTCCCTTGCGAATCTATTTTTCGAAGCTGCATTTTTTGAAGCGAAAGCGTATCGGGATCACTCGTATACCCACCTATGAAAAAACTCCCAGAACTTGATCTTTCCATGCATGTAGGAATGCTATTCACGTAAAAATTAGCATTTGTGGCAAGCTGGCCGGGATAGATTTTGAGAAAGGAACTTTGAGCACTCAATTTACATATAGCCATGAGGAGCATAAGAACATGCAGATATATTTTACTTTTCATGGTGTGCTATGGGAAGAAGTTTAATTTATCTTTACAAAACGTTTTGTGGTTAAAACCCTGCCACTGCGGGTAAGATTAACCTGATATACTCCTTCGCTATATTTTGAAACATCTGTATGCTGCAACGCAGAATATTCCGGCAACTGGATTGAACTTATAACTTCGCCCAGGCAGTTCCTTATCTCAAGGGACAGAGAGGTTCTATCCCATTTTATATTGCCATAGTCGATTGTAAGAACATCTGCCACGGGATTTGGGAAAACATTTAGGCCACCAGTTGTTTCAGCGTTATTCATCCCCAACAAGGTATCGCAGGCACTACCTGTTAATGGACCCAGCCGGTAATTAGGAAACAAAGGGACACCGGCACTTGGTGAAGGAAGCAATAAGCCGTGCTGGGTAAATAGGCATGAATCTCCTTTTTCGTCAGGACGTTCAATAACATGATAAATCCATTCGGTGCTGCCGCAGCTTTCGTATATTTTACCATCTGCACCAAGTTGCATGGCCTGAAAAACCGAACCAAATGGAGCTTGAAAACCGTCATAAGCAGCAACAATTTCGACTGATGAGGTGATATTGACTGCTTCCATATCAAATTGCAAAACCATTGTAGTTATACCCACATAGAGGAACCTATTATTGGGTGAAAATGAAAGACCACAAGCTAATAAAGCAGAATCTTCCAATTCCGGTATTGGAATAAATAGATTATTACTCAGTTCCCCTGAACATCTATCAAAATCAAAAACATTCAATCCACTGGAACCATGCTGTGCATTATATCCTGCAAGAAAGGCATATTTTGAACCATCAGGAGAAAAACAGGCGGCACCGACAGCGCCCTGCAAAACAAGACTTCCTTCGCAATTAGGCAGAAAGTGTTGGATGCCGCTGGGTGTAATAAGGACTCTGTTATAACAATTTGTTGCTCTTTCCTGAACTATAACCCACCAATCCCGACCATTTGCGTGTTTGCACGCAGTAGGCTCAGAGCCAAGATTTCCTGAGACCAAAGCTGCATTTTTGTACAACACTTTTCCATTTCCAGAATTGTAATTCATGTCCACAAGGGCGCTATTTAATTTAGGGGTATAAAGCAAATAAGGCTGTGCTGTAGTGTCTATATAGGCATTTATTATGTAATACAAACCACTTTCCGAAGGGTGTGGTAAAATCAGCCCCCCTTGGATTACCGGATACCCCCAAGTAAGGCAACTGCTATCATACCAATTAAGAAATGGTCCGTCATTTATACTATCTCCATTTTCAAGTATTTCCCCTAAGGCATTAGCGACATAAATACCGTTGGTATAAAAAAGTAAGTCACCATCTGGGGCACATTGGCTAGCAGTAGTTCTTGAAAAATTCATTTTCAAACTATCATAGCTCACCTGGATCGGTGTCTGATTGAAGTCCATTATGGAAGTTCCATAAAGAATGTTTTGGGAGCTATCATACCCCCATTGACTTCCGTATCCTGATAGCCAGATATAATCGTTCTTTTGGGCTGTCGCGAACAGTTGAGCTATAGTCGCAAGCAACAGGAATGTCCATTTGCTAAAACTCAATTGTCCTGTGAGTGAGCCTTTCAAGGTAGAGCGTGCTTTGTAGTGAGAATTAAAAATAGGTTCAATTGTAATATATAGTAAAAAACAACAAGCGCAAAATTGAAGTCCCGCATACTCAACCGGAGAACTAAGAAAAGGGGGATTTGGGTGTGAAGGGTGAAGAGATTGATCGGTTCGTTGTTTGCCGTTGGCGCTTATCTGCGTATTGTGTGTTGGGGATCCTTCGCCTCTGTTGTTTTATATGACTGGCTCAGGATGACAAGCTCAAAGGCCCTACTGAGGAGTTATAATACCAACAAGGGCCAGGGGTCACGTGTTACAAACGCCCGACAGTAGAATGGGCCGTTTGTTGTTTAGGGTTCGTTGTTTGTCGTTCGGGCTTATCTGTGCATTGTGTGCAGGGTTCTCGGGATCAGGATGACAACGGCGCTGGTGTTGGCTTAACAAAAAAGGCCCCGGAGGGCCTTGTATGTTGTGTTGATTGGTTATTTAGAATTTGCTGCGGATGGAGGCGGCGAGGGCTTCCATTTCTTCTTTGGGCAGTTGCAGTTTAGGCCGGCTGAAGTCGATGTCGTGAATGGCGTTGAGCGGAATGAGGTGGATGTGTGCATGGGGCACTTCCAGGCCAATTACGGCCACCCCAATGCGTTTGCAGGGCACTGCCGCTTCAATTGCTTTTGCCACCTTTTTGGCAAATACCGTAAGCCCTGCCAGGCTTTGGTCGTTGATATCGAAAATATAATCCACTTCGGCCTTCGGCACTACCAGGGTGTGGCCTTTTGCCAGCGGCGATATGTCCAGAAAGGCAAAGTAGTTTTCATCCTCTGCAATTTTATAGCAGGGTATTTCGCCGTTGATGATGCGGGTAAATAGGGTTGCCATAACAGTTAAGCGTTTAGGATGAATGAAGACCTATTGAATGGAAATGTGTAACACCTCAAATTCCATTTCGCCGCCGGGGGTAACTGCTTTGGTTTTTTCGCCTACGGCGCGGCCAAGTAATGCTTTGCCAATAGGTGAGGTAACCGATATCTTGTTTTCTTTCAGGTTGGCCTCGGCTTCGCTTACCAGGGTAAAGGTCATCTTCTTTTTCATCTTCAGGTTCATTACTTCCACAGTAGAAAGTATGCCTGCTTTGGATGTATCGAGTTTACTTTCGTCCATTACACGGGCGCTGGCCAACTGGGTTTCCAGTTCAGCAATTTTGGCTTCCAGGTGGCCTTGTTCTTCTTTAGCAGCATGGTATTCGGCGTTCTCGCTCAAATCGCCCTTTTCTCTTGCTTCGGCAATTGCGCGGGCTATTTCGGGGCGGCGCACACTCCTCATGTATTTCAATTCCTCCACCAGTTTATCCATACCCTCTTTGGTAACATAAAATATAGCCATAACAGTTGTTTTAAAAATGAGAGACGTCCCTCTTCAGGGACGTCTCTTAATATTGTGTTGATACGAAATTAGAAATTCTTCCTACAAAGTTAAACGCAGGCCTATGCTGTGCGTGCCGTTAAACGGCTGTGTAGCGCGGAAAGAGTAATCGATGCAAAGCTTAGGGCCATCCTTTTTAAGGGGCGCATCGAACGACACACCAGCCGATAAACCATTGTATACGTTCAGGCGGGTATCTTTTTTGAAGATGCCATTCTCGATACGGTATGCAGCGCGCAGCATTACAATCTCGCGCCAGCCGAATTCCAGACCCAGACCGTAGTAATCGTAACCGAAAGCGTTGGAGGTGAAGTTAGCCATAGCAGTTAAGCGGTAATCCTGCTTGTACACTTTAGGTTCAACTTCTTTCTTTTTACCCATCCAGAAATCATAAGCAGCGCCGATGTTTAACTGGGTAGGCAATTCGAATTTGTTCGACTTGTTCTCAACAGTTAACTGGTAGGTAGTGCTGGAAATAATTTGTACGGTATTGGCCAAAGCATCGCCTTTAAAGCGCATAGGCGTACCCACGTTGCGAAGCGAAACACCAAAGTGGATATTATCCTTAGGGCCGGTTACATACTGTAAACCTGCATCTACACAAAAGCCGAAACCGTTCAGGTTACCGATGCTTTCGTTGATCATACGCAAGGTTACTCCACCGTAAATACTGTTAGAAAACTTACGCGAATACGATACGCCGATATTAAGGAACGTAGGCTTATAAGTGCCTAAGCCGCCTTCAGGGCTTTCGGTAGTTGTTCTTTCAATATTACCCAGGTTTAAGGCCTGAATGCTTAATGCCACCGTATTGGTTTCCTTAAAACCCTGTGCTACACCCGCATGGATCAATCCCACGCCTGAGCCCTGCATCCACATAGTGTAAGAAGCAGCTGCCTCGGTTTTACGTGTATAGGCCAGGCCGGCTACGTTTACACGCTCCGATTCCAAACCGCGGATAGTTGCGGAGTTCATGCTCCAGAAGCCTGAAGAGCGCGCCCATCCGTTCATCACCAGTTCGTATGCACCGGCTTCGCCACGGCGGTCGGGGTTACCGGCGAATACGCCGGTTGCCATTGCCAGGCCTGTAACTATTGCTAAAATTCGCTTCATATCGTATACTTTATACAATTAATTAAAAGTTAGATGTATCGGCCGGACGGATAGCGCCAAACCACTTGATGGTGCGCTCGCCTAATCCCGGTGCTTCAACATGTATCAGATACATACCGCTGGATACTGTAATGCCTTTTTCGTTTTTCAGATCCCAGTCAATAGAGTTATCCAGGTTGATCTCATCCACGCTGGCACCATCGCTGATATCAATTTTCTTGTTGGTAGCAGGGTCCACACCAATAGCACGGTTTAACTTACGGATAATGGTACCGTCCATAGCATAGATGGTAACGGTGCAATTGTTAGGCAGGTTAGTAACCTTGATCTTATTGCTGTTCTGGTCAGTTTCGTAGATAGAGTAAGCCAGGTAAGGGTTAGGTACCGCACGGATGTTATCCAGTGCTGATTTCGCTACGTCTTTCTGTTCTTCTTTGGTTCCTAAGCCAATAGTGCTGAACTGGTAACGAGGTAATGAGTCGATACCGTTAGAAGCATTGGTAAGGAAACGGTCGTAAGGACGCTCAACACGCAGGTGGATTTTAACTTCGGAAGGCGGAATGTATTTCGCACCGTTTCCATCAGCCTGGAAATCGTAACCTGAAGTAACATACGGAATAGAAGTCCAGGTTAAGCTGCGGTATAATAAACGCAGCGCAGCCGGAATACTAAATGCCGGAGAGCTACCGATGTTGGTATAGTTATCGAGTAACAGGCGTTGTGCACCTGCACCTTCATCGTAACGGCTCTTCATTACATAAATGAAGTGCTTGCCACCGAAGTAAGGGATACGGTCGATAAGGTTGCCGGGGAACGAAATAGCACTGTATACGTCGTGGGTAGGATCCCATAACATATCGCGGCCATTCTGGTCGCCCTGGTCGGAACTTTCGCCGAATGCAAGGTTCAGACGTTCGCCGGTTTCTACGTTAATAGCGTAACCAGGGAAGTAAGAACGGCCGGTATCGATTTGTGTTGGATCGGTTACCAGGTTGCCGTTGTTATCGAACACCTTAGAGATAGCCATACGGATCTGGCCTTTGCGGGCAGCTTTACCGTTAGGGGCTACGTCGGCACCCAGGTTAATACTTTCGTCTTCGCCTGTTTCAAATACCACGCAACGGCTCCATTTGCTGCGGTCAGGTGTAATAATGATATCTACACTGAACAAGCTATCGAGGTTGTTTTCAGGTGGCACCTGCGAGCTATAGTTTCTCCACTTAAAGCCGGGACCATATACATAAGGTGGCTTACCGGCATCCAGTTCGGTAGTAGTAAGGTTACGCTTGCTGTAGTTTGAAGTTAAGCAGTAAGGGGCCCAGGTACCTTCCAGTATGTTTTCGAATACCTCTGAAGAATCAGTCATACGGGTATCGGTATTCTGGAACGCAGGGCTTGGAGGTGTAGCAGATACATAGTACCAGTTATCATCAAACGACTCGGCAGATGCCTTGGTATTTTTTGCATCGCTGGCAGGGTCGTTCATGTTAACACCTGCACGAATCCAGTTAGCAGGTTGCGAAGTACCTTCATCTTTTACAAAGCTCAACCAACGGTCAACCGGGTTTTGGAACTCGATAGACGAAGTTTGCACATCGTATACATAGCGGTTAGGTGAGTTGGTTGGGTGGTTGAGGTAAGTGCCCGGAATAGTATGAACAGGAGCCGGAGTACCTAAAGCAATTGAGAAACCATAATCGATTATACCACTGTTTGTAGTTGCTACAATTTGTTGCGGATAAGGACGATCGAGCGGACGATCGCTGAAGATGGTGTCGCCACTGATGAGATCGCGCAGGAACCAGGTAGTTTTTACACCAATCGGGGTATCCTGTTTTTCAACCACCTGCAATTCGAAGGTCGACTCTTTTAAGCTAACCGGGTCGGTTACACGGAAGCCAATTGGATCGAATCCTTTTTGATAAGTAAGTGTATCGCTTAAACCAGAGCCGGAAGCCAGAATCTGTTCAATGGTTTCGGCAGTCAGGAATAAGTTGTTGCCACCATTACCACGGCCTTCGATACGCTTTACTTCCACACCATCGCCCCATGCAGCACCTAATACCGAACCGTTGTTTCGCGGATCAGATATATGCGGTATGGCAGAGTAAACTTTAAAGTTACCACGACCCTGCAGGTAAGGTAATTGCTGACCACCTGCGGCCGGGTTGCCCTGGTCGTAGGCTTTGTAGTTATTATATGAATAAGCTACAGCCGTGTAATAGTAGGTTTTGTGATTGATTAATGCGCTGTTAGCGCCAGAAGCGAAGTAGTCGGTAGTAATGTTGAACGAGTTGGTAATACCTTTATCACCACCATCAACCATCAGCACCGGAACGTTTAAGTTTAAGGTAGCATCTTTTACAAAGTTGATGATTTTAGATACACCGTTTTTAACGTCGACCTGGGCAATTAAAAGAGCTTTGGCAGGGTTATCCAAATCAGTTGCAGCTACTTTAGGGTCAACCACCTGGTATAACTTGTAACCCTCGAAGGTATAGGTTGAGTCGCCTTTACCGCCTAAATCGCTGGCGATAATCTGGGCAACCTGACCATCTACCTGATCGTAACCTTCGCCGTAGTTATTGCTGCCGGGCAGGTTTAACAGGTTAATGATAATTTGGTTAGCCAGTTCGCGGATTTGTAAAGTAGGAGCGTCGGGACCATCCACCAGTTTAAAGCAGGTATTGAATAAGGCCTGTGCTTTATCATCGGCAGGGCCAATGGTAGTAGCAAAGTTAGGTGGGTTACCCACACCACCGGCAGGGCGAACAAATACCACACCTACCGTAACGTATTGCGATTGACCGGGAACCAGGGTGAAAGGACCTGAGGTTTGTACCATACGACGGTCGCCAGGCGCAGGGCCGGTACCTGTTTGTGGGTTCACTTCACTCCATTCGGTGCTGATAGCCGGGTTACCGGGGAATATAAAGTTAGTGATTGCACCACCGCTGTTGTAACCGGTACCGCCATAAGTAAATGGTGTACCATCAGCCCACAGACCGGTCATGTAGTTACGATACTGGGCGGCAGAAGCAGGGTCGGACTGCGAAGTAGTAGCACCGTTTGTAAAGTAAACGAACGATGACAAGCCTAATTGCTGGCCGCTATCGCTCAGCGGGCCTTCGAAGAAGTCGATACCAATTAAAGGCAGGTCGCTACCGTAACCGGCAACACCATTACAATCGTTATCGATAGCAGAACGGTTATAAACGATACCCAGGCTGCGGTTTACATCACAACCAACCGCATCGTTGCTAAAGCAACCTAAATCGGGGTCGGACCACTGCGATACGTATGTTTTAAGAAGCGGGTTAGGCGACTTGTTAACGATTTCGTATTTGTAGAAGGTCATGTTGTTTACGTCGTCGGTAGTTTGGAAGGCAAATGCCAGGGCATTAACCTGTACGCCGATTGACTGACCGTTTGATTCGGTGTGTTGGTTACCTACGTCGTTAAATACCCAGAATACCATCTGATCGCCATATGCTTCGGCTTCACCGTTACGGCAAGGGATGATAGGATAGTCACCTTTCACAGGATCGTATTCACCGTTATTGTCCACGTCTTTAAACGGAGCCAGGTTATCGGTAATCAGGAATGTTTCACCAATCAGGCTTGGGTCGGTTTGCAGGTATTGGTTACCCTTTGCCGGCCATGCAAGCACCGATTTAGGTATATCAGCAATCGTAGTTTGCGATCCTTTCTGTAAGAAAGCGGTTTGTGCTTTTTCGATATCGGCACCTAATACGCTGAAGAAGCGGTCGTATTTGGTACAGGTAGCCTTATCGACAGTAGAGCTGGTGTTTACCGGACCAGGCCAGTAATCATCACCACCCTGGCGGTAACGCTGTGCAGCAACTTTCAGGTTGTTACCGGCATCGTAACCCGATATCCAGATAGCGCCGGCAAACAGGGCGTTTAAGGAGGCACCTGTTCCATCGCCTTTGGGCACCTGGTAACGCGCTTCGCTTAAGTTCCACCATGCATCGCCCCCCGTTAACAAACGGGCACGCACGTTATTGATATCCAGATCGAACTGGGCAGAGGGAGATACACAGTCGCCTGCTTCCGTTTTATAGGACGATTTAGGGGCATGTGCCTGACCCGTTCCGCTCATCCACTCCCTGGCATTGCCAGTAACACTTACGAGGCTAACCGCTGCCAAAAGTGTTGTCTTCCAAAAAAATCGCTTCATACTTGAAAGTTTTCGTTTATTAATGTTTCCGTTCGGTTAGTGTATAGTGTTATAAATTAAAAGCTAAATACAGCGCCTAAGTAAATACGACGTGGTAAGGCGTAGTTATCAGGACGGTTGATATAAGCAGCATACTGATCGCGATAAGCCTGAGGGTTTAACGCAGCCGTGATAGCTGTTGAACTTGAAGGATCGCTCAGGTAACCGTCGTCGCCGGGAACACCAGTATAACGGTAAACGCTTACAGGGTTTTTGCTGTTCAGCAGGTTCTGGATCTGCAGGTAAATCTGCAGGTCGATCTGGCGCTTGTCTTCTTTTTCTTTCTTCTTGCCAACTACGAAGGCAAAGTCTTTCCATACGCGCATGTTTACACGGAAGTACCATGGTAAACGTGAACCGTTAACCGAACCTTTGGTGATAGGACGACCAGGCTGACCTTCCAGACCTTCCGGTGTAGCATACCACTGTTCGGTATAAGGGGTTCCTGAGCGTGCAGCTAACTGTAAGTTGATACCTGCGTTAGAAAGGATCTGTTTGTTTTTGATGGTAGGGCCATTGTAGTCCTTGCCTTCGCCGTAGCTGTAAGTTAGGTTCAGGTTAATTAAGTGGCGCGAATCGTAGTTAAGCGGGGTGATGCTGCGGAAGTTAGGCTGGTTACTGTTAACCAGGTTTAACTGCGAGCGGTCATCCGAGCCGGTACCTTCGGCAAACTGCAGGGTATAGTTAGCCTTCATGCTAAAGTTACCGGTGCGGCGTAAGTCGAAATCGAGCGATACACCTTTGGTAGTTCCGAAGTCGATGTTTCCGTAAGTGATGTAATCCTTAGGATAAGCATTGATGATTTTGCGGATCTGGATCTGATCGCGGAATTCGCGGTAGAAAGCAGAGATGGTGAATGCTGAAGTGTTGCTAACCTTTTGTTTGAAACCTAATTCGAAGTCGATGGTTCTTTCCGGCTTCAGGTTCGGGTTGTTGATAGGGGTACTGATATTATCTACGAAGTAGAGGTATTCAGTAGGATCCATGATTGAACGTGTTTGCGGACGCTGGCTAAGAATGTCGTAGTGCGCGTAGAACAAAGCACGGTCGGTTAAGTTGAACGAGAACTGCAAACGAGGCATTACGATCAACGATGGCTTGTAATCGGTAAAGGTTCCGTTTGGATCGAAGGTGTCGGGGTTCTTGATATCAGCATTTGCGTTTTTCAGGTAAGGCTGAATAGTACCTGAGCTAGAACCGCTGGCAACTGCTTTACCGCTGGTTAACTCGTTACCGAAACGATCGTACCATACGGAACCATTACGGTAACCCACGATAGAGGTTGGCGACTTGATGTTATCGATATACACTTTGTAATCGCCACCGATGCTGGCAGGGTGTGTAACACCGTTACCGCCAATTTCGGTAACCTCAGAAGCTGTGAGGATAGGATACAGGGAGTATTCATCCTTCAGCACCGGCTGGTTAGCATCGAAACGGTCGAAACGAACGCCTACGTTGAAGGTAAGATCCTTAAAATAGAAACGGTCGGATATATAAGCAGCAGTATAGATAGGACGGAAAGCAGGTATTGCTCTTTCCAGTTCACCATCCGCACGGCGCTTGGTAAAGAAATCGTTGAACGAAGGCTGTTTGCTTAACTGGTTACCGTAAGGATCGTAACCACGGTAAGTAACTAACGAAGAACCGTCGGCCAGTAATTCCTCAGGCGAGAACATGTCCAGGCTCAGGAAACTTGGATCGAGTGCGTCAACGTTGATGTAATCGGTATTGGTGATATCCTTACCCAGTTTTTTGCGCAGGCTCTTGTCGAAGAACGATTGCTTATCGGCATTGTATAAACGCGCGAACAGGATGGTATCAGTTAAATAGAAGTTCAGGTTTGGATCGCTTTGCAGTTGCTGGTAAGTGTAATCCTGACCGTTGATGCGGAAAATAGGGTTGTTGCGGTCCAATGCATCCAGGTGCTGGTTAGCCAGCAAGCGGGCACGCTGCCATAAAGCCAGTGGCGAAACCGTATAGGTACGCTGGGTACGTTGTTCGAATTCCACACCAAACTCAAATGAGTGTTTGTTGCGGCTTGGTGCACCCGGCTTTAAGATATCGAAAGCACCTTCCAAACGAATACGGAACTGATCGTCGTTACGATCGTAACCATAACCGTTGTACTGACGGCCGGTGTTATACCATACGTTGTAAACGATGTTAGAACGCTGACCGTTGATGAGGGCCTGGTTACTTTGGATTTGATCGAGTGTAGAAGTGAACTGGTCGTTATCGGCACCATATACCTGGTAAGAACCGTTGGCATCAGGTGTAGCACCTAACAACTCGTAGTATTGTTGTGTAAAGCGGGTACCGTAAGGGTTAAGGGCACCCGGGGTAAATACCACGGCAGTATCCTGGTAGCCCAGTTGTTTCCAGCCGGTATAAATTTGATTGCCTACAGCCAGGGTATCGAAACCGAATACCGGGGTGCGGCGCACATCGAATTTACCAATGTAACCGTAGTTAAACGGATTGGTGCCGTGTGTTTCGTCCTGGTATTGCTTGGTGTATTTTTCGTAATCGAACTGAACAGAGTAGTAGGCGTTCTGGAAAGCAGAAGACTTTCTCTTCTTACCTTCTTCATCTTCTGCAGAAGGTTTAGACTGAATGTTGTGTGTAAAGCGGCCAAACACCCTCCAGTTCATTTCGTTGTAAAGCGGGTTGTTTTCGCTGTTGAACAGGGTATATTTCTCAACCCAGTCGTGGTATTGGCGGTAAACTACCGAGCCACCCACAGTAATGGTAAAGTTATCGGCAGGGCGGATATCGATACGGCCGTTAGCACGGTAGTTGTTATCTACGGTGTTAGGCTTCACCTTCTGCTTATACATATCCTTGTAGGTAATGTTCTCCGAAGCCAAGTTAAAGCCTTTGGCGGTTTCTTTACGCAGCAGCGGGTTCATACGGAGTTCGTCCAATACTTCAGGACGGATTTGCCATACACCAACGGCAGAAGGGTTAGGATCCTGCTGGCGGAGGTATTCAAATGCAACGAAGAAGCCCATGATGGTTTTAGAAGGGTTACCGTCCTTTGCTTTGGTTTTCCATAGCGGACCGGTGAGGTTGGCGTTTACCAGGTTGTAGCCGTAGGCATCTAAACCCTGGGTAGTTTGATATTCCACACCACCATTGAATTGAGAAGAAGGTCCTTTAGAGGTGATGTTAACGATACCACCGGTTACGTCGCCGTAACGGGCAGGAACACCACCTGTAATTACCTGTAACTGTTCGATAGAAGAAGCCGGCAGCGTTGGGATACCGGTAACTTTTACACCGTCAATATAGTATTCGGTGCCTTCTTCGCGACCACCCTTGATACTGATACCTTTACCCTGGTCGCTCTGGAAAGCACCTGCAGTGGTAGCTGCGATATCGGAAACGTTACGGGTAGCCATGTTTTTGATTTCATCGGCAGTAACCGTGTTTTGCGAAGAAGTTTTGCCCGGATCGATCAAAGGCACCTTATATTCTACTACTACCACTTCTTTGAGGGCCTGGCCGGCAGTCATTTTAATATCCTGACCGGTGCTTTTATCGGCACTTACCAGCACATCCTTAATTAACTGGGTTTGGTAGCCTACGTAGCTATACTGCACGTTATACTTACCTGGGGTAAGGGGCTTGATGGAATAGTAACCGTCCATATCGGTAGAGGTGCCACGGCCGGTAGGTACTCCCTTGGCATCTACGATTGCTACGTTGGCGAAAGGAATGCCATCACCATTTTCGTCGATAACTTTACCGGATATATCGCCGTTCTGAGCGCGGAGCGCAAACACAGCCATTAACAAGCTGAGTAGGGTAACTATTTTCTTCATACGCAATTAATGTAGCCTTAATTCAAAAGCGGACAAAAGTAATTTTTTTCCGAAAACGAATATAAATGATGTTAATACCCCTCCAAACCTGGTGCAACCTTTATGACATAAAAATGACATTGTCATTGTGTTATGCACCAGTTGAGCGGTAGCTCAAACTTACGCTTAAGCGGTGCGAATAAATAAATTCCTGTGTAATCTTTATGTCACAAAAAATAAGCGGCTGTTACCCAATGTAAAGTGCTTTGATTTTTGCCAATAGAATAGCGGCTATTTTTTGCTTGCTTTCGTGGGTCCAACCGGCGATGTGCGGCGATAGGAGAATGCGTTGATGCTGCACTAATTGTTCAAAAGTTTTTTTCTGTTCAGCAGTTAACATGTCCAGCTTTTCATTTTCGAGCACATCGAGGGCAGCCCCCAGTATTTTTCCTTCGCTCATACACTGTAAAAGCGCATCGGTATGCAGCACTTTACCGCGCGAAATATTGATAAACCAAAAGGGCTTTTTAAAACCGCTGAGAAAGGGATAGTTGATCATATATTCGGTTTCGGCAGTAAGCGGTAAATGCAGGCTCAGGACATCGCTTTCGGCAGCAATTTGTTCCAGGCTTGCTTCCGTAACCCATTCATCGCCAAAGCCGCTGAGGTATTTATCGTAGGCCAGTATTTTAACTTCGAAGCCGCGTAACAGCTTTGCAAAAGCACGTGCATTAGTGCCATAGGCGACAAGGCCCACGGTTTTGCCACTCAGTTCGTAGCCCCGGTTGGCTTCGCGGTTCCAGTTGTAGTTTTTTACATCGCTGTTGGCCTGCACCAGGTTATTGAGCAAAGCCAGCAGCATACCAAGGGCATGTTCGCCCACCGCTACTGCATTGCCTTCGGGGGAATTGAAGGCAGCTATACCGTTTTCCTGTGCAGCAGGCAGGTCTATTACTTCCAAGCCTGAGCCTGCCCGGCAAACAAACTTGAGGCGGGCAGCACGCTGCAATAGTTCTCGGGTAGCGGGCACACGGCTGTTTATTACCAGTCCCTCGTATTGAGGAATGATCTGCCAAACGGTTTCAGGTAAAATGGTGGGCAGGTAATCCACCTCGAAGCCTTCGGCGCGCAGGCCTTCGGGCAGCGATGGATGCACATCGTCGGTTATCAGCACTTTGGGTTTCATGCCTGTAAGCCTTGTAGTTTTACGGTTAGTTTTTCGAAATCGGCAACAGAAAGCTGTTCGGGGCGCAGGTTAAAGACTTCATCGGCTAACATGGCCTTATCGCCTACCAATTGACTTAAACTGTTGCGCATGGTTTTGCGGCGCTGGTTAAAGGCTGCCTTCACCACCTTTTTGAAAAAAACGGGGTCACATTGTAGGGCCTGGTCGGCGGGTTTACGGGTAAGCTTGATAATTCCGCTCATTACCTTGGGAGGTGGGTCGAAACAACCCGGTGAAACATCGAACAGGTATTTGCAATCGTAAAAGGCTTGTGTAAGTACGCTTATTACACCGTAATCTTTAGAGCCGTGTTTGGCTGCAATGCGCCAGGCCATTTCCTTTTGGAACATACCGGTCATCTCTTCTACTACCTCCTTATAGTCCAACATGCGGAATACTATTTGCGAGGAGATGTTGTAAGGGAAGTTGCCTACGATATGCGTCGGGGATTGCATAAAGCTGAGGTCGGCCTTTAAAAAATCGACATGGTGAATGCGGCCCTGTAATTGCGGATAGGTTTGTGCCAGATAGGCAGCCCAGCGGTCGTCGAGCTCCACCACGTGAAAATTATCGGGCTTTTGTGCCAGCAGGTGTTTGGTAAGCGCGCCCATACCGGGGCCAACTTCTACCACCGTTTTAAAACGAGATAGCTCGCCGATGGCTTCGGTGATTTTGCGCAATACGTTCTCGTCCTTTAAAAAATGCTGGCCGAGAGATTTTTTAAGAAAAGGATGACTCACCGGGCAAATATAGGCGAATAGCAACAGCGTTTTTGCATTTGCATGCCAGCGCATGGAAAGCCGCATAGGTAATTTCAGTTTTAATCCCTCGGGTAGCTTACTATCTTAGCCGCCTTAATTTTAAGTTATGTCGTTGAATTTAATCAGTTGTAAGGATTATGCGCAGTTTAAGCATGCGGTTATTATAGCCGGCAGCGAAACGAAGTTGAACAGCCTTGGTTTGCCGGCAGGAGATGCAGCCGCGGCTCAGAAGTTTTTTGATGAAAAGATAGACCAATTATGGCAGAAGATTACACCGGAAGGTAGTCTTACGATCGTAAAACTGGATACTAAAAAAGAAGATTACAAAGTGCTGGAAGCCGCGCGCCGCGCCGGCAACCTGGTGAATAAATACTTTAACACCAAACGCATTACCGAAGCATCGGTGTTTAATGCGGTGGCGCAAAACAGCTTAACCTATGCCTTTGCCGAGGGCGTTGCATTAAGCAATTACGAGTTTTTAAAATATAAAACGAAGGATAAGAAGGAGAAATCGCTGAGCAAACTGCAGGTGGATGCCCGCAGCTTAAGCAAGGCCGAACTTGATGAATTAAGTAAGTTGGTGGCTGCAAACTTTTTTGCGCGCACGCTTATTAATGAGCCCCTCTCCTACTTAACGGCTGTTCAACTAAGCAAGGAAATACAAAAGGCCGGGGCCAGCAATGGTTTTAAGGTGCAGGTGTTCGATAAAAAGCAGATTACGAAATTAAAGATGGGAGGTTTGCTTTCGGTAAACCGGGGCAGCCAGGACCCACCTACTTTTACCATACTGGAATACAAGAGCCCTAAAGCTAAAAACAAGAAACCGATAGTGCTGGTTGGCAAAGGTGTGGTTTATGATACAGGCGGTTTAAGCCTGAAGCCTACCGGTAACAGCATGGATATGATGAAGTGCGACATGAGCGGCGCTGCTGCCGTAGCCGGCATTTTTGTGGCTGTTGCGCAGTTGAAGCTACCAGTGCACCTTGTTGGTTTAATACCTGCTACCGATAACCGCCCAGGCGAAAACGCTTACGTGCCGGGTGATGTGATTGAAATGATGAGCGGCCTGAATGTTGAGATGCTGAATGCCGATGCCGAAGGCCGTATGATTTTAGCGGACGCCCTGCACTATGCCAAGCGTTATAATCCTGAACTGGTGTTTGATTTTGCTACCTTAACAGGCGCAGCCAAGGCTGCTACGGGTGGTGTAGCATCGCCGTTTATGGGTACGGCCGGCGAAGGCGTTAAACGCAAATTGCTGGAAAGCGCCAATACAACCTATGAGCGCCTGATAGAATTTCCGATGTGGGAAGAGTATGGCGAGATGATAAAGAGCGATGTAGCCGATATTAAAAACGTGGGTGGACCTGAGGCGGGTGCTATTACCGCCGGTAAATTTTTGGAATGCTTTACCGATTACCCATGGTTACACTTTGATATTGCCGGCACTGCTTACCTGATGGCTGAAGACAGCTACCGCGGTAAATATGGCACCGCAGTGGGTGTTCGCCTGATTACCGACTTTTTGAAGAACTATTAAACGCAACTAAAAGCTTTGGGCCCGGCCCTCATTTACCATGGAAAATAAAAGATACCGCGTTGGCATTACCTTAGGCGATTACAATGGCGTAGGCCCTGAAGTAATTATCAAAGCACTGGAAGATGAGCGCATTTACCGCTATTGCTCGATTGTAGTGTACGGACAAAAAAGTGTGATAAGCTTTTATGCCAAGGCGTTAAAGGTGCAGAACTTCAATATACAGGAGGTTACCGATACGGAGAAGCTGAACCCGAAGATTCCAAACATTATTAATTGCTGGAACGAGCAGGTGCAGATTGAACCCGGCCAGGCAACCAGCGAAGCCGGTATGCGTGCGCTGCTTTGTTTAAATACAGGTATCAAGGATTTGATTGCAGGCAACATCGACCTACTGATTACGGGCCCGGTTAATAAAAGTACCATCAGCGAACACCACCCCGATTTTAAAGGGCAAACCGAGCACCTGAGCAAAGAAGCAGGCAACGAAAACTCGATGATGCTGCTGGTGGACGACGGCCTGCGTGTAGGCTTAGTAACCAACCATGTATCGCTGAAAGAGGTAACAGGAAAGATAGATGCGAACCTGGTGTACAACAAAATTGAGTTGCTGAACCAGGCGCTGAAACGCGATTTTTTAATTAACCGCCCGCGCATAGCGGTATTGGGTTTAAACCCACATGCCGGCGATAACTCGTTACTGGGCAAAGAGGAAAAGGACATTATTGCGCCGGCCGTAAACCGCGCCAAGGAAAAAGGTATACTGGCCGTTGGCCCGTTCCCTGCGGACGGATTTTTCGGGGCACACCATTACAGCAAGTTTGATGCGGTATTGGCAATGTATCACGACCAGGGCCTGGTGCCGTTTAAAACACTTTCGTTTGGCAGCGGTGTAAACTTTACAACCGGATTAAGCGTAGTTCGTACCTCGCCAGACCATGGCACCGGTTATGACATTGCGGGTAAAAATGTGGCTTCGCCCGATTCGTTGCGGAATGCCCTGTTTACAGGTTTGGATATTGTTAGAAACCGCGAAGACTACAAGGAGATGACTGCAAACCCTGTAGAAAAGGTAAAAGTAGAGAAGGAATAGGGAGATTTTTGGACCGGGATTAGCCATCACCATATCTTCTGAAATCCTGCGAAAGAGCCCGGGCTGAGGGCCCGCGGCATAACTACTATTAATTTATAATCCTTGGATAAACAGGCCTTTAGCATAGGTTACCTACCCTAAAGTTGGCCATTCTGTTATTTTAGTTATATTTGCCGTCAATAAACAAATTTTTTTATGCAACAAGGTAATGTAAAATTTTTCAATGAGACAAAAGGCTTCGGTTTTATTAAAGACAACGAAACCGGCAAAGAGTATTTTGTCCATGTATCAGGTTTGAACAACAAGATTAAAGAAGGTGACGCTGTTAGCTTTGAACTCCGCGAAGGAAAGAAAGGCTTGAACGCTGTAAACGTGAGCTTAGTTTAATACTGAATGATACAACACAAAAAACCCCGTCCGCAAGACGGGGTTTTTTATTTGCCTTAAGCACTACGCTTTAAAAATTCTGGAAGCCATACGCTCTATCAATTGCTTTGGCAACAAAACGTTGATAGACGTTTGCAGTTTGTTTACCAGGCCGGGGATATGCTCTACTTTACCGGCAAACATGGCGTCCAGCGCAGAGGAGGCCACTACATCGGCCGACATTTCAAATTTATTAGCAGCCGCGCGTAACCGTTTATTACCAAGCATACCCGCGCGTTCCATAAAACTGGTGCCCGTAGCACCCGGGCTCAGGCAGGTAACAACAATGCCTGCATCCTTCAGTTCGTATGCCAGCCCGCGCGAAAACGACATTACCAGCGCTTTAGAAGCGGCATATAAACTCATGTAAGGCACCGTTTGATAAGCTGCCGTGCTGGCTACATTTAAGATATAAGCCGGTTGCTGTTTACGCAGTTGCGGCAACAGCCGATGTGTAAGTGCAATCAGGCTTTCAACATTCAGGTGCAGCATATTCAGTTGGTCTTCTAACTTCAGTTGTTCGAAACGGCCCCAAAGTCCATAACCTGCATTGTTAACCAATACCTCCAGGGGCAAGTTGCCAGCAGCTATATAGGCCTCCAATTCAGCTGGGGCATTGCGGTCGGCCAGGTCAAGTGCAACGGTCTTAACCTCCACGCCATACTCACGCTTAATGTCGGCCGCCAATTGGTTGAGCAAATCGGCCGAACGAGCTGTAAGCAGCAGGTTGTATTTACGTTTTGCCAATTCGCGGGCAAGGCTTTTTCCAATTCCCTTACTTGCGCCTGTAATAAGTGCGTATGCCATCCACTTCAGTTTTGCGGCTAATGTATACAGTTGCGGGCAGATATGCAGCACCCACCAACGGGTTGGTAGTAACCCGTAAAGCAGCTATAAAATACCTGGTTATTTTTGCAGCTGCGGCCGCCTTTGCAGCCCCCCAAACTTTACAGCGTGAATACGAACCATACATTTGATTTAAGCCACCCCATTTTTAAGGTGATATCGGAAGCGGCAGAAACCCTGGGGGTGGAGGCGTATTGCGTAGGTGGCTATGTGCGCGACCAACTGCTGGGAAGAACCTGCAAGGATGTGGATTTTGTATGCGTAGGCAGTGGCATTGAACTTGCCCAAAAAGCTGCTTCGCTGGTGCCTCATGATGTGCATGTATCCTATTTCAAAAACTTTGGAACCGCTCATTTTAAGTGGAACGACCTGGACATTGAATTTGTAGGTGCCCGGAAGGAGTCGTATGAACGCCATAGCCGCAAGCCTGTGGTGGAGGACGGAACACTGGAGGATGACCAGAACCGTAGAGATTTTACCATTAACGCCCTTGCCGTTTCGATGAACAAGGAAAGTTTCGGCAAACTGGTTGACCCGTTTAACGGGGTGCAGGACCTGAACGATAAGTTGATACGCACACCATTAAATCCCGATATAACTTTTAGCGACGATCCTTTGCGTATGATGCGCGCCATACGTTTTGCCACGCAACTGGGCTTTACCATTGTGCCCGAAACCTTTGCTGCCATTAAACGCAACAAGGAGCGGATAAACATCATTTCGCAGGAGCGCATAAGCGACGAATTGAATAAAATTATACTGGCAGCGAAGCCCAGCACGGGTTTTATATTGCTGGAAGAAAGTGGATTGCTGGAGCTTATTTTCCCCGAGATGCAGAAACTGAAAGGGGTTGAGAACTACGAAGGCAAAGGACATAAGGACAACTTTTACCACACGCTGCAGGTGTTGGATAACATAACCAAAACCACCCGCGACCTTTGGTTGCGCTGGGCTGCCATTCTGCACGACATTGCCAAACCGCCCACCAAACGTTTTGTGCCCGGCGAAGGGTGGACCTTTCACGGACATGAAGTACTAGGCAGCAAATGGGTGCCTAAAATTTTCAGGCGGATGAAAATGCCGATGGGCAACGAAATGAAGTTTGTGCAGAAGCTGGTTTTTTTGCACCTGCGCCCCATTGCCTTAACTAAAGAAGAAATAACAGATTCAGCCATCAGGCGTTTATTGTTTGAGGCCGGTGACGATATTGAAAGCCTGCTGATGCTTTGCGAAGCAGATATAACCAGCAAGAACCGCGAAAAAGTAAAACGCTACCTGATGAAGTTTGAACAGGTGCGTGAAAAGCTGAAAGAGGTAGAAGAAAAAGACCGGGTTCGGAATTTTCAGCCCCCGGTTAGCGGCGAGTTAATTATGGAAACGTTTGGCATTGCCCCTTCGCGCGAGGTAGGCGTTATTAAAGAAGCCATTAAAGAAGCTATACTGGATGGCAAGATACGGAACGACTATAACGAAGCGTATGCCCTGATGTTACAGCTGGCTGCTGAATTAGGACTTAAACAGGCGAAGTAAGCATAGCAGATATGGAACAAGAGGTACATCTACCCGGTGCGCCGGGAAAATTTCTGTTGGTAGTAGCAGGCCCGACAGCTATTGGCAAAACCGCACTGGCCATACAACTGGCCCTGCATTATAAAGCAGAAATAATTTCGGCGGATTCGCGGCAATTTTATCGCGAAATGGAGATTGGCACAGCGAAGCCGAGCGAAGCAGAATTAAACGCGGTACCGCATCACTTCATCAACAACATTTCGATACACAATAAAAATTACAGTGCGGGTAAATACGAAGCCGAAGTGCTGGACTTTTTAGAACGCTATTACCTTAAACATAACATAGCGGTTATGGTAGGCGGTTCGGGCTTATTTATCAATGCCGTTTGTAGTGGCTTCGACAAGTTTGAAAATGCCGACCCCGGGCAGTTATATGTGGTTAGAAATTTATTGAACACAAAAGACCTGGCCTGGCTGCAGCAGGAAGTTGAGCGGCTGGACCCGGAGTATTACGCAATAGTTGACACTAAAAACCCGGTACGCTTAAAACGTGCATTGGAAATAATTTATACCACCGGTAAAAAATACAGCGAACAACGCATAGGTCGCAAAGCAGAACGACCTTTTACCTGCATAAAAATAGGTTTGAGCCTGCCACGGGAACAACTGTATGAGCGCATCAACAAACGGGTGGACCTGATGATGGAAGCAGGTTTGCTGGAGGAAGTAAAACATCTCTACCTGCACAAAAAGCTCCATACACTTAACACCGTAGGTTATACCGAGTTGTTTGACTTTATAGAAGACAAGCTAAGCCTGGAAGAAGCGGTAGAATTAATAAAACAAAACACGCGTAATTATGCCAAACGCCAAATGACCTGGTTCAGGAAGGATGATGGCATTAAGTGGTTTCAACCTGAACAAGAGCAAGAAATTGTTAACTATATTAACGGACAAATAATCCGTAATGTGTAAGGTATCCAAAGAATTAAAGTTATGCTCCTGCGGAGGGGAAGTTGCTGAAGCAGATGTTGTTCGGTTAGATAACTATTGGATATATGAACGGCTGGGTAATGGCGAACAGACCTTATACAAAATAGGCGAGGCAGTGTTCCCTATTGATGAACTAGAGCAGTTAAACCTACCCCGGCTAAGGCTGCTATTGAACCAACGAAACTGTTTTGACTTTGAATTAGTACCGAAGGAGAAAGACAGATTGCATTTGTGTTTTACGTTTAAAGAACCGCCTTGCAAAAAATACTTTGAGTTTAAATACGAGGAAAATGCATGGCAATTTACCGGCGAAATGGATTGGCTGAATGAAACATTAGATGGATTACGTTACTCAACTTACTCATTCGGGAAGATTGAAAACCCTTTAGAGTGAAAGCCGCCCTACGTCAATATTTTTCTATTCCCCGTTTCATCATTTACCTGATGTTGGCCGATGTGTTTTTGCAGCTCATTAATTCGGCCTTTACCATGTTGCTGAATTACCTGATGCTGGACCATGGCTTCAAAGACTTTGAAATTGCCAGCATGGTAGGTAACCGGTATTTAACGGTACTGCTGTGCTCGGTTCCCCTTGCACTGGTGGTAAAAGGCAAACGGTTAAAACCGATAATGCTGGCCGGCAGTATCTCTTCTCCTCTTGTGGCCCTGCTACTAATTTTTGCCATCCATACCCATAACAGCGAGTTGATCAGAATTTTAATGTCGCTGTGGGGCATTAGCTTTTCGCTATTGCAGATACTGGTAATGCCTTATATTCTATTGAATGGGAGTAAAGAGCACGAAACTGAATCTATTGCCCTGTTCTTTTCAGCAGGTAATTTCACCAGTATTTTTGTTGGTGTATTAAGCTACCTGTTACCACTACTGCATCCACTTTTTACAACCGAAGCGTTACTTATATTCTATTCGGCCTTAGGACTTGCAGGTATCTGGTTTGTAAAGAGCCTGCCTGAAGCAGAGAACCTTGGCAGCAAAGTACCCTTTAACCAGGTGCATACCGATTACGAATGGGCACGCATTACAAAGGCGGTGGTGCCCACGTTTATTATTGCGCTGGGGGCAGGTTTTACTATTCCGGTTATCAACCTTTTTTTTCATGATGTGCATGGCATGCAGGCACCGCAGTTTTCGCTGATGAATTCAGTAGCATTTACCTTAGTGGCAATCTCGGCCCTGCTGATACCGGAGGTAAAGCGGAAGTTTGGCTACCAGGTTGCTATAACGCTGGTGCAGTCGCTGGCGGTAATTTTACTTTTTACCATGGCTACTACCGAGTGGTATAACCATAGCCACTGGGGCCTTCTGATAGCGGTTATCACTTTTACCCTACGCCAACCGCTTATGAATATGGCCGGACCGATGACCAGCGAGTTAACATTAAACTATGTGGGTGAAAAAAACCGCGAAATGATCTCGGCTATCAATGCAGCCATCTGGAGCGGTTGCTGGTTTATAAGCGCTAAAATATTCTCGGTGTTGCGCGAAGCCGGCATTGCCTATTCCAACATCATCTTTATAACGGTAGCCTTTTACATTGTTGGGGTTGCCTGGTATTACTGGTTGATAAAAGCTTATCAACGGCAGCATCGTTCGCACTAGTCAGGATGGCAGGGTAAAAACAAATTCTGAACCCCGGCCCACCTCGCTGTTAACGCGAATGCCTCCACCATAGGATTCAATTATTTTTTTGCAGATAGCGAGGCCTATGCCCGTACCTTCAAATTCCTCCTGCGTGTGCAGGCGGCGGAAAATTTCGAATACCTGTTCCTGATACTCGGGTGCAATACCTATCCCGTTATCTTTTACCGAAAATTCGGTTTTTACGCCATTGCGTTTAAAGTTCAACTCCACCCTCGGCCGTTCGCTTTTGTTATACTTAATAGCGTTGCCAATAAGGTTAGAGAATACGTGAATGGCCTGGGTGCGGTTAACCTTCAGCGGCGGCAATCCATCAGGAATCAGCAACTCTGCGTTCTTCTCCTGCAGTATAGCTTTAATATCGGCGGTAACTGCCGTCATTACCTCGTTTAAATCGGCAGTTTCTGTTTCTGCCTGTTTAAAATCGGTAGTGGTATATAAGAATATGTCGCTGATAAGCTGATTAAGGTGTTTAACAGACTTAACGGCATCATCCACCATCTGAGCGGATTCTGCATCCAGCTGATTCCGGCGTTTCAGTAACTGCAGATAAGTGGCAATGTTGCGCAGCGGTGTTTTTAAATCGTGCGAGGTAACGTAGGCAAATTGTTTAAGGCCTGCATTTACCTTTTCCAATTCGAAATAAGCCTCCTTAATGCGCTGCTCGGCCATCTGCCGTTCGGTAATATCAAACCCAAAACCTATGAGCCCTAAAATGGTACCGGTATCCTGGGCGCGTATAGGAGCCACCCCACGCATGGTAACATGCATTTTGCCATCGCGCCCAACCACTTTCTCTTCCATGGTGCTTACATGTCCGGTTTCCAGTGCTTCCATAAACATCTTCCGGCGCTGGCTGGCAATTGCCGTATCCAGGTTTCGCAACTGCACATAGTCAAAATCGGTTTTACCGATCATCCAGTTACGTAATTCATCGTTTTGAATACTGTGTTTATTGAGAAAGGTATAACGCAACTCGGTATCCAACATCGCAATATCCACGGGCATTTGATCGAATGCCGCGTTATAGAAATTGCGTTGTTCTAACAGTTTGTTGTTGCGTAACTCCTGCCGCTTTTGCTGATTAGCCGTTTTACGGAGGATAACAAACATAACCAACAGAATAGTGATAAACTTAACAGGAATAGTAAGATGATAGAGCAACAATTGCTGCTCCGTCGGCAAACCATAGCTCTGCAGTTGCGGCTGCAGCAGGTGATAGGCGATATAGAAGATAAAGTTTTGGGCTACGCAAAACACAATCAAGCGCACCTGGCGCGGATGAAAAAGCACCAGTGGCAACAAGGCCGAAACAATCAGAAAGTCGATGATGCGTGTTTCGTAGCCCAACAGAACGGCCTGTGCAAAAACGCTAACGTTTTGCAGTAAAATACCCAACAGCCTGCCTGTTTGGAACCAGCCCTTATAGATGAGTAAACTGAGGGCCATGAACATAACGATCATTCCGCCCAGCAGCCACACCACGCGGTATAGGCCAAAACCGGTACATACCAATGCTAATACCACCAGCGTTATTCCCAGTATATAGACGATCTGGTTACCCAGCACTATATTTTCCTTATCGGGGTGTTCACTATTGGTTCCAACTCCCAGGTGAGAAAGCCTCTCCCAGGTAGTATGTAAAGCATGGCGCATGTTACTGACCTTAATTAAACGAATGCCCGTGCATTTTGTTCCCGGGCCGAAATCCTGGGTGGTTGGTGGCAGCGGGGCGCATGCTAACTTCCGCCCTCGCTAAGGCACTTCCGCAATTTTGATTAACCTTGCCGTGTGTCGTTACAACTGCTGCCAATTGATAAAAGCTGGACTTTATTCTTGGACCGGGATGGGGTTATAAACCTGCATTACCCAAACGATTATGTAAAAACCTGGGATGAGTTTTACTTTTTGGAGGGTGCTCTGGATGCCATCAAAACCCTGTCTACGGTTTTCAGAAGGATACTTATTGTAACTAATCAACAAGGCGTTGCTAAGGGCATTATGCAAGCCCACGAATTGGAGGAGATACATGATGAAATGTTGAAGGAAGTGCGCAAATACGGCGGGCGTATACATGCCATTTATGCGGCTACCGATTTGGTAAGCAATGACCACCGCGGCATGCGCAAACCGGCTATCGGTATGGCCAAACAAGCCAAAAAGGACTTTCCGGAAATAAATTTCTCCAAATCAATAATTGTGGGCGATTCGGTGAGCGATATGCTTTTTGGACGCAATGCTGGAATGAAAACCGTTTTTGTTGGCGATGAGAGCCGCTTAACCGGAGAAGAGACCAGGCTGATAGATTACTACTGCGAAAGCCTTGCAGAGTTTGCACGAATTATAAGTGCAGGGCACCTTAAATAGTGGCAGAGATAAAAATACTCTGACTCCATTTTCTAACACCGGGAACGCGCTCCAGTATGGCACCCAGCCAAACCGATGGTGCAATTAAAAAAGACGGAATACCGGGCAGCAAAAAGTCGCGGAACTCTACTTTAATATTTTTATAACCAGCCTTTTCGAGCTTCTCTGTAATAAACTTATCGGAGAAGGCCATTTCATCGGGCTCCAGATGGGTAAGCTTCCGTAAAAAAGGGAAGGTAAAAATGAAGTATACGTATGGGTTGCAAATATTAGGCTCCAGGAAAATGATTTTGCCGTTTTCCTTCAGCAGGCCTTTCATATTTACCATTGCATCATCCAAATGATGATATAAGTGGTGCAGTATACCGTTACCAATGATATAGTCGAACTTTTCGCCTTTAAAGTCGGCCGCCTTATTAAAGTCCAGCACCTCGTAGCGCAGGTTCATTAATTTGTATTTGCCCTTTGCCTCATCAATAAAAGGTTGGCAGAGATCGGTACCCAATACCTGCATGCCGGTTTTGCCTGCCAGCAAAAAGGCATTTTTGCCGGTGCCGCAGCCAATTTCCATTACACTTTTGTTGGGGCGCACCACCATTTGCGAAGCCATGTAATCGCAACGGCGTTCGGCACGAATGCGGGTAGCCTTGCTATCGCCCCAAACCTGGTTATACCCTCTATCGTCCTTTATATTTTCCATCGTGTGTCAGGTTACTTTTTAGCAATTACTGTGTAGCCAAGGGGGTCATCTTCACTGCCCCAGTTAAACCAGAGCGAAAGGTGTGCAGCAATAATGGTAAGCACCATTATAGGTGAAGTTAAAATCCAAAACGGCACAAACAACCAACGCCAGAATGCCTGCGGTAATAAGTTGCGAAACCAAAGCACAATCACCTTGTTGGCCAGGTTCGAAATATCGCTACCGCGGTTGATTATCTGCACATCGCTAAAGCCGGCAAACATGGTTTTAAGCGTACTTGGTGTATAGCGGAAATAATCGTGTGGCATGTAATGGTAACGAGCGCTCCAGGGGATGGTAATAAACGCAGTTCCTCCCTTTTTCATTACCCGGTGTATTTCGTTTACCAGATGCTGATAATGTGCCACATGCTCTAACACCTCGGTACAGATAATACCATTAAACTTCCCATCCTCAAATGGGATATCGCGGCCGTTAAACGAAATGATATCGGGGTTATTGTAATCGAAATTACCGGCCTCTACAATATCAATACCGGTGTATTTGGTAGCAGCCGCATTCAACAAAAACCTATAGGGTGATTGACCGCAACCTACATCCAGCACTTCGCCTGAAAAGGAAGGCAGCATTTTTTTTGCTTGCCGGAAAATGGTTAAAAACTGAAGGTCGAGCGGCATACGCCCATAAAATTTGAGCGCTCCCTTAAAGCCTGTAGGTGGTTGATGCGAAAACGGACGAAATCCCTCTGCCATAAAGCAGCCAAATATACACTTTGCAACAGTTTGGCCAAGTATCGCCCAAGCCGTACAGCAGCCTAATACTGTTTTCTAAAAATATTACGGCGTATGAACTTAGGACGGCGTTTCACTTCTTCGAAAATCTTAGCCTGGTATTCGCCTAAAATGGAGATTGCCAGCATGTTTAAGCCACCAAAAAACAGTATCAGGACGATGATGGTAGTGATGCCATGCGGCACGTTACGGAAAGCGAAATAGGCCACAATTTGAACCACGATGGCTACAAACGATAACAGGGTTAAGCCCCAACCCAGGTAGGTCAGTAATTCTAGCGGCACAAAGCTAAAACTGAAGATGGCTTTACGGGCCCAGCCTATATTTTTGCGCCAGTTATTGGTAGTAACACCAAACATACGTTCGGGCCTTACATAATCTACGCCGGTTTGCTTAAAGCCCACCCAGGCGCGCAAACCGCGCATAAACTGGTCGGTTTCAGGCAGCTTCACCAATTCATCTACCACCTTGCGGTCCATCAGGCTAAAGTCGCCGGCATCCAATGGCACCGGCACATAACTTACACTGCGGAAAAGGCGGTAGAACATTTTGTAAAAAGTAACCAGCGTTTGATTGCCTTCGCGGGCCACACGGCGGCCATATACTACATCAAACCCTTTTTGCCATTCGTTGTAAAACTGTTCAATTAATTCAGGCGGATCCTGCAAATCGCCATCCAATAGTATCACGCCATCGCCGGTTGAAATTTCCATACCGGACAGAAAGGCGCTTTGCGAACCGAAGTTGCGTGAATGCTCAATGGCAATCACATGGTCGTCTTCATTTACAATGCGCTGTAATACCTGCGCTGTATCGTCGGGCGAGCAATCGTTTACGAATATTATTTCGTAGTCCACTCCTATTTTACGGAAGGTATCGGTGAGGCGCTGGTGCATGTAAGGAATGGCCTGACCATCTTTGTAGCAGGCAATTACGGCCGTTAACTTATGGCGTATTTTATCCTGCACCAATTTCTTCTCGTAAAGCGGCATGGAGTAGTTCTTCTGCCACTCCCAGGTTTTGCGCAAACCATCCGATAAGTTGGTTTCGCTCTGCCAGTTAAGCAGTTCCCTGGCTTTAGCTGCGTTACCATACCACTCTTTCAAATCCCATTTGCGGTTGGGCATATCGCCCCATTGAGGTTCGCCCCCAAGGTTAAATAGTTGTTTGGCTTCAGCTGCAATTTCGCGGATGGTGGTTTTACGGTTGCTGGCAATGTTCAGCGACTGGCCTTTCAATTTTTGAATATGGGAAGCGGAAAGCAGGGTGGCGTGCACGGCATCGTCCACATACACAAAATCGCGCGATATATCGGGTTGAACGAGGGGCGGATACTCCCCTTTCATGCCCTTGGCAATAATCACCGGAATTAAACGGTCAGGCTCTTCGTAAGGACCGTAGATGGAATAATAGCGCAGGTTTACAATAGGCACTTCTTTAATAGTACCATAATATTTAATCATATGCGCTGCGCTTGCCTTGGTAACCGCGTAATGCGAGTTAGGAAGCAGCGGCGCGTCCTCGGCAGGTGCGCTGGCGTTTAGTCCGTATTCGGAGCTGCTGCCTGCATGTATAAAGGCCGAGATGGCATATTTGGTAGAAACCTCCAGCAGGTTTAACAGGCCCAGAAAGTTGGTTTCGTAGATCAGCTCCACGTTATCCTGTTTGCTATAAGCGCCGTAAGCTGCTAAATCGAAAATGGTTTTAAAGCGATATTCATCGAACAGGCGCTCGAGCTGGTCTTTTTTTATGATGTTGCAATGCAGGATGTGTTTGGGATTTACATCATCCAAACGCCAGGGGATAAAAGGTTTACTGGTTACCGCATACACATCATCGCGCTGAGCCAACAGGGCCCGCACCAGGTTGGCGCCAATAAATCCACCGGCCCCGAAAACCACAATGGGCCCTTCCAGCAACCGCACTTCGGAAGCTATTTTCTCCTGTAAGGTCATGGTGTAAATATGGGTAAAAAGTACGACCGCTCCCAAAAGTTCAGGGAGCGGTCGTATAAGTATTGATTTATACTGTTTTTAAGCTTATTCCTCGCGGAATGAATTCAGCATATGATCCATTTTTTCCTGGTAGCGATCCTTGTATTTGGTCATGGTCCAGGTCATGATTTGATACAGGTGATCCTTGCCTTCAATAAAGTTGATTACGTAGTATACATCATAACTATCCACTTTGCCTTCGAAGGTGTTTTGCAAGGCACGCAAACCATTGATGGTGCGTTCCTGCTGATGGAACTCTTTAAAATCCTGCACACTGTTTTTATAGTTCTTCACCATCAGGTCGGCAAAGCTGATCCACAGCGAGGTGTCTGACTTCTTTTTACCAAGCAGGCCTGCATCGCGCAGGGCAGAATCCACACTTAGTTTTGTTTCGTCGATCACGATTACGTAGAACTCGCCTGTAAGGTCGGCATATTGCAGCGAGGCTTCTTCGTTCAACGATTTATTTTCGGTCATGTTATCAGGCAAGGCCATCGAATAATGGCCAACCTTGACGCGCTTAAAGCCCTCGCCATCGGGATTAACAGGCTTGGCATCGGCTGTTGGGGCAGGGGTTTGTTGTTCGGTGGTAGCTTTGTTGTTGCACGAGGCAAACATCAGCAGGGCAGCCATTGCTGCCAGGGTAATTTTTTTCATGAATTTTTGGTTTAGCAAAAACAAGATAAAAAGGTTAGCCGATAAAGCCAGTAAGGGCGCGGGTAAGATTATCGCCACCTAAACTATTTTCAGCCTGATGGAATTTTTGATCGCCGTATTTACCGCTGATGTAACCATTGGCAGCAAGCGACATCAGTTGAATTGTGCGCGTTAACCGGTTGATCAGCTGGTAGGAAAGTGTTTCGCGCAAACCACATTCGCCATTGTGCTCTTCGATGGTAACAAGTTTACCAGTGCGGTTAACGGCTTCAAGCAATTCGGCAGGCAGTTCTACAATCGGGAATACACTTAGTACCCAAATCTCGAGATCATCGGCCATTGGGTGATTGCAGATATTTTCGAGTACAGGACCCGTGCCTACTACTACTCCCTTACTTCCGCTTTTAATTTTACGCCAAGGGCCAAAGCCCGCAATTGGTGTATTGATTTTAGCGCCCATGTTGAGGCGGAGGTAATTGGGATTAGGGTCCACCAGCATCTGGTCTACGGCTTCCAGCACATCGCTGGCTAAAAAGGGCACATACACGCGCATGTTTGGCAGTATGCGCATAGCGCCGATATCTTCGATGTTGTGGTGTGTGGCACCCATAATACCATAGCCATAACCGCCACCATTACCAACCAGTTTCACAGGCAGCTTATGCAGGCACACATCATTGCGGATTTGCTCGTATGGACGCAGGGTAACAAAAGGAGAAATACTATAAACAAAGGGCAGAAACCCTTCATAAGCCATGCTGGCCGCTACCGTAACCATGTTTTGTTCGGCTACGCCAGCATTGATAAAATGATCGCCGAATTTTTCCTGCACTTTTTCCAGCGCCATGTAGCCTAAATCGCCGGTAATAAAAGCCATGTTGGGCTTTTTATCGAACGATTGAATCATACTTTGGGCAAACTCTACACGCATGGTTAAGCACTATTTAATGGCAGCCATACGGCCGGTATAATCTTTTTCAATTTCAGAAAGCACGGCATCGTACTGGTCGTCCTTCATAGGCAGGTAGTGGCAATCGAGTTTATCCTCGTATTGTTTCCAACTACGGCCTTTGGTGGTATTGCAAATAATTGCTACCGGAGCCCAGGCGCCCGGCACCTGCAGGCGTGCATGCTCCAGCGATTCGAAATCGTGCCCATCGGCTTCAATAACCTGAAAACCGAAGGCTTTAATTTTATCGGCCAGAGGTTCCAGTTTCATCACATCCTCGGTGCGGCCATACCCCTGCAGGCGGTTGCGGTCGATTAACCATACCACATTGGTAAGGTGGTGATGAGCAATGAACAGCGCTGCCTCCCAGGTAGAACCTTCGTTTATTTCGCCATCGGAAGTGATGCAGAATATTTGCTTATCGGTTTTCTTTAATTTATTGGCGATACCCAAACCCGCAGCAATAGAAAGACCATGACCCAAACTGCCGGTGGCAAACGGTACGCGCTTAAGTTTGTTTACCGGCGGGTGAGCCGCCAGGTAGGTATTGTTCTTGTAAAAGGTTTGAATGTCCTCTTCGCTCAAAATACCTTCTTCGGCCAGGGTGCTGTAGATAGAAGCCGCCGCATGACCTTTGGAGAGGATCACTTCGTCGGTATCTTTCATCCAGCCAAAGCGCACGAAGGTGATGATTTCGGCTACGCTGAGCGAACAGCCTACATGCCCTGCATTGGCCATTTTATACATGCCCAAAAAGCGGCGTTTAATATTGTAAGCCTTCGTTAATAAATCGGGGTGATTCTGGAGCGCCATTGCGGCCACGAAAATAGCCTTTCGGGGTTAATTCGGAAGGGCAGGAAAGGCCACTTTCACTTTATTTCACCTCTTTTACCCAATTCCACGGCTTCAAGGGCTTCCACCTTGCCCTTGTTAAGGGTAAACCGCAATACCGTCTTCATTTTATGGAACCCCTGTACGCCTGCAGCACCGGGGTTCATGGCCAGCAGGTTGTTGTATTTGGGGTCCTTGGCTACGCGTAAAATATGACTATGCCCGCAGATAAAGATATCGGGCTCTACCTCTTCAATCAAGCGACGGGCTTTAGGTTCGTAGTTACCGGGATAGCCACCGATGTGGGTCATTAAGATTTTGAGTCCTTCACGTTCGGCAATCCAGTTTAGCGGGTACTCGCTGCGGATTGTTTTATCATCAATGTTGCCATAAACGGCATAGAAAGGTTTAAAGTTTTTGAGTTCATCGCAAAGCGCAATAGTGCCCAAATCGCCGGCATGCCATACTTCATCCACGTCTTTAAACACCTCTAACACTTTAGGGTCCAGGTAGCCGTGCGTATCGCTTATTAAACCTATGCGCAGCATGTAAGGTTATTCGGTAAAAAGGGCAGGTAATTCGTCGGCTGCGCGGCGGTAATCCTCCGGTATGCCGATGTCGATAAAGTAGCGGTCAAATTCCTTACCGAAAAAGCGCATGCGGTGCACCTGCCTTTCCAGCACGTCCTTTTCAAATGAAAATTTATAGGGCAGGTCCTGATCTTCGCGGCGTTCGATGCGGTCAAAAATGCGTTTATCAAACAGATACACGCCGCCGTTTATCAGACCTTCTTCGCAGTACTTCTTTTCGGCAAACTCCAGGGCCTGACATTCGCTGTTTACCTCCACCGTGCCATAACGGTCAAACTTCTGCAGGCGCTTTAACGAGAAAGCGATATCGGCATTCTTCTGAAAATAGAATTCGCGCAGTTCGTTCAGGGGCACATCAAAAAAGGTATCGCCGTTAATTACAAAGGCAAGGCCATCCACATAACGGAATGCTTCGCGAATGCCGCCACCGGTGCCTAGGGGTTCGTTTTCCTCGGCATAAGAAACGGTGATACCCAGGTATTCCTTACCTAAAAACTGACGAATGACTTCGTTTTTATAGCCAACACTTAATACGGCATGCGTAAGACCCTGCTTTTTTAAGTAACAGAAAACGTAATGCAAAAAAGGCAGGTTACCAATGGGCGCCATCGGTTTGGGAAGGTCCTGCACCACCTCGCGTAAGCGGGTACCAAGCCCACCTGCCAAAATTATGGCAGGTATATCCTGGTTGCTTTTTACGTAGGTATTGGACATGCCTTGCAGTTAAGGTTTAGCGAAGAGTTCCTCTTCGACTAATTGACAAATAATATGACCTATAAGAATGTGACTTTCCTGTATGCGGGGCGTATCGGTGCTGGGCACGTTAAAGAGATAATTGCAGCTCTCCTTCATTTTGCCACCGGTTGCACCCGTAAACGAAATAACGGTCATGCCACGCTTTTGTGCTTCTTCCTGTGCCAGCAAAATATTAGCCGAGTTGCCCGAGGTTGAAATACCAAACAACACATCACCTTTCCGGCCATGCGCTTTTACGGCACGCTGGTATACTTCATTATACGAGTAATCGTTGGCTACGGCCGTCATAAACGACGTATTCACGTGGAGGGCCTCTGCCGGCAGTGGTTCGCGGTCGCTGTAAAAACGGCCTGTAAATTCAGCTGCCAGATGCTGGGCATCGGCTGCACTGCCACCGTTACCGCAAAGGTAAACGCGGTTGCCGTTGCGGAAAGCATCGGCAATTACATGCGCCACTTCTTCAATACGGTTCACCAGCGCCTCGTCGTTCAGCACTTTGGTTTTTACTTCTATCGAAGCGGCTATGATGGATTTAATCTTGCTCATTTAAACTGTCCATGTAGTTAAACCATGTTGGGTAAAGTTATAACGCATTACCCGCCCCCCGATTTTATGAAGGGCATCTATTACTTTAAACTTGGCATTGTAAGGCGCGTAGAAAATCATAAAGCCACCGCCACCGGCACCCGATATTTTACCACCTGTTGCACCGGCTTTGATAGCCGAATTGTAAATATTTTCGATGTGCGGATTGCTGATACCCTCGGCCATGGCCTTTTTGTGCTCCCATCCGTAATGTAATATCTCTCCTATCTGGTCCACTTCACCTTTTAGAATGGCCTCCTTCATGCGCAGCGACTGTTCCTTCAGGTTGTGCATCGCATCAATACTGCTTTTCTTTTTCTTCTTTACATTTTCCGATTGCTTGCGGATAATTTCAGAAGATAAGCGGGATGTTTCGGTAAAGAAGAGGATAAGGTTATTCTCTAATTCATGCAGGGAGCGTTCTTTTACCCGCAGCGGATTAACAATCACTTTATCGCCGGCATAAAACTCCATGAAGTTTACCCCGCCAAACGTAGCCGCGTACTGATCTTGTTTACCGCCGTGCATGGCTAAGTCTTCGCGCTCAATTTTGTAAGCCAGGTGGGCAATATCGTATTCGCCGAGGGGCAGTTTCAGCCACTCTACAAAGGCACCCAAAATTGCCACCACCAGTGTGGAGGACGAACCCAGGCCCGAACCGGGAGGCGCATCTACGTAAGTAGTTAGTTCAAACGCTACAGGCTTTTTGATAAAGTCGCGCACCACGCGGTTGTAAACACCTTTGGCTAAATCCAGCTGACCGTTGATGGGCAATTGCTTTTTCGCTTCCAGGGTAATCTCCTCACCACGGTCCATGGCCTTAATACGGATTTGCTTGCCGGTTAAGGGCTTAATGGTGGCATAGGCATACATGCCGATGGTAATATTCAGTATGGCCCCGCCATAAAGGTCGCTATAGGGCGAAACATCAGTTCCGCCACCCGCTAAACCTAGGCGCAAAGGGGCTTTGCTACGGATAATCATGGGGGGCTAAGATAAGGGGATAAACTAATTGGCGGGAATCAAAGCGGCCACCCCGGCAATTTTCTCCAGCATGCTGCTCCAGGCGTATTTCTTCTTCTCCAGGCGCACATTATCGCGGAAACGGAATTCGCGGTGGTTGGCGTAGAAATCTACAATGGCATCGGCAATGGCTTTGGGTTCCGGTTCCACTACATAACCCACTTTGCCATCCGGCACCATTTCGGGCAGGCCACCTACATTGGTAACCAGCATGGGGCGGTCGAAATGATAACAAATTTGGGTAACCCCGCTTTGGGTGGCATGCTTATAAGGCTGCACCACCAGGTCGGCTGCGCAGAAATAATTCCGGACTTCGTTATCAGGTATAAAGTCGGTTTTCAGTATCAGCTTATCTGCAATACCCAGGCGGGTAATCTGATCCCAATAAGGTTTGGCATCGGTATAAAACTCGCCGGCTACCAACAACTTAACATTCAGGGCACGAACACGCTCATCGGCCATAGCCTCCAGTAACAAATCAAGGCCTTTGTAATCGCGGATAAAACCAAAGAAAAGCAGATACTCGGTGCTCAGTTCCAGGCCCAGTTTTTCGTAAGCTTCGGGCTTGGTAATACTTTCTCCAAAATTATCGAACAGCGGATGCGGCGAAAAAGCAGCAGGCTTGTTGCTATCGAATTTGCGCAGGTCGGTAAGCACCGATTCGCTCATGCCGATAAAGCCATCTACCGAATTTACAAAGTAGCGGATAAAGGCCATGTCGCCGGGGCGCTTTTCGTGGGGTATCACGTTATCGAGAATGGAAACAACTTTGGTTTTGCCGTTCTTTTTCACCCGCCGTGCAATGGTACCTAAGCAAGGCGCCATAAACGGCAGCCAGAATTTTATTATCAGCAGGTCTGCGTTAAGGGCTGCTATCTCCTTGCCTATTTTAAGCCAGTTCAGGGGATTAACCGAATTAACTTTTACGTGGATATACAAATCATCCGGTGCAGGTTGATCGCTGTATTGGCTTTTACCGGGGAATAGAAATTCTGGGTATTGTAAACTGAAGGTATATATCTGCACGCTGTGCCCCTGCCGCATATACTCGCGGGCCAAACGTTCGTTATAAGAAGCTAAACCGCCCCGCAACGGATGTGCCGAGCCAAGGATGACTACTTTCATTTTTCGAGGTTCAAACGGTCGGCTACCAGGTAATGGTTTCTATCCGAAGCAGAACGCGAAACCAACTCGCCTAAAAAGCCTGCCAAGAATAATTGTACCCCAACTATGATAGACAACAACGCCATATAAAAGAGCGGACGCTCCGTCATACGGTATTGTTCGAATACAAACTTTGCAACAGTAAGGTATACGATGATGATGAAACCCAGAAAGAAGCTCAATACACCAAAGCCTCCGAAAATGTGCATCGGACGCTTGCTGAACCGGGTCATAAAATATACAGAAAGCAGATCGAGGAAACCATACAGAAAACGTTCCATACCAAACTTGGTAACACCGTATTTACGGGCCTGATGCTGCACTACCTTCTCCCCTATTTTGTGGTAACCGGCCTGTTTTGCCAGCACCGGAATGTAACGGTGCATTTCGCCGTATACTTCTACGCTTTTAATCACCTCGTTTTTATAGGCTTTTAATCCGCAGTTAAAATCGTGCAGATAAATGCCGGTCATAAAACGGGTAGCAGCATTATATAACTTGGTAGGAACTGTTTTGGTAATTGGGTCAAAACGCTTCTGTTTCCAACCGCTTACCAGGTCGTATCCTTCCTCCGTAATCATTTTATACAAACCCGGAATTTCGTCGGGCGAATCCTGCAAATCGGCATCCATCGTAATTACCACATCGCCTTTGGCATGGGTAAAGCCCACCTGCAGCGCCGCACTTTTACCATAGTTGCGCTGAAATTTAACGCCGCGTACGTTGGGGTTCGCAGCAGCCAGTTGCTGCACTACGCTCCACGATTTATCCTTACTGCCATCGTCCATCAACAGCACTTCGTAGGTATACGAATGCTCCTTCATGATCCGCTCAATCCAGGCAAGCAGTTCCGGAAGGGACTCTTCTTCGTTAAATAATGGAATTACAACAGAAATTTGCATGTGGTAAATAAAGTCAAAAATCAGGAAGTAGGTTTAAAATCATCAAGGGCATCGCTTTGGCCTGCAGGTGCCTGGCCATCTCCATCGCCCCGGCGCACAAATCCTCCGATAACCAGCGAAAAGATAGCACCGATGATTGCCGAAATACCATAACGCAATAACTGGCGCGAAAATGTAGGTGAGTAATCTACTGCCTCCATCTCTTTTAATTTCCTTTCCCTTTCGTCATCAGGCGTATTAAAGCGCTCCATCATTTGATCGGCAGCTTTTATAGTGGCCTGCTTTTGCAGCACGGGCAAATCCTTATCAATTACGGTATAAAGCACATAACTATACGTATCGAAAATAAGGGTGGCCACAATAGAAATGAGGAACACAGCAAGAAAGGCATGACCGAAAGTACGGAAGCCGCCAATCTCTTTCCGGTAGGTTATACCACCCCAAATCATTAAAAAGATGAGAGGGATATAAATAGTGAGTGTCCAGAAACCGAACAGCGTTTGCACACTTAGCAGGTAGATGGCCATTAGTATGCCGATCATTGCAAAGCCCGCAATTAAACCGTATTTAAGTGGTGTGCCGTACTTGTTCATGGTTATTAGTTCAGTTGAAGTAATCCTTTGTTTACAACACCTAATGCCTTACCTGTAAAGGTAGTTCCTATAAACGGCGTATTTGCCGAAAGCGATTTTATATCATCCTGCACAAAAGTCCACTGTTTTTGCGGGTCAAAAAGTGTTAAGTCGGCCAGGGCACCTTCGGCAATGTTGCCCTGTAAGCCAAGTACCCTGCGCGGGTTATTGGCAAATAAAGCCACCAGTTGCTCTGTACTTAGTTTACCGGCAGTAGCCGTAGCCGTAACGGCAAAGGCAGTTTCCAAACCTATCATGCCAAAATCAGCCTTATCGAATTCCAGCTTTTTGCAATCCTCTTCCTGTGGTTGGTGTGCACTGGTAACCGTATCTACTGTGCCATCGGCAATAGCTTTTATAAGCGCTGTAATATCTTCTTTGCTACGCAGGTGCGGATTTACCTTGCAGTAGGTATCATACGAACCTACTGCGGCATCATCCAATAACAGGTTGTAGGCGTTTACCGAACAGGTAACTTGCTGACCTTTCTTTTTAGCGGCACGAATCAACTCCACACTCTTCTTCAGCGAAACATCCAAAAAGTGGAGACGGCCCTGCGTATAATCCTGCACATACAAATCGCGGTTAACCGCGATTTCCTCGGCCAGCGGGGCAGCACCGGGTAAACCCAGGCGCGTGCTTACTACACCTTCCTGCATGGCACCGTTTTTCGAAATACTCTTATCCTCGGGGTGCACCATCAGCAAGCCGTCGAAGGCTTTGATGTATAACAGGGCGCGTTCAATAACACCCGCGGGGGCACTGGGCTTACTGCCGTCGCTAAAGGCAACAGCACCGGCCAGGTGCATATCATACATATCTGCTAAATCCTTTCCATCGGTATGCTGGGTGGCTGCGCCAACAGGCAAAACGGTTACAATTTCGCCAGCGCTTTTGCGCAATACATATTCCACCTGTGCCTTGGTATCGGTTACAGGTATAGTATTAGGCATAGCGCAAATGTGCGTGAAGCCGCCAAAGGCCGCAGCGCGACAACCACTCTCAATAGTTTCTTTCTGCTCCAGACCGGGGTCGGCCAGATATGTGTGGAGATCGACCCAACCCAGCGACACATGCAGATTCGGCAATTTCACTTCCTGTGCTTTGCTGCTATTCACCAGCTTAGCGCCAATCTTTTTGATCTTACCTTCTGAAATTAAAATATCCTTAACCTGATTGTTATAGGGAGAACCGGCATCAATGATCCGGGCAGAGCGGATGAGAATTTCCATACCGAGGACCAAATATAGGAATTAAAGTGAAACGGCGGTTTTTAGAAACCGCCGTTATGAAGAACCTTTGTTTGCGCCTTACGGCACCTTGTTATTTGTATTCTGCTATCTCCTGCTGGATTTGGGCAAGGAAGTCGGTAAACGACTTGGTTCCCTGGTCGCCCTGACCCTGACGGCGCACGGATACTGCCTTTTCGTTCATCTCTTTTTCACCTACTACCAGCATGTACGGCACCTTGCGGATTTCGGTATCGCGGATTTTGCGACCGATTTTTTCCGGACGCTCATCAAGGGTAGCTTCAATATCCGCCTTTTTAAGAGCGGCACGCAGTTCCTTACCGTATTCGTTAAACTTATCAGAGATAGGCAATATTGCTACCTGCTCAGGCGCCAACCATACCGGGAACTTGCCCGCATAGTGCTCCAGCAAAAAGCCGATGAAACGTTCGTGGGTAGACAGCGGTGCACGGTGAATAATGATCGGACGTTCCTTTTCGTTCTTCTCGTTGGTAAACGAAAGGTCGAAACGCTCAGCCTGGGCAAAGTCAACCTGGTTGGTAGCGATGGTAAATTCGCGGCCAATGGCACTCCAAATCTGGATGTCGATCTTGGGACCGTAGAAAGCAGCCTCGTCGGCAACTTCCACAAACGGCAGACCGGATTTCACCAGTACATTGCGCACCATATCTTCAGTTTGCTTCCACAGTTCAGGGTTGTTAATGTATTTCTGACCCAGCTTTTCAGGCGCATGCGTACTAAAACGCATCTGGTATTTTTCGATACCGAAGATCTTGAAATACTTCACATACAACTCGTTCACCTTCATAAATTCTTCCTCAAACTGCTCGGTAGTACAGTAGATGTGCGCATCATTCATTTGCAGCGAACGCACCCGCATTAAGCCAAACAACTCGCCGCTCTGCTCGTAGCGGTAACAGGTACCGTATTCAGCAAAACGCAAGGGCATATCGCGGTAACTCTTAGGTGTAGCACCAAATATTTTGTGGTGGTGCGGACAGTTCATAGCCTTTAAATAGTATTTGTGGCCTTCCATCTCCATCGGTGGAAACATCGACTCGGCGTAATACGGCAGGTGACCGCTGCGCAGATACAGGCTATCTTTAGCAATATGCGGACTCTTAACGCGCACATAACCCTGTTCGTGTTCGTTCTTTTTGGCCAACGCTTCCAGCTTCTCGATCAATGCGCCACCTTTAGGCAACCACAAGGGCAGGCCGGGGCCCACTTCATCATCAAAGGTGAAAATTTCCAACTCCTTGCCCAGTATTCGGTGGTCGCGTTTTTTTGCCTCCTCCAACAGGTTTACGTAGTCGTCCAACTGCTGCTGCTTAGGGAAAGTAACACCGTAAATACGGGTTAACTGTTTGTTTCTTTCATCGCCTTTCCAGTAAGCGCCGGCAATGTTCATCAGCTTGATTGCTTTGATAAAACCGGTGCTTGGAATATGCGGCCCGCGACACAGGTCGGTAAATTTACCCTGGGTATAAAAGGTAATTTCGCCGTCGTTCAGGTTCTGTAACAAATCCAGTTTGTATTCATCACCTTTTTCAGTAAAGTATTTAACCGCCTCGGCTTTCGGCATCTCGCTGCGCACATATTTGTTATCCTGTGCCGCCAGTTCCTTCATCTTCTTTTCTACCTTTTCCAGGTCTTCGGCGTTCAGCTTGTTATCGCCTAAATCCACATCGTAGTAAAAACCGTTATCTACCGGAGGACCCACCCAAAACTTAACACCGGGGTAGTAGAACTCCAGCGCTTCGGCCATTAAGTGAGCCGATGAGTGCCAGAAGGTTTTTTTACCGTTCTCATCATCAAACTTCAACAGTTTTAAAGAGGCATCGCTTTTAATAGGGCGGTTGAGGTCCCACACTTCGCCGTTTACTTCGGCGCTGATAACCGCCTTGGCCAGACCCTGGCTGATGCTGGCGGCCACATCATAGGCGCTAACGCCTGCTTCATATTGTCTCACCGAACCATCCGGCAGTGTAATGTTGATCATGATCTTATTTTTTGCGTGTGCGAATTAACCATTATTGCCATAAAGACACAATGGCACTTTATAAAAACTTCAAAACAAATGGTTGTTACCAAATGAAAAACGCCCCCGAGATACTCAGAGGCGTTTCTATACTTTATAACACAACGATTACTTGGCGTATCTCTTTTTGAATTTATCGATACGGCCTGCCGTGTCTACCAGTTTCATTTTACCGGTAAAGAAAGGGTGGCTTTCGTTACTGATTTCTATTTTGATCAGGGGGTATTCGTTACCGTCTTCCCACTTGATGTTTTCTTTGCTATTGGCGGTGCTCTTACCTAACCATGATTTATCGCAGCTGATGTCCTTGAAAACCACTGATCTGTAACTGGTAGGATGAATGTCCTTTTTCATTATATTCTATTTTGGGACGGCAAATATAGGGGATTTATTGTAGTTTCAAAAGAAAAATTTCGATAACAGAGCTTGACGGGGAGGAATGGTCGATAAGCACTGAAAGAAGGTTTACAACAGCCAGCATACAGGCAGCACATGGCTTTAGGCTATTGCGCAGGATGCCGGTTGGTACGGGGTTACATATGGGGTGGGGTTACAAAGTAAAAATGATACCCCTTTAACTATATGATAATCAAACACCTATTTTAGACCGGGGTTACATGTGGGGTTACAAATTAGACGATTTGTAATATGACCACCTTCCTTTTAGCCTGCATTGGGCCCTGTTACAATTAATAAACGAATAAGCCGTCTTACCCTAATCAACCGATAATTCATGAAAATAAAAGCAATAATAACCGGGGCCACCGGTATGGTGGGCGAAGGGGTGCTATTAGAATGCCTGCAAAACCCTAAAGTGGAGAAAGTGCTGTTGATCAACCGCCGCCCTACGGGTTATACGCACCCCAAGCTAAGCGAATTGGTTACGCCCGACCTGGAACACCTGCCTGAGGAACTAAAACCCCAACTGAGCGGCTATAATGCCTGCTTTTTTTGCGCCGGCGTTAGCAGCGTGGGTATGAACGAAGCAGACTACACCAAAGTAACGTACGACCTTACTCTGGGATTTGCAGGCACCCTGGCACCCTTAAACCCCGACATGACCTTTATTTATGTTTCGGGGGCGGGGACAGATGGCACCGAAAAAGGCCGAACCATGTGGGCCCGCGTAAAAGGCAAAACCGAAAACGACCTGCGTAAACTGGGCTTTAAAAGAACCTTTGCTTTTAGACCGGGATTTATGAAAGCTACGCCGGGACAGCGTTACCTGCTACCTGCTTATAAATATTTTGCTTGGCTAGCGCCTGTGCTGCTAATCTTTAAAAGCATTGCCTGCACCCTGCAGGAAGTTGGACAGGCCATGATTAATGCGGCCGACATGGGTTATGAAAAACCGGTGTTGGAGGTGAGGGATATTACGGCGCTGGCGAAGAGAGGCTAAAGCGTTTGGGGTTTGTTGTTAGGCGTTTGTTGTTTGTGGTTGCGCTGATGAGGAAGTTTCCTGGAGAATTTTCACCACGGTTCCGAATTTTCGGAAACGCAGATAAACACAGATTAAAAAAGGTTTATTGTTTGTTGTTGCGCTAATTACCAAAACGTTCTGACCGCGCTAAACTGAATAGCGCTTATCTTTACCGAAACAGCTGATATGAACTGGTCCGTATTAATACCTGTAGTTGCGGTAGTAGTGGCAATTGTAGCATTTTTGGTATACCGAAATCTGCGCGATGAAAAGAAACTGGAGCAGGAAATGGATGAACCTAAAAAGGCTAAACCGCATGAGGGTGAAGGTAAGGTTTGACCCATGTTGCAGTTAATAAAAAGGCATTGTGCTGTTCCTGAGCGAGCCGCAGCGTTGCAACGGATAATTGTCGGGACATTCGCCTATAAACTGATTTGGATTTAGGTGTTATGATGGGAAGTTTGGATATTGTGTTGTAAATGCGACCAATATTTAACCTGCTCCTACACCATTTGTTACTGTTTATTTTGATGAGTGTAATAGGATGCCGATTCTCAAAAAATGGAAATGCAACAGAGTCCATTGAAATAAGCTACCATGATAAGAATGGGAATTTAATTGCAATTGGATTTATTGACGGCGATTCGCTTCAAGTTGGCGAATGGAAATATTTTAAAGATTCCGTTGAAACTAGCAGGGGAAATTTCACCCATGGGCAAATGATCGGAAGATGGAGCTACAATTATTCTGATTTTACCGGTACCATTGATTGGGATACGATTACGGCTTTAGGGAAATTTCAATTAAACTACTCTAATGAATTGTCGGTTTTAGACAATACCAATCAATTACTCTTAAGCACTGCTGATTCTACAATCTTTTTTCGGGTGTATGGAAATCGCAAGCCATTCAATTTAAACAATTTCATTGGCGAAGAGGAACAAATTATCCAAGCCGATTCAATGCTGATTAGTAAATCATCTTGTCATCACCTCACCTCCGGAGATAGAACTGCCTACATTTTATTTAGTGATCTCTATGCCGGAACTCAGGCAGGCTTATATTATGCAACAATCATTATAACAAATTCAGAATATCTTGTTGTATCCATATATAGCAAGTCATTTGAAAGAAATCACTATCAATATATTATGACACTATATTTAGGAATGGTAAACAATCTATTTCAAGAAGGACATAAAATTATCGACTTCAATAAGGTTACTGAAGCGCCTTGTTAGTCCAGGTTTAAAACGCTTATGCAACTCGAGAAACTAAGTACTTGAGGGAAACCAACTGGACAACGACTACGTTTCAGATTAACCGGGTTAGAGAATTTAATACACGATCATAATCCGAAGCTTTCCACAAGGGAGAACTGCAACGCAGATCCTCAGTTCCACCTCCGCATAGTTCAAACAACTGAGCACTGCGCCCTCCATACCGTTTAACCATTTAACCGTTTCTTACTAAAGCGTATATCGCCGCCTTTGGGGCAGATGCGGTGATAAGGGATAGTGATTTTAAGGCTGGCGTGTATATCGGCATTGTACACATACTTTTTAGCAAACAAGCCCAGCAGGTCCTGTGTGCCTATTACCAGAGGGCCCAGGCGTAACGTTGCACCAAGGCTTACGTTGCCCATTACATCTGCCGAAAGCGGCACATAGGCCCCGAACCATTTTATCTCGTATCTGGGCGTAACTGTAAACGTAGTAACCTGGTGCAACATGTTGCGGTAAGGGCTCATATCCTGCGAAACCAGCGCGGCAAAGTTGACGCTGAAATCTTTCCAGATGTTGTAATCAACAAACAGGTTAAACCGTGTGGGCAACCAGATGGTAAAGTATTTTTTACCCGGCTGAACGGTAAAACGCGATTGTATGGTATCATCCAGACTTTGCAGTCCATCGGGGAACTGGGCATCGCCCACATTCCAGTTACGGATATCGGCGGTAAAGTTGCGGCTGTAGTCGCCCCGTTTAAAACGCAAGGCACCGAAATCGATGATGGAAAAGCCGGCAGCTATTTTGTAACGCTCTACCTGTTCGGCCTCTATACAATGGCAATCCATCTCGTGGCTCTTTTTACCAGTCGCGGGCCTCCATTCGTAGATAGCACCTAAATCAACAGCCATGGTAGGGGGGCCGTTTTTGAATTGCATACCACGTTTTATGTAAGCAGGCACGTCTGTATTTCCCTGGCTGGTAATCATACCCTGGTTATAGGCATAGTTTACCTGTGTATTGTAAATATTGAGCTGCTCGTATTCTGTCCACTTATAGCTTAAATTCTTTACATAACCATACGCACCGCTAACGGGCTGCAGTAGCTTTAAAGTGCCACCCACCCGCAGGCGGTTCTCCTTTCTATCGATCACCACGCGGCTATAGGTAATGCCGTAGTCGATCCAGGAGGCGCTTTTGATACTGAGGTTAGCATTCCGCAGTTCTGTATTTAGATAGTGCGTAATGTTATTGGCATCGTAGCCGAGGCCATAGTAAGCCGTGCGTGCCAGCACTTCGGTAACGTTATCGGTATTGCTGATAAAATTACCGTGGTAGCTAAAGGCAAGGGCGTTTAAGGTGCGGTTCTTTTTAGGTCCGAACTGGAACATAAAAGAAAGCGGACCCTGCACCTGCAAACCCGCATAGGCACTTTTGGTTCTGCCGTTTACCCGCTCCTGCAGGTAGTTTTTCTGAAAGGCCGTATCGCTAAAGGCTGAGGGATGAAACAGGGCGTAGCGCTTAAGCCCTACGTAATTGTTACTAACGTTAGCGCCTACGGCTATCAGGTTAATATCGGCCATCCACGGGCTGCCAGCTATTGCAGGATTGTAATTTATGTTGGTAATACCGGCGTAAGGGCTACCCCGTAAACCGGTAAAAAACTGGCTTCGCAGGCCAAGTGCCCCGGTAAGGAGCACGGTGAGCAGCAACAGGCGCTTGTGCATAACAGGTGGTTTTTAAGTGGCTAAGAAGTAAGCGCTGTTGCATGACGGAGGTGTGTTAATTACCTATGTAACGCAGGGCTTGGGCAAAAAGGGGTACGGGGTTTTTAAGCCGGCGGTAATTTCGCCGGGTAGACGATTAAAAATCAGGCTGTAAAGCGTGTTTTTATAAATATATTCGGCACCATTAATTAACGACCCAAAATACCCGCATTAATGAAAAAATTTTTACCGGCAGTTGTATGTATGTTTATCTTCTGTTACAGCAGTGTAGCGCAAAGTTGTGTGCCCGACACTACTTCGTTTGAATTGTTTGCTCCCAACTCCGATAACTTTCCGTGTATAGAACGCGGTGTAGCGTTCAGTGCAAATATTAATTTTTATACCCCTCCTACTTTCTCGGGCATTATTATCGATAGTGCACAAACTACCAATATTAACGGCTTGCCTGCAGGCTTATCGTATAACTGCAACCCGGCAAGTTGCGGTATTGCAGGCGGAGAGCACGGCTGTTTGAATATTTCGGGCACCACCAATGTAGCAGCCGGTATTTACACCTTTACCATTCAGGGTTATGTAAAAACTTCGCAGGGCACTTATACCCTGCAACAACTGGACAACGGTTCGGGCATTACCGAATACAATGTAAAAGTGATTGAACCGGGTGGCGTATGTAACCCGAACGATACCGTTACCAGCGGCCTTTACAGCGCTACATTGAGCGCCGTTAAAATGGAAGTGCTGAACAATGGCAACCTGCATAACTATGGCCTGCGCTTTACCAGCAGCGAAAACTTGCAGGGCGAATTGTTGGTGACCGACCTAAGCGGCAAAGTGTTGAGTGCACAACCTGCTTCGTTATTCGGCACTACTGTAATGCCGCTTAATCTGCAGGGCTATCAGCATGGATTATATCTGTTGGTTTACCGCACGGCACAGGGTAGTTTGGTTAAGAAGCTGGTGGTTAACTAAGCCTTAAAGCGCTTCGATGCGTTGCTGAAAATCATATTGTAAATCTTCGTGAAGGCTGCTAACGGCGGCCTTCACTTTCTTCAATTGCTGGTTATACAGGTTAACCAACACCGGGCTTTTTTGGAACGGGATACCGCTTGCCTTTAAACGCTCTATGTAATAAAGCAACAGTTCTGCCTCGGTAGTTTTGTTGCCGCTGTAACGGTTGTATTTATTTACACCGCGCAAGATTTTACGCAGCGTTTTTTTAACCAGGTATAAACTATTGCCTTTGGGTATTTCGGCAAATTGCTGGTCCACTTCGTGCTGCACGCCTTTTATAAACTCCTGCTCATCGTGTGCCTCGAACAACAGATACGTAAGCAGTTCTTTGTTTTCCTTTTTAAAACGTGCCAGTCGCAGGCACAGGTCCAGCACTTTAGCAGGTTGCAAATGTTTCAATTCTTCCTTTAACTCCTGAACGGTGGCAGCTTTCATGCCGGCAAAAGTAAGTGAGTAGCAGGTTTGAAGTAAGCGTAATATGCACAGCGCAGGTGGTTATTGCTGCAAACTAGCCGGCACTAACCTGTTGTTGCATCAGGGCTTCAATATCGGCGATCATCATTTCGGTAGTATCGATATTTACTTTGCTGCCGGTGGCCTTTAATACCTCGCGGCACTTGAGCAACATGGCGTAGCACTTTTGCAGTTCGTTCATTTGCCTGTAAACAATGGCCAGGTTATGATAGGATATGCTCAACTCATCGGGCGGGCTGAACTGCGTCCGCAATTCAAGTGATTTAAACAGGAGGCGCTCAGCTTCGGTAAGCTCATTCAACTCCAGATAGCACAGGCCCATGTTGCTGTAAACGTTAGCCATATTGGCCAGGTCGTAATGCTGCTCGTAAATGCGGGCACTGTTTTCGAAATAACGCAGTCCCTCGCGCTGGTTGCCACTGTTTAAATAGTAGTTACCCAAACCATTTAATATAGCGGCCTCACGGAGCGGCTCCCGCAAACCCTTAATTAACTCCAACGCCTGCAGTAAATAATCGCGCGAGGCGGGTGTACCGCGTTCGCGGGTTTCGCAGTTCATAGCATGCGATAACAAGGCATCCATGCGCAGCAGGGTATAGTCTAAACCCTGGCCATCGGCAAAATCAAGGGCTTCGTTCAAATAGGTAGCTGCCAAATCGTGTTCGCCGATAATGGCATAACAATGCCCGATATGCCAATAGTGATTACCGAGTGCGCTGCGATGCGTGGAACCCGCAAAACGTTCAATTGTTTGTAAACCGCAGTCGATAGCGTTGGGGTAGTTAGAATAGAAATAGTATTGCACGCGGCTATCGTTAAAAGCCATGTGCAATTGAATTTCCTCATCGGGCCAATGACCGTACTCCCTTTTTAAAGAAGCCAGATCGTCCAACGCCTCCGGTATATTACGCTGTATCAACTCGCGGTTGGTTAACAGCATTTGTAATACTCTTTCCCTTTTCATAGTCAAACCTACCCACGAATATATATATGAGAAATGTTAAACGGCAAAAACCTTTCCCCAAAAAATAGTGGAAATCTAAAACTGTTAAATTAAATCCGGTGTGCGTTTCTTTTAAACAAACTGCCCCAAAAATTCCCATACCTGTTCGCGGCCCAGTCCTTTTTCGGAGGAGGTGACAAACGAAGGAGGAAGTTCCTCCCAGCTTTGACGCATGCGGTGCAGAAACTGCTGAATGTTGGCGCTGGTTTCCTTACTGCCGGGTTTATCGGCTTTTGTAAATACCAGGTAAAAGGGCACCCGGTTCTCGCCTAAAAAATTTACAAAGTTCAGATCAATTTCCTGGGGAGGTATGCGGGCATCAATTAACACCGCCAAATAGGTTAACTGCTTTCGTTTCAGCAGATAATCTTCAATCATCTTCATCCACTTTTTACGCATCTCCTGCGATACTTTGGCAAAGCCATAACCGGGCAAATCGACCAGGTGGAACTGATTATTGATGATAAAGAAGTTGAGCGTTTGGGTTTTACCGGGGGTAACGGAAACCTTACTGAGCTTGCGGCGGCCGGTAAGGTAATTGATAAGACTTGATTTGCCGACGTTACTGCGGCCAATAAAGGCAAACTCCGGGATGGTTTTATCCGGACATTTATCTACGGTAACATAGCTGCCGATGTAGTCGGCTGTTTTGATGTGCATGCCGCAAAGATGCTATAATACCTGTTAACAAGCTACTTTGTATTTGCCCTGCACCTAAAGCGGCATGGTTTTGCGGAGCTAACAATTACATTTGTTACAGTATGAAAAAAACAGGCTTGCTGGCCCTATGTATAGGATGGTTGCTGATTGCTGCCGGGCAGGACAGCATAACGACGTTTAAGCCCTATGCACTTGCAGGCAATACCCTGCAGATGCGCTTAAATACGCCTGAAAAACCCGTTGCTCAACCTGCGCTGGTGGTGTTTTTACATGGCGCCGGCGAACGCGGTAACGATAACCGGTTTCAGCTTAAACACCTGAACGGCTGGCTGCAACAATGCGGTAATGCCGGAGCGCTTGATTCGGTAGTATTTCTAGCCCCGCAATGCCCCGTTGGCCAAAAGTGGGTGGATGTGGACTGGAAGGATACCATCTACCATTTTCCGGATACAGCCAACCTGGCGATGCGGCAGGTGCTGCAGGCTATTGACAGCTTACAAAAGCAGTATCAGATACCCAACCAACAAGTGTATTTGATAGGTATGAGTATGGGTGGGATTGGTGTTATTCAGCTGGCGCATTTAAACCCGGGGCGCTTTGGTGGTATTGCCTGTATCTGCGGCGGGGTTGATTTAACCAACCTGAGTTTAAAGAATGAACCGATCTGGTTTTTCCATGGGTTGGCCGATAAACTGGTGCGGCCCAAGAGCGTGAAGCAGTTTTGCAGTGAAAACGCCGGTAAGGAAACAATCCGCTTTACCCCCTATGAAGGGGTGGGCCATAATGCCTGGGATTACGCCTTTAAGGAGTGCGCGTTAATGCCCTGGCTATTGAGCACTAAAAATGTGCGGAAATAGATTTTGGTATCCCTATAATTATTTATTTAGCCATGCGTTTCAATATACTTAGTACGGCAACCTGTGAGCACTCTTTCGATACTACTTAAACCGCTTTTACGCTTAAATAAATTTTGGCTGAGCCTGCTTGCCGGAGGCCTGTTATGTGTGGTGGTGTTTTTAAATTTTTCAGGGGCAAAAGTAACGGCAGCCGAAGCGGTGAAAAAGGATGTAGTACAAGCACCACCTGCCAGGCCCAAAGCCAAAGCCTGGAAGCCCGGCGATAAACGCCGAAAGGTATTGCTGATAGGCGATAGTATGATAGAAGGCCTTACCAGCCGACTGACTGACTATTTTGAAGGTAGCGGTTGGGATGCCACTACCCTGGTATGGTATGGCAGCGGCACCAAAAGCTGGTGTTACCACGATACCCTGCAGGATATTTTGGCCCAGCAAAAGCCCGATTTTGTAGTGTTTACCAGCGGCACGAATGAGTTGCTGATGCCTTACATAAGGCAACGTTTACCGTATATCGTAAAGATAAAAGAGGCCTTAAGTCCTTACCGTTTTGCATGGGTAGGCCCGCCGAGCTGGACCAAGGATACAGGCTTAAACTTCCTGATTGACTCAACCCTGAGCAACCGCAATTACTTTCTTTCGAAAAACCTGGAGATGCCCCGCTACAAGGATGGCATACACCCCAACAAAGAGGGCAACCGTATTTGGGCCGATAGCCTTGTGGTTTGGATGAACAACAGTTACAGCGATTATTTTTACCTGAGCACACCCGATACGTTCACTAATCGCATCCGCCACCTGAGCATGATGCCTACCAAACTTATTTTTGCCAAGGATTAAGCGGGTTTCCATCTCTGCCTGCTTCGGTTACCTTTGCGGGCGAAAATGAGTAAGGTAGTAACACCGTATAACGACGCCAACCGCACCAAAAAGGAACAGGTGGAGGAGATGTTTGACAACATCGCCCACCGCTACGATTTTTTAAATCACCTGCTTTCGCTGGGGATTGATATTACCTGGCGCAAGAAGGCCATTAAGTGGCTTGGCACCGGCAACCCTAAAAAGATATTGGATGTAGCTTCCGGTACCGGCGACTTTGCTTTTGAGGCATTGGCATTAAAACCGGAGAAAGTGATTGGGTTTGACCTATCGGAAGGGATGATAAAATACGGGCGCGAGAAGGCTATTAAACTAAAAGCTGCCGATGTAGTGGAGTTTGTAAAGGGAGATTCGGAAGGGATGCCGTTTGCAGATAACAGCTTTGATGCCATTACCGTGGGCTTTGGGGTACGCAACTTCGATAACCTGAAAGCAGGGCTTGCAGAAATGCACCGCGTATTAAAACCGGGTGGCAAAGTAGCCATACTGGAAGCTTCGCAGCCACCCAACACAATAATAAGAGGGCTTTATGGTTTATACTTCAATCATATTGTGCCGACTGTAGGGCGCTTGTTTTCGAAGGATGTGCGGGCCTACAAATATTTACCGGAGAGTGTAAAGGCCTTTCCTGAGGGCGCGGCCTTTGTGAAAATACTGGAAGAAGTTGGCTATAAAAACGTGCAATGGCAGCCCTTAACGTTAGGAGCCTGCGCATTTTATAAGATGGAGAAATAAGAAATTGACATTTTTGGGCCCTAAAGCAAGCGGAGGCCCGCGAGTATGAAGAAGGCAACAGGCATTTTACTTTTAAGTTTAGTACTGCTTACAGCAAGAGCGCAGTTTAATGTGCATGAGTTGGGCCGTAAAGCCATTTACTTTGGTATTGCCATGGGGGTTAACGTGGGCGATTTTAAGGTGATCCATTCGCCTATTAATCCGGCGAACGATTCCATCCGCTACTTCCGGCCTAAGTTTGGGCCTGGTTTTAACCTGGGCATTATCGCCAACTATCAGTTCCATAAGTACTTTGACCTTCGCTTTATCCCTACCCTTTCGTTTTCGGATAAAGGGCTGGAGTATGAAGACCTGAATCACAACATCATCAAAAAGAGCATCTCGTCTATTTACCTTGACTTCCCTTTACAGCTACGCTTTAAGAGCGAGCCTATAAAGGACTTCCGGGTGTATGTGATAGCCGGTTTGCGCTACGATTTTGACTTAGCCAGTAACGTGAAAGCCCGTAAGGCCGATGACCTTATTAAGCTGAACAAGCATGATGCTGCCGCCGAGTATGGCCTGGGCTTTATGATCTACTTCCCGTATTTCATTCTATCGCCTGAAATTAAGGTGAGCCACGGCTTTATTAACGTGCATTCCAGCACACCGAGCCTCATTTACTCGCGCACCATTGAGCGGATGTATAGCCGCACCTTTACCCTTACCCTTAACCTGGAAGGATAATATTTGTTACTTTAATGCACCACAACTATTGTATTAGTATGAGGCAATGCCGGCTATTGATATTGCTGTTGCTACCGCTGTTGGGATTAGCGCAACCAGAGGAGGATCAGGTGTTTTCGGTAAAGAAGAGAACAGAGGTGACGGCTAGTAAAACTAAAGCCTATGAGTACTCCAGCACGTATTGTTACAGCAAGATTGCCGGCTGGTATACACCGGGGCGAATGATTTTGAGTGGAGATACACTAAGCATTTACAAAGCAGGCGACACTTACAATAACGACGACCCTGCAGTTTATACCGACACCACGCTTAGGTATGAGTTGACCTACAAATTGCTTTTCAGCCGTAAGGATAGTGTGGTATACCTTGAGCAGGTTTATAACAAAGGGAGCTCGGGGCCCATGTTATTTTTTAACCTGAACCCTACCATACGCGAACATGATGCCTATAATTTGCTTTGCCGATTTATGAATGGCAGCAGAGCCGACTGTCCGGCACATGGTGCTATAAAAATTGCGGGCAGTGATAGCGTTGGGATAAATGGTAAAATGGTGAATTGCCTAAAGGTAGTTGCCACCGCTGAACAATACCGGGTAAAGAAGGACGGTCCGCCTAAAACGGCCATAACCGAACGTTTTGCTACAGAAGTAACCTACTACCTGGATGAAAAGACGCTGGTGCCGCTGAAAATAACGGAACAATCTACCAGCAAAAAATATAGCTATTGCCGTAACTGGGTAGTTTCAAAAATTATAGAGTAGTTTCGGTGTATGCCTTTGTATGAGTTGTTGGAGAAGCAGGACTGCAAACTTGCTGTGTGGCGCATCGAAGAAGATGAAAGCTGGTTTGATGCCCATTTTTTTACCCCTGAAATAAGTAACGAAAACAAACGGTTGCAATGGTATGCCACGCGGCATTTGGTTAACCAGTTAGCAGGCACCAAAGTGGAGGTGCTGAAAGATGAATTCGGGAAGCCATTTATTGCCGATAATTCCGTATGCCTTTCCATTACCCATACCGCCTTATTTGCCGGAGCTATTGTAAGCGATAAACACGAGGTAGGCATTGATCTGGAAATGATAACACCTAAAGTAGAGCGCATTGCCCCCAAGTTTTTGAAGCCTGAAGAATTAGATGCTATACAACCTGAAGAAAAAATAGAAAAGCTGATTTTATACTGGAGCGCTAAGGAAGCACTCTATAAATTGCATGGCCGCCGCAGGCTTGAATTTAAAACCCAGTTACTAATTGACCCTTTTGAGATGCAGCAAAGCGGTGAACTACGTGCAGCGGTTAAAGCACCGGATATGCACGAAACCGGTTTACGGGTACACTACGAATTTTTCCAGGACCATGTGCTTACCTATGTGGTAGGCCGATAGATAACATTACCGAGTATCTGCGCGAACTCGATGGTTTGACGCTGCAGGGCAATCTTGAGTTTCAGCAGGCGCATTACCTCCTCTTCCTTCTTCTGGGCTTCGGCCTCGCGGATGAGTTGATCTACTTTTTTCAGTTCGCGTAAACTAACAAACTGCTTATAGCGGATGATGGTGGATTGAATATCCTTTACAAACAACTGCCGCTTTTCGGGCACTATAATTTTGTATTTATCCCACCAGTTATCGCTGATGGCGTAAGGCAGGGTAAGCAATTGTATAGCCACCGACGCTATTTTCTGATCATCGTGGTTTACATAGAATTTATCGTCGTGCACATTGCCTTCCTGGTATTCGCGCCGGATATAGTCAAACACTTCCTTATAGCCGGGTGTTTCCACCTGCTGTCCCTCCAGTTCCTCGAAAATATAATGCGCTACCGAAACCTCTTCCTCACCCATGTTGATTTTCCAGGAACCGAAATCGAGCAACAGCCTTACCACATCGCGCTCTAAAACAGGCAGCGTAGTAGCAGGCGTGGCGGTCCGCTCCTCCTGCTGTGCCTCAGCGGTGGTCGTTTCTTCGTTTACGGGCCTGTCCACCGGTTGGCCGGCGTCCTTTTCGGTTGCCTTTTTCCGGCGCAGTTTATTTACCTCCGTAATCAGCAACTGTTCGCTCATGTCGAACAACTGTGCACATTCTTTGATATACACGCTGCGCTGAATAGGCTCCGGAATTTTGCCTATTGAATCGATGATGTCCTTTATAAGCTCTGCCTTGCGAATAGGATCGTTTTGGGCTTCCTTCGCAAACAGGGTTGTTTTAAACAAGATCAGATCCTTCCGGTTCTCGCGGATGAATTGTTCAAATGCCTCCGCTCCCACTTTGCGCACATAACTATCGGGATCTTCGGGTGAAGGCAAAATCACCACGCGCACGTTCATCCCTTCCTCCAAAATCAGATCGGTACCACGCAGGGCAGCTTTTATACCGGCGGCGTCACCATCATACAGCATAGTGATGTTTGGTGTAATACGCCGAATAAGACGTATCTGCTCCACCGTTAGCGAAGTACCGGAACTGGCTACGGCATTTTCAATACCCGCCTGGTGTAACGATATAACATCGGTATAACCTTCCACCATCAGGCACTCGTCCTTTTTGCGGATTTCGTTTTTGGCAAAGTAAGCGCCGTAGAGGATTTTGCTTTTTTGGTATACCTCGCTTTCAGGCGTGTTTACGTATTTGGGGGCTTTTTCATCCTTTACCATGATGCGGCCTCCAAATCCCAGCACCTTGCCTACCATGCTATGGATAGGAAACATGACCCGGTTGCGGAAAAAATCGTAGGTGCTGCCTTCCTTAGGCGAAGTTAAACCGGCCTTCTTCAACACATCCAGCTGGAAGCCCTGCTGCAAGGCATATTTGGTAAACACATCGCCTCCTTCCGGCGAAAAACCAAGCTGGAATTTTTCGATGGTTTGTTTGGTAAAGCCCCGCTCCCTGAAATAGGCCAAACCAATGCGGCCATGTTCGTTATTGAGCATGTACTCCGTAAAGTATTTCTGCGCTGCTGCATTCGCTATCAGGATACTTTCGGTAAGGTTATGCTTCTCTATTTCCTCGCGGCGCTCCTCCTCGTTCTGCTTGTCTTCTTCAATTTCAATGTTGTATTTCTTGGCGAGGTAGCGCAGCGCGTCGGGGTAACTGAGTTGCTGGTAATCCATTAAAAAATTAAGCGGACCACCGGCTTTACCACAACCAAAGCACTTATAAATATTACGGGCCGGGTTTACGTTAAACGAGGGCGTTTTCTCGTTATGGAACGGACAAAGGCCCAACAAGTTAGCGCCCCTTTTTTTAAGGGTAACAAACTCGCCTACCACGTCTTCCACCCGTGCTTCTTCCGTAATGCGTGCTATGGTATGCTTTGAAATCATTTTGGGGCACCGAAGGTAAAAAAAATAGGGAGGAGCGACAGCATGGTTCCCTGACGGGGTTTAAGTTCCTTTTACATTTTTTTGCAACCCAGCCAAACCATTGCCAGATAAGGGTTTGAGACCCATTTGCGCATTTTTTTGGGCACGTCCACTAAACCTTACACCTCCTTTTCCATCCTACTACCAACAACGTAACAAACCAAAAAAATTAAGGAGGACATCGTTATGAAAACCAAATCTACACTTGCCAGCGAATCCCGTTCGATTCAACAGCCTTCGGGCCGTGTATATAAAAGCCGCCCGGTTTTAAAACGCTTAGGCTTGTTACTGCTACTGGCCCTTGCCCTGCAGTTAGCAAATGCCCAATACTGCGCGAACTCGGTTTTAAATCTGCAAATGAATGATAACAGCGCCATGCGTGTATTTCTGGATGGCCGCCCCGCCACCTATACCGGTAATGTGGTGCAGTTAACGGGCCTGGCAGCAGGTAAACACTTTCTGCAGGTTTACCAGGTTGATAATAGCTATGGTTACGAAGTGCTGGACAATGCAGCCCGCGGTTACATCACCATCAACGATAACACTGAAATTTTTGCCACTGTATATCCGCAAAACCAACAGGTAGTTATTGACCGTGTAGATCCGATTTTTGTGCGCAACAGCACCCAGCGCCCCAATGTTACAGGCATTTGCTTTTACCCTGTAAAACCCCATATGGGAGGCACCTGCACTACTACTACCACCTTACCCGTTGTACTACCACAAGGCCCACAGCCTATGAACCCTGCTTCGTTCATTCAATTAAAACAGACTATCAGCAACAGCAGTTTTGAGAGCACTAAACTGAGTGTGTTTAAGCAGGCCCTGGCCTACAACTACTTTACTTCGCAACAGGTGTTGGATATTATGAGCCTGTTCAGCTTTGAAAGTTACAAGGTGGAGGTTGCCAAAATCAGCTACGCCAAAACGCTGGACCAAAACAATTACTACCTGGTAAACAACGGGTTTAGCTTCAGCAGCAGCATAAACGAACTGAACGATTACATAGCTATGCGTTAATCCGGTATCCCCGTCGCTATAAATCAAAAGCCCCTGCATTTGCGGGGGCTTTTTTTTGCTTTTTAAGGCAGGTGTATATGATCCGGTTCAATTACAATCTTCTGCTCTTTGTACAGCATACCAATAGCCTTTTTAAAGTTCTTTTTACTGAGTTGCAGTAAAGCATAAATTTCTTCAGGCGAGGACTTATCGGAAAGCATAAGTTTGCCATCCCCAGCGCGCAACTTATCCAAAATTAATTCGCGTGCATCGCCGGCAGCGGCCAGGCCTTGTTTTTGTAAAGCCACATCTATCTTTCCATCCTCGCGAAAACGCTTTACGTATGCGATGCGTTTATCGCCTACCTGCACCGGTTCAAATGTTTCGTTTTTGTAGAACATGCCCCAGTGGCGGTTATTTATTACCACTTTAAAACCAACTTCGGTTTCTTCTACCACTACAATTTCCACCTCATCGTGTTCCTTCAGGTTCACCTCACGATTCTTAATAAACTTCTGTAGATTCTGCGTGGCGACAATGCGGCCATTGGCGCGGTCGACATACACGTACACAGCCCACTTTTGACCGGACACTAAAGTGCCTTTCTGCTCTGCAAAGGGTAGAAACAAATCCTTATCGAGTCCCCAATCCAAAAAAGCGCCGATAGGCGTTACATCTTTTACTACCAGGCAAGCTACTTCGCCGGCCACGGCCAAGGGTTTTTGGGTGGTGGCAATTAAACGGTCCTCGGAATCGGCATATAAAAACACCCGGCCCTTGGTGCCTTCCACCATTTTATCGTTCACAAACTTTTTAGGCAGCAGCACTTCCTTGTCCGACCCATCCTCACTCAGGTACACCCCGTTAGGCTCGCGGCGCTTTACGGTAAGTACGTTGTATTGACCAATTTCCATACGTCAAATATCCTGTAAATATTTCAGGCTTTGAGGTCCCATATTAAAAAGCAGATCAATTACACTTAAATCGGGCACAAAGCCATGCTTATCCTCAAACACCTGGTAATAGCGCGGCAACACATAGCTGCCGGTTTGTTTTCGGTGATCTGTATGGGCCTCCAAAGCTTTTTCGTAAACTTCGGTTAGCGAATAAGGCTTGTTGATTTTTAGCAGACGTAACAAGATATTCAGCAGGCGCTGGTTAAAGACAAACAGGTTGGTTTCCCCACCTTTATAAAGTGGTTCAAGCAAGGGGGCATAATGCTCGAAAAACGGACTACTGCCGTAAGCACTGCGTATACTTTGCCAATGGCTTTTCTGCCACTGCGTATTCAGTGTCTTTAACTCTTTGTATTTCTGGTGATGATCGCGCCCACCGGCAATGGGTATGCTAAGCAACATGCGGCCGTTACTTCCCACTATATAACTGCGGTTGCGATTGGTACTCTTTACAAAATTCTCTTCGGCCTCTATAACTACTTCTGTGGCCTGCAGGTAATCCCTGAACCAACTGATAGCGGGTAAATACGGGAGATATAACAACGCTGCCGGCATACTATTTTACCTTTCCCACAAACGTTTCTTCAAAGTCGGCAAAGGACATTTCGCGGTAAGCATCGCTGCCGTAATAGTTCGCCAGGTTTTCGACCATAATAGCATCCATGTAACCACTGCGACAACTTAGTTTGTCGCCCTGTTCGTTCAGAATAACAATACCGGGATAACTCTGCTTATAGTCGAGCAGGAAGAGGGCCAGTTCGTTTACATGAAAATTGCCCTCGTTAATAAACCGGTACGAACGGCCTTTAAAGGTGAGCGCATCTCGCGTTTCGGCATTTAGTTTAACGGGGTAAAAATTGGCGTTGATGTATTGTACGATTTCCGGATTGTGGAAATTACCTTCCATTTTACGGCACCAGCCACACCAGTTGGCAAACACTTCCAGAAATATCTTTTTCGGATTTGTTTGCTGACGCATCATTGCTTCTTCGAGGCTTAACCAATGCACTACGGTATCGTTTACAGAAGCGACAGTCTTAGTAACGGTATCTGTGCTCACCTGCAATGAATCGGCACTGCCGGCTTTTGCAGTGGCAGTTAAAAGAAGGATGAAGAATAAGATTGATAGCCTGTTCATAAACGGTTGCCGGTCCAAATTAAGTGTTTAACCGAATTTGGACCGGACAAGTTTCAACAAGTTACGCACCTATGGGGTAAAGAAAACCTCGTATTCGTAGGTGAGTGTTTTTTTATCGCCGGCAGGCAGTTTCACCTCCCATTTAATTTCGGAATAAGGGTTCAGGTAGTTATAGGTATTCTTTTTTACAGTTTTGCCGGCATCGCTTTGTGCAGTTACGGTTCCGTTTACGGCTTTGGTAACGGACACCGTTACTTCCTTATCCTGAAAGTTCTGGATGTTAACCGTACCTTTCAATACTACTTTGCTGTAGTTCTGCTTGCCTACTTTTTTGGCATTGTCCTCCCGGTTCTTTTCTTCCTCCTGGTTCTTCATTACAATGTCGATGGCTTTTGATAAGCGCACGTTGGTAGAAGCACCCACAGGGGTGTATTTAATCTCGTCCTGTGCTACGAATTGTTCCTTCTCGTTTACCACCATTACAGAGGCCGTAGTTAACGGCACAGAAGAAGTATTTTTCACCTCCAGGGAATGGAACACATCATAATTCTTCTCATCATCGGGCACAAAGCGGTTGCTGTAAAAGCTGGTAGCATCGTAGATAGTACCTTCGTATTTATCCTTGTATTCTACATTGCCGGCAAAAATAGGGAAGCTGCCTTTGCTTTCTTTGGGCACACTTACCTTACCTAATTTATAGATATAAAGGTCATCACTTTTTTCGCCGTCGGTAGTAAAGTTGTTTTCAAAATATCCGTCGCCGTCCGATGCTTCTTTAGCGGCATAGGTTAAACCCGCATTGCTTTGCAGGTAATTTATACTGCGATCATTATCGGCATAGTTACCGTTAACGGTAAGGTAATTATAGGTCATTGGGTCGGGGGTGCCGCTGTATTTCATTTGTGGCGCGCCAACTACCAGCTCCACTTCGGCATCTTTGATATCCTCGGCGTAGTTTTCAACGGTGGCTTTCATTTCCAGGCGGGCCAGCTTATCGTCTTTCAAACGCAGGTAGTACGATGGTATCCAGTTAATGCCGCTGCTCATATATAATTCCTGCAACGAAATGTTATCGGCAGCCTTTTCTGGTTTCAATACCATCATACGCTTAATACTATCGGCCATATAGGTTTGAGCAGGATCCTCCTTAAAGTCGGCCTGGTAAATTTTATCTACATGCATTACCAGTGTTTTGCCTGCATCAGTTACAAAACGCAGTATGCCCGAATACAGATCGTAGCCTACCACTTTCCCACTTGCAGTTTTATCTACCCCCTGCGTTGGTGAATAGTTTATAGTAACAGGCTTATTCATATTACCGGCCAGGTATTGCCAAACACTTCGGCTTACATCGGGTTTGTGCAGGGTGTCGTTTTTAAATACAATGCTTTTAACGCTGTTATCCTTACCACTACCTATAAAATAGGTACCAAACAAGGTTTGTTCCGGTATTGGTAAGGTAGCTACGCCACTTTTTACAGGCACTGAACCTTCCTTAACGAGCATGCCGGTGCCGTTTTTAAAAATGGTAACCTTTTTAACAGGCAATGAATTTTGCGCGCCGGCAGTTAACCAACCGAGGGCGCATAAGATCAGGAGTTTGCTTTTCATGCAAGTGCTTTTTTTGTAATGATGTAAAAGCCTGCGGATTACACAAGCTTAGCCGAGTATGCCGGCTATAGTGGCACTCAAATACGATGCCATTGTACCGCACAACAGAGCCTTAAAGCCTAATTTTGCTAAATCTTTACGGCGGTCGGGAGCCAATTCGCCAATACCACCTACCTGAATAGCAATGGAGCTAAAATTGGCAAAACCACAGCAGGCAAAACTGGCTATGATAACCGCCTTTTCGGAAAGCTGGTGTGCGCTTATCATTTTGGCTAAACTATCGTAGGCAACAAATTCATTAATTACCAGTTTGGTGCCCAACAAGGCACCCACGGCATGGGACTCAGCACCCGGCACACCCATAATACGGGCAAATACCGAGAACACAGCTCCGAATACGGAGTTGATGGTAAAGTTAGACAAGTCGATACCAATAACAGATAGATCCATACCGGTTGCGGCTAACCAGCCGCCAGCCTTGATAAGAATGGCGTTCAATAAAGCAATTAAGGCAATAAAGCCAATCAACATGGCTATCACGTTCAGCGAAACTTTTAGGCCGTCGCTGGCACCATGCGAAATAGCATCCAACAGGTTAGCGTGTACCTTTTTTACTTCTAGTTTTACGGCGCCCTTGGTAGCGCTTTCTTCGGTTTCGGGCCACACTATTTTAGAGATCACCAGCGCTGCGGGAGCCGCCATTATACTGGCAGCCAATAAATAGGAAGCTTTAATGCCAAAGGATATGTAAACCGCCATTACACCACCTGCTATGGTAGCCATACTACCGCTCATAGAAGCGAGCAGTTCGCTCATAGTCATCGAAGAAATATACGGTTTGATCATTATCTGAGCTTCCACCTGACCAACGAAGGTGGACGCCACATTTGAAAGTGCCTCGGCACCCGAAACGCGCATGAGGAAATGCACGACACGGGCTAAAAACGAAACCACCAATTGCATAAGCCCAATGTGGTACGCAATGTTTACCAGCACTGCTACAAAAATGATGGTAGGCATAATTTTAAACATGAATAAAAAACTAAGTCCATCGCCAAAAACAGGTTTTAATAATTCGGTATGGATAAGGCCGCCGAAAACAAATTCGCCTCCGCGGTCGGCCATTTCAAGCAGGCGGGTGATTTTTGCGCCTAACCAGCCAAACAGGGCTTGGCCCACATTGGTTTTTAATATAAAGATTGCGAGACCCAACTGCAGGGCCAATCCGCTAAACACTAATCGGTAATTGATAGCCTTGCGGTTATTAGAAAAAGCGTAGGCAATACCCAGTATTACCACAAAGCCTATTACACCGGTAAATCTCTCCATGCACGGGATGTTTCCCCAAACATAAGAAAAACCTTATGGCTTAGAATAATTAGGTAAACCCAGGATTAAGGGAGTGTAATGAAACAGCGCTTGCCCTATACGGCGGTTTTGATATTCCGCCCTACCCACTTCTCCATCCACTTTATCTTTTTGAGATAGGTAGGCATATCCTGTGCATATTTCAGGTGGATCAAAAAATCGTGATAACCGGCTAAAGGGTGTTTAGCGCGCCAGGGTTCGTAGAAACTAAGCTGCCATTTTTTCAGGTACGCCAGACAATCGCTTATGGAAGCGAACTTCATATAAGCACCGTTACCTCTGAAACCAAACAGGTTGTTATGGCTATAAGCACATTTTTTACACTCCAGCCAGCCGGTTTCGAAGAGGGCGATAGCTAAAACGGTTTTAGGGTGCTTAATATCGTAGGTAACCAGCGAATCGTAAAGCGCCTGGGCTTTTTGCTGGCGGGTTTCCTGGGCAGTGGCCAGGTGCGAACCTGCCATTACCAGGCAACAAACCGTAAATTGCTTTAGTCGGGCTTTTCTCATGCGCATTATTGCTTATTGAACTATACGTAAGTTTAACGAAAAACGTGCCAGTGCGGTTGTTGATAACCCCGCCGACAAAAAAGGGCGATCGTAAAATCGCCCTTTACAAATTCATTAAATTCTGATTATCAAGTTGTTTGCAGCACTTTAGGCGCGGCATTTAAAATTTCCGCTTCTGCCTTGGCAGCAAATTTTTCGAAGTTTTTATTGAAGGCGGCCGCCAACTCATTGGCTTTAGCAGTATAGGCTTCCTGATTACCCCAGGTGTTAGCCGGGTTTAATATTTCTGCCGGCACGTTCGGACAGGTTTTAGGCATTGAAACACCAAAAATAGGGTGCGTTTCAAATTCTACCTTATGCAGGGTGCCGTTAAGCGCCTCCGTAATTAAGGCACGGGTATGAGGTAAACTCATCCGCTTACCAATACCATAAGGGCCGCCGGTGTAACCGGTATTCAGCAACCACACGTCAATTTCGGAGTTACGCAGTTTTTCGCCTAACAACGAAGCGTATTTGGTTGGATGCAATGGTAAAAAAGGTGCACCAAAACAAGTACTAAACGTGGTTTGTGGTTCTGTTACACCCGCCTCGGTACCTGCTACTTTGCTGGTAAAACCTGAGAGGAAGAAATACATAGCCTGACCCACGCTTAATTTGCTGATTGGAGGCAATACGCCAAACGCATCGTAGGTAAGGAAGAAGATATTTTTAGGGGCACCACCTACGCTCTTTGGTAGTGCATTATCAATAAAGTGAATGGGATAGCTAACGCGGGTGTTCTCGGTTTTAGCTTTGTACTTATAATCTACCGTGCGGGTGCCGGGATAGAATCCAATGTTCTCCAGAATAGCGCCGTGACGAATAGCACGGTAAATATCCGGTTCCTTTTCAGCACTCAGGTCAATGGTTTTAGCATAACAGCCACCTTCGAAGTTAAACACTGAGTTAGGTGTCCATCCGTGCTCATCGTCCCCAATAAGCGGACGATTAGGATCGGCAGATAAAGTTGTTTTACCGGTACCGCTTAAGCCGAAGAATAAAGCAACGTCGCCTTCTTTACCAACGTTGGCGCTGCAGTGCATACTCAGCACGTTTTTCTCGTGTGGTAATACGTAATTCAATACAGTGAAAATACCTTTCTTGATTTCGCCGGTATAAGCCGTACCACCGATGATGGCTATCTTTTTAGTAAAGTTAAGGATGGCAAAATTGTGCTGCCGAACACCGTCGATTTCACCTTTACATACAAAACCCGGAGCCTGGATGACCAACCAATCGGGGTCAATAGTTTCCACCTCCTCAGCAGTTGGACGCAGGAACATGTTATAAGCAAACATGTTGGCCCATGGATATTCGGTGATAACGCGAACGTTCAAACGATAAGCATCTTCGGCACAGGCATAGCAATCGCGCACAAATACATCTTTACCACCCAGGTAAGCTACCAGTTGGTTGTAAAGATTATCGAACACCTCAGGAGCAACCGGGTTGTTGAAACCACCCCAGTCAACACTGTCTTTGGTGTTATCATCCTTTACAATAAACTTGTCCTTAGGGGCGCGGCCGGTAAATTCGCCGGTGTCAACTGCCAGTGCGCCGGTATCGTTTAATACGGCCTGGCCTCTTTTTATCGACTCCTCCACCAATTCCTCGGCGGTGAGGTTCCAGTATTGTTTCCGGGTGTTTTTAATGCCTAGTGTTTCGAGGTTTGCTTTCGGGTTCTTCGGACCAACGATTTCCATGTCGTAACTATTTTATCAGCACTTTGAGGGTGGCAAATGTAAAAAAGTTGGCCGAAGTGGGAAGGATGAGCCAAATCAAGGTCCTAAAACCCTTAAATCTATTAACATTCACGCCATTTCGGGCAATTATGGCAGCTTTCGCCAATTATAGCCCTTCTACAGGTAAACGGTAATTTTTACTTATTTCGTTTTATAAATGCTCCCCTATGCGTTACGAATCAATTAATGCTGAGTTATTTAAACTGAACCGGAAGAACTTTGTTAAAAACATGAAGCCTAATTCAATGGCTGTGTTTGTTAGCAACGATATTATTACCCGCAGTGCGGATGCCAGTTATAAATGGCGCCAGAACCCCGACCTTTTTTATTTGACAGGGGTAGATCAGGAAGAAACATTCCTTATTCTTTACCCGGATGCTCCGGTGGATAAATTCCGCGAGTTATTATTTGTGCGCCATACCAGCGAGCACATCATGTGGTGGGAAGGCAAAAAGCTGAGCAAGCCTGAGGCAACTGCCGTATCGGGTATTGAAAATGTGCATTGGAGCGATTCGTTTGAACAGATGTTGTGCCTATTAATGAACCAGGCGGATACCGTTTATTTAAACACCAATGAACATGACCGCAGCATTACCATGGGTGAGGCAACCGAAATAAAATTTGCGCGCGATCTGATGCGGAAATATCCATTGCATAAATACGAGCGTTCGGCGCCTATTATGCATGATCTGCGCATGGCAAAATCGGACTATGAGGTAGCATTACTGCGTAAGGCCATTGATATTACCCACAAGGGATTTTTGCGCGCGCTTAAAACCATTAAACCCGGCATATGGGAATATGAAGTAGAAGCCGCCCTAACACATGAGTATATCATTAACCGCGGCACCGGCCATGCCTACGAGCCTATTGTAGCCACCGGCGGCAATGCCTGCGTGCTACACTATGTAACAAACGATGCCCAATGTAAGGACGGCGACCTGTTGCTGATGGATGCGGCCGCGGAGTATGCTAACTATTGCGCCGATTTAACCCGTACCGTACCTGTAAGTGGCAAGTTTACCAAGCGGCAAAAGAACGTTTATAATGCCGTGTTACGCGTACACAACGAGGCCCGCAATATGATGCGCAGCGGCACCTTGTTGCAGAATTTAAACGACGAAGTTGGCAAGGTGATGGAAAGCGAATTGTTAGGCCTGCGCCTGCTAACCAAAACCGACATTAAAAATCAGACCAAGGAGTCGCCGGCGTTTAAGAAATATTTCCCGCATGGCACTGCTCACTTTTTGGGGCTTGACGTACACGACGTAGGTAACCGTTATGCCAAACTGAAGCCCGGCACGGTATTAACCTGCGAGCCCGGTATTTATATCCGTGACGAGAAAATGGGTATCCGTATTGAAAACAACATACTGATAACCCGAGGCAATCCGGTTGATTTGATGAAGAATATTCCGATTGAGGCCGATGAGATTGAGGCCATCATGCAGGCAAAGTAGGCGGCTGACACCGTTGCTTTTTTTGATTAAGTGTAACCGACATGCGTTTATTTAACTTACCCAATGCACTAACCTTAGTAAACCTGCTGGCAGGTTGTTTTGCAGTGGTTTTTATTTTCAGCTACCAGTGGGACTATGTTCCGTATTGTGTAGTGGTATCGTTACTGGCCGACTTTCTGGATGGCTTTGCTGCACGTTTTACTAAAAACAGTACGGAGATAGGTAAGGAATTGGATTCGCTGGCAGATATGGTAAGTTTTGGGTTGGTACCGGGTGCTATTGTGTTTCAGTTGTTACTGCAACTAAACGAAGGGAATACGGCCTCCACTCCTACTACGGTTCTTATTTTATCGGCACCGGGCTTTTTAATTACGCTTTTTGCTGCCTTACGCCTGGCCAAGTTTAACCTTGATACCCGGCAGAGCGATGGTTTTATAGGCCTTGCCACACCGGCGGCTACCATTTTTGTAGTAGGCTATATGCTGGTATTTCTGCACGGCTTGCCTTACCTGGGTATGGCTATGAACGCTCATGCCAGCCTTATTCTATACGGTATTAGCCTTGTATTACCCGTGTTAATGATTGCTGAAATACCCATGTTTAGTTTTAAGTTTAAAAGCTTTGGCTGGAAGGGAAACGAAATTCGGTACCTGTTTATAATTCTTTCGGTGGTTTTGCTGCTCACCCTTAAATTAGCAGCCATTTCGCTGGTAATTGTATTATACATAATTATCTCGGTTATATTAAAACTTATTAAGCCATGAACTTTAGAGCAGAAATTGATGTAATGCCTTTAAAAGAATTACTGGATCCGCAAGGCAAAGCTGTTGAACACGGCCTGCAGAAGATGAACTTTCGTAATGTGGATGATGTGCGCATTGGCAAGCACATTACCATTAAGTTGAGCGCTAACAGCAAAGAAGAAGCTACTACCCAGGTGGAAGAAGCCTGCAAAAAACTGCTGGCCAACCCAATTATGGAAGGCTATAAGTTTGAGGTAATTGCCGAATAGATAAACCCGGTAATAACCAGAGGCATTGTGCTAAAATGCAAGGCCTTACGTAACTTATGAAATTAACCATTGTCCCCACACCAATCGGCAACCTGGAAGACATCACGCTGCGCGCGTTGCATGTTTTAAAGGCTGCCGATTTGATTTTGTGCGAGGACACCCGCCAAAGCAAAAAACTGCTGGACCATTACCAGCTATCGAAGCAGCTACTGAGTTATCATAAATTTAATGAGCGCGCCGCGCAGGATAACATCATCAACCAGTTACAAACCGGCCGGCAAATAGCCATGATAAGTGATGGCGGAACACCAGGTATATCAGATCCCGGCCTGCTGCTGGTTAAACGTTGCATTGAAGAAAACATAACCGTTGAAACGCTGCCGGGTGCTACAGCCTTTGTGCCGGCGCTTATTAACTCAGGTTTTGCAAACGATGAGTTTGTGTTTATCGGTTTTTTGCCACACAAAAAGGGCCGGCAGACCAAGCTAAAGCAAATTGCCGCTGAACACCGCACCGTAATTCTGTACGAGTCGCCCTACCGCATTTTAAAATTGCTGGAAGAGTTAAAACAGTTTGTAGGCGAAGAGAGAAGAGTATCTGCCAGCCGCGAGATTTCGAAGATGTTTGAAGAAACTGTGCGCGGCACCCCGGCAGAACTGATAGCCCACTTTACCAAAAAAGAACCCCGCGGTGAATTTGTGGTGGTTATTGATGCTATCGCCTAAAATAAAAAAGGGCCGGCATCACCATACCGGCCCAGAACTAAGACCAAGGTTAGCTGATTATTTTTTTGCCGGAGGCAGTAGTACGCCATCAATTACATAAACCATACCATTGCTGGCAGGCACTACAGCCAATACATTGGCATCGTTTACCTGTATTTTACCATCCTTCACTTTCACCGTCAGTTTATCGCCATTCACCATACCGATAGTCATCCCGTCTTTAAAGTATTCCTCTTTTAGTGAACTGGTGGTAACGTGATATTCAAGGATATTGCGGAGGTCGTTTTTCTTTTCAGGCACCAGTAAGCCTTCCACCGTACCGGCTGGTAGTTTAGCAAAGGCCTCGTTTGTAGGAGCAAATACGGTAAAGGGTCCGGCATTGGACAGCACGTCGACATATTCGGCTGCTTTAAGTGCGGCTACCAGTGTAGTATGGTCTTTTGAACCAACCGCCACTTTAACTACATCCTTTTGCGATTGATCGTCCTGCACGGCGCTTTGGCCTGCCTCCGGTGAATTACCTGCAGTGTTTTCAGTAGCAGTGCTTGCTGTATTGTTGTTGCAGGCGGTAAACAGCAAAAGCGAACCGCCGAGTGCCCATAAAAGGGTATTAAACTTTTTCATACAAATAGTTTTAAAAAATTATAGGTTGTATAACGGCACAAACTTACCTGCGGCTGCACCCCGTCTATTATGACCAAACTCATGGAAAAAAAGAGGGTTAATCATGAATAAAATCCGGCCATTAAAAGATAATTGCACCTTTTTATCTTTTTAAATGAAATTGCGTTGATGGATGAAAATCATAAAACAGGGCAGGCAGCTTTGTTACCATTGCGGGTTAAATGAAAAGGAATATGCAGGATGCAATTGAAAAAATGACCGATGCCGAAATTATAACAGAGATAAACCGGCTAAAGAAAGAAAAGGATGCGGTGGTGCTAGCGCATTACTATATGACACCTGACTTACAGGTGCTGCAACCCAAGGGCGGCGCTGCGGATTTTATCGGCGATTCGCTGGGCTTAAGTGTGGAAGCTTCGAAAGTTGAGCAAAAGAACATTGTGTTTTGCGGTGTAAAATTTATGGCTGAAACAGCCAAAATCCTGAATCCGGGCAGACATGTATATATACCCGATATGGAGGCCGGATGTTCGCTAGCCAGCAGCATTACAGGTGCCGATGTGCGGGCTTTAAAAGCCCAATACCCCGGTGCACCGGTTATAGCCTATGTAAATACCTATGCCGAAACCAAGGCGGAATGTGATATCTGCTGCACCTCGCGCAATGCGCTGCAGATTGCAAAATCTATGGAATCGGACATCCTGATATTTGTACCGGATCTGTACATGGGGCAAAACCTGCAGCAAAAAATTGAAGCCGAAACCGGCAAGAAAATGATTTTGTGGAATGGCAGTTGCGAAGTGCATGAACAATTTACCGGAGAAAGTTTAAAACCCCTGCTGGCCATGAACCCCGATGCAGAAATGCTATTGCACTGGGAAGTACCCCGCGAAACGGTGGAAGCATCTATGAACGGCAACAGAGGTGTTTTGGGCAGCACCAACGATATCCTGAAGTATGTGGGAAGCAGCAAGGCGCATAAATTTATACTTGCTTCGGAGTGCGACCTTGGCGCCACCTTAAAAGGCTTATACCCCGACAAGGAGTTTATTACCCCCTGCGTTAAATGCCCCTACATGAAGAAGATAACGCTGCAAAACACCCTGGCCACTTTACGTGCCATAGGTACGCCTGCTGAAGCAGCTTATGAGGTACTACTGGAACAGGATATTATGCGCCGGGCTTATGAACCCATTAAAAAAATGCTGGCATTTGCATGAGAACAGAAGAGACGGATATACTAGTGATTGGCAGCGGCATTGCCGGACTAACATTTGCCCTGCACTGTGCAGCATTTGCCCGTGTTACGGTGATAACCAAAAGCACCATCGGCGAATCGAATACCATGTACGCACAAGGCGGGATTGCAGGTGTTTTTGATGATAAGGACTCGATTGAAAACCACGTGCGCGATACGCTGATAGCAGGCGATGGCTTATGCGACGAACAGGCCGTTCGTTTTATAGCATCGGAAGCTCCGCAATGTATTTTAGAGTTAAGCAACCTGCAGGTACCCTTCGATAAAACACGGGACGGACATTTTGATCTGCACCGCGAAGGAGGGCATTCGCATGCACGGGTGGTACACACGGCCGATGCCACCGGCCGTGCGGTGGAAACCACCCTTGTTAAGCAGGTAAAAGCACATACTAATATTACCTTGTACGAAAACTATTTTGCGCTGGACTTGTTGGTGCAAGCCAATACCTGCTTTGGCGCTACTGCCGTACATACTCATAGCAGAAAAGCCATTTGCTTTAAAGCCCCCATCGTTATGCTGGCAACGGGTGGCGGCTGTCAGGTTTACCGCGAAAATACCAATCCGGATATCGCTACAGGCGATGGCTTTGCCATGGCTTACCGGGCTGGTGCAGCAATTGGCAACATGGAGTTTGTACAATTTCACCCAACCACCTTATATGCACCGGGCAGTAAAACTTTTCTTATTACCGAGGCACTGCGTGGTTTTGGCGCTGAATTGAAACATGCCGATGGCAGCACCTTCATGGAGCAGTATCATGCCATGAAGTCGCTGGCGCCGCGAGACATTGTTACCCGGGCAATTACAGCTGAGCTACAAAAGAAAGGCACCTCCTGCGTTTACCTGGATGTACGTGGTTATAATGCAGCCGAGATAAAAAAACATTTCCCTACCATTTACCATCGTTGTGCGGAAGAAGGCATAGATATCACCCAACAAATGATTCCGGTAGTGCCTGCGGCACATTATATGTGCGGTGGGGTAGTAACAGATAAAGATGCGAGAACCAGTATTCAAAACCTGTATGCGTGTGGCGAAGTTACCTGTACCGGGGTGCATGGTGCGAACCGACTGGCCAGCAATTCGCTGTTGGAAGGGATTGCCTATGCGCGCAAAGCTGCAGCTATTATCAAGGAAGCGTTGCCCGGAATTTCCTTACCGGAGGAATTAAGCCCGTTAAAGGATATTTATTTTGAGCAGGACAACAACTACGCAGCTGCCATACGGTTACAGCTAAAGGATGTGATGTGGAGCCAGGCTGGCATTTTGCGAGATGCAGCCGGATTACAAACCTGCCTGCACCAACTGAAAGAGTGGGAAACAGCTTTGCTAGAGCTTCTGGAAAAACAAGAGAGCATGGCGGGCCGCGAGGTGCTGAATATGGTGCAAACCGGTGAATTGATTGCCCGCAGTGCGCTGGACCGCCATGAAAGCCGTGGATGTCATTACCGCACCGACTTTCCGGCTAAAAGCACGGCATTACACAACACAATTTTATCAGCAAATAATACAGCATATGTGGATCAAACATTTTAAAAAAGCCCTACCGGTGTTGCTGCTACTAGCAGTAACAGCCTGTAACAACAGTCAGCAAAACACGCCTGAGCCTGCGGACAGTGCTGAAACGGTTCAACAGGAAAAGGTGAATGGCCATTGGCAACTGGACCGCGCTACCGCCGAGGAATTAAGAGGATTAAGCATGACCATTGAGAATTTTGCTTTGCTGAACAAAAAGAAATTTGAAAACAGCGGTGCTTACCAGGAGTTTGGTTTGCTCCTGGAAAATCATATCAAGCGCATTGATACGTATTGTCAACTTGGGGCCGACTGCAAGGAGGAATTATACCAGCGCCTGGACAGTATAAAAGCCGAATTGCCCGTTTTAAGTAAAGGCGACATGGAAGAAGGCAAAGCCGCTCTTTTACGCGTAAAAAACATTTGGGCAGGCATCGATTCAACCTTTAACTACGGCTATTGAAAAAAGTAGTCTAATCTTCTTCGGGTTTGGCATCATGGTTCTTTTCTTTAGCTGCGGAAGCAGGCTATGCCTTTGGGTAGCCGAAGGATGCACTAATTGGTTGGTACATACCCGCGTAACGCGAATTGCGATGCTGCTATTTAGTTTGAGTATTGCCTGGCGACGGCCGTATACTTACTAAACGCAACAGAAGCAAACTCTCCTCCCACCTGATTAAGATTACCTATTGCCATGACGGAGGTCAAGTATTGCCGGGCAGCAATAAAGGACTTTTGTGTCTTAATTTTAAAAACTATGACAGATATAAATGAGCAGGCCCAGGCAAAAGTGGGCGACTTTGTAGCAAAAGATTACCGAACAGCGGATGTATTCAAGAAACACGGTATTGATTTTTGCTGTGGGGGTGGAAAAAGCATTGAAAGAGTTTGTACCGAGAAGCATTTGAACGTAGAGGACCTACTTGGCGAGTTAAACAAGCTTGGCGATAAGCCAACATCGTTCAGTTCGGAGGACTTTAATACCTGGCCGCTGGACAAACTTGCCGCTTATATAGAATATACGCACCACAGCTATGTAAATGAGAATCTGCCACTTATAGCCCAATACGCCCAAAAAGTTGAAAAAGCGCATGGGCAACATAACCCGGAGGTCGTTGAAATTAATAATATTTGGCACGAACTATCCGAAGAATTAAGTGTTCATATGAAGAAAGAGGAACTGATGCTTTTTCCATTCATCAAGCGGCTACAAAAGGCCCAGGTAGCCGGAGATATGGCGACCTTGTCTGCACCTTTTGGTTCCGTTAATAATCCGGTGCGCGTAATGATCAGTGAGCATGAAAACGCAGGTGCCTTGATGGAACGGATTGCTGTGTTGAGTAACAACTATACCCCGCCGGCCCACGCCTGTAACACCTATAAAGTGTTGTATGCTAAACTGCAGGAATTTGAAACCGACCTGCATAAGCATGTGCACCTCGAAAACAATATTCTTTTTCCCAAAGCTGTTTTACTGGAAAGCCAGTTTACCGGCAATTAAATGATGTTTTATGATGTTTTCGAAAAGTTGCGAATACGCAATAAAAGCTGTGCTGCATATTTGTATGAACACACGAGATGGGAGCCGGCTTGGTATTAAAGAAATTGCAGAGGAAATAGAATCGCCAGAGCCTTTTACCGCCAAGATCTTACAAGAACTTGCGCGCAAACGTATCATTAGCTCGGCCAAAGGGCCCGGCGGCGGTTTCTTTATTGACCCAAAAGCCAAGCCCATTGTTATGATTGAAATAGTGGAAGCTATTGACGGCATGGGGGCATTTGAGCGCTGCGGTTTGGGGTTGAAGGAATGTTCGGAAGACCACCCCTGCCCCATTCATAAAGAATTTAAAAGCTATTCGGCCCGATTAAAAAACTTGTTGACCTACAAGACCGTGCAGGAAATGGCGAAGAGCCTGGCAGAGGGTCGTACTTTTATAAGCAACACATAGAATTTTAACAAATAAAAAAACCGTCTCCCTTCAGCCTGTGGGGAGATTTTTTTTGCACTTATTTAGTAAAGGATAAAAAGGTATTTTTGTTGATTTTAATCATACAGAGGTTTGACCAGCCTCATAATGCTTCGCTGAGACCACCTCTACATTTGCCCCGTAATAGGAACAGAAAACACAACAGCTCATTATTTATCAATAAAAACAAAAGGTATGAAAAACGTAATCAACCGAATGAATCTTAAAATGCTGGTAACTGCCCTGGTGGGCACCCTGCTGCTAACAATAACCAGTTGTGGTGGCGGTGAAAAAAAAGAAGGCGAAGAAAACAGCGAACAACCTAAAAGCATGATTGAAGAGCCTAAGGCAGATGATGGCCAGGGTGTAGGTAAGTTTAAGGATATAACACTAGCTGCCCTGGACGCTAAACTTGCTGAAAACGGCAAAACGGTATTTGAGGCAAAATGCTCGGCCTGCCACAACGCCACCGATGTAAAAAAGGTAGGTCCCGGTTTAAAAGGAGTAACTGAGCGCCGTAAACCAGCCTGGATATTGAACATGATCACCAATCCTCAGGAAATGACGCAGAAAGATCCTACCGCAAAAAAATTGCTGGAAGAGCACCTTACACAAATGACTTTCCAGGATGTGAGCGATGAACAGGCCAAGGAGATTTTGGAATACTTCCGCCAGAACGATGCCGGTGGTAACGACCAGGCTAAAAAATAAATCAGTCACCCATTCAACTAACTATAACAAAGTATTATGAGAACCATTTCCTTAAAAACCACGCTTTTAATGGCAGGCGGCCTGGCCCTTGCCTTCGGCTTCAACAGTTGCAAGCCTAAAAAGGTGGATAATGCCCTTGCCGGCAATGCAGCTGAAAAAGTGTATGTAGCCCCCGGTAAAAAGGATGAACTATATCTGTTTACCTCCGGTGGCTTTAGCGGTCAAATTGGCGTTTACGGTTTGCCTTCAGGCCGTTTACTTCGCGAAATTCCGGTATTTTCTCAGAAAGCAGAAAGCGGTTACGGCTATAGCGAAGAAACCAAACCTATGCTGAATACCTCGCACGGATATGTGCCATGGGATGACAGTCACCACCCGCAGTTATCCAAAACCGACGGCAATGCCGATGGCCGCTGGATATTTATAAATGCCAACAACACACCGCGTATTGCCCGTACCAGTTTATCGACCTTCCGTACCGAAGAAATTCTGGAGTTACCTAACTGCGGTGGTAACCACGCTTCGCCATTTCTAACCCAAAACACGGAATATGTAGTAGGCGCATCGCGCTTCTCCGTACCCTATGATAAGGACGGCGATGCCTCCATTGCTGAATACAAGGATAAATTCAAAGGCACGATATCCTTTGTTAAAGTGGATCCGAAAACCGGGCATATGGCTATCAACTTCCAGTTGCTGGTTCCGGGTGTAGACTATGACTTATCGCGTGCAGGCAAAGCGGTATCGCATGGCTGGTGTTTCTTTAGCTGTTATAATACTGAAAAGGCCCATACCCTGTTAGAAGTGAATGCAAGCCAGCGGGATAAGGACTTTATATTAGCTGTTAACTGGAAAAAAGCAGAAGAATACCTGGCGCAAGGTAAAGGTGTAAAATGGCCTGCCAACTATGCACATAACGTATACGACGACAATACACACACCGCCACTTCTGAAATACAGAAAGAAGTAACGGTGATGGACGTAAAAGATCTGCCGGGTGTATGTTACTATATACCATGCCCTAAGAGCCCGCACGGATGTGATGTGGATCCTTCTGGCGAATACATTTGTGCATCTGGTAAATTAGCAGCGGTAATCCCTGTTTATTCCTTCAGCAAAATTCAGAAAGCTATTGAAGCCAAAGCCTTTGAAGGCGACTTTGACGGCGTTCCTGTAATTAAATACGAAGCTGCATTGGATGGTGAGGTTGAAAAACCGGGCCTAGGACCTTTGCATACCGAATTTGATGATAAAGGCAACGCTTACACTTCCTTCTTTGTATCGAGCGAGATCGTAAAATGGGATGTGAAAAGCAAAAAAATTCTTGACCGCGTTCCAACCTACTACTCTATTGGCCACTTATGCGTGCCAATGGGCGACTGCATAAAACCTTATGGTAAATATGTAATTGCATTAAACAAGATCACGAAGGATCGCTACCTGGAAACAGGTCCGGAATTGGCACAAAGTTGCCAGGTATATGATATCAGCGGCGATAAAATGCAACTGCTGCTTGATTTCCCTACTATAGGCGAACCGCACTATGCACAGGCCTGTCCTGCTGAGTTGATCACTAAACACGATGTGAAATTTTACAAGCTGGACGATAACAAAAGCAAATACGTTACTAAAAACGAGAAAGAGGCTAAAGTGGTGCGCGAAGGCAACGATGTGCACGTGTATGCTACTGCCATTCGCTCGCACTTTACACCTGATAACATTGAAGGCGTAAAAGTTGGCGACAACGTTTACTTCCACATTACTAACCTGGAGCAGGATTGGGACGTTCCTCACGGCTTTGCAGTAAAAGGCGCTAACAATGCCGAGTTGCTTGTTATGCCGGGCGAAACCCAAACACTGAAATGGGTGCCGGACCGCGTGGGTGTCTTCCCCATGTATTGTACCGACTTTTGCTCGGCGCTACACCAGGAAATGCAAGGCTATGTGCGCGTAGGCGCCAGTGCCACACCGCTTAAGTTCAATACCGGCGAATAGATATTTGGTTGATTAAATGGTTGGGGAGGTTGGGGAGGCCTCCCCTCCATACTTTCCAGCACTACCCCAGGGATGTTATGGAAGGGTAGCTACTGCCCGTGTGCGTAATTGATTTAAATTTTAATGCAATGAAATCCGACCTTAAACTTATAACCAGGGTATTGGTATTTATCTGTGCCGTGGCCATTATTCCTTCGCTGTTTGTTTCAGTGTGGCAAATTCAACTTGAAGCACCGCAATATCCAGAAGGTTTAAAAATGGAAATATGGTGTGATCACATAGGTGGAGACATCGACAAAATAAACGGGCTTAACCATTACATAGGCATGGCCCAGATTAAAGAAGCCAACTTCCCCGAATTTAAGATTATGAAGTGGCTCATCTGGACCATGGTAGCGCTTGGTTTATTAGCCGCTATAAGTGGACGTCGATTTATGCTTTGGATAACCAGTGGTTACCTGGTACTTTGCGGTATTTGGGGTATTTACGATTTCTGGAAATGGGAATACGAATATGGCCATAACCTGGACCCCCATGCTGCTATTAAAATACCGGGCATGGCCTATCAACCACCGTTGTTTGGATGGAAACAACTCCTGAATTTTTTAGCAGGTTCATTTCCTGATGTCGGCGGTTGGCTGATAATAGCCCCGGCAATCCTTATTGTAGCACTTACACTTTACGAACAATTCCGAAAAAAATGAAACGCCTAACTATATCACTCGTACTACTTGCAACTTTAGCTGCCTGTAACAGCAAGCCGGAACCAATAGAATATGGTAAGGACCTTTGTGCTTCGTGCAAAATGACCATTATGGATAAAAAATTTGGTGCCGAACTCATTAACACAAAAGGCAAGGTCATCAAATTCGATTCGGGCGAATGCATGTTTGCCTTCCTGAATGCAGATGAAGGTTTTATGCCAGCCCAGCATTTGGTTGCCAATTATGCAAACCCGGGTGAATTAATTGAAGCCGATAAAGCGTTTTACCTTCATGGTGAACATATAAATAGTCCGATGGGGGGAAACCTGGCGGCGTTTAAAACAGTTGCAGAAGCAGAAAAATTTCAAAAAGAACTCAGCGGGGATTTGATACTTTGGGACAAGGTAAGGCAAATCAACTTTTAAATGCGTTATTACATAGTGCTTTTCTTACTGGGGTATTTACTTCCATTGGCAAGCCATTGCCATACAGTTGAAGTATGTTCGCAATGTACTATTACCACCCTCCCTGCTGCAATTGCAGCTGCACAGCCCGGCGACACGCTATTGATTAAACCGGGCACCTATACCAGCATAAACACACAAATCAATAAATCGCTCACGCTAATCGGCCTTAACTACCCTGTAATTGACGGACAGGAAAAAGACGAAGTGCTTGTAATTACCGCCAGCCACGTGACGCTACAGGGTCTCGACATCAGAAACAGTAAGCGTGGCAGTATGAAAGACTATGCCGGCGTTCGTGTTTACCAGGCCACAGATATAGCTATTGACAATTGCCGGTTGACCAATACCTTCTTTGGCATTTACTTAAGCGATAGTAAGCGACTAAGTGTGCGTAACGTACACAGCAAAGGAGCTAATTATGGCAAAAGCGATACCGGCAACGGTATTCATCTTTGGAAATGCGATAGTGTACTATTGGAAAATAACTATCTGGAGGGACACCGGGACGGTATTTACCTGGAGTTTGCCAAAAACAGTTTTATTAAAAACAACCTTGCCGAAAAAAACTTCCGATACGGATTACACTTCATGTTTTCGGATAATGATACTTATACGAATAATACCTTCCGGCTGAATGGCACGGGAGTGGCGGTTATGTACAGCAAGGGCATGCATATGTTTTATAACTGCTTTGAGAACAACTGGGGCGATGCCAGTTATGGTTTACTGTTAAAGGAAATGACCGGTGGGGTAATTACCGGTAATACCTTTAGGAACAACACAGTTGGTATTACTATGGAAGGAAGCAACCATATGCGCCTGGAGAACAACGATTTTCTGAACAATGGCTACGGATTGAAGGTAATGGCCAACTGCCTGGAAGACACCTTTCGCCGTAACAATTTTTCGGGTAACACTTTTGACGCGGCCACGAACGGGCAATTGCAGGAAAATATTTTTTCGGCCAACTACTGGGATAAATACGAAGGATATGACCTTAACCGTGATGGCTTTGGCGATATACCATTTAATCCCGTAAGTCTGTATTCCGTTATGGTAGAGCAAATGCCCTATGCCGTAATGCTAATGCACAGTTTTACCGTGGATTTGCTGAATCGCGCCGAAAAAAATATGCCCGGCATTGTGCCCGACACCTTTGTAGATGATTTACCGGTAATGAAAATGATTAAGCGATGATCAAAATAGAAAACCTTGAAAAGAGCTTTGGTAAACTGCAGGTATTGAAGGGCGTTAGCGCTTCATTTGAGGCCGGGCAGGTTATCAGCATCATAGGCCCCAACGGATCGGGCAAAACAACGCTTATTAAATGCATACTGGGCATGGTGGTGGCAGATAAGGGCAGTATATTATTCAATGGCAAGACCATTGAAAACGATTTTACGTATCGTAACCAGATTGGCTATATGCCGCAAATTGGCCGCTATCCCGAGAATATGCAGATCGGACAATTGATTACCATGATGAAGGACCTGCGCAAATCAACGGGGCAGTTGGATGAGGAGTTAAGCAGGGAGTTTGCACTACAGGGTATGCATGGCAAGGCAATGCGCACGCTATCGGGCGGAACCACACAAAAGGTAAGTGCTTCGCTGGCATTTTTATTTAACCCGAACGTGCTGATACTGGATGAGCCAACAGCCGGGCTTGACCCCCTCGCAGCGGAAATACTTAAAAGCAAAATTTTAAAAGCTAAGGCCGAAGGCAAATTAGTTCTGATAACCTCGCACATTATGAGCGAAGTTGAAGAACTGGCAGACAGCCTGATGTATTTGTTTGAAGGGCGTATCCAATTCTTTAAAACTATCAACCAGTTAAAAGCCGAAACCGGAGAAGAGCGCTTAGGCAAAGCTGTTGCCAAAATAATGAAGGCCGCTACGGCACCACAATCCTAAACCAAGAGCATGTTTAAAATCTGCAAATACGTTATTTACGATATACTGCGCAGCAAGGTACTAATTGCCTACATGCTGTTTTTGTTAGCCATTTCGCTAAGCTTATTTGCATTGGGTAACGATACGGCGAAAAGCGTGGTGAGTTTAATGAGCGTAGTACTAATTATTGTGCCGCTGATCAGCATCGTTTTTTCTACTACCTACTTTTACAATTCATACGAATTTATCGAACTGCTGGTAGCACAACCCATCAGCCGGCGATCGCTGTTGCTGGGCGAGTATGCCGGGGTGGCTATATCCCTGGTTACCGTTTTTCTGGCAGGCATTGGTATACCGGTAGCTGTGTATGCAGGCGATGCTACGGGATTAGTATTGGTAGGAGCCGGCCTGGGGCTTACACTGACTTTTGTATCGCTTGCATTTTTAGCCTCGGTAGCCACACGCGATAAGGCACGGGGCATCGGTTTATCGCTCCTCCTTTGGTTCTACTTCTCCATTCTCTACGATGCAATTATCCTGATCATTCTTTTCTCGTTCAACGATTATCCGCTTGATAAGGCTGTGATAGCCCTGGCTTCTTTAAACCCGATTGACCTTAGCCGTATACTGGTATTAATGAAAATGGATATTGCTGCACTGATGGGCTTTACCGGTGCCGTTTATAAGCAATTTTTTGGCAGCAATTGGGGACTGATTTATGTAACAGGCCTGATGGCCATATGGGTAATTACACCGCTACTTTTAGCAGTACGTATCTTCCGTCGTAAAAACCTGTAAACTTTATTTTACCAATAATACCATGCCTTTGCGTTCTACCCGAACGCCGTCTTCGGCATAGAATTGAATCAGGTATCCATAACCCCCGGCCTGTGCTTCTTTACCGTGATCACTGCCATCCCAACCGATTGACGGATCGTTGCTTTCAAACACCTTGCCGCCATAGCGGTTAAAAACCTGCAGCACATAACCCGTAGGATTGCCGTAGATAATAGTGGGCTTAAATACATTGTTTACCCCATTAGGAGCAAAAGCATTGGGGATATAAATAATAGGACGGTGAATAATGCATACCTCATTGGAACGGCTTACCAACGTATCATGGTAGCCATTGGGCAAATTCAAATCGTATTCGGCCTCCACGTAATAACAGAACACCCCTTTTTCATCTAAAAACTGTTGCAACGAATCGGAGTAAGCAATGGTGCCTGGCTGGAAAGTTTTAATTACCTGGTAGCCGTTGCCGTAATTGCGATACAACTTCTGGCGAAGTACTGTAGCATACTGCAGTTCAAAATCATTCCAATCCAGATGGGCTACATAATAATCGTAAAGCTCGCCTTTAAGACTTATGGTTTTTACAAATGGGGTAGTGTATTCCGTCTGGCAACTGTCATACGCTACTACCTGGTAAAAGTATGGATTGCTGCCGGGGGAAACATTCACTGAATCAATGTAAGTATCGAAGAGATTGAGCGGTGTAGGAACACCCCACTGATCGATATGATCATAAACGGTACCGTTACCGCTGCGGTCCATTTTATAGAAGATCAGCTCCGATGCAGTGTCAATCGTCCAGGTAACCGAAATGTGGTTATCTACATCAACCGTAGCATTGGTTATATAAAAGAAAGCAGGCGAATGAATGATGGAAGCCCGCTGGCAAACAATGTTACTGTTGGATACAATGTTGCTGTCGGCTGCGCTACGTGCCCTGATAACGATGCACAACGAATCGCCATCGTTAAACCCGCTGTAACCATAACTAAGCGAATTGCTATCCAGCGATGTAACCAGGTTAAAAGGGCCGGCATTAGCACTTACCCAAACCTGATAATCAAGCACACCCTGGGGCCAGTTGATATAACGGTTCCAGTTTAGGTTTACCTGATTTTGGCAAGCTGTTGAAGCCGCCTGCAGATAGAGTGTATTGTGCGGATTAGGATTAAAAGCGCTGAATTGCCAGCAGCTATCAAGTGCTGCTACGGTGTAGGTTAAAAACTGAGTAGTTGGGTCTGCATTTACATCGGTATAGGTTGTTGCATTATAACCATACACCGTATCAATAGGTTTAGCATTACCATTGCTGAGGTAGTAATACACCACATAAGCATAGGTTTGCGGCGAGGTGCTGGGCAACCAATTAACCACTGCTTGTCCGTTTACCACATCCACATTTACCAGTTCAGGCGTTGCAGGACGCAGATTGTTGACCGTATCGGATTGCAGTACTGTAGCTCCGGGACAGTTGTAGTTGCTCTCCATGTAAAAATACCAGGTGTTGCTGATGGAAATAGCATTGCTATAAACGTAGTATGTTTGTGATTGGCTGGTTACTGCAATTGCATTATACGGACCATTAGGACCAGTGCTGCTGGCATAAATGGTATACTGCACAAAAGCTCCGCAGGGATTGGCCGGCGGATTGGTCCAATACAGGGTAATATCACCACTTGCATTCGTGGTGATTACACATTGCAAATCGGGTGCTTGAATTACCTGGGCCTGGCTGTGCAGGAAAAAGGTAAAAGCGGAAAGCAGTAAGGCGAATAGTCTGGTCTTCATTAAAAACGGCTGCAAAGTAAATGATTCGCAGATAAAACGGAGGGTTGCACCCAAAAGTGTGGAATACAGCTTTTTAGGGCTAAACCCATCAATTTTTTGTTAATGGGGCGTTTTACATGCAAGTTTACTAGTTATCCACCCCCCGGAAACGGTTGGGCTAAATTCTTTAATCTCGTATTCCCAAACCATTTACATGAACAGCGATACGATACTGGTTACAGGCGCAGGAGGGCAAATTGGCACCGAGTTGGTACTGGCGCTTCGTAAACTCTATAAAAATGTAATAGCCAGCGACTTAAAGGACCCTTCGGAGGTATTAAAACAAGGGGGTGAATTTGTGCGGTTGGATGTGCTTTCTAAAAATAGTCTTACCGAGGTAGTGCAGCGTTATGGTGTAAAACAAATTTATCACCTGGCTGCCATCCTTTCTGCTACCGGTGAAAAGAATCCTGAATTAGCCTGGCGTATCAATATGAAAGGCTTGCGCAACATATTGGATGTTAGCGTAGAAAACGGACTGAAAAAAGTATTTTTCCCCAGCACCATCGCTGTTTTCGGTCCCACAACGCCACGGGTAAATACGCCCCAATACACGGTAATGGAACCCAATACCATCTACGGCATCAGCAAGCAGGCCGGTGAGCGTTGGTGTGATTGGTATTTCCAAAAGAAAGGGCTGGATGTAAGAAGCATTCGTTACCCGGGTTTAATAAGCTATAAAACCAAAGCGGGCGGCGGTACCACCGATTATGCCGTAGATATTTTCTTTGAAGCAGTAGAAAAGAAAACCTATAAGTGTTTCCTGAAAGAAGATACTACCCTGCCCATGATGTACATGCCTGATGCAATACGCGGTACGATTGAACTGATGGAAGCTCCCGCGGAAAAAATAACAGTGCGCAGCGGATATAACTTTGCCGGATTTAGTTTTTCGCCTGCGGACCTGGCGGCTGAAATAAAAAAGACCATTCCTGATTTTACGATTAGCTACGAACCGGATTTCAGACAGGCTATTGCAGAAAGCTGGCCTGAAAGTATTGATGATTCGGTAGCACAACATGATTGGGGCTGGAAACCCGAATACAATCTTGAAAAAATGGCCAGGGATATGCTGGTGAATATAGAAGCACAGCACACTCCGGCTTAAAACGGTTGCCTATACATGTTTTCTACCCAACCTGTAAATACCGCACAAACCGAACGGCAGTTCTACGAATTGCCTTATCGCATTTATAAAGGCGACCCAAACTGGGTAGCTCCTTTAAAACAGGATGTACAAAAAGTTTTTGACCCTAAACGCAATACCTTTTTTGCCAACGGCGAATGCGCCCGATGGATACTTCAAAACCAGCAGGGAGAGGTAGTAGGCCGCATTGCTGCCTTTATTGATAAAACCACCGCTTTTACCGAGGTACAGCCAACCGGTGGTTGCGGTTTCTTTGAATGTATTAACGACCGCGAAGCTGCTTTTTTATTATTTGATACCGCTGCAGCCTGGCTACAACAACGCGGTATGGAAGCCATGGATGGTCCGATAAATTTTGGTGAACGAAATGCCTGGTGGGGCTTGCTGATAGAGGGTTTTACAGCCGCTACGTACCAAATGAATTACAACCCACCTTACTATCAGCAACTGTTTGAGGAATATGGTTTCCGGGATTATTTTCAACAATACTCCTATGGTTTAAATATCACGCAAACGCTACCGGAGCGCTATAAACCTATCGTAGAACGCTTAAAGCGTAGCGGTGATTATACCTTCCGCCATGCACAAAAAAGTGAATTGCGGAACTATGCACGCGACTTTAGTTCGGTGTTTAACCGGGCCTGGGAGTTTCTGCCGAATTATCATCCCATGACCGAGGATCAGGCGTGGAAGATTTTTAAAAGTTTTAAGCCGGTAATGGTAGACTACCTGGCCTGGTTTGGTTACTATAAACAGGAACCCATAGCAACCTTTATTATGCTACCCGAATTAAACGGTTGGTTCAAACATTTGAATGGCAACTTAAACTTTTGGGGTCTGCTGAAATTTTTATGGCTGAAAACATTTGACAAGAGCAACCGAAAGGTATTTGGCATCGTATTCGGCGTGGTGCCCGAGCAACAACGCAAAGGAGTTGAAGCGGCCATTGTATTAGCCGCAGACGAAGCAGTTCGCCCACGCGGCAGGTGGGATGAAATTGAGCTAACCTGGATTGGCGATTTTAATGCGAAAATGATTCGGACCTGCGAAGCACTCGGCGCTAAGCTTGTAAAACGACATATTACCTATCGTAAACTCTTTAATCCGGAGGCTGCCTTTAAAAGGCACCCCTTGGTAGAGTAAGCGTAATCCTTGAAAAGCAAACACACCAACTTTCATTTATTCCCAAAAACCTACTTTAGCACCCCAATTCTTCAGCGATGATAAAATACGAGAAACATATAATGGCCAATGGCTTAAAGGTATTGGTGCACGAAGATCATTCCACCTCTATGGCAGTGGTAAATGTACTTTACCAGGTTGGTTCGCGGGATGAAAACCCCGACCAAACCGGTTTTGCCCACCTGTTTGAGCATTTTATGTTCGAAGGATCCGTGAACATTCCGGAATTTGATACCCCATTACAAAACGCGGGTGGCGAAAACAATGCGTTTACCTCCACCGACATTACCAACTACTACGATATACTACCTGCCGCAAACCTGGAAACTGCTTTTTGGCTGGAAAGCGACCGTATGTTATCGCTGGCATTTGACGAAGCCAGTTTGAATACCCAGAAAAATGTAGTGATGGAGGAGTTCAAAGAACACTATATCAATCAGCCTTATGGCGACGTATGGCATAAACTAAGCGAACTAGCCTATAAGGTACATCCATATCGTTGGCCGGTTATCGGTAAGGACCTTACACATATCGAAAAAGTGCAAATGCAGAGTGCCCGCGATTTCTTTTTCAAATACTACCGCCCGAACAACGCCATATTAGTGGTGGCCGGCGATGTAAAGCCAACCGAAGTTTTCGCCCTGGCTGAAAAGTGGTTCGGTGAAATACCTGCCGGCCCGGCTATTGTTAAAAATATTCCAGCCGAACCCGTCCAAAACGAGGCCCGGCGCCAAAGTGTAAAGGCGAACGTGCCGGTTACCGCCTTTTATAAGGCATTTAAAATGGCTAACCGCAAACATCCCGATTACTATGCAGCCGATTTATTACGCGACATATTAAGCACCGGCGATTCCTCACGTTTGTATCAGACGCTGGTGAAAGAGAAGAAGATATTCAGCAGTGTAAGTGCCTATGCTACCGAAACGGTAGACGCGGGCCTTTTTATGGTGGAAGGCAAACTGCATAAAGGTATTGCCATTGAAGAAGCTGAGAAAGCCGTGGATGAGGTATTAGCGGAAGTAGCCGCTAAACCCGTTACAGACCGGGAACTAACCAAAGTGAAAAATAAAATTGAATCGTATCTCGCCTTTGGGGATACCAATATTCTGAACCGCGCCATGAACCTGGCCTATTTTGAAATGCTTGGTGATGCGGCAGATGTAAACCAGGAAATTGAACGTTACCGCGCTGTAACCGCCGAACAAATGCAGCGTGCCGCGGCAGCTATGTTCCGTCAGGAGAACTCCAGCACTCTGTATTACCTGAGCGAAAATTAGAATGCTTCATTACGTATTAAATGTAAGATATGAACCGGACTATAGAACCAGAAATAAAATTAATTGAAACTGTAACGCTTCCAGCCGTTGAAAAAATTCAGCTGGACAATGGCGTACCTGTTTATAGCATAAATGCTGGAGAGCAAGACGTCGTTAAGATCGAGTTTCTTTTTAAGGCAGGTAAGTGGTACGAGGATAAAAACCTTGTAGCTGACTTTACCAACCGCTTATTGCGCGAGGGTACCATCAACCACGATTCACGCGAAATTGCAGACTTGTTTGATTACTACGGCACCAACATAAATTATGGCGCGGGGTTTGAAACCGCCGGGGCAGTGCTTTATTCACTTACAAGCCAGATAGAAAATGTATTACCCTTAATGGGAGAGATATTTTCGGAGGCTGTATTTCCCGAAAAAGAACTGCATACTGCCATCAACAACCGCAAGCAGCGCTTAAAAGTTGACCTGGAGAAGAACGACTTTATTGCCAATCGAAATTTCGTGGATGCGTTATTTGGTCAGAAACACCCTTATGGGCGGGTTACTGAGTTTGCCGATTTTGATGTTATAAGCCCTGATGACTTGAAAGCGTTTTACAAGAACCATTATAACGCTTCCAATCTAGCCCTCATTATATCGGGCAAGTATGATGCCGGCCTTCTAAGTTTATTGAATAAATATTTCGGCAGCAAAACCTTATTAGGGCCTAAAGCAAGTGAAACACTCTCCTACCCTATTGAAGCCTCGAAAGATTTGATACTACATACAGAGAAGAGCGACTCTGTACAATCCGCTATTGCAGTAGGCAACTTAACGATCAATAAATTCCACCCTGACTTCCTTAAACTCTCCTTACTTAATACCGTTTTCGGAGGTTACTTCGGCTCCCGTTTAATGAGCAATATCCGGGAGGAAAAGGGCTACACGTATGGCATCTACTCTTCGTTTGTATCGTACCCCCACAGCGGATTTTTAGAGATAAGTGCCGAAGTAGGCAAGGAAGTCCGTCAAGCCACACTGGATGAGATACAAAAGGAAATAAACATACTCCGAAGTGAATTGATACCGGAGGATGAACTGCAAATCGTAAAAAATTATATGAGCGGTAAAATCCTGCGCAGCCTTGACGGGGCATTAAAGTTCTCCGAAACACTTAAGGGATTGATCATCTATGGGCAGGATACCGACTACATTATCAAACTGTTACAAACGGTTCGCGAAACCGGCAGTGAAGAATTGTTACGGCTTGCCAATCAATACTACGATTTCGATAAAATGTATAAGGTAACCGTAGGGTAAGGCATTCATCAACTTTTATTAATATCATTAAAACAGTTAAAAGATAAATGTTCCGCTGTAACATTTTGAGTGCTCAGGAGTATATTTAGAATCTAAACCCAAAGCAACATGAGTTACACCTCGGAGAATGTATCGGCCATGAGCCAGGTTTCGCTGCAATCAGCAGGCGACCAATTAAAACTTTATATCAACGGCAACTGCAGGGCTACCATCAACCGCGGAAGCACCAGTTGTATTAACCTGTATGTAAACATCGCCAGTTCCGGCTACGACGTATATTATGAGGTATCCACCTCAGCCCACGGACCTACAGATGAAGACGTGCGGAAAATTACCGCCACCAACGGAAACACAAACTTTACCATGAATGGGGGCTTGTATGGAGATATTCCTATTATCGAAGGGAATGATGATATACGGTACGGTGGTATAGCAAATCCGGTTAAAGACAAATTCAACTTAAAAACCAGTACATTCTTTATTTGCGTAAAATACCTAAGCTACAACTGGGGTACTCCAAAAACACCTAACACCCGTAACACGGCCAGTATAAAAATTACTACCCCTAATGCCGGTGGAGAAAATACCTGTGCCAATTTATCTACACAATCCTTCTGCTACTGCTCCAGTTGCTAAAGCATATTTACTTTCTTTAATGCCGGGTTACTAACCCGGCATTTTTATTTTCAGTTTATTGCATGCTTAAACCCTTACTTAAACCGCAGTTCGCCCTACCCATTTCTTCCTTATGGGCCAGCAATCTGCTTAGCGGTCACATTGCTAATCACCAGCCATTTATTGAACACTTCAAAAACAGCCGATATCAATTACTACATTACAGCGCAGCACACTTATATCCATGGGTTATAAATTGTATCGCAGCCAATCCTGGCTCGTTTCGGATAATTCCTCCATCTATACGAAATGCTCCCGCTAACATTGCTGATCATCTGGAAGCCATCAATGATAACAGCATACACGAAGGCATAATCGAAGAGGCCGCGCGTATAGAATTGGGAGATTGCGCTAAACGCCTCGACCTACTTTTTTGTAATGCACCGGATGCCGCTAACTTACTTCCTCAAGAGGGTGTGCCCTTCATACGCGATGCCCGGTTTTCCGGTGGCCACTCAAAGGGAAATTGGATAGTCGATAAAAGATCCCCGCTGTCCCAGATTCCCCATTCAATCGACATGGATCTGGTTCAGGAAGACATTGCTATCGCCAACGGTACTTTTTGGATTGGCAGTAATTATACACTGATGGGCATCAGTGAATTTGTATCGAATAACGGTTTTACTGCGCCTGATGTAGATGCCATGAGGCGCACAGAAGAAGCTTTCAAGCGTATATTTCAAAACTATGCGGAGTACCCGATAATTTGGGTGCGTCCAGAATTTCCGGTCTCTTATAGGGGGCATGACTATTACTTTCCGCTATCCGGCCATTTGGATGATTTTATGTGTCCACTAGTTACAGAAGATGAGAAAGAGGTGTATTTGTTTGCCGAAATCAACAGTGATTACTATTGTGGCAGCCGGCAGGCCGATAGCGATGTAATTGTTAACTTACAACGACCATTGTTGCAGAAAACAGCTGAGGCCCTATATAAACAATTAGAGCTACGTGGGAGAAGGTTGGAGTTAATCTATCTACCCGTCTTATGGGATGATGCCGGCATCTATCCGTATGTCAATTGCATCGTTGAGCGAACTAAATCCATAATTACTCTCCATCTGCCCCGGTTTCGCTCTGAAGGACATTCCAGGTTTAATGCTCTTAGTGCATCTTGCGAACAAGAGATTTGCAAACGACTAAATGAGTATAAATCCGCTCAACTAAACGCAAGGTTTATTGATGGCTTCAACTTTATTGAAAATATACGGGCAAACAAAGGTGGGATACACTGTATGGTTAATGTCGTGCCGTAACTTTGGCAATTGCATTAAATAGCCTTAGCCAAAGTCTTTTGACGACCAAGCCATTCCACGAAAATTTGCACACTATTCAAATTTTCGATTGCAGAAACTTCTTGCCACCGAGCTGTTATGTCGTCAACGATTTGGGATGGCACTTTTTGGCCCGCTATTTTCATTAGCCCTTTTAAAGCTTCAAAGTAAAACTGCTCCTGGTCTTTCAATGGCCTTTCTTGCTTAATTGCCCTTATCAAGTTCCGCATTAAGGAATCCACTAGCTGATAATTACCAAGTAGGTAGTGAATGAATATTTCAACTCGCCGACAATCCATTTTTATGTCCTTACGGGCCTCAGTTTTATCTCCGAGAATTAGATTGTTATAATCTAAAGCGCCCGAAATTTCTCCGGTCAACAACATGCAAAACATCAAATTGCTCCAGATGGCTATCCTTCGTGCAGCATTTACTTTGTTGGAATATTTATTCAAACCATCTTCTACAGAACTACGAAGAGCACAACCTTCGGAATATTTACCTTCCATGATAAATGATTGCAGACGCAGTAAGATCACATTTTGCCAGTCCTCTCCTTCCTCATCAATATCTTTAGAACTAAACTTGCTGGCCTTTTCCAATACGGCATTAAACGAAATAAAATCTTCTACCTTCAATAAGGCGTTCATCAGGTTGTAAAGAGAGATTTTATAAGCTACCCGATCATTCTCAACAAAGTAGGGGCGCTGCTCATATAATTTTTCTATTTGCAATAAGTTATCAGCGTACTCTCGGCGTTGAAATAGCAAGCGATGACAGAGCGCTTTTGTTTGAAAAAACAATTTATCGCAGGTAAATGATTGCCCAGGTTGATAATCAGTTATTAATGGGTTAGCCAAAATCTCGTCAGCCAGTTTCATACCCTCCTCAGAACCGTTGAGTGAAGCCCTTGCCTGTACAAAAACCCGCTCGTATAAGCGGCGGAGGTCGACATTCAGGTGAAGGAACTTAAACGCCTTCTGCGTTTCTTCTTCTATGGCTGCATGATTACGACCCAGCTTTTCCTGCTGCCATTCAATAGAAGCTACTATTTCCCTTTGAAGAATAGTTATTAAAAACGGATATAATTCATACTTCCAGGCTAATTCCTTAGCCTTTTGAATAGCCTTTAAACGATGCTTATTCAGCCGCTTGGTTTTAAAAAAGGTTTCGTCAGCAAGTAAGTCTGTTATTTGCTGCTCTATATTACCACCGCTCCGATAGGCGCGCATAGCGTCCGCTATCAAATTTTGCAGTTTTACCTTATCACTGGAGAGGAATTTGCCCAGTCTTTTACGCTTCAGCGTTTCTAAAAGTAACTCGTCGTCATAGGGTTTGTCATCAGGCCATTCGTCAATAACATCAAATAGTTTTTCGTAGTTGGTTTTACTATTGGCGCTATGCCGTCCGGCATATAGTTTAAAATACCGCTTTTCATTAGCCGAAAGGGCCTTTACCAATTGATATAATTCATCCTGTACCAGCACGGAGGGAAGATACGAACTTTGGAAAATTGCCACCAGATCTGTTCTAAATTCCGCCTAAATCAAGGCTAATCAGGGCGTTTAGAAGCCATTCTTACAATATCCCAATTAACTGATAATCAATAATTAAGATCGAATATTAAGGTTCGGACTTGCAGTTTTACCCCTCATGTTGGCTTGAAAGAAGGGGTATACCAGTGCACCTTTGTTTCATCAAACGCAAAAAGATATGGAAAAGCTACTTGAATACAGAAGATTATCGGAACGCGAACTGCGGATAATGGAAATGTTCAGCAACGGCGATACACTATCGGAAATTAGTGAAAAATTATCACTAAGCCATTATGCGGTAGAGGCCGACCGGGTACAGGTGCTACATAAACTTGGAGCCAAAAACATGATACATGCCGTAAAGCTGGCAGCTGTAAAAGGCTTATTAAACTGGCAGGCTGAGGTAAACCAGGTTGTTACGGAAGCCCCGGTAGCTTAATCGGATAAGCGCGGAAATCGATTGTGAACAAGAAAAGCCGGAATATTTCCGGAGGAGGGCAGAAGTATGATAGAAACGCTGAACGAAAACGAAATGACCGTGTTGAAGTTGATTGCAGCTGGTTATAACGTAAAACAGATGTGCACCAAGTTAGGATTGGATGAAAAGCAGGTAGAATCGTACCGGCAGATAATAATGACTAAAACCGGCACCCACAGTATGATGGAAGCCATTAACGAAAGCAGTAAAAAAGGCTGGATTTATACCTAGCCACAAGATTTTAAGTAACAAACCTGGTCTCCGCTTGATTACCGGTTTGTGTCATAGTTCACTTAGGGGGAAATCAGCGCCCGAAACGGAGATACGGCGCTTTTTTACATCCTTCCTCTACCCGGGCAAGAATGTAGCAATTGGCGGTAATGGCCGCGGGCCACAACGGGGACACTAAATACAGAATAGAGAAGAACGTAACACCGCCTACAGGCGTGTGGGTCAACAAGTATATACAAGCACAAAGTATTGCATTATGGAACAGACGCTTACAATCACCCAATTATCAAAACGCGAGCAACAGGTAGTAGAATTGTTAAGCCAGGGCTTAACCGTTAAAGAAGCCTCCGCCCGTTTATTTATCAGCTACAATACGGCAGACACCCACCGTAAAAGAGCTATCGAGAAACTGGGTGCAAGGAACCTGCCACACGCAGTAAGGCTGGCTATGCAGTTTGGCCTGCTCTTTAAACAGGGCATCATGTCTACAGGTATGTAATTGCTCCTTCCCCTGCTGTTTCTTATTTCCGTGCCGGGTATTATTCGTTGAATGGGCAATTCTTATTTTAGCCCCAAAAGCAATGCATGTTTAAGAAACTAGCGCCTTACCTGGCGGCCGTTGGAATTTTTGCCGCACTTACCATCGCTTATTTTTTACCCTATTACCAGGGCCAAACCCTTGGGGCACACGATACCACCCAGTGGAAAGCCATGGCACAGGAAACACTTGCCTGGAAGGAGAAAACCGGTGAACAGGCGCTCTGGACCAATAGCATGTTCGGCGGTATGCCCACGTTCCAAATAACCGTTTTGTATCCCGGCAACTGGATCGACTATATTCCTAAGCTTTTCCAGTTCTTTTTCCCCGAAGCAGCAGCCTTGCTCTTCTTCATGTTCGTTGGATTTTACATTATGTTGCTATGCTTTAGGGTTAACCCATGGCTTGCACTGGCTGGTTCTGTAGCTTATGGGTTGGCCTCGTTCAACCTTATCAGTATAGAAGCAGGCCACAACACCAAGGTAATGGCTATGGCCCTCATGGCGCCTGCTATTGGTGGTATGGTATTGGCCTATAGGGGCCAGGTGTTGATGGGTGGAGCATTAACCGCTCTGTTTCTCTCGTTAAATATTGACGCCAACCACTTTCAGGTAACCTATTACCTGCTATTGACCATGGGCATTTTAGGCATCTACTTTCTGGTGGAAAGCTTTCTGGAAAAGCGGCTTGCAGATTTTGCAAAGGCCAGCGCAGTATTGGTTATTGCGGCTGCCCTTTCTTTCATACCAAATGTGGCCAACCTTTGGAGCACATGGGAATACGGCAAGCAGACTATGCGCGGTGGCGCCAGCGAACTAACAGAAAAGAAAGCAGCTTCGCAGTCAGGAGGTTTGGATTTTGAATATGCTACCCGCTGGAGTGAAGGCTTTGGTGACGGTGAGTTTCTGTCGATTCTTATCCCTAACATCAAAGGTGGTGCTTCGGGCTCCGAGTTAAGCACTTCCTCTGCTATGTACGAATCGTTAAACAGCCATGGCGTGCAAAATGCAGAACAATTCATCAAGCAGGCACCTACTTATTGGGGCGATCAGCCCGGCACTTCCGGCCCGGTTTATTACGGTGCAGCCATTGTATTTTTGTTTGTGCTAGGTATGCTAATTGTACGTTCTCCCATTAAATGGGCACTGCTGGCTATTTCCATATTCTTTATGTTCCTTTCGTTTGGGCATAACACCGGAATCTTCAAATTCTTCTTCAACTATTTGCCCATGTTCAATAAGTTCCGTACACCGGCCATGGCGCTGGCTGTACCACAACTTGTTTTTCCGCTATTAGGCATCCTTGCATTGAACGAGCTGTTAACCGGTAAATGGGATACTGAGGCTATGAAGAAAAAACTATTTATAGCCGCAGGCAGCACAGCAGCGGTGGTAGTATTATTCGGCCTGCTGGGACTGGGCGCCAGTTACGTAGGTAAAGGGGACGCCGAAATTGTGAAGCAAGGTTATCCGCAATGGTTAATGGATGCTATTAAAACTGACCGCGCAAGCATGCTTCATATGGACGCCTTGCGCTCGCTGTTTTTTATTGCTGCAGCATTTGCCGCCATTTGGTTCTACCTGCGCAAAAGCATTTCAGCCAATATGATGGCCGGCGTATTGACCGTTGTATTTCTGTTAGATGGTTGGTTAGTAGCTAACCGTTACCTGAATTCAGATGATTTCCGCGAAGCAAGTGAATACAGCCAAAACTTTGTGCCTTCACCGGCCGATCAGCAAATAATGCAGGATAAAGATTTATTCTACCGTGTTTACGACATGACCGTGGACCCGTTCAACAATGCCTCACCTGCTTATTTTCATAAACTCGTTGGTGGCTATAGTCCGGCTAAACTGCAGATTTACCAGGACCTGATAGAGCGTCAGATTGGCCGAGGCAACATGAAAGTATTTGCCATGCTGAATACAAAATATTTTAAGCAGGCAGATGAACAAAAGCGCGAACGAGCCATCCCAAATCCCGATGCACTGGGCAACGCTTGGTTTGTGCGCAGCATTATACACGCCGGCACAGCCGATGAGGAGATTGACACCCTGGGGTCAGCACAATTTGAGCCGCGTTTTACAGCAGTAATACGGAAGGATTTCGACAACCTGGTTAGCGAAAAAAACCTCGGCACCGATACCACAGCTACTATTAAACTGGATAGCTACAGTCCTAATAAGCTGGTGTATTCCTATAATTCTGCCTCACCGCAGGTAGCGGTTTTCTCCGACATCTACTATGCCGGTAAAAATGGATGGCAGGCCTACCTGGACAACCAGGAGACGCCTTACTTCCGTGCCAATTATGTACTGCGCGGTATGGCACTTCCTGCCGGCAAGCACAGCATCGAATTTAAGTTTGAGCCACAGAGCTATTACCTGGGAAATAAAGTAGCCTATGCCGGCTCGTTTATCTTGTTGGCATTTGTACTGGGCACCCTTGGAACGGCTGGTTACAAACGTATAAAAGAAATAGAAGCCGAACCTAAACAGGAAAAAACTGCTTCCGGCACCACCAAGCAACCTAAAAAGAAGTGAAGAAGGTTTTGATATTTACATACTACTGGCCACCCGCAGGTGGTGTAGCGGTACAACGCTTTCTAAAATTCTCTAAATTTTTGCCTGAATATGGATGGGAGCCGATTATTGTTACCGTTGCCAACGGAAGTTACCCGTACTACGATGAGTCGTTGGTAAAAGAGGTGGCTCCTTCCCTACGCGTATACCGCACCAAAACTTTCGAGCCCTTCGAGTTTTACAATCTCTTACGCGGTAAGAAAGGGAAAACCATGCCGGTGGTAAGCGTAGGCTCGCACCAAAAGCCATCGCTATTTCAGCGCATATCAGAATACATACGGGCTAATTTCTTTGTTCCTGATGCCCGTGTTGGCTGGGCGGTTTATGCGGTGGCACAGGCTGCTGCCATTCTCCAAAAGGAAAAGATAGATGCGATCGTAACTACAGGTCCTCCGCACTCCACACATTTGATTGGCTTGCGGTTAAAACAAAAATACAGGCTGCATTGGATAGCCGACTTCCGCGATCCATGGACAGGCATTTTCTATAATCAACTGTTACCGCGCAGCTCAAAAACACGCGCAAAGGACCAGGCACTGGAAACACAAGTGCTTCAAAATGCCGATTGCGTAACAGTAATCAGCCCGGGCATGAAGAAAGAATTTGAAGACCGGGCAAAAAAAATTGAGGTTATTCTGAACGGTTATGATGAAGATAACTTCTCTCTATCAAGGTCCCAATCCACGCCTGCAACTTTTACCATCCGTTATGTAGGCAATTTGATGGCCAGCCAGAATGTGGAATCGCTTTGGAGGAGTCTAAGCACCTTTAAAGATCGCTACAGCTTTAAACTGGAATTAATAGGAAGGGTTGATGAGGTGGTGAAACAAACCATTGCGCTGCATGGTTTAAGCCACTTAACTACTTATATCGATTTTGTAAGCCACCGGGAGGCTACCGGTTTGATGCAAACTGCACACCTGCTTTTATTTGCGATACCGCAGGTAAAGGACAACGAGCTGATACTTACCGGCAAGCTGTTTGAATACCTGGCAAGCTGCAGCCAGCTTATCTCTTATGGCCCCACCGAGGGCAATGCGGCCGCTATTTTGGTACAAACAGGCCGTAAGCCTATGTTGCGCTTTGATGATACTGCCGGTACTGTAGCACAACTGCAGGATGCTTTTACGGCGTACCAGAATACCGGGAATACCTTTAAATATAATCCTGAATCGCACAAGGCTTTTAGCCGCAGGCAACAGGCCGGTCACCTTGCTTCGTTGTTGCAAACCGGATAGAGCTGGCATTCGAATTCTTAAAACCTTAACAACCAGGCATAAAAAAAACGCCCTCCGTTTCCGGAAGGCGTTTTCTATTAATTAACGGTTAGTGATTACTTGTTAACTACTAAACGTTTGATGGCAGTTTTGTCGCCGCTGGTTATTTTAACCAGGTAGGTGCCGCTGCTCAGATCACCGAAGTCAAAGCTACGGGTGAAGGTAGCAGGAACATCAGAAGCGTTGAAAGACTTAACTTCAGAGCCGATGATGTTGTAAACGCGGATGGTTACATTCTTTTCAACTGCGGTGATGTTAAAGGTAACATTACCGTTAGTTGGGTTTGGAACCATGCTGATAGCATTGCTGAAAGTAACATCTTCAATACCGCTTAAGCAAGCGCCGTTAGTATTAGCTAATACAGTAAGCGACTTGGTAGGTGAAGTGAAAGAACAGTTAGCGCTATCGGCAGTTAACTTAACGTTGTACTGACCGGCGTTAGTGTAAGTGTTGGTACCGTTTTCCATGAAGCTGGTTTGAGAATCACCGAAATCCCATACAAAGTTCCAGTTTGCTTTGCTGGTTGAGGTGTTGGTGAAGTTCAGAGGACGGTCTTCGCAATTAGGAGATGGAGGTAAAGTAAAGTTTACAGTGTTGGTGATACCGCCATTGTAAGAAACAGAAGCCGAAGCGGTAGCGCTGCAACCTGAGTTGTTAGTAACAGTTACTGTATAAGTACCTGGCTGGCTGGCTACTAAAGTAGGCCCTGTGCCGCTTGTGCTCCAGGTATAGGCTTTACCTTGTTGGTTACCTGTAGTAGAAGTTAACAGGGTTACGTTTGAACCGCAGTTGATAGTAATAGGTTGTGAGTTAGTAATGCTGATACCGATACCCTTAGAGGTAACACTGTAAGTGCTAACAGCAGTTTGGTTGTTAGCGTCAGTTACGGTTACAGTTACAGTAGCGTTACCGGTGCCCAGGATCAGGGAAACTTGTTCGCCTGAGTTGCTGGTTAAGTTACCGCTGCTGGTTGACCATGCATAAGTAAATGGAGTAGCGTTTGAACCGAAACCTGAAGCAGTAAGGTCGATTTGTTCGCCTGTGCAACCGAAAGTTTTGTTAGCTGATACAGATACACCGTAATCGATAGTAGCTGTTACATAAGCAGGTATAACCCAGTTTTGGATAGGGAAGTTTTCGCAACCACCTACAGTAAAACCACCGCTCTGGTCGCAATCGTAGTAGATAGCGCCCTGGCCGTCGTTTTCAAAGTAACCTGACAGGTTAGTGCCGGTTTGGGTTACCAGGTTCAGGTAGTAAGCGCTGTTGTTACCAGCAACTGAAATTTCAGCCTGGCAAGCAGCAGAACACTCATCGCGGAAACCTGCAATAGTCTGGAATTTGTTGGCAGTATCACCGGCAAAATCCATACGGATACCAAAAGCCTGACCTTGAGCCAAAGCTACATTTGGATGGAAAGTCCATACAGTGTAGTTAGTGGTGTTCAATGGAATGGTTTGGTTAGTGATGATAGTGGTATCCCACAGTTTAGGTGTGGTGAAGGTGGCGTTAGGAGAACCATAGCCGGTTACCACTTTAGCCGCTGTGTTAAACACGGTAAAGGTGATAGTGTCATTATTAGCAGTAGTATGGTTGTGGATGAACAACACATCAAAGCTATCCAGGGTTACAGTTGATTTGCTGCGAGGATAGAATTGCAGGGCATTGTTACCATCTACATACTGCAGGGTATCGTAAAACACAGCAGCATAACGCATAGCAAGCGCTTCGCTGTTAGGGTAGTGGCTGTTGATATCCCACAGGTAACGGCTATAAGTGTAAGTTAAGTTTGTGGCGTAAGTTTCATCGTTACCGTCGTAGTCAAGTATAAAACTTGTAGATGCCGAACGGCTCGAGTTCACAAAACCCTTTTTGTCAGCAGCAGGGGCTACTTTCATTTTTGTTACCGCACCGCCGTCCATAGGTCTTAAGTTAGTTTGAGCACTAACTCCACCAATCGTGGCAATGAGGCAGAAAAGCGTAAAGAACTTTTTCATGACTGATTGTTTAGTTTGTTTGAATTTGAGTTTGCAAATATGGTAAAATAAAAATAGTGATTTGTAAAAAATTAGGGGCGTAAATGAAGGTAAAAATGGCTTATTCCCCAAAAAAATGACAATTAGGTGACAAAAAGCGGGGCAAATGGAAGAGTGTGAAGAATTACAGCGGGATAAGCCGAACCCTACCTTATACATGCAGATCCAACCATATAACAAGACTTAATTAACGTAGAATACGGCTAAGCACGGTCAGCCAGGTAATAGCAGGTGCGGCAACGGGGTTCGTAGCTATCCTTCTCTCCTAACAAAATTCTGCCTTTATCGGTGGTGGTCCGGTAACTGAAATGGGCAATTTCTCCACACTTAACACATATAGCATGTACTTTAGTAATATAGTCGGCTATCGCCAGCAAATGCGGAATTGGGCCGAAAGGCCGACCCTCAAAATCCATGTCAAGACCGGCAATTATTACCCGTACGCCCCTTTGTGCCAGTTTTTCGCAAACCGCTGGTAATTCTGCATCCAAAAACTGCGCTTCATCAATTCCCACCACCTCAATGCCGTCAGCAAGCAGCAGTATGTTTTCACTATGCGATACCGGCGTAGAACGAATTGAATTCGAATCGTGCGAAACCACATTTGTTTCGTGGTAACGCGTATCTACCACCGGTTTAAAGATTTCAACCTTTTTATTGGCAATCTGCGCGCGCTTCAAACGGCGTATCAGTTCCTCCGTTTTACCTGAGAACATACTTCCGCATACTACTTCTATCCATCCCTTGCGCTCCTTGCCGCTAACCGGTTCTATAAACATATCTGCCTCATTAATTTAACGCGGGTGTATTTAGAATATACCTTTACTGCCTGCGTTGTTAAATTGTCGGTATCATTATTAGTAAACTGTACCGTAGTGCCCTATGTTTGTTCAAACAAAAAGCTACCCGATGCGCCCAAATGTATTGGAATTGGTGGAGAAAATAAATCGGCTGTTGCACCCGGCTAAGTTTCAACAGTTAACAAAGCTGGAAGCGGACCTGTTGAAGGATTACCTGCGCAGTTTATACGATGTGCTTGACGACCCGGGATTTGGCACCGCTCCTGCTAAAACAACAACGGCACCTTACCAGGAAGATATAGCACCTTTGGTGCAACAACAACCTGCTGAAGAATCGCTGCAACCCGAAGATTTATTAATTGAAGTAGATAAACCGGCTATAGAAAAGCTGCCCATACAGGATGCTGAAGTTAAACCTGCGCAACCAGCTGTGATGAAAACGCCAATTACTGAAGTGGTGGCACCGGTAACACAAAAACAGCAGAAAGGCGCGCTTAATGAAGTTGTTAAAACCTCCTCTTCTACCCTAAACGAAAAGTTGAAAACGGCAGGCAGCGAGGTAAATCAAAAACTTGCCAGCCGCCCGCTGAAAGAATTGATTGACTTTAACAAGCGCCATGCGCTGATAACCGCTTTGTTTAAAGGCGATAGTAACGCGTATGCAAAAGCTATTGACGCGCTTGATAGTTTTGCATCTTTCGATCAGGCAGAAGAGTACCTATTGAATAATCTGGCAACTGCTAATACCTGGAACACCGAGGATCAAACCACCCGAATGCTGCTTAAGTTAGTGAAGCAACGCTACGGTGCTGCTTAAATCCATTCTATTAAAACGTCCGATTGTGCCTACTGAAATTTTCAAAAAAAAGTGGTTCCCACTTCTCGCAGGACTGCTTCTGCTTACATCCGGCGTTCTTATCTATCGAATAGGATGGGTAAAAAACGCCAAAGATCGCGCGTTCGAAATCCTTCACCTGCAAAAAAGGGTAGTAGTAAACAACGATAGCGAAGCGCTTAAAAGCTCGGCCTTAATGACCAAGTATTACGAAATGTTCGGTTATAACCAAACCTGGAGCGATCGTAATAAGAGTCTGTTTTACCGCGAGATGCTGCGTCAAATGCTGAACTATGCCGACACGCTGGGGCTTAACCAGGCCGACTATCACCTGGATTATATACTGAAACACGATTCGCTGGAACGCATAGGACAGGAAGACCTGGCTCAATTTGAAAGTGAGAACGAACTGATATTTACCGATGCCGCACTTTCCTTCCTGCACGATGTTGCTTACGGGCGTGAAATCGATATCGCCTTTAGCGGGGTAAACTTCAATATCGACTCTACCAGGTTGTTGCGCTCCTTTAACGATTTATTGGTTAATAAAAACTGGCGACACACCCTCGATTCTCTGGAGCCTTCCGTACCGCAGTACGCCTATTTAAAAACACAGCTAACGCGCATGAAAGGTTTCCTGCGCGAACAACCCAACCTTGATAGCCTAAGAGTTTCTGATACGGATAGCGGACAATTAATCGCGCTCACCAAATTACGGTTCTATGGGTTAGTGGTAGACAGTTTACCGGCTGATACATCTGCCAAACTGTATTTTAAAGCCGGCCTTATTGGTTTTCAGAAAATGATGGGGCTGGACACTTCAGGCAAACTGGACGCAAAAACATTGGCTGCCCTCAACGCTCCCGTAACTATACGCATGGGGCAAATGCGCGAAAGTTTAAACTACTGGCGCTGGACGGGCCGTCTGCTGGAACGCGAATATATACTGGTAAATATCCCCGCTGCCCGGTTACAACTGGTAAACCGCGATAGCATTCGCAACCTGAACATGCGTGTTATTGTAGGCAAAACCTCCACCCAAACGCCTTCGTTTACTGCTTATATAACGCAGGTAATTGCTTACCCTTACTGGACCGTGCCCCGCGACATTGCCGTAAAAGAGATGTTGCCCAAAATCATCAAAAGCCTCGATTACCTCGAAGCTAACAACCTGCAGGTATTAAACACCAAAGGAGTTGAAGTGGACCCTACCACTATACCCTGGCGGAGTCTTGGACCGAATAAATTCCCTTATAAAATAAGGCAGAGTACCGGTTGCGATAACTCACTGGGGGTTTTAAAGTTCGATCTCAATTCGCCTTTCAGTATCTATCTGCACGATACAAATCGCCGCGACTTATTTGCCCGAAAGGATCGTTTCCTCAGCCATGGCTGCATCCGTTTAGAAAAACCTATGGAACTGGCTAATTACATCTTAAAGGACGGGCTAGATTCGGCCACAACGGCCAAGCTCAATCAATGCCTCCACAACGAAACACCTACTTCCTTTAAGCTCGACAAAAAAATTCCCGTACTCTTATTTTACATGACCGCCGATGTGGATGAACACGGTTGGTTACGTTTCTATAACGACGTTTATAAGTTGGAACAGCCCGCAACAATTAAAAAGGCGGTTTAGTATTTTGATTGTCTACGTACGGACTGTCTGCCAAATTATAATACACCTGAATTTTAAAGGGGCGCTTTTGCAGGATAACCCATTATCAGGTAATCTTTGCTTACAGGAGGTTTATAATAAACTGAACCAAATAAAATCCAGAATCGTGTCTTAATATCCTTATTCATTTTCAATTCGTAAGCGATCTGCTGAAAACCACCGAACATGATGGCAAAAGGACTTAACTTAATGACTGGGTTGTTAGTTAAACCAACAGCCGGTATTTCTTTAGTTGGGGTACGGTAGGTACCGAAAATCCGGTCCCAGATTAAAAACGGACTACCGCCAACATTAACTATTTCGTCGCCCTCCTTACTGGTATGGTGCATATAGTGGTAGACCCCATTACCGAAGTAAGCGGAAAGTGCCCTTACAGCCGGATTACCATAGGCAAATTGATAGAAGGCCGTGGTATGATTAAACTTTTCAGTAAGTATCCCCAATAAGGAAAGCACAATAGCTTCAAACAATAAAGGCTGATGGTAAAACAGTTTGGAACAAACGGCTGAAAAGAAAATGGCAGGAATGGCACCAAACAGTTCCGGCAAAAACATAAAAGGTCCAATGCCTGCAGCATGCATAATTTCGGCAGTGTGATGACAACGATGCGAAGCATACCAGACCAACCGTGAGTGATGCGCAAACCAGTGCGAGATGTAGCCGGGCAACGCGCCTAAAATCAACGCCATTATAAGGGCCACAGGATAAGGTGCTTCGGTAATAGTAGGCACATAGGTTTTTATAAACTCTTCAATCCACTTAAACCCGTTTTGGATAGCCCCGCTGCCCTGCTCATACGTAAATCCAGTAAGGTGGGCCACACCACCCAGCAACGCAAAAAATGCTATTGTAAAAAGCAGCGCTACCACATTACTTAAAAAGTGGGCAAAAAATACCTGCATAAAACGGCGATACGAGTAACGCTTTACTGTAACATAAAAACTTAGTGCTCCGAATACTGTGATATAGAGAAACAATCCTCCAATCAGCACCCAACTTAACAATCTAAACGTTTCAAAACTTATATAAGCCGCCAGCGGATTTTCCTGTTTGCTTAAATATCCGCTCAATAAGGCGTAGTAGCCTGCACCTGTATCAAACAGCAAATCGTAGAACCCAAATACCAGCAAAAATGCCAGCACCAGCCAACCCATAACTTTCAAAGCTTTTTCACTGCTCTCAGTAAAATCGTAATGCCAGATGGTCGAAAGAAATTTACGCATGGGGTAGCCAAAAATAACCGAACACTACAGCGTGCCTAACAAAATCGCCGAAAAAATACGCGCAACTTAAAACGAAAATTCCGCCACCTGACGCCCGTCATAGGCCTCACCCGCTATTAAACCGAAATTGCGCCGTTTAAAATTTGCTTCATATGAAAAAGCCCCGCACGCTTGCTGAACCCTTCAAAATAAAAATGGTAGAACCGCTTCGCATAACTACCGAAGAATATCGTCGTGATGTATTGGCTACCGCAGGTTACAATCCGTTTCTGCTGCGCAGTGATGATGTATACATCGATTTGTTAACCGATAGCGGCACCTCGGCTATGAGTGATCATCAATGGGCCGCTATGATGCGCGGTGATGAAAGCTATGCGGGAGCCCGCAGTTGGGAAAACCTGGAAAGCACCGTACAAAAATTAAGCGGCATGCCTTATGTATTGCCTACTCACCAGGGCCGGGCAGCCGAGCGTATTCTTTATAGTTTGCTGGGCGGCAAAGGCAAAGTATTTATCAGCAATACGCACTTTGATACCACACGGGCTAACATCGAGTTCAGCGGGGCACAGGCATTTGATTGTATGCCGCCGGAAGCACTAAACCCGAACACAGAAACGCCTTTTAAAGGCAATATGGATATACAGCAGGCGCGCGATATCATTCTTAAATATGGTAAAGAAAATGTAGCAGCTATAATCCTTACTGTAACCAATAACTCAGCCGGTGGCCAGCCGGTAAGCATGCAAAACGCACGCGATGTCCGCGCTTTATGCAACGAATTCGGTATTCTGTTTGTTATTGATGGTTGCCGGATTGCCGAAAACAGTTACTTCATTAATCACGACGAGCAGGATTACAAATACAAAACCTATTGGGAAATAGCGCATGAAATGTTGAGTTTGGCCGATGCCTTTGTAATGAGCGCTAAAAAAGATGCCCTGGTGAATATGGGTGGCTTGTTAGTGCTGCGCGACAAGCAGCTGGCCGAAAAATGCACCAATCTGCTTATTATCTCGGAGGGTTTTGCCACCTACGGTGGTTTAACCGGACGCGATATGGAGGCCATGGCAGTTGGTTTACAGGAAGTGTTTGACCCCGACTACCTGCATTACCGCATCAAAAGTACCGAATACCTCGGCCGTCATTTAAGCGATAAAGGCATTCCTGTAGTGCATCCATTTGGCGGGCATGCCATTTATATTGACGCTGCACAACTCTATCCGCATATTCCTTCACATCAATTCCCGGGGCAGGCCCTGGTTTGCGATTTGTATGTGCAGGGCGGTATCCGGTGTGTAGAAGTAGGTTCGGTGATGTTTGGCAAATACGATGAAAAAGGAAACCATATTCCGGCTAAAAACGAGTTGGTGCGCTTAGCGATTCCACGCAGGGTATATACCCAAAGCCATATTGATTATGTAATTGACGTCTTCGACGATATACTGGATAATCGTAACCATACAAAAGGCCTTCGTATTACCTACGAACCTCCTTTTCTGCGGCACTTCACCGCCCGCTTCGAATATATCGGTTAGTTATTCGCCGGTAACTACCTCTGTCCAGCTTTTATGTATGAGCCCAATAGCCCAGCGCAGAATAACCAATGCGCCTATCATTGCCAGCAGGGGATCCAAAAGGGTAATACCTGCATAACGTGCTGCCAGCAACGACAAAATAGCGAACAGGCTAAGGACAACATCCGACAACACATGCAAATAAGCGGCGCGCATGTTTACATCGGTGGTCTCTTCTTCGCGGTGCAAAAAATACGCGCTCAGGCCGTTTACTACCAGGCCAATGCCGGCTATCAGCAGGGTTTCATTCGCAACTTCCAGGTGCTGCTGCTGAAATTTTTCGATGGTTTCGTAAATCATAAAACCGGTAATAACCAGCATTACTACTGCGCTTCCAAACCCGGCAAGGGCTATTACACGGTGCTGCCGTGCATGGCTTATTTTGCCCTGTTTGCGCTGTATATATACATACGCCAGCCAGGCCAGCATTAAAACAAGCACGTGCGAGAGCATATGCCATCCATCCATCACCAAAGCCCGCGAGTTGGCCATATACCCGAAATACAGCTCCAGCAGCATGGTTAAAAACGAAATAATAACTACAAGCCGCGTGCTGCGTTCGTTGCTGTGAATGTGGTAATGGGAATGTTCGTGGTGATGATGGTGGTGGTGAGCCATTAGGGAACAAAGAAAAAGATTTTTTGTTGTACCTATGCAACACTTTTAACCAACCCGCCAACTTCCCATAATGAAAAGATTTTTCTCCGCCCTGTTACTACTGTGTATCATACATGTTACACAAGCACAAACATTGGTTAGCCGTACGCTGATTCGTTCGTTCAGCAAATCGCAACTCGACTCCGTATTAGGCGCTAACGGCATCCCCTCCCTGTTTGTTACCACGCAATATGGGGTGGATGTATATAAAGTAACTTATAACTCTTTCGACTTTGACAGTTCTTCGGTTATTGAGTCGGGCCTTTTAGCCATACCGCAAAACGTAGGCTGCAAATTGCCCATCGTAAGTTACCAGCATGGCAGTATGAGCCGTAAAGAAGATGCCCCATCGCGCCTGAATGGGGCCGAACCGCTTATATCCTGTATACTGGCCAGCAATGGTTATGTAGGTTGCGCACCGGACTATATTGGATTGGGCGACTGCCCCGGCATTCACCGCTACCAGCATGCGCTAACGGAAGCTATGTCGGTAATTGATTTAATACGCGCTGCACGCGAAAGTTGCGATTCGCTAGGCGTAAAATTAAACGGCCAAATCTTCCTTGGTGGTTATAGCGAAGGGGGGCATGCCACTATGGCGGCGTTTAAAACCATACAGGAAAAACTGGACAATGAAATACACGTAACAGCAGCAGCTCCGATGTCGGGCGCTTACGATATGAGCGGGGTTATGGTAGATGTAATGCTTTCTAATAACACCTATCCTTCTCCTTCTTACCTTGCTTACCTGGTAGCCTCCTGGAATCCGGTATACCACATGTACGATTCACTCAGCAAACCGCTATTAGCGCCCTACGATTCGCTATTACCAATTTGGTTTGATGGCACACATGGACTTGGCTATATCGACGGGCAAATGCCAGGCGTTCCCAAACTGATATTTAAACCCGATACCGTAACTGCTTTTGCCAACGATACCAACCACGTTTTCCGCCGTGCTTTACGCGATAACGATTTGTGGAACTGGGTGCCGCAATCGCCGGTTCGCATGCTATTTTGCGGTAACGACCACTATGTATCGCCCGATAATGCACGCGTAGCCTACCAACGCATGGTGGCTAATGGCTGCACCTTATGCGATACAATGAATGTAAACCCTAATTACGACCATCAGGAATGCGCACAATTTGCCATACTGGGCGCTAAATTCTTTATGGACAGCTTTGCTGTAATCGATTGCAGTAACAGCGTAGAAGAATTGAACTGGACCAACACCAGCATCTATCCCAATCCTGCTACACAACAGGTAACTGTTCGCAACCTCCCTGTAGAGGTTAACAGCATTAAAATAATAGCCGCGGATGGACAATTGGTTTATGAAGCAAAACCCACTACACACCTGCAGGTAGCAAATTTACCGGCAGGTGTGTACACCTTATTACTTATAGCGGTGGACGGAAAACAAAAATCGCTACGATTTATTAAACAATAAGTAATCAAATCAGCTATAAATTAAAAGAGCGCTTCAGAAGAAGCGCTCTTTTAATTTATAACCTCCGGTGTTAAGATCTGTATTGTTCAATAATTTGTAATACGGTTGCATCATCCAGCAACGATTCATCCATATCAAAAATCAAGGAATGTTCGTGGAAGTTCAGCATTAAACCACGCTCCAGATTTAGCAACGCTTCGTTCCGGTTACCAACCTGGTGGTAAAAAACCGACTTAATATAGCACAGATCAGCACTGCCCTCGTATTTCGCTTCGGCCTCCGTAAGCACCTGGAACGCTTTCCTGAAATTCTCTACATTAAAATACGCGGTTGCCAGGTTAATCCAGTTTTGTTTGCTCTGTGGATCGAGTTGAAAAATGCGTTCAAATATTTCCAGCGCCTGTTCACCATCGCCCGTACTTAGGTAGGCATCTGCCAATGAAGCCAGGTAGTCGATATTTTCCTTATTCAGTTTAACCGCGCGTTCAAAACTGGCAATTGCTTTAGGCCATTTCTCTTCCAGGCGGTAGGTTTCTCCTATGCGGTAAAAAGCCTCATCAAAATAGGGGTCTACGGTTATAGCCTTGCGCAAATACGAACGGCTTCGCGAAAAATCGCCCAGTTTCTCTAATGCCTCCGCAGCTTTCAGATACAATTCCTTATTAGGCTTGCTTAGCTTAATCGCCTCCAGGTAATAGTTGAGTGCTTCATCATAGCGTTCCAGGTTATACAGCACATCACCAGTACAGGTATACGCAGGGTCAAAATCATCCTTTATAGCCATTACATACCCAAAAGCATCCAGCGCTTTCTCTAAATCGCCGGCACCGGCATAGGCATGACCCAGGTTAAACCAGGCTAGATACGAGTAAGGACTCTGGTCAATCAATTGCTCGTGGAAGGTGATACTATCGGCATAACCCTCCGTCAACTCGGTACAAAACCAAAGCCGGTTCAGGGCTTCTTCATTTTCCGGATCTTCGCGCAGCGCATTTTTAAGGGAATTAATTACCTCCGGATATTTCTCCTGATCTTCCCATATATCAGCCATTTCCAAATACAGCTCACACTTATCGGCCGTATCTACGGCTATGCTAAGAGCGTACTCTACCTCTTCCATTGCGTGCTGGTGTTGTCCTTCCCACAAATAAACATCAGCCCTTATAAGGAAGATATTAATATCGTTGGGGTCCAGCTTTTCAGCTTCGGCCAGCGAAGCCATAGCTTCTTCGAACCGTTTTTGATTGGCCAGTATTTCAGCGCGTTTCGTATGAAAAAAGGAGGAGAAAGAATATTGCTCCAGGGCAGATTCAATTACCCGCAAAGCCTTATTGAATTCGTTGTTATCCTGGTAAAACTGTATGATTTGTTCAAAAGATTCCTCCTCAAAGAAAACCGGTGATTTAGCCTTTACAGCCTCTTCATACTGCTTTATCAGGTCAATTATCTCTCCGAACGAAGGCTCTGTGAATTCGTTTTCTTCCATGGTATGAATTTAGTGTATCTGCCACCTTATCCCGTCTCCGCCACCCGCTTTTCATAAGTTTTAGGAGTAAAACAGCAGTAAAAACAGTTTCCTTGATAAAGAACGAGGGTGTAATTGAAAAACGATTACATCCCGAATATATTTTAACGTTTTTAATTCGCAAGGGTTGCTTTTCAACAGGCTTTTGTGGCTTTATCCAACTTCATTAGACAATCTTCTACAAATCCTCGCCTTTTGCCCTTAACCATTGCACCAGGCCGCTTTCACTTATAATGTTGGCCAATTGACGGTTAGGTAAAGTTCGATACGCTACAGCAAGCTTTCGGAGCTCTCGTAAAGCTTCCTGCCTTTCTTCGCGGTTACGCGCACTGGCATACGTACGTAGTCCTTTTATAACCACGTGTAAACTGGTTGACAGGTCTTCTGCAGCCTGTAAACCGGCAATAGCATAACGCAAACTTTCCTCTGAGTTCTTTAAAGCCTTTATGCTCGCCTTTGTTTCTATAAAAATGATAAACTCGGTAAACAGGTTACAAACACGACGGTTATGAAGGGTGCCGGCAGGTATGCTGTTTTTAACGAGCTTAATCCAGCGCAAACATTCCGGGTAACGTTGCATTACAAAAAGTCCATCCTTAATCATCATCTGAAAAACTACCTTCTTGGCAGGCGGAAGGTGTTCCTGTAATTTCCGAAACCGTTGAATGGATAAAGCAAGTTCCTGTGCCAGCCCCTGCAAATGCGAGTTCTCAATGAATGTATTTAAGCGCAACATACTAGCGCTTACCAACGCATTACAAAATGCTTCGTGTTCGGTAGCATCCAAATATTGTTGCGCAGCATTTTCGTAGGCCTGGGTGCCGGCTACTATTTCTTTCTGCTGCTTTACCGGATTTAAACTGCCCAGATAATTTTGATAAGCCACAAAAAATTCGCCCTTATAACGGTGGGTTTTAGTAAGCGAATGCTCCAACACTTCCTTTTGCAATCGTGTATGCACCATCAGTTTATCCTGATTGCGCTGCTTATCATAGTGGAACACCAATGCGTTTAACGACAGGTATTTGGTATAGTCAGTCTGCGCATTCGCGAGTTGTTGTTGCAATACCTCCTCCCGTAACATTTTTTTCGCCTTGTTATCCAGGGTGCCGGGCAAAGCCAGATAGTTCATAAAGGCAAGGCGATTTAAAAGCACCTTTTCCATCAAATCCTGCAGCCTTCTCTGCTGCTCCTGTACTTCTTCCTGCCATATAAACAAATCTTTCACCTGCACCGATGGCCTTGCGCCGCTATGGTTATAACGATGCAAGGCACCATCAAGCCATAAGGTGTGGTAATCCTTTCCGGCCGCTGCCGACATCATTTTTTTTAATTGTTTATCGGCCTCCTCTACAAAGCCCTTGTCGTGGAGAATATTGGCTACTGCCGCCTGACGATATAATGCAAACTGTTCGCTTTGCCGGCTTTGCATTTCAAACAACGCATAGCCAATCATTTCCTTCAGTTTGTTTTTTGCACTGCTGAAATACGAAGACAGCGACAAACCCTTCACCTGTTTTTTCAAGCGCTCTTCATTTACTTCTCCCCGTTTCTGCAGTTCCGAATTTATAGCATCAAACAAGGTCTGGTAGATGTTGCCGTCCTGCTTGGCATACTTCTGCACATATAACTTAAAAAAGCGTTTTTCATCGCTGTTCATCCGCTCTATTAGCTTATATACAAGTTGCGAGCCACTGCGGGGTTTCCGGCTGGTTGTTTCAGGCATAGAAGGTAGAGAATAGTTAAAAATGATACGCTCTAAAAAGTGATAATAACTAATCTATTTATACCCATAAATATAGTTATTTAAATGAGGAATGGCATTTTAAATGAATTTCTGATTTTCCATTTTAACCCGCCCGGTTTGAAATAAACAACTTTCGTTCATCCATTAAGTTGATGTTCTTACTTTATTATTGACAACAATACCACCCATTAAAAAATAAGTTTCTAAATCCACCAGCCACCCCTATGCAAACCGGCATATCAGTTCAGCATTCACATAAAGTAACCGGCAATGAGGTAGGGCTGGAATAACCTGCAAAATCAATCAGCCAATTCTTCAATAAACCCATCCCATGAGAAAACCCACATTAAAAATTTTATTCCTGCTTATCAGCATATTTACACTGCAGGCAGGTTTGGTTGCACAGCCTCCGGCCGCTATGAATTACCAAGCGGTGGTGCGCGATGCTGTTGGCAACGCGGTTGCGAATGGAACCGCCGTTTCATTGCGTTTCTCCATTCACGATGGTTCCCCATCCGGACCGGTGGTGTATACCGAAACACTGAATACAACCAGTAACTCTTTTGGATTAGTAACCGTTTCCATAGGTTCCACCGGTAACCTTACCGTGGTAAACTGGGGCAACGGCGCTAAATACCTGCAGGTTGAAACGGATGTGAATAATACAGGCAGCTATGTAAACATGGGCACCTCGCAGTTACTGAGTGTACCCTATGCCATGTATGCGGGCAATAGCAGTGGAGGAATGACCGGTCCTACCGGCCCCGCAGGTAGCAACGGTTTAAATGGTGCAACCGGTGCTCAGGGCCCGCAAGGTCCTACTGGTGCCAATGGTTCGAACGGCGCAACAGGGCCGCAGGGTGATACGGGTCCTCAAGGACCGGCCGGTACGAACGGACAGCCGGGAGTTACCGGTCCGCAAGGCGCCACAGGCGCACAGGGCGATACAGGTCCACAAGGAGCAACAGGCATAAATGGCGATACCGGACCTACAGGTCCTGCAGGAGCTAATGGGCTAAATGGAAATACCGGCCCACAAGGCGATTCCGGGCTTCAGGGTCCGGCTGGTTTAAATGGTGATACCGGGCCTACCGGTCCAACTGGTGCTAACGGATTAAATGGAGCAGCAGGACCACAGGGTGACACAGGCCCACAAGGCCCTACCGGTGCTACAGGTAGCGGCGGCGGACCAACAGGCCCTACCGGCGAAATTGGCCCTATAGGCCCAACCGGCTTACAAGGTTTGCAGGGCGAAACTGGTGCACAGGGAGCAACCGGTGCACAAGGCCCCCAGGGCGATACAGGTGCTACGGGTGAACAAGGCATTACAGGTCCACAGGGCGAACAAGGCCCAACCGGCCCACAAGGTATTCAGGGCTTGCAGGGCGTAACTGGTCCGCAAGGCTTGCAGGGCGAAACAGGCGCACAGGGAGCAACTGGTGCACAAGGCCCGCAAGGTAATACCGGCTCTACAGGCGATCAAGGCATTACAGGTCCTCAGGGCGAACAAGGCCCAACCGGACCACAAGGTATTCAGGGTGCACAGGGCGTAACAGGTCCGCAGGGTTTGCAGGGCGAAACTGGCGCACAGGGAGCAACTGGTGCACAAGGCCCGCAAGGCGATACAGGTGCTACGGGTGAACAAGGCATTACCGGCCCGCAAGGCGAACAAGGCCCAACCGGCCCACAAGGTTTACAGGGTGCACAGGGCGTAACTGGTCCGCAAGGCTTGCAGGGTGAAACAGGCCCTCAGGGAAATACCGGTGCACAAGGGCCGCAAGGCGATACAGGTCCGCAAGGACTACAGGGCGAAACCGGCCCCACCGGGGCAACAGGTAGCGGCGGTGGCCCAACAGGCCCAACCGGTCCGCAGGGTGAAAACGGTGCTACAGGTGCTACCGGCGAAGCAGGCGCACAAGGTGCTACAGGTGCCCAGGGCTTGCAAGGACCAACCGGCGAGCAGGGTTTACAAGGTGTAACGGGTGCACAAGGTTCGCAAGGCATACAAGGCGAAACAGGCCCAACCGGACCACAAGGCCCTATAGGTCCACAAGGTGTAACGGGTGCGCAGGGTATACAAGGTATAACCGGTCCGCAGGGAGCCGTTGGTGCAACCGGTCCGCAGGGAAATGCAGGCCCGCAAGGCCCTGTAGGTGCAACAGGTACACAAGGCGATCAGGGTCTGCAGGGACCAACGGGTTCAACGGGCGCACAAGGTTTACAAGGCCCTACCGGACCACAAGGTGTTGCAGGTGCTAACGGAGCTACAGGTCCGCAGGGAACCGTAGGCCCGCAAGGAGCACAAGGTCCCCAGGGTGTTGCCGGCCCGCAAGGCGTAGCAGGATCAACCGGACCTAAAGGTGCTACAGGCCCAACAGGTGCGAGTGCTACCGACGGATATACCATTAAACTAAATGGCAATGTGGTTAGCTGGAGCAGCCCTGCTCCTTATAACCTAAAGCTAATTAGTATTAGCGGTAGCGGATACACATTCCTCTCTACAACCGGTTACCTGATAATGATTATTAACCATGGCAATCTGCAAAATGCTGCGGGTTACTATTCAGGGGCTAACTGTACAGGCACTATGGTGTCCAGTGGCACCAGCAGTAATATCGGACCTGGCTTAGTTGCACAGATAGGTACTCCTGCAACATCCTTGATGTATGTAGACTACTCTTCAACGCTTCAGTCAGGTACGTTTAGCTATGCCTCCTTGAACAGTTCCGGTGGTTGCGCTAACACCGCCGGCACCCGGACAACTTGGTATGCTGCCTTACCGAACAACCCGGCAGTAACCGGTATTTCACTCGATCCCACAATTACTTACAACGTAACAATTTCAGTACCTTAAAAGGTGGTACAGTATACAATGGGTAGAAGCCCCTGCACTAGCAGGGGCTTTTTTATGCCGCACGGTCTTTAAAAGTGGTCAACCGTAAAGCACAGCGTCAGTTACGCTCCGGCAGCAATAAGGTAAAACCATACCTTAGTTGTATGAAGCATTTTCTTTTTACGGCACTTGGCATACTCCTGCTGGTTGCCGGGCGGGCCCAGAGCAACTACTGGCAACAACAAACCGATTACAAAATAGAAGTAAGCCTCAACGATTCACTACACGAGCTAAACGGCTTTATCACTATCAGCTATAAAAACAATTCGCCCGATACGTTGCGGTATCTGCTGTTCCATTTATGGCCGAATGCCTATCGGAATCACAACACCCCTTTTGCCGAACAAATGCTTGAAAATGGCAATACCAAATTCCATTTCAGCAAACCCTGGCAACGTGGTTATATGGATAAGCTGGACTTTAAAGTAGATGCTGAAGTTTGTACCTGGGCGCTGGATGGCGAGAATATGGAGAAGGCCACCATTAACCTGAACGAGCCGCTGCTGCCCGGCAATTCAATCACCATCTCCTCTCCTTTTCATGTCCGCCTGCCACAAACATTTTCGCGCCTTGGTCACGAAGGCCAAAGCTACCAGATATGCCAATGGTATCCCAAACCTGCTGTATACGATAAGCACGGATGGAACTGGATGCCGTATTTGGATCAGGGAGAATTTTACAGCGAATATGGCAGCTTTGATGTTAGCATTACCCTACCTGCCAACTACGTGGTTGGCGCTACCGGCGATTTACAGAACCCGGAAGAGTTGCAATGGCTGGATTCGCTTGATAAAAAAACCCGGGCCATAGAAACTTATAGCTCCGAGATGATTTTCCCTGCCTCTGCACCCAAAACCAAAACGCTACATTATATCCAGTCAAACATTCACGACTTTGCCTGGTTTGCAGATAAACGTTTTCACGTACTAAAAGGGGAAGTAGAACTACCTTACAGCAAACGCAAGGTCACCACCTGGGCTATGTTTACCAATAACATTCCTGAAGCCTGGTGTAAGGCGGACACCTTTTTACATGACGCCATTTATTACTACAGCAAATGGATAGGCGAATACCCTTATAACCAGGTTACCGGTGTAGAAGGTGCCTTGCAGGCCGGCGGTGGTATGGAATATCCCAACGTAACCATCATAGGCGATGTAAGCAACAGTTTTGAGTTGGACGACGTGCTGACACATGAGGTTGGCCATAACTGGTTTTACGGCCTGCTGGGTAGTAACGAACGGCAACATCCCTGGATGGACGAAGGCATCAACTCCTACTACGAATACCGCTACCTGAAGACCAAATATCCCAATGAAGGTTTGTTACACCGCTTTCCTAAACCGATCGCTAAAATTTTTGATATAGCCCAATACAAGCATTCCATCATACCCTATCTTGCCTATCTGCTGATGGCCCGCGAAAATCTTGATCAGGCGCTGGAACAACCTGCCACTGCCTATACCGATGCTAACTATGCGCTGATGGTATACATGAAAAGCGCAGCCATCTTCAACTACCTCGAAGCCTACCTGGGCACCGAAGTATTCGACAGAGCCATGAAAGCGTATTTCAGCGCCTGGGTGTATAAGCACCCTGAGCCAGATGACCTACGTAAAATTTTAGAACAGGAATGGGGCCAAAAGCTCGACTGGTTTTTTTATGACCTGATTTATACAACCAATAAAATTGATTATAAGGCAATCAAAAACAAAAAGGGCGTAGTACTAAAAAACATTGGGCGGATAAATGCACCTCTGCCGGTGGCATGCATGCAAAAGGACTCAACCATTTACACCACCTGGTTGCCGGGCTTTGATGGCAAACAAACCTTTGCACCTGAAAATTGCACAAACACCAGGGTAATGATAGACCCTAACGAAGTAATGCCGGACATCAACCGCAAGAATAATACCCCCGGCCTGCGCAAAGTGCGTTTCCAATTTATCGGCTCGCTCGAAAACCAAAAACGCACACAAATTTTCTTTGCCCCCTACCTGGGCTGGAATAATTACGATAAAACACAGGTGGGCTTAGCGTTCTACAATTCGTTTCTGCCTACCCAAAAATTCAATTACCTTTTAGTGCCGGCCATAGGTACAGGATCAAAAAACTTTGTAGGCTTTGGAAACCTCAATTACAATTTCTTTCCTGATAATGGTTTGCAGCGCTTTACTGTGGGCATAAAGGGCAAACGCTTCAGTTACCTGCTGTTCCCCAAAAACCTGCTGATACAAAAGGTGGAACCCTATGTGCAGATAGAATTTAAAAAGAAAAACCCGCGTAATCCCGATACTCATACATTGGAAATGCGCAGTGTAATTGCCTGGTTGGATTGGATTAACTTCAGCAAGCAAAAAGCAACACAGCGTTATTACGTTAACGAGTTTAAATACCGGTACGAACATAACACCACCCTAAACCCGCTAAACGTAACCCTTACCATGCAGCAGGGCGATAAGTTTATGAACCTGCAGGCCGAAGCGCGTTTCCTGATAAGCTACAAACGTAAAGGCGAGGGATTTCACATCCGCGTGTATGCCGGTGGATTTCCGGTTTATTTTAAATCCCCTTCAGATATAACAGCCCCAAATCCCAAAGTGTACTTAAGCACGGTAACCAACAATACTTTTGCTTACTGGCTGCAGAAAGATTACATGTTCGATGAAAATTTTATTGACCGTAACGGCCGCGATAAATACGTTGGCAGGCAGGTAGCCTTAACAGGTGGAGCCTTCCGTTCGCTGACAACGTTTGGCAGCACCAGTAAATTTTTAACGGCAGTAAACCTATGGTCGCCTATTCACCGGTTCTTTCCTATCTATCCGTTCCTGAATGCCGCCGTGATTGTAAACGATTTAAAGAAAGTGGAAGTGGCTGCCGAGTTTGGATTAAGCCTGGCCATTATCCGCGACATGGTAGAAATTCATTTACCGCTTCTAACTACCAAAAACATTAAAAACAATCAGGAGATAAACGGAATCGATAAGCTTTACAAGAAATTCACCTTTACGCTAAAATTGCAACTGCCGCGGCCTATGAACCTGCTGCGGCAAATTACCAACCGGTAGCCATTAACCCAGGATAACACCTGTGGGAGTAACATCCAACTGATACGTGCCGCCAATCACCAGGGCGCGGTTATCTTCCACATGCCCGGCCGGAAAACCATAGCATACCGGATAGTTGTATTCGGCTACATGTTCAGCTATTATTTCGTAAGCGGTAATGCCAAAGGGAACTTTATTATCCTTCATTTCTGTGAATCCACCTACCACCAACCCTGCCAGGTCGTGCAGTTTACCACTGCGCTTTAAGTTCATCAACATGCGGTCCACATGATACAGATACTCATCCAGGTCTTCCAGAAAAAGAATTTTTCCTGAGGTATTCATTCCGCTTTTGGTGCCGGTTATACTGTATAATATGGAGAGGTTCCCACCTATTAAAATTCCTTTGCCCGTACCGGTTCTGTTCAGTGGATCGGGGGCTACCTCGTAGGTATTGCGTATACCAAACAATTCATTCCTTAACGACTCAATGGCAACAGGCGTAGCCTTCGGAAAACTGAAGGGCATTAACCCCTGCAGTGTTTGTATGCCAATACTGTTGGAAATGTGCACATGCAAAAAGGTAATATCACTAAAACCAACTACCCACTTGGGGTTTTTCATAAACTCATCGTAGTTCAGGTCGTCCATCATGCGCACAGTTCCATAACCTCCGCGGGCGCAAATAATTGCCTTTACGGTATTATCATCCAAGGCTGTTTGAAAGTCCGCTTTCCGTTCGGCATCCGTTCCGGCAAATTGGCGCCATTCCTTACCAATGGTTTTACCTATTATCACTTTCAGCCCCCAGCTTTCGAAAGCCTGGATAGCAGGCTGAATTTCATCAAGGGTAATTTTGCGGGCGGTGCTTAATATATATACAGCATCACCTTGTTTTAAGGCAGCAGGACGTAATAACATGGCGCTAAAATAATTTTTAGCAGTAAAGCCTGCCTTACTTAATTGCAGGATACTTAGTTAGTGATAAGGCAACGCCTAAACACCGTTTGTTTCCCTGCTAGTATATGCAATATGTAGATGCCCGGCGTGAACGCCTGCAACACTAATTGTTCCTGTCCGCCGGTAACTTCCTGTACCAAACGGCCATCAACCGCATAAACCCATACCTTATCGATTGGCACCTCTGCCTTAATGGTTATCGCATCTTTGGATGGTACAGGGTAAACCGACACTTCCTGCGCTACGGATGGTTCTTCCAGGCCCAAAATAACTTCAGTTTCAAGTAAGGTTCCCCAGGGGCTATAACCTGTGGCCGAATTAAAAACGTGCAGCACGGTAAAATTGGCACCGGTGGTATCCAGACGGTATAAAACTCCGCCTCCAAAACCGGCGGTTAAACTAAAATCTCCGCCTTTGGTTGCCACCCCGTATAACGCACCGTCCGAACCTAGCATTACCCCTCCCCTGCTGCTATTTCCGCTGGTGTCGTTAAACGAATGTAGTGCTGCACATAATTGTCCGCTTGCCGCGGAATCAAGGCTAAAAACGGTTCCTTTACCATAAGTGCCTCCTTCATTAGCGGCCCCGTATAATTTACCATTGGGGGCCAAAACTAGTTCCGTTACCAGTTGCAAGCCGGTTGACCCATCTAAATAGCCGCGGTCAACAAAACTGCCGCCCGCAGTGTCCACGCTGAATATCCAACCGGATACTCCACTGGTACCAATCGAAAACGTACCATAAATGCGTTTATTGGCATCCACCAGTAAGTCTCCGATAGGATACGACCCTTCGTAGTAGTTATTGAACGAACGCAACACCTGGTAAATGCTGTCAGCCATATTAAATCGATACAGCACTCCTACATCATTACCCGTGCCGCCATAATAGGTGGTTCCATACAGCCAGCCATTGCCGGCATCAGTTAAACCGCTCCTGGGATTTTTTCCATCTACCCCGGTAAAATCGTGCAGTTTGGTATAAGCGCCGGTTTGCGGATTTATGGAAAAGACAACGCCCATATCACTGGCGCCCCCATACTCAGTACTACCATAAATTAAGCCGTTTGCTGCCTGTATCAAAGCAGAGCGATAAGGACTCTTACCATCCGTTCCGTTAAAGTAATGCAGTACGTTATATACCCCGCTATACGGATTAAAGCGATAAATAACACCCTGGTTATTGGTACCGCCAACATTGGTGGTACCATAAAATAAACCGTCCATGCCTCTCAACAACCTACCCCTCGGTCCGCACCCTGTGGCGGGCTGAAATGAATAAGCTGCCTGAAAATCACTGCCATCCATATTCATCCGGTAAATGGTTCCAACAGTACCGGCACCACCGGCGTCTGCTATCCCCCACAATTGCCTCTGTGCAATCGTGCAAATTGGCAATAACAGCCCTAACAACAAGCCTAAGCGCCAGTTTTTCATACCTGTATTTTTTTGAAAAGTAAAGCGATCAATAATCCTGTCGATTGACTCATGTTTCAGCAGGTAATGAGTTTAATCAGCCCGATAGCCTCTGGCCAGTTTCCGGACACAGGTGCTTAACACAACCTTATTATATTCGCCTCACAATGAAAGAGTGGAAGAGATATACCATTACAGCGGCCCTGCCTTATGCCAATGGACCTAAGCATATTGGTCACCTGGCAGGGGCCTATTTGCCGGCTGATATTTACGTACGCTATCTGAAGGCGCGCAAACGCGATGTTGTTTTTGTATGTGGCAGCGATGAACACGGTACCGCCATTACCCTGCAGGCCTTGCAGGAGAACACAACACCACGAGCTATTATCGATAAATACCACGTGCTGATAAAAGAAAGTTTCGATAAACTGGGAATCAACTTCGATATCTATCATCGCACCAGCGAACCTATTCACCATGAAACTTCGCAGGAATTTTTCCTCGATTTCTATAACAAAGGGTTGTTCAAGGAAATTGTTTCAGAACAATACTTTGATGAGGAAAAGAAGGTGTTTCTGGCCGACCGCTATATAATGGGTACCTGCCCTAACTGTGGCAACGAACGCGCCTACGGCGACCAATGCGAAAAATGCGGCAAATCGCTTTCGCCAAGCGATCTTATTAAACCGCATTCCACCCTTAGCGGCAGTGCTCCTGTTTTAAAGAGTACGAAGCATTGGTACCTACCCTTGAACGAATATGAACCGTGGCTGCGCACCTGGTTGCTGCGCGACCATGCCAAGGATTGGAAGACCAACGTATACGGCCAGTGTAAAAGCTGGATTGAAGGCGGCTTGCAGCCACGCGCCATGACCCGCGACGGCGAATGGGGAATAAAGGTACCCCTACCCGATGCCGATGGCAAAGTGCTATATGTATGGTTCGATGCGCCTATCGGCTATATCTCGGCAACCAAACAATGGGCCCTTGACAACGGTAAAAGCTGGGAATTATACTGGAAGGACAGCGACACCCGGCTGATACATTTTGTAGGAAAGGATAACATCGTTTTCCACTGTATAATCTTCCCGGTAATGCTGCACATGCACGGCGACTATATTGTGCCGGATAATGTGCCTGCAAACGAGTTTCTGAATCTGGAAGGCGATAAAATGAGCACCAGCCGGCGCTGGAGTGTGGAAATGCACGAATACCTGGAGGAGTTTCCCGGCAAGGCCGACGAACTGCGCTATGTATTATGTTCTATTGCCCCCGAAACCAAAGACAGCGAATTTACCTGGAAGGACTACCAGACCCGTGTAAACAGCGAATTGGTTGGCATCTTCGGCAACCTGGTAAACCGCATTATGGTGCTTACCGAAAAATACTTTGATAACAAGGTTCCCGATGCCGGCGAGTGTGGTGATTTGAAGAAGGTAATAACCGAACAACGCAACAAAGTAAACACTGCATTGGAGGACTTCCATTTCCGCGAAGCCCTGGCAGAAGTAATGAATGTAGCCCGCCATGGCAACCAAATGCTAAGCGAAAAAGAGCCATGGAAAATGATAAAACAGGATAAACCGGCTACGGGTATTGTGTTGTACGATGGTTTACAGATCATCGCTAACCTAGCGATTCTCTGCGAACCGTTTCTACCGTTTACCTCCCGCAAGCTGTTCAATATGCTGAACCTGGATCCCAAGAATTTTACATGGGAAGATATCGGCCGGCAGGACTTACTACGCCCCGGTCATATTTTGGGCAAGGCAGAACTGCTTTACCAAAAACTGGAGGACGAACCTATATTAAAACAGATTGCAAAACTGCAGGCCACCAAACAGCCTGCTGCCGAAACTAAAACTGCCAAGGTGGAAACAACAGATGCCAATGCGCCTAAGCCCGAAATAACATATGATGATTTCAGCAAGTTAGACCTGCGCGTGGGCACCATTACAGCAGCTGAAAAGGTCGAAAAAGCCGATAAGCTTTTAAAACTAACTGTAGACCTGGGTTTTGAAACCCGCACCGTGGTATCGGGCATAGCGGCGTTCTTTAAACCGGAAGAAATAATTGGCCAAAAAGTAAGCCTGGTGGCCAATCTGGCTCCCCGTAAACTGCGGGGTATCGAAAGCAAAGGCATGATACTAATGGCAGAAGATGCCGATGGCACCTTGCGTTTTGTGATGCCTAAAGGTGATGCACCTAACGGTAGTACTATCCGCTAAACCATCTTATTCTACCTGTTAACAAAAGGTCAAAGAATTTTGATTTTTTGGCCAACAGGGTATTTCAAAAGTCTTAACTTCGGTTTAAACTATTTTTCCAAAACCAAAAACCGTTTATGAAATTCAAACTTTACACTGCCATCGCATTAATGCTTGCTGCTACACAGGCATTTGCACAATGCGGTCAGCGCTACAAGGATATGGTCTTTTCGAATGTAGACATTACCTCCGATGTGGTATACTCAACCTCTAACAGCACTACGCTTAAACTGGATGTATACGAACCACAGGGCGATAACGAAGCCCAGCGTCCGTTGATCGTTCTGGCTCACGGCGGCAGTTTTATCAGCGGCGACAAAACCAACGATAACGTTGTAACCCAAATGGCAACTAACTTTGCTAAGCGCGGTTACGTAGTTGCCTCTATCGATTACCGTTTGGGCCAGGCTATCAACATGGCGCTGGACAGCAGCTATGCCATTGATGTAGTATTAAAAGCTATCAGCGATGGTAAATCAGCTATCCGCTTCTTCCGTAAGGATGCTGCTACTACCAACACCTACCGCATTAACCCTAACTTTATTTTGGGCGGTGGTAACTCGGCAGGTTCCGTATTATTTGCACACGTAATTTATATCGATAGCCTGGGCGAATTAACCCCTAGCCTGCAAACAACCATCAATAACAACGGTGGTTTGGAAGGCAACAGCGGTAACGACGGCTACTCTTCCGAATTACAAGGCCTTGTTAACCTTGCCGGCGGATTAAATCTTCCTGAAGTAATCGGACCGGGCAGCAAGCCATCAGCCAACTTCCAGGGCGATGCGGACGTTACTGTTCCTTACAACTGCAACTATGCAGTTAGTCAGTCAGTACACGTGCGCCTGTGCGGTTTAGGTGCTATGGAACCGCTGTTAACCAACTACAGCATTAACCATGTAAGCGTTGTATTCCCTGGCGATGGCCATTGCCCATGGCAAAGCGATCAGGTGAAATTCGATAAGGTAGACACCACCACAGCTAACTTCTTCTACAACATTATCTGCACCACTGGTGTAGGCATTAACGAAGTAAACGCCGATGCAGGTTTAAGCATTTACCCAAGCCCCGCTCACAGCGAGCTTACTGTAAACATGCAGAACTACGCACTTTATAAAGAAGTGCAACTGGTTGACGAAACCGGCAAATTAATTGCTTCTAAAAACGTAGAAGGTCAAATCGTAACCTTCGAACGTGGCCAATTAGCAGCAGGTTTATATTTCACCCGTTTAATCAAGAAAAACGGTGCAACTGTAACCCGCAAAGCAATTTTCGAATAATAGCTACGGTACAATTCCTAAATAAAAAATCCCGGATCACACGATCCGGGATTTTTTATTTAGGCCCTTTCATCTGCCCCACTATGCACCTTAGATATTTGTGCCGCTCACGCGCTGCTTACATTATCGGGCGGTAATACGTTACATCTCCCACGGTTAACTCCTCTTTATTCTGTGTAACCCTATGTTGTAAAACAACAGACTGGCCATTCCTGTTAAACTGCAGTTCTTGTGTCGCTTCATGTAAACGGCCGAAGTATTTAACTACATCGGCTTGTTCGTGCGCACAAAAAACTACCTGAAACTCATCCTCATAAACCGGTATTACCTGCACGTAACTGCTGCCATTTGTATAGTGCCCGTAAATTTTATCAGCAACAAAGCCATATGCTATCTTTACGTAGGTGTCAACAAATTCGTTATCCTCCATCACCGTCTTCAACACCATCTCCTTATCAGTTAACGATAAAATTTGGGAGGTTTTCTTTAACACATTTCCATTCTTCTTATACACCATTTCGGTATAAAAAACATCCCCCTTCATTTCCCATTTTATACCCGTAAAAAGATCCCAGTTTAATAAAATAAGTCTGCCTCCCGGTTCAAGTTCATAGCCATCATAACCACCCATTTTATTATCAATCCACCATAGTTGCCGCGTACTGCTTTTCTTAACAGGCGCGGGCCATAAGCGCGATATCAGCTTTCCAATTGCTAGCATGCCGCCAAGATAGCCATTACCGGCGCGCAGAAAACAAGTCAATCTATCCTTAACAGATCATCAGCAAGCGGGGATCTCCGGGTTTTTCTATGGGTGCGCGGTGCACACAGGGTAATACATCCGCCTCAGGATTATCTACCGCCAACCTGCACAAATTGCCTGCGCCTAAATTCACAATCTGCGCGCCTTCTTTGGCCTGATAGTGCAGATCAAAAAAATGCTCGCTTAAAAACGCTTCAAAACCCTCCTCATCTCCGCCATACAACTCGATTAACTTCGCACGTATCTCAGGTATAAGCATCTTCTTTTCGCACTGCGCATTGGAAACCAACTCGCTCGCTGCGCCATAATAGGTGCACAAAAAAGTATCTATGGCAACTGGCGATCGGTCCGCATGAAAGGAATACACATCGGTAGGAAAGAAAGGAACTTCATTATCCCGTTCATAATGCGTAATAATATTCAGGTTAGGTTGCGCTCCGTAGTCTTGCAACAGCTTCCAGTCATTCAAAATAATGGCACGTGCCAGTTCACCCTGTTCACTTAGTTTAAGTGCGCTCAAAGCCTCCGGTTCAATTACAGTAATATTTCCTGTTAGCGAAAAGGACTGCACAATCTCTGCAAAGTCACCTTTAAGTTTGCGTACCCAACAGGCTGCATTTAGTTCCCCTTTAAACGGCACCTTCAGCAAGGCGTCAAAGGTTTCTACATATTGAAGGGGATATTCCGGTGAGGGCAGATTTGACATAACAGCCTCGGGTGTTTATTAGAAGTTCAGAAACTTGATAGTTTTTGTAGCCCCGGCAGGAATCGAACCTGCATCAAAAGTTTAGGAAACTTCTATTCTATCCATTGAACTACGGGACCAAATGAAAAACCATTGGTTTTTCGGGAATGCGAATTTAATCTGTTTGCCGGTTTTTTGAAGCACCTATTTCCCGATGCTTTTTGTAATATAGCGGTAACTAAACCTTATCAAATGAAGAAGAATATACTCGGCTTGTGTGCATTACTGCTGGGCATGCAGTTTACCCAGGCCCAATATGCCACCCTGCGTGTGGCTGGTGGCTATGCCGGCCCGGGCTTTTTAAAACAAGAAGCGATTATCGGACCCAAGATCGACCCTTTCTCTCCTCAAAAAGATGGCCTGCTGCCTATGTCTGATATCAACGACTCAGTCCCATCCATCAAAAACATATATGGCTCGTACGGACAGGGCATGAATTTTACGCTGGCAGCCGGTTATATGTTTAACCCTTATATCGGTTTGGAAATGGGGGTTTCGTATCTGCAAAGTGCTACTTATAGCTGCGATCAAACCCGCGAATTAACCTTACAAACAGGATTTGGTCAGCCGCCGGCCTTTTCATCTATCGGCAAATACATGAATGCCCATATCACCACTAATGCCTTTGGCTTATCCATTATGCCATCGCTGGTGGTACAGGGTGCTAAGCCGGGTTGGAAAGTCTACCCTTATGGCCGCCTGGGCATCTCGCTGCCCGTTTTCGGAGCCTTATACCACAATGTAAAAATCGATATGGCCGACGACGTGGATACTGCCTTTATTTCAGGTACCTTAAGCAAGTCGCCTTATTATTTAGGCAAACGTACCGATGTTACGCTTAAAACCGAGGGCACCGTTTCTATTGGTTTCAATGGCGCGATAGGTGTGGCCTACAAGCCCCTGCCTTTTTTAGCCGTAACGCTGGAGTTAAACGGACAGTATTTGATTACCCGTGCCAAGGAAGCAAAAATCACCAAGTGGGAAACCGATGGTAAGGACCGTATCGGAGACCGCGGTGTATACCGCACCGAGTTCAACTTTGTAGATAACCTGGATAACAAATCAAACAATGAGGATTATAACAGCTCTACCGATAAAACCAAGCCCAAAGATGATTTAAGACCAACTGCCCCTTTCAGCAACCTGGGCTTTAACATTGGCGTATGCTTTATGCTTAGCAAACAAACTTTGAAAAAGCAGGACAAGCCCGCAGGTAACTAAATTAAGAAGTGATCTCAAAAAGAAGAGGGCCCTGTATGCTTACAGGGCCCTCTTCTTTTTTACTATATCCACCATCAATACTTTACAAAAAGGGTTAACAACAAATTCCCTATCTCTCCCTTTAGTGACTTTCGCACTACTTCCGACTTGCTGTTTACCTGCAACTTTTTATAAATATTGCGGATATGAAAACGTACCGTATCAATTGATATGTTGAGCTGTGAGGCGGCCAGTTTATAACTTAATCCATCAACCAGGCACTGCACCACCTGCAATTCCTTTTCTGTTAACTCGCCCTGCTTTGCCGAAGGATTAAAATAATTCACCAGTTTTCTGGCTATAACGGGCGATATAATTGATCCGCCATTTTTTACGTCTATAATCGCCTCCTTAATTTTAGCAAGGGTAGTGCCCTTCAGCATATAACCAACGGCTCCATTACTAAGTGCCTTAAAAATATGGTCGGGATCATTATTTATAGTTAGCATCACTACAAGTGTATCCGGGCTGCGTTGTTTTATTAAGGGTAAACCGTTAGTTCCCGTCAGGCCCGGTAAATTTATGTCAAGCAACAAAATATTAGCTTGCATCATTTCCTCCCTTTCCGCTTTTTCCAAAAATTGCTCTACCGATGCAAACGCATAACAACACTGCATATCATTTTGCATATCCAGAAACCGCGATAAACCTTCCCGAAGATCCGTGTCATCTTCAATTATCCCAACCTGTATTTTAGTAGTCACCATAGCTCAAATTTAACGTGTCTATGCTTGCGCTTGCCTGCATAAATATGCAGGGGTTTAAAACAAAACAGGTGCAACCAGGCGTATGGTACAGCCATTATCCCAAACAACTACCAGTTCTCCGCCTAATGCTTCTGCACGGCGTTTCATATTAGCCATACCATTTCCGCCCTTCACAAACCGGCCCTCAACCGCAACCCCATTGTCCTTAACTTCCAACATAAAACAACCTTGTTCTTTCTTAATTGCAACCTCAACTATAGTAGCATTCGAGTGTTTAACAATATTGGTCAGTGCTTCGCGATACAGGAGATAAAGTTGCTGTCGTATATCTGCCCTTACAACAGCCTTTGGGTTTAAGCCAATGGCACTAAACCTATAATTGATTTCAGCAGGCCCAAGGATTTCAAACAGCAGATTTTCCATTTGTGCTAACAACTTCTCTGCCACATCATTATCAGCATTAACTGTCCATATCACATCCCTCATCTTAGCCACCGAATACGATAAATCTTTAGCTATTTTGTGTAGCGCACCGTTTTTTTCCCCTTCCTCTGCCATCTGCGCCATTTCAGCCCTAAAAGCAATTCCTGTCAGCATCGACCCTACCTCATCATGCAAATCCGCAGCAATCTTCATTCGCAGGTTATACCATTTTTTCAGCCGCTGCAGCCGTATACGGTACAATAAATAACCAACAGCAATTACCAGCAGTATCACAAGCAGCCAAAACCAGGTTTTCCGGTAAAAGAAATCGTGCACCACAATAGCCAGTTGCAGCTCCTTACTCCATTGCCCGCGCTCATTCTGTATTTTAATATGCAACGTATAGTTGCCGGCAGGTAAAGTTGCATAATGTATGGTTTGCCGGTAATCGTTATCTATCCAATCAACCTCCAATCCCTCCAGATAATAAAACACCCGGTGCTTATCCGGTGCGGCATAATCGGGTAACACGGCATCAAGTTCAAAAAAACGGTTGTAAGGGTTTATCTCAAGTGTATGCATTCCATCCAATCCGGTTTGCATGGTTCTATACGCATTTTGTCTGCTATCATATACCGCTAATCTGGTTACTTGTATTTGAGGCAGCTCGTCATTAGGTGTTGGTAGGGCAGTCGGTTTAAAACACACTATCCCGTTAAGCGTACCAAACACTAATCTGCCGTCGATAAGCCGCAAGCTCGATCCTAAATTAAATTCATTATGCGGTAACCCATCTTCAAATAACCACGTTGTAAACGTATTGGTACGCGTATTAAAGCGCACAAGTCCTCTAAAAGTACCCATCCACAAATTTCCTGTCTCATCTTTTTCAATTGAAACGATACGGGTGTTCATCAAGCCCTCGGCTACACCGTATAATCGGGTTGCGCCGGTTTTCAGGTTTAAGGATTGTAAACCATTAGCGGTTGCCAGCCACAAAATGCTATCAGCAGCCGCCATGGCATTAATATCAGGCAATACAGTTGGCGCAGTACCTTGGGGATAGCTATAGGGTTGCAGCTCTCCTATTGAAATGTTCAATTGCAGCAAACCCTGATTACTACCCAACCAGGCTTGTGTGCCGTTGGCAAAAACAATACTCTTTATAATCAATCCGGCGCTGTCAATGCCCGCAACGGCAAGCCTCATCCTTTTCACCTCCGCGTTCCTATTCATCACATGCAAGCAACCCACACCGGCTGCCCAAAAATTTCCGCTGCTATCTTTTACAAGGCATCGGTAACGGCTGTCTTCTGCGCCTGTTTTTTTAAAAGCTGCGTTTCTACCGGTATAGGTATAAATGCCTCTGTTTTCTTCGGCACACAGGTAATTACCTGCACCGGCTTCTGCAAAGCCAAAGCACACATACGCCGGAGCCACCAGTTTAGGCTTACCTGTATTTATATTTACCTCATAATTCCCTTTATAAGACGACACCAACAACACCGAATCGTTTAACTGAACCATCCTGCGCGTGCTGATAGCGTAATCGTTACTATTTGCGGTTCGTTGGTTAAGGAATACGGTAAACAACGATTCAGAAAGGTGTAGTACCGATAATCCGTTATCGGTACCCATTAGCATCAACCCTCGTTTTAAGGGAAGCAAACAGTGTAAACGTGGATTCATCCAGGCCGCAGTTATACTATCATTTGCCAGCCACCTGTTCGTGCTGGCCTCATACTTTATTATACCGTTATCGCTGGCATGTCCACCGCTTACTGCCATCCAGCAATCGCCGGCAGCATCAAACACCATGTGTTGTATACTGCAGTACGGTTGATGCCAGGGAAGGCTTGTTACTTCAACACGCTTAGTGGTGTTTTCCTTCACAACAATTTTTCCACTATCCAATCCCAGCACACATAATCCGTTGTTATTATCTGCTATATAGGGCACACCATAATAACGGTTAGTACTGTGCAGTGCCTGCGTTATTTCAAAACGCCGGCTTACTTTTCCCGACTCCTCCTTTTTATAAACCTCGCCGCTACCCAAACTAACCAGATAATAGCAACTCCTATCCGTCAACAGTTCCCGCAACTGCTCAGCGCCGCTAACTTCAACAATAGCTTTAGATGCACCGGAAATACCTGAGGCATTGATCAACTGTAACTGCATGGACGCTATGCATACCTGCCAAACGCTGCTATCGGTAGCATAAGCAATACGGCTAAACGGTTTTATTCCACAGCTGGTTGTTCGGCAGGCTTTTATTACACCTGTTTGCGTGTTTAATACATGCAATGCCTTATCGGTTTGTACCCAAAGCCGGCCGTCCGCTCCCGGCTCTATATCGCTGATAAATTCACCTGTTAAAGTATGTCCTTCCGTAGCCGGCTGAAACAGGTTGAGCATTGTTTGTCCGTCGTAGCGATACAAACCATTATCGGTACCAATCCATAACAAGCCTGTATTATCCTGGTAAACACAATATACCCGGTTACCCGAGAAGCCTTCTGCCACAGGTATACGGTTCCCGGGTAAATGCAACGCTGTACCGGCCACTGCCTGCAGTGTTGCCATTACCAGTAAACTCCATATAAAACACTTGCTTCTCATGTTGCTTGTACAACCGAAAATAAAGCTATTACCCTACATGCTACCTGCATGTTTATGCGGGCAAAACCGCTTTCCGCCTGCTCTACTTTTACAATGTATTCAAAAATCATTAATTAATGAGCAGACTTATATTACTCCTTTTTTGCACTACCGCTTCGCTGCTGGTAGTTGCGCAAAATGTGGGCATAGGCACCAACAACCCGCAAACAAAATTAACTGTGGCAGGAGGAATCAGTTCGATGCCGGTAGCCGGCTATCCCGATAGTATGGTTCTAATCCCCTCCAATATATCAGTATATAATCTACTCGCTTCTCCCGCCCACACGAATAACCTCCTGCAACTCGACTCTCCGGCCAACGGTCAATTTTTAACTATTATAAATAGCGATAACGACACGGCATGGCTGGCAGGAATTTCCATTTCTCCTCTCCACTCTGCCGCCTTTGTTTACGCTTCCTCCTCCTGGCATTTAACCGCCCGTAGCGACGAAACCTATGCCGCAGGCGGCAATCTCGATAATGCGTACAACTTTGGCGGTGCCGGCATAGGCCGCATTATCAATGCAAGCAATGGGGCGGTAACTATTCAGGGTACGGATGGATTAGATGTAACCGGTACGCTGGGCGTCGGCGATACCGTTTCTCCAATGGCTGGCCCGCGCCTGTTGTTTAACCCCCGCAAGGCAGCCTTCATGGCAGGTAACGATGAATTTGGCTGGTATACCGATTCTGTCATCGGCGAAAACTCAATTGCCTTAGGGCATAACGTTCTGGCCTCTGGCAGCAACGCAGTTGCCCTCGGGGCTATCACTACGGCAGGTAACGAGTATGCTACCGCTCTTGGCACCGGGGCATTCGCTTATGGTAAAACATCCCTGGCCTTTACAGGTGGTATAGCCAATGGAGAAAAAGTATAGCCGCACAAGGGGGAACCGCAAATGCCTTCTATGGCACTGCTATAGGGCTTGGCACCATAGCAAATGGAAATTACTCCACCGTATTTGGCTTTGATGCACAAAGCAATGGCGAGGCTTCCTTTGCCGCCGGGTTCTCCAGTAATGCTTCCGGCTTCGCCAGTATTGCACTGGGCAATAACGCCAACGCAATTGGTTCACATAGCGTTGGCTTTTCCTTTTCGCATGCTGTGGGCGATGTCTCATTAGCTGCAAGCGGTGCTACCGCAAACGGCCAGGCTTCAATTGCTATGGGTACGGATGCTTACGCCGATGCAGCCAATGGTGTAGCAATCGGCGCAGGTTCCAGGGCTATCGGTGGTAACGCCATCGCAATCGGTCAATCTACGGCCAATGGCTTATCCAGCATTGCTTTGGGCATGGGCGCAGTTGCCAACGGCCAGGGTAGCACCGCCCTGTCATGGGGCCAGGCAAGCGGTTTTAATTCCCTTGCCGCAGCTAATGGTACAAGTTCAGGCGTTTACTCCGTTGCGCTTGGCAGCGCAACTACAGCCGCCGGAGATTATTCAATAGCACTGGGGTTTAATGCATCGGCGAATGCTCAGGCATCTGTGGCGCTCGGGAACGGTGCAGTAGCAAGTGCGGATGGTGCTCTGGCTCTTTGTTTGGGCTCCGCTTCGGGATTGCACTCGCTTGCTTTTGGGCAGGATGCAGAAGCAACTAACACCGCAAGTATTGCCTTGGGTTATAATGCACAATCCACTGCTCCATTCAGTACCGCTTTTACAAACTGCCAGGCCAATGGGCAATGGGCCTTTGCCGCAGGTAAGTATAGTATTGCCAATGGTGAAAGTAGTGTTGCAATAGGTATTTCGGCTAATGCCGGTGGAACGAACAGTTTTGCGCTTTCAAATAGCACAGCTTCAGGCAACTCATCTTTTGCAGCAGCCGGCGGAACAGCCTCTGATAATATGGCAATAGCGATTGGCACCAATGCTTTAGCATCAAAACCCGGCACAACTGCCATGGGGCCCGATACCAAGGCCCAGGGCCTGACTTCAATGGCGCTGGGATCCGGCTCAAAATCCTCAGGCTTTGAAGCAACTGCTATAGGGCACGGCACTGCCACTGCAGATTATGCCCTGGCAGTAGGTTTTGGCAGTACTGCATCAAACGCCTATTGTACGGCGGTAGGTTATATCGCTCAGGCAAAAGCCATATATAGTACCGCATTAACTAACTCCATTGCAGAAGGTACCACATCATTGGCCGCGGTGGGTGGGCACACCTACGGAGATATGTCTGTAGCCATCGGTGGTGGCACACAGGCAGCTGGCAGCTTTTCTGTTGCCATAGGGCTCAATGCATCGGCAATTGCATCTGGTTCCATTGCCCTGGGGCCAAACACTGCCGCCCAACCCAATGCTATCTCAATAGGTAATTATTGCCTTAGTAGCGGAGTAGGAAGTAATACATTCGGATATGGCCTAACGGCGTCTTCCTTTTACGAAACCGCCCTGGGAACATACAATGAAGTACTTGGCGGTCATAAATCAAGTTGGGTTGCTACTGAGCCGTTGTTGGTAGTTGGTGGTGGTTCAAACTCCACTACCCGCCAAAACGTTCTTACCATTCTCAAAAATGGCAATGTCGGAATCGGATCAACCGCACCCGCTGTAAAATTAGAAGTGGCAGGCAAAACCCTTACAACAGATTTTCAAATGACCACTGGTGCCGGCACAGGTAAAGTGCTCACCAGCGATGCGGCAGGTAATGCCACCTGGCAAACTGTGGCAACTGAAGCAACAACAGCAAGCAACGGTTTAAGCCTTATAGGTACCGATGTACAACTTGGTGGCACCTTAACGGCCAACACCAATATTGCAAATGCCGGTTACAACCTTAACATTACCGGCACCGGTAATGTAGGTATAGGTAACAATGCCCCCGATACCAAACTGGTAGTGGGTAGCGGCTCTGTCTCTACCGAACAATCATTAAAAGTAATTTCAGCGGCCGATGCAACTATTAAACTTATTGCTGATGATGACAACATTACAGAAAGCGATAACCCTTCGCTATTCATTTCGCAAGATGGTGGATTGGTAACCGGCTTGCTTGGTTTCACCGGCAACACAGCTAACATAGAACCCGTAGCCGATGCTGCGTATACCGATGCATTAACCAATACTCTTCTAATCGGAACCCTCACGCAGCACAGCATACAACTTGGCACTTACAGCAATGCCCGCCTCACCATCCGCGATAACGGCAATGTAGGTGTCGGCACTAATAATCCCGGGGCGTTGCTCGATGTAAACGGAAACTTTTCCTTAGGCGCAACAGGTAGTACACTTAATGCCATTATTAAAACTACGGCCACTACAGCTTCGCAGGCTATTGCTGCTAACACTACAGCCGTTCAAACATATGCTGTAAGTAATGCAGTAACCGGCTCCACAGCTATGGTTTCACCGGCTTCGGCCATCAACGCAGGTCTGGTCATTGCCTGGTGCAGGGTTTCAGCGGCCAACACCGTTGAAGTTGCGTATCGCAATACCACCGGTAGCAGCATTACGCTTTCATCAGGTATTACTCTTTATTTAACAACCATACAATAACGGACACAAACGCACGCTTGCAAATGTCAGGATGCCATAATAGTTATTATCGGTCCAACATTATTTTTTGTGTGGCACGCTCATAGCTCGTTTCAATGGTAACAAGATAACCGGCTGCTTTATCTAACTCCTTTACCTTTGGACGGTACAAATAATCGCCCGACTCCTGCCGGAGATATACCACCTCTTCTACTTTTCGCCCATCCGTGGTATACAAATAAATATGCGTATCCGATTGTTTACTTAAGTGATATCTAACAGCAAAGTCTCCCTTGGATGGATTAGGCACTACTTGTAATGCAAGACTTCCATTACTCTGTTCATTCAGTTGATGTATGCCAACAGAAGGAGATCGTACCACGTACACCTTCAAAATTCCGCCACTGGCACTACTTTGTGTTCCGGTATTTGTAAAAAAGATATTTGGAGCGGTACTGCTGATGCCGCCATAGATATAACCTACAAGCATGGTATCTGCAGTTAACTCATCAAGTTTTAACACCCCATTGCCATATTCGGCAATACCCTCAACCGGTATAAATTCCGCGCTGGCGCCAAGTAGTCCGGGCATCTCTACAGGCATTTTATATTCAGTCATAACACCCGCTGCATCTCTGGTAACACGCGCAATGGTTTTCACAAAAGGTACATTATTATCCTGCACTAACACACCCGCACTGTCAAAGTACTGCGCTATTCCGCCAAAAAAAATAGTGTGCATCTCCTGCGCTGAGGCTGAGTATAGAGGTAATACAGCACAATGGTAATGGTTGTAATACTGCTGAAAATTATTGTTCACGGCGTATCCCGAGCTATCAATGTTTACACAGTTTAAAAAAGGAAGATCAACACCTACCTGAAATACCCCCGAGAAGGCAGTTATACCTTCCTGCTGGTTGGGCATAATTTGTGGAACTGCATTATAATCCCTTCTGTGCAGATTAACAGCATCCGATATGATTGGTAAATGATTTACAGTTATAATAGTGCCATCATCTTGCAGCGTAAACCTCCGGATGGCATTGGTATATACCTGCGTATAAGTTGGGTTTCCCATGGGGTTGTAGTTACCATCAAACCTGTTACCTCCAATCAAATAATAGGTACCGCCAATGGTTTTTAAATGACCGCCCGTAACACCGAACATGGTATCGGTTAGCTGCCTGAAATAAGGCGCAATCGAGGTTCCGCTAATAACGGCATTTATGGCTCCGGGTACATCAACTGCCGTAAGATTATTAAATGTCTTTCTGGTACCTGTTGCGCCATTATATCCATAGCCACCTATGATATACAGGTAATTGCCCTGCTGATGGAATTGCATGTTGGTTGAGCTTAGTTGCTCCTGGATGCTAACCGGCAAGGTACTTAGAGCTGCACTCCATTTTTGTTGGTTGGCCGGATCAACTATTACCACTTGATTGTTGTTCCCGGCAACATCAAAACTTGCAAATGGTTGTCGCCGGTGCAAGCCATCCAATCTTCCACCCACTACTAACCACTTGCCGCCAGATTGCCCAAAGGCATAAGCCTGAAGCCCACCCAGGTTGGGCACAGTTAAAGATTCAAGATAAATATCGAAGGGTGCTTGTTGAGCATGGCCTGATAGTATATTGGTCAGTAAAACCGTAAACAGAAAAATGCGTTTCAGCATATGCAAAATTTTGAAATCCAATTTTACATATGCCTTTCCTATATTCTTGTAACAAAAGTTACAACGGGAGTCCTGTTCAGGTGATTGTGGTAGACCTACTTCCCCGCCTCCAAAAAGCTATTAACCAGCCCAACCGTGTATTGCAGCAAAACACTATCCTGCGGTGTTGTAATCTCGGCTATATAGTCGCCATGCCCTCCGGGCAGTATGGCAAGCCGCGAATTAGTCAGGTAATTATGCATCTCAACAGCATGCTCAGGCTTCACCACATCCTTATCGCCTACCAGTATCAAGGCCTCTGCTTTTATGCTCTTTATCTGCGCATCTGTCATTTCCGGAAAGTGCATCATACGGGCAACATCCCGCTCATACATGCGGTGCAGGGCGTTGGTATCAGGGTTAATTTTCAGAAAAGCATCTTTATACACCTGCGGCATACCCTCAAACGTTGGCTTGCTCATCATAGCCCAAAACCAATCAGGTGCGCCACTCTTCTTATAAAAGGTAGAGGCTACAACAATCTTGTTGCAATGCTCCGGATGGCGCAAAGCAAATTGCAGGGTTGTGCTGGCGCCATTGCTAAAACCAAACACATCTGCTTTTTCAATGTTCAAATGCTTCAATAAGCCGGCAATGTCATCAGCATCCTGCTCAAAACTTAAAGGCCGGTCAATATCAGCTGTATGGCCATGCGCCTGCATCTCCACAGCAATTACCATACGGTTCTTTGCCAGCAGCGGCAGTATTCTGCCAAACGTAGTTTGTATCGTTGAGCCTCCGCCATGTATTAAAACCAGCGGAAAACCATCACCACAAATTTCGTAATACAGCTTTAGCCCGTTAATCTGGGCATAGTCACCCTGGCAGGGCGGAGTAATGGCTGTTGAGGTATCCTCTTTCTTTATTGCCATAGGTGCGGGTTGGTTGCAACTTATAAAAAGCAGCGCTAACAAGGTTATATAAACAGGTAATCGCATCAATCATAAATATATGCATTCCAGGTCATTTGCGCCACACGGATCACTCTGCTTTGCGGTAGGCAGTGTCAAATTGCCAAACGAATTGCCCAGTTTGTTAATTATTTAACCTTTTTTGAAAATATCAACCTTATATACTATCTTTACATGCAGATTAACAGCTCTTTGACAAGGCAGTAGCTAAATAGCACTGCCCCTGCTGAACGTTTATATTTTTCAGGGCTTCATCCTGTTTAAGGGAATAGACGAGGTTTCGGCAGCGCTTATAGTTCAACCTGGCACAAAACCTTCGGTGGCGTGCGTTGGAAGTACGTACGCACCTTACACAAATTAAGTTTTCCGAAATTTGTGCACGCAAAATCAGCTGCACAAATGTGCACAAATGCCAGGAGGGCTAAAGCCTTACCGTCTATTTCTAGCCCTTTTAACAGCTAAATTCATCATATAGCAGGTTTTATTCTTTGTTATTGAACAAGCAACGTCAAGAAACAGGGTTAATGTACCGACTGCTCATATCCCGTACCCGCATTTTCGTGTAAAGGAGTGTAAAGTTGCAACCGCCGGCGAACCTCGTTTCCGATACCGCAACCCGTAGTTTATAAAGTTTTAAACCCTCTATCCCCATTATAAAATACAAGGTTGCAGGGGTATCGCTAAATTAATATCCTTGCCGCCCCCCAAAAAGGGCAGCCGCAATTATGAGTCAGAGCTTTTTATTGATCAACCCCGATGGCCTTGTATTCCAAACTTACTACGATGTATTCCGTGTAATACATAATCGTAAAATCAATAACAAACCAAGCTATCAGTTCGATTCGCTGATAACCCAGAACATACGATTGATATATCCCGGTGGCACTGATAAAAATATCATTGACCTCTTAAAAAGCCTTGATTCTGCCAATCTTAAAAACGAGTTAACAAAGCTGACTAAAATACACGGCAAGCAAAAAAGCGGCATCTCGCTTGACACCTATATGGCGCGGTCCGCTCCACGTATTTTTTATGAACTATTGAATCGCCTGGCGGCAGTGGCACACGAACTGAAACTATATCATCGTTTAAAAAATAAGGAAACCGGAAACTACAAAGTAGCGCCCTGCACCCTATCCAACATAAAACCTGTGCTTTCGTTTCGCTTATTCAAAACAACCCAAAATGAACTAGCTATTGCCCCACAAATCACCATAGCCGGAAATACATCCCCCATGGAAGATTTTAACGGCACTACCTTTCTGCTGGAAAAGGACAGTGTTTATTACCTGCTCTCCATGAAGGATATGCAAACGCTGGATTGGTTGATTCGTGCAAGGCCCGAGCAATACAAAAACCACGCAGAGGCCTTTACCAATGAGATTGTATCGGTATTGGAGCGTGATTATGAAGTAACAAAAGATGAGGTCTTTAAAATTAACCTGGTAGAATGCGAACCGCAGCACGCGGTTTACCTGAGCGAAATTAGCGACACCTTCCTGATGTTTACGCCGCGCTGGAATTACGAAGGCTTTATCATAGAAAGCCTGGACCAACCGGAAACCGAAGAAATGCGCCGGGGTGAGATTTATAAAGTAGTGCGCCGTAAGGAAGAGGAAATCGCCTTCGTGGAAAAGCTACGCGGACTTCACCCAAACTTCGAAAAACAACGCAATGGTAATTTTTATCTAAGCTTCGACGAAGCCAAGAAAAAACACTGGTTTTTGAAAGTTTACCAGCAACTGCTGGCCGAAAATGTGCAGATAGTGGGCATGGACCTGCTGAGTCATTTCAGGTATTCGCCTCATAATATCCATACACAAATGACCATTGGTCGCACCGTGGACAGTATGATGCACCTGAATATCCGTATTTCCTTTGGCGAGGAGCAAGTTGATCTCAGTGCAGTACAACGCACGTTGTATAATGGTCAAAAGTTCATTTTGCTAAAAGACAACAGCATCGGCGTTATTACGGATGAATGGTATGATCAATATGGCGCTATTTTTAAACACGGTAAACTGCAGAAAGGTGAATTAATAGTTCCGCAGTGGATACTACTGAGTATCGAAGAAAAATACCAAACCAAAGAATTGAAACCAATCATCAGCCAGCAATGGTGGAACGATTGGGAAAAATGGCAAACAACCAGTGAGCCAATGGTGCCGGTGCCTGTAGGTCTGCAAGCCACCCTTCGCCCCTATCAGCAAAAAGGCTTTGAATGGTTAGTGCTGCTCAGCAATATTGATGCGGGTGCCTGTTTAGCGGATGACATGGGCTTGGGTAAAACGTTGCAAACCATTGCCTTTTTACAACATCAAACCAACATGAAACCCGCCGCTCGTCATTTGATAGTTGCTCCTTTATCGCTGGTGTTTAACTGGAAACAGGAGTTGGAGAAGTTCGCACCGGGCTTAGGTGTTTACGTCTTCCACCAAAACAACCGCGATGTACAGGAATTTACCAATTCCGGCAAACAGGTAATGATTACCAGTTATGGAACCGCCCGCTCAGCAATGGAAGAATTAAGCCTGGTAAGTTGGGACACGGTAGTTATCGACGAAAGTCACAACATTAAAAATCCGACAGCGCAAATAACCAGGGCCGTCTATAAACTCAGTGCCGTTAATCGCATTGCTTTAAGCGGAACGCCGGTAATGAACAATACGTTTGATATCTATTCGCAGCTAAACTTCCTGTTACCTGGGCTATTGGGAGGTCCTGAATTTTTCAAACGGGAGTATGCCTTGCCCATTGATAGGGATATGAATGCTGAAAAAACCAATGCGCTGCAAAAGATTACCGCACCATTTGTATTACGCCGAACAAAAAAACAGGTTGCCGCCGATCTCCCCGAAAAAACTGAATCGGTGTTGTGGTGCCAGATGGATGAACCTCAAAAGGAAGCCTACGAAGCCATCAAAAAACAGATCAAATCAAACGTATTCCTGGATATAGAGCGTGATGGCTTCACCAAAGCTAAGTTCTCCATTCTGCAAGGCATTCTGAAATTGCGGCAGATTTGTTGTGCCCCATCCCTACTAAAGGATGAAGAGATCACCACCAGAGACTCTGTTAAACTGGAAATGCTGATGAATGAACTGCGCGATAACGTTCGTGGCAGCAAATCGCTTGTGTTCTCGCAATACCTGGGCATGCTGGATATGATTGCCCAACAGTGTAAAGCAGAAAAGATACCCTACCTGTATTTTGACGGGAGCACTCCGCTTAACGAACGCGCGCTAATGGTCAATACCTTTCAGGATGAGAATTCTGATGTAAAAGTGTTTCTGATCAGTCTTAAAGCCGGTAACGCAGGTTTAAACCTGACCGCCGCAGAGTATGTATTCCTGATGGATCCCTGGTGGAATAATGCTGTAGAACAACAGGCTATTGACCGTACGCATCGCATTGGACAAACTAAAAACATTTTCGCTTACAAATTGATTTGCCGCAATACGATCGAAGAGAAGATTTTGGAATTGCAGCAAAAGAAACGCCAGCTATCAGAGGACTTAGTAAGCGAGGAGGAAGGATTTGTAAAACATTTGACACAAGAAGATATCACCTTCCTGTTCGAATAAGATTCCGAAATAAGCCGACAGGCAGCTAATTTACTTAGGGTATGCCTAATGTTGGACTTTCCGAACAAACTTCAGCGCATTTTCGGCACATATCTGCACATTCTTTGCAGTGATCCGCCCCATGTTTTGCGCATTCATCCGCACAGAGCTGACAAAACTCCGCACATATGGCTAAATACTTTTCCCGGTTTTCCGAATCACGTGCCACTGCCGAGGCCGTCAATAAGCAGATTTCAGCACATTCCCTGTCCAATTCAATGCAACGTGTCATCATATTAATATCCTCTTCATTCAAACAGGCATTATAACATTTGTTACAGGCAGTTGCACAGGCATATAAGTGCTCTAATAAATGATTTCCTTCCATGGTAGTTTTAATTAACTTTTTAGAAAGCCCTTCTACCAATTGGCAGAAGGGCGTAAAACTTCTATTTCCTGTTAGGTATGGCCCAAACAAGCAGAGGACTCTTAAATTCCAAAAAAAGAGTGCTCCAATAGAAATCCTTAATAAGATATCCAAAGATGTTCCAGTGGCCTTTTGCTTAATCATAACCTCCAATTTGAGGAGCCTTTGCCTCAGTAAATAGATAAAGCGGCATCCACTTTCCCGGTTGTCGTCGAAATTGTCCCTTTACTGGTGCTGCTTTCAGCGGTCCGTAAATCCGATATAAATTTTCAGAGCAATTTGCTCAACTATCAAAATAACCAAGCAATGCAAGCGTATTCCATGCAAAGGCATAATACAACTTAAATGAATAGGCACGCTTTTTTATTGATTTGCTTAAAGCAGATGTAACCTAAACTTTGTAACTATGGAATTAGACAGATTTCTGCTAAGTAGCCCGAACGGTCAGGAGGAAGGCCCTCAGTATATTTTACACACACAATCGCCTAAGGCACTAATACAGGTAATACCCTGCGCAACTGTAAATGGCAAAAACGGAAGAACCTATTGCTACCAACTCCAGAACGAGGTAGAGCCAAGGTATTTGACATTTTCACTTATACAGGTATATGAACCCGCCAGTGATTATAAACATATCCTGGATGAGGCATGGCAATGGCTATATCATAGCGGAGTGTTGCTAGCTGCTTAAACTACTCCTATGGCACTAAATCAATACAATAAAAAACGCAACTTCAGGAAAACATCAGAGCCGGAAGGCAAGTTGGTGCATAAAAAGGGTAAACTTCTATTCGTAGTGCAAAAACATCATGCATCACACTTGCATTACGACTTCCGGCTGGAAGCCAACGGTGTGCTAAAAAGTTGGGCTGTTCCCAAAGGGCCTTCGATGAACCCCGATGATAAGCGACTTGCAATGATGGTAGAGGACCATCCCTATGATTATAAAGACTTTGAAGGCAACATACCCGAAGGGAATTATGGAGCAGGGAATGTAATTGTATGGGATAACGGCACCTACATTCCGGATACTGAAGAAAAAGATCCCGATGAAGCGGTTGAAGCAGCTATTCGTAAAGGTCACGTAAGCTTCATATTGAAAGGTAAAAAACTAAAAGGTGCCTTTAGCTTAGTCAAAATGCATGCTGGCCAGGAGAATGCCTGGATGCTTATCAAAAAGGATGACGAATATGCCAGTAAGACCGATATAACTTTAAATGACAAATCGGTCTTAAGCAAAAAAACCTTGCAACAATTAGCTGACACCTATCACAACGAGAAGGATGGAACTCCGAAAAATCAAAAAAAGAATACGGCAAAAAAATCTCCTGTCAAAAGCAATAGCAAACTAAAAGCAGTAGTAAAAAAAAAGTCTGATAGAGTAAAACCAATGCTTGCGGAATTAACGGACGCAGCCTTTGATCGAAAGGACTGGGTTTTCGAAGCAAAATATGATGGTTACCGCGCCATGGCTGATTGTAGCGGAAAAGGTGAGGTAGATCTTTACAGTCGGAATCTCCTTTCTTTTAACGAGGATTTTGCTCCCATTGCGGACCAACTAAAAAAAGTAAATCACGATTGCCTGCTGGACGGGGAAGTAGTGGCAGAAGATAAGGAAGGCATTTCGCGTTTTCAGCTATTACAAAATTACAAAAGAGAAAAGAAGGGCGGATTACACTATTATGTTTTCGATCTATTGCGGTTAGACGGACAGGACATCACCTCACTCCCACTGCTGGAAAGAAAAAAGTTGCTTGAAATGCTGATAAAAAAGTTAAAGCTCAAACAGGTCCATTATTCACCGCATGTAGTGGGATACGGCTTAAGGTTTTTTGAGCAGGCCCAAAAAAAAGGATGGGAAGGGATTATTGCAAAACAGGCAGAGAGCACTTACCAAACCAATAACCGCAGCCACGATTGGTTGAAGATGAAAATAACCCGAGAACAGGAAGCGGTGATTGCAGGAATTACTGAACCCAAAGGAGGCCGTAAATTTTTCGGTTCATTGCTTTTGGGTGTTTACAACAATGGATCGTTAGAGTATGTAGGTAATTGTGGAACGGGATTCAACCATGCCGGTTTAAAAGAACTATATGAAAAATTCAAACCGCTTTTTATTAACAAGTCTCCATTTGCTGAACGGATGCCGGCGAGTAAGGCGGTACAATGGATCAAGCCTAAACTAGTATGCCAGGTTAAATTCACGGAATGGACCGGCGATGGCAGCATGAGGCATCCGGTTTTCCTGGGTTTGCGAAAAGATAAGGCTGCCAAAGAAGTTAAACGAGAAATTCCAAGAGCTATGAAAAAGAAAGATACCGCAGAGACCACTAATGACACGGATTATGAGAAAAAAGTAGGCAAGGTCAACTTAAAACTTACCAATCAACAAAAGCTCTATTGGCCTGATGAGAAGATTACAAAGGGCAACTTGCTGAAATACTACGAGTCGGTAGCGGATGTTATGTTACCCTATTTAAAGGACCGCCCCGAGTCGCTCCATCGGTTCCCCAATGGTATAAAGGATGCTGGGTTCTTTCAAAAAGATCAGGACGTAGCCAAGTTACCTGAATGGGTCCGTACCGAAAAAGTGTATTCCGAATCCAATAAAGAAAACATCGACTACTTAATTTGTAACGACAAAGCGCACCTGTTGTTTATGGCAAATCTGGGTTGCATCGAAATAAATCCCTGGAACTCCAAAATTCAAACACCTGAAAACCCGGATTGGATGGTGATAGATCTGGATCCGGAAGACATCTCCTTTAAGGAGGTAATTAAAGCTGCGCTGGAAACCCGCAGGTTTTTTGACAAACTTGAAATAGAAAGTTATTGCAAAACAAGCGGCGCAACCGGCTTACATATTTATGTTCCGCTTGCTGCTAAATACGACTACGAGATCGTTAAGAATTTTGCACAGTTAGTAGCGCAGCATGTAAACGATAAACTGCCTGATACTACCAGCATTTTACGTATGCCCCAAAAACGAAAGAAAAAGATCTACCTCGATTTTCTGCAAAACCGCAGGGGGCAAACATTAGCAGCACCTTATTCAGTTCGGCCAAGACCGGGCGCTACTGTTTCTACTCCTTTAGAGTGGAGTGAAGTAAACGCAAAACTTGATCCGGCAAACTATACCATTCATAATACACTTGCCCGCCTCGATAAAAAAGGTGATTTGTGGAAACCGGTTATAGGTAAAGGAGCAAATCTTGAAAAAGCAATTAAAGCAGTTTACGAAAATACCGGAAAGTGATCCCGCTTTATTTACGGTCACAATCCTGCAAATGTTCCGCTTTCCATTGCATGGCCATATGTACCCGGTTGCGTCCGCTTGGGTGATCAAAAAAGATAACCTCCTCCCAATATCCGGGATCAATCTTGCGGTATTCGGAAAGCATCATATCTACATGCGCTTCCGCATCCGGTTCGCGGGCAGCATTCAATCCATACATATCTGCTTCTGCTTCCATAGTGCGGGTCATGGTATTGGTGATGGGTGTAGCAAAAAACATAACTACACTAAACAAAACCACCAATAAAGGCAAGCTGGTTATGTCTGCAATTCCACTTATATCCATCCTCCCGCCCCAGCGCGTTATTGCAAGGTTAAAAGCCCAGGCCACCAATGCAAAAACAATAACCAGTAAAACCGACATCTCCACCAGCCCCTTATATACATGGTTCATTACATAATGCCCCATTTCGTGCCCCATCACCGATCTAATTTCGGCAGGCGTGCAGCGCTTCAGCAAATTATCATTCAATGATATCCGGGTGGTACTCCCAATCCCGCTCACATTGGCGCTCACACGGTCACTTTGCTTGCTGGCGTCAAACTGATATACATTCTCGGCAGGTATACAGTTCGCTCTTGCCATTGAAAGTATCTCTTGCTTTAATTTGCTATCGGCAAGTGGCTCGTATTTATTAAAAAGCGGCATCAGAAAAACCGGTGCAATAAACAATATCAGCACGCTAAAGGCGATACAAATGCCAGCTCCCCATATCCACCACGCCTTACCTGTCCGTCGCATGGCAATAAATACTATAACTAACAGCGCACCGCCTCCAATAGTTCCCACAGCCAATCCGATAAGATCCTGGGTAAGCCATTCACCAAAACTCATATTAGAGAGATTGTATTGGTGTTCACGGAAGTAACTTTGATACACATTGAATGGGAACAGCAACACGTACGCCAGCAGGAAATACAATACGGAATACAGGAAATTTTGCAGGTTTATGCTTTTAACGCGGCTAACCAGCGCTTTCATTTTACGCGAAAGACCTGTAAACAAAAAAATTGCTCCTACTCCAATAGTATAGAGGGTGCTCCATAACAACAACCAATACCCCCCTTCAAAATATGCATCGGATTTAGCGCGCTGTTCAGGTGTTAATGTATTCAGCCACTGTTCGGTGACGCTATCTACATTAAAGTCACTGACGCGATACATGGCAGAAGTATCAATTTGCGCATTTGAGAAAAGCGGAAATGCGACTACCAGCAACAACATTATCAAAACTCCTTTTTTCATATGAGACGAATTACAGGGCAAAATACAGGATAGTTTTAACCAATGCAATTAAGCGCCATTTAATATCCAAAAAAAAACCGGAAGCGGCTTTCGCCAACTTCCGTTTTAGCAATATAAAACAAGTGTTTATTGCTTCTGAATGATCAGCGATAAATAATAATCTTTCTTCTACAAGTCATACCATCAATTGTAGCGTAAAGAATATAGCAACCATTTGTTAAGCCGCTTAAGTCGATAATAGTAGATGTTAGCGCTTCTGTATCCATTACCAACTTGCCATTCAAATCTACCAATCGAATGGTTTCAATTTTATCCAGATCAACTGCTGTTGCTATTGTAATTGAACTTGAAGCCGGATTAGGAAAAATAGTTACGCCATCGGCGCGATTTGAAAAACCCTCTATTGCGGTAGTTACCCCAAGATCTGCAAGGGCAATACGCATACACCAGGCACTTGTAGCAGCAAATAAGTAACCGTTATCTACAAGAAAATCTTTGAACACGGCACTTCCGAAACCGGCACCTGGTGCAATTAATGACCAGGTCAACCCACCATCAGTACTAAAGTGAGCCTTGCATAATGCCCCCCCAACTACTGTCAAATTTCCATAAGTATAAAATCCACCTACATAAAGAAAACCATTGAATCCGCTGGAAACCTGCGTCCAGTTTTCGCCCATATCCGCTGACCGGAACACACCTTGACCGTAACTGGAAGTAAGCAACGCCCCCTGGTTATAGGCAATACCGTTACATTGAATTCCGGTTGGTAGACCATTATTTTTCTGAACCCAATTGTTTCCTCCATCGGTTGATTTAAAAATCCCATCCAGCGTAGATATAAATAGGTCATTACCAATCTTTACAATCTGATTGATGTTATTACCATTGCTCGTAAGTCCTGTGTCGCCCATTAACCAGTTGATGCCACCATCATTTGAGCGTAAAATGCCCACTCCATCAACAACTACATAGATATTGTTCCCTTCCGTGAGCATATAAGGCAATTCGGCTGCATAGCCCAGGTAATAATTTTGTGTCCAAAATAAGCCATCTGTAGATTCGTAAATATGCCCATAAGGGTCCCCGCCAAAGTACTTGCCGCCGCTTTCCTCTATTGAAATAAGATTCGGATAAACCCCCATTCCGTGTATCGAATCTTTAATCCAGGTATCTCCGTTGTCGGCGCTGGAAAAATTATTGATTAACCCATAGGTGTGTAACGAGTCGCCAATTTTGATGAGTTCAGGTACATTAAAAGGCTGGGTGCCGCAATTTACCCACTGGGCTTTGGCAATAAAACCGGTTAATGCTAATAAGAGTGTAGCGAAATAAGTTTTGTACGTTTTGTTTTGCATTGCTAAATGATTTTGGTTAAAAATATTTACAATGCAAAAGAACCCGCACGTACGCTAGCTCTCTGTTTTCAGTAAGAATGTGCATGAAAAGGGAAAATTCGCACTTACGTATCGCCTCCGCCATTTTAAGGGGAACATCAATCCTCTAACAACCTGTTAAAGACGGTAAAGATACCTTGCTGCAAGCTTTCAATTTGTTTAGATAGCTTTTCAGGCGATCGTAAAGTTTGCTGCTTCAACTTAATCAGCTTTCCAATACAATCAATGTATTGCAAATAATATTCGAAACTCGGATTATCTCCTATTTCCTTGTTAAGAAATTTCAAATTTTTTCTAACCAATCTCGCTGCGGTTGAATAATCGCTGGTTCTGTAAAAATAAACACACTCATAAAGTCGCATCATCGCAAGCCCAAAATGTGTAATTTCCTTCTTTCGGTATTTTTGTAATTCAATTAAGTACTTAAAAGCACCGGAATAATCCTTTATATGAAGATGCAGCAAGCACCCCAACATATACATATCAAATAATACCGACCGATTAGTCGCCGGTTGTATTTTGGGTAGCAAGTATTTTTTAAATGCTCCCTGGGCCTTCCTATAGTCCCGGTTGATAAGACAGGTAACAAAGTAATTGCCACCATGGTAATGACTTTTCCCTATGGTATCAGCAAAGCCAAGCAAGCCCTGTTCGTAAAATTCCTGCGCCTTACCGAATTCATTTCGTTCCAGGTTCGCAAAGCCAAGCTCACAAAGTACAATTCCTTTAAATTTTGATTCAATCCTTTTAGCATTTTCGTCAAATGCTTTTAATGCTTCGTAATATGCCGGCAGCATCCCTTCATTAGTTAAAGACAAATGCTTATGTAAGGTAGCTAACGTAAAGTAGTAAAAGAATTTAGCCGGGGACGAGCCGGGCATAAGGGCCTTTTTTTCGTACTTTCCTAAAACGGCCGTGGCCTTAGGCAAAAAAGCAACTTCATTTCCTGCGAACTTTTGCGAAATGATATCGCCATATAAGGTAAGCATGGAAACATAGATTTCGTCCTCTGGTTTCTTTCCATTACCCAGCGAATCCAGATATTTTTTGCCATAAGTATGCGTTAATCTAGAATTATAGCGAGGATGAAACATGCTTCGCAGGTTTTCGAAAGCCGCTTTATAAAATCTTGTTTTTTCATCAATAAAGCCACTCTTCTGCAAATGCCGTTCTGCAATTTTTAGCTCGTGCAGCATAAGGTCAGTCAATCCTTTTAGAAGAATGCTGCTGAAAATAAGGTTATAGTTACGGCCATAAAGCTTTTCGATGATCTTATTCAGGAGTATGGAATTGACTTTATCAAAATGACCTGCTGTAAGATTCAACTTCGTCGCAATGCTACTCTCATCAAATCCGGAGTCCTTGTATCTGTTTAAATATTCATCACGAACCAACTCCTCCTTTCCTATTACATCCAATAACCTGAATTGCAGCAGTTCATTCTCATCAAATGATTTTACGAAGTCTAACAGGTAACTCATAGCGGTATTTGAATATAAGCGAAGCAATGGATTAACAATCAAAAAACTCTTTGCTTTTACCATCAGTCATAACACGAATCGGAATATTGAAAATCAATCAATTGCAAGCCTAACATCGTTCTGCTAACATTTCTTACATTTCGAACTCGAACCATAAAATTAAAACTATGACCTTAAAGGGCGGCGCCTTTATTACCGGTGAAACTGATTACAAGAACATCTTTTTGCCCGAGGAATGGAACGAAGAGCAATTGATGGTACGTGATATGGTGAAAGACTTTTGCCTGAAAGAAATTCACGGATTAGGTATTGATAAGGCAGCAGCCCTTGACGCCTCTAAGGATCTACCATTTATTGTGGAGTTACTCGAAAAATCGGCAGAACTGGGTTTATGTGGTTTATCCATCGACAAGGAATATGGGGGCCTTGATCTTGACTTCAATACCGGCTTACTCTTCGGCGAAGCTATTGCATTGGGATTCTCGTTCGCAACTACAATAGGTGCTCAAACTTCAATTGGCTCCCTGCCGATAGTTTTCTATGGTACCCCCGAGCAAAAGCAAAAATATTTGCCGGGTATAGCATCCGCTAAACTTAAAGCATCCTACTGCCTAACTGAACCCGGTGCCGGTTCCGATGCTAACAGCGGCAGAACCAAAGCCACCTTATTGCCCGATGGCAAAGGTTACCTGCTGAACGGTCAAAAGATGTGGATTACCAACGGTGGTTTTGCAGATGTATTTATTGTGTTCGCTAAAATTGAAGATGATAAGGATCTTTCCGCCTTTATAGTGGAGAAGGCCTTTGGTGGTATACAATTGGGTAAGGAAGAAAAGAAGCTGGGCATTAAAGGTTCTTCCACTGTACAAGTGTTCTTCAATAACTGCCCAGTACCGGCCGAAAACCTACTGGCTAAAAGAGGCGAAGGTTTCAAAATTGCCTTGAACATTCTGAATACCGGTCGTATTAAGTTATCAGCCGGAGCTATAGGTGGCAGCAAGTTTGCCATTAGTCGGGCTGTAGAATATGCCAACCAGCGCGAGCAATTTGGTAAGCCTATTAGCTCCTTTGGTGCCATGCAATATAAGATCGGCGAAATGGTAACACGTGTCTTTGCTACCGAATCGGCCATATACCGTACAGGTAGTAATATAGACAAGAAGCAGGAGGAGTTTGTGCAACAAGGCATGGAAAAAAGCCAGGCTAAACTGCAGGCCGTGCGTGAATTTGCTGTAGAGTGTGCCATATTAAAAGTGGTTGGTAGTGATGTATTGGATTACGTGGTAGATGAAGCCTTGCAGATGCACGGAGGCATGGGTTATGCCGTTGAAACCGGTATTGAAATGGGTTATCGCGATGCCCGTATTACCCGCATTTACGAGGGAACTAATGAGATAAATCGCCTATTATCGGTTGCTGAATTAACCCGCCGGGCTTTAAAAACAAAAGAAGTAGACCTGATAGGTGCAGGTAAAAAACTACCGGGGTTATTCGTTAAGCAACTGCTGCCTTTTAAAAGCAAAAACGGATTTGATCAGGAGCGCCGAATCGTGCAAAACATAAAGGCCGCCTTCCTGCTTATTTCGGGTGCTGCAGGTAACAAGCTGCGCGAGAAAATGGTTGACGAACAGGAGATAGTGATGAACCTGGCCGACATACTCGCAGAAGCTTATATAGCCGAATCGATATTACTCCGCGTTATGAAACTCACCGAGAAAAAGGGCCACTCCGCGGAAGAGTTGCAGATACAACGCCAACTGTTGCAACTGTATTTATACGAATCGCTCGATAAGGTGCGCAAGGCCGGCCGCGATGCTATAGCTGCGTATGCCAACGGTATCGAAAAAGGCACTATGAACTATTTATTAAAACTACTAACCCCGCAGTACGATGTAAACTCCAAAGAGTTGCGCCGTGCTGTTGCTGGCTATTCTATTAAAAAGAACGGTTATCCTTTTGTTGCTTAAAAAACCGGTTAATGCACCCTATTGTAAAATATTACCTCTCCGCTTACAACCTGCTTGCCTTTTTAGCCTGGTTGGCCTATCTGGTTGATTTTATAGCCTCAGGTTTCAGCCTTTCGCCCTCCGGACTAATAATGCTGAACATTGCCCAGGGTTTAGCTGTGCTGGAAATTGCCCATAGTCTGTTTAAATGGGTAAAGTCTCCAGCCCTGACTACGGCGGCACAGGTTGTATCGCGGTTATTGGTATTGGCATTAATTGATGTGTTTACTGATAGCGGCCCCATCAGGCCCATTACAAATTACGGCATACTGATCGTTTCCTTTGCCTGGAGCATTACCGAACTGGTACGCTATTCGTTTTACTTCCTGCAACTAGCAGGTGTGCAGCCGCGTTGGTTATTATGGATGCGCTACACCTTTTTTATTGTACTTTACCCAACCGGGGTAACCGGCGAATGGCTTATCATTCTTACTCCTATTGCAGCGCATCACTTTCAGTTTAATTTATACCTGGCAATCGCCGTAGTTATTGCCATTTCTTATATCTATTACTTTCCAGTACTCTATGGGTATATGTGGAAACAACGTAAAGCCCGCTTAAAATAAAAGGTGGTGCGCCCCCCGGGCTGCACCACTTTACTCACCTAAAGCACAAAAGCTAAAAAAGAAGCGGCTTCAGCTGACCCCAGCTTCCGCCGCTTCACGGTTATTGCAATTTTTCTATATTCAATGAAACGGCTGTTCCGCCGGCACCGTCGCTAATGGTTAATGGCACAAAAGAACTATTACGAATACTCACTACATCGCCGGCATTTAAGTTTAACATAACAGTGTTGCTTACTAAAGCACTGTTCTTAACAGCAATCGTTGTTCCGGTAGCGGTTACGCCATTTACACTAACCTCCATACTACCTGAACTTGTGCTGGCAACACCATAAGTTATCTTATATACACCGGTTGCCGGTGCTATAATGGCCGTAGGTAAGGCAGTATATCCACCTGTGTTTACCTGCACATTGGAAATTAAAACCTGTCCGCCGAAAGGCACTACCTGATTTATAGTGGTATAACCGCTAAACAAAGTGCCAGCCATCGATCGCCATTCAGCTGTGCCACTTGCATCAATAGCGGTAAGCACATAATTAGATTGCGCAGTGCCATCATCGATTTTTACATTTCCCTGCACATCCAGCGTTGCTCCCAAAAAAGTATTCGAGCCGATGCCTACGTGGCCTGCATTATCCACCACAAAGCGCTGTTGGCCTAAGGTTGTTACGCTCAGGTAACCATCGTCACCCGCAGTGCCTCTGTGAAACCTTACCATGGCATTCTCCTGTAATCCATAAGCACTACCAACCTGGCCGATTACATCACCGAAGTTATTGTTTGCAGAGCCGGAGGTAGTAACGATATGAAAGTTGTTATCACCTAACGCTGTTGCCAACGAGGTTGTAATACCCATCGGGGTAGTATTCAGCGGACGAACGGTAAATGGATAAGATGTATTACCTGTACCTACACCTACATTATTGGTGAGGTTATCGATTTTAAAGGCTGAGCCGTTCGGAGTTTCCATATCAAACATGTAGCTATCACTCACCAGGCGGTTTCTGTAATCGGAGGTACCATCACTGGTAAAGTCGATGTATTGCGCTGCAGCGGAGTTAAGACTGCGCAGTTCTATTCCTGCTGCCCCTATACCAGTGTTGGTTAAAAATACACGCGCATCAGTGGAGGCCTGCTCAATATCCAGAGCGGCATCGGGAGTGTTGGTGCCAACACCTACATTACCCCCGTTGTTGTAAATATTCGAGCTGCTGACTACCCACTCGGTGCCATTCCAATAAGGAGTGTTACCTGCAGCCGTGCCATCAGGTAATAAGCCGGTTGCTCCGGTGGGACCTTGAGGACCTGTATCACCTGTTACTCCAACTGGTCCTTGTGGACCTGTTGCACCCGGCACTGCATCCTGCCAACTTGCCAAGCCGTTTGCATCGCTGGTTAACACCTTGCCTGCCCCTTCTGTGCCGTCTGTAATTTTTACATTCCCCTGCACATCCAGGTTAGCGCCTAAAAACGTGTTAGGACCAATACCTATGTGTCCGGAATTATCAACCACAAAGCGCTGTTGACCTAAGGTTGTTACGCTCAGGTAACCATCGTTGCCGGCCGTTCCACGGTGGAAACGTACCATGGCATTCTCCTGCGTACCATATGCACTGCCAACCTGACCAATCAAATCGCCGAAGTTGTTGTTTGCAGAGCCGGAGGTAGTAACGATATGAAAGTTGTTATCACCTAACGCTGTTGCCAACGAGGTTGTAATACCCATCGGGGTAGTATTCAGCGGACGAACGGTAAATGGATAAGATGTATTACCTGTACCTACACCTCACCAGGCGGTTTCTGTAATCGGAGGTACCATCACTGGTAAAGTCGATGTATTGCGCTGCAGCGGAGTTAAGACTGCGCAGTTCTATACCTGCTGCCCCTATACCAGTGTTGGTTAAAAATACACGCGCATCAGTGGAGGCCTGTTCAATATCCAGAGCGGCATCGGGAGTGCTGGTGCCAACACCTACATTACCCCCGTTGTTGTAAATATTCGAGCTGCTAACTACCCACTGGGTGCCATCCCAATAAGGAGTGTTACCTGCAGCCGTACCATCAGGTAATAAGCCGGTTGCTCCGGTAGAGCCTTGTGGACCCTGTGCTCCTGTTGCACCTTGTAAACCTTGCGGGCCTTGGGCACCAGTATCTCCGGTGGCACCCTGTACTCCTTGCGGACCTTGTGCACCTGTTACACCTTGCGGGCCTTGCGCACCGGTATCTCCGGTAGCGCCCTGAATGCCTTGCGGGCCTTGCGCCCCAGTTACACCTTGCAAACCCTGAGGGCCTTGTGCACCTGTATCGCCGGTAGCGCCCTGAATGCCTTGAGGGCCTTGAAGGCCTTGTGCGCCTGTATCTCCAGTGGCACCCTGTACTCCTTGCGGACCTTGTGCACCGGTTACGCCTTGCAAACCTTGAGGACCTTGTGCACCTGTATCTCCGGTAGCGCCCTGAGGGCCTTGTGCGCCGGTATCGCCGGTAGCGCCCTGAATGCCTTGCGGGCCTTGTGCACCTGTTACGCCTTGCAAACCTTGCGGGCCTTGCGCGCCGGTATCACCGGTTACACCCTGAAGACCTTGCGGGCCTTGCGCCCCGGTTACACCTTGCAAACCCTGAGGGCCTTGTGCACCTGTATCGCCGGTAGCGCCCTGAATGCCTTGTGGACCTTGTGCACCGGTTACGCCTTGCAAACCTTGCGGGCCTTGCGCACCGGTATCACCGGTTACACCCTGAAGACCTTGTGGACCTTGCGGCCCGGTTACGCCTTGTAAACCTTGAGGGCCTTGTGCACCGGTATCACCGGTTACGCCTTGTAAACCTTGAGGGCCTTGGGCACCTGTATCTCCGGTACCGCCCTGAATGCCTTGAGGGCCTTGTGCGCCTGTATCTCCAGTGGCACCCTGTACGCCTTGTGGACCCTGTGCACCGGTTGCACCTTGTAAACCTTGCGGGCCTTGGGCACCAGTATATCCGGTGGCACCCTGTACTCCTTGTGGACCTTGTGCACCTGTTACACCTGGCAAGCCTTGTGGTCCAGTATCACCTGTTGCACCTTGTAAACCTTGAGGACCGGTATCTCCTGTTGCACCCTGAGGACCCGTAGGGCCCTGGGCACCCGTCCCTCCGGCTGCACCCGTTGAACCAGGCACGCCCTGGGCCCCTGCGGGACCTGTAGCACCAGTTGGTCCTTGTGGACCAGCCGCGCTATTACCTGCATATAAAGCATAAGGTACACTCAGCAACTGCGAAGTCCCCATGTTTGTATAGATGCCGGTGTTATTAATATCTGTTTCTACCTGTAAATATTTGGCCCCACTGCTCCAGTTAACGATAGCCAGGTTGCCTGTCGATCCAATTTCTGTAGCCACCAGGCCGAAGGAATTAGTAGTGGTACTGATTACCTCTGTATAAACGGTAGTGCCCGTCGGCGATAAATCGTGGATGGTAAAACGTATGTTTACCGGTGTCCCATTGCCAAGGGTCGTTCCAGCGGCATCGCGAACTACAGCCTGGTAGTTTACTTTTTGTGGCGCCTGAGCACGGGTAGTTAACCACAGGCAAGCCAGCATCAAAATTGTTAAGTGCAGTTTTAACTTCATACAATTGGGTTTTAAATGGTTTGCTGCTACAACCGTAGGGGGCCAGTAATCGCAGCCTTATTTTTTTTAGTCCGCTACAAAAGTGCTGAACCGCCTAACGCACTTTTGTCTAACTTTTAACCAAAAGTCGAATGCCCGAATGCGCACAACCCGTATATTGCCCACGGACAACACAGCGGTTTTTATGCGTAAACAGGATCATTTGGTTCAGTTAATCGGTGCATTGGGCACTAACGAAAAGCGGTACTTCAAACTATACAGCGGCCTGCAGCCGGGCGAAAAACGCTACCTGCGCCTTTTCGACGCGCTTGAAAAGAAAGCGCGCTATGACACCAAAGAGCTTTGCGCAGAACTGGAGATCACCTCGAAACAACTTACTGATGACAAGTATTATCTAACCCAGTTATTACTTCAGAGCTTGCGTAGTTACGACAACGATTCCTCTGAAGTAATTCAACTGAGAAATCAATTGGCCAACGTGCAGGTACTCATCAATCGCCGACTCTTTAACTTTGCCGTTGATATTGTAGAAAAACAGTTGGCGCGGGCTATTGAACTGGAAGCCTTTGAACTAATTGATAGCTTTTTAGCCATGCGCAGCACCTGTCTACAAAATGCGGGCCGGTTGAACGAAGGCCTGGACATGCTGCAAATACACCAGCAAACAAGCAAGCAGCTCTCAGAGGTTATTGAACTCTCTCATCTACGCGCCCTCTCCAGAGGTCTTGAAATAAAGGGAGCTGCCGCTATAGAATTCCAGCATGTTATTAGCAACCCGCTGGTACAAAAACCTATCGCACAATTAAGCAGCCTGCGGGCCAAATCGTTGCGCTATGAGATTATGGCGCACTATTACCAATGCATGGTAAATGATCCTGCCCTTTTGCAATCCTCGCGCGAGGAACGGGAACTTTATCTCGCCAACCCGTCCATTAAGATCATTAACCCTATTGTGTACCTTACCAATTTGATGCGCCTCTCCAGCGGCGAAGAAAATCCTGAAAGGCGCATGCATTACATTCAGTTGCTAAACCAGGAGTTGGACACCGGTGAACTAAACATCAGTAAGCAACGCGCAGACTCCTTACGTTGGGGTGCCATGCTCTGTAGCTTATGGAACCTCCGCTACCTGAACAGGTTTGCCGATGCGCTGGAACTGGTAAGTCTTTCGTCCAGTTCCATTGAAGGGCGTTCGGAGTACGAGCGTTTTACAGCCACCTTTGAATACGCACTTATATTACTACATAACAACAAACCTTCCGAAGCGCTAGATAAAATTGATGATCTGCTCCGCTATAAATCCGATGTGCGCTCTAACATGCAGCCCTTCGTGCGGTTATTACAACTAATGGCCCAGTTGCAAATGGGGCAGTTTAACCTGATACCGCACACGGTAAAAAGCGCTAAACACTGGATTAAACAACACAAAGCTGAACATGCAGAAATAAGCCTGTTTTTCAAACACTGTGCCGCCTTTGCAAAATATCCTTTACAAAAACGAAAACAAAAGGCATTGTTCCTTACGGATATAACCGAAGGCCGTTTAGCCAATATCGACAGATTGTTGCACCTGCAACGCTGGATAGCCGTTGGCCTATAGGAGCAACAAAAATATTTATAACATGTTGATAGTTTTAACAAAAAGACATTAATTATTTTATCAAATTAGCAAATATTTACAGCCATAGAGGCAAAACAGGCAATGCACATCAGGCGCTGGATGTTTTGTATTTTAAGGTTTACGAATGCGGGCGCTTCTTTGTGGGAGGCGCCTTTTTTATCCCCTTTAAGTGCCTGCCTTATCGTACGCAAGCGCCTCGTAAGCAGGCCTCCGCTACCAATCCGGCAGCTTGGCGATGTGCCCCGTTTTCCTACATTTGCCGCTATGGAGCAAATTTTTCACCTGGCCGTTGAATTAGTACGAAACATTGGCAACCCCGATTATGTATATGCACTTATCAGCAAATACAACGTAGTATTCTATACTGTCTTCTTCCTTATCATCTTTGTTGAGACGGGTTTGGTGGTTTGGCCCTTATTACCCGGCGATTCGCTGTTGTTTTTAATTGGCGCGGCCATTGCCGCCACCGGTGCTCTAAAACTGGAAATTGTTATCCCTCTCCTTATCGGTGCCGCGCTGCTGGGCGATAACGTAAACTACATGGTAGGCAAGTTTTTCGGTACGCAGATCAAAAAACGCGAGCGCATCCTGTTCTTTAAACGCGAATACCTTACCCAAACTGAAGCATTTTACGCCAAACACGGCGGCAAAACCGTTATCCTGGCCCGCTTTATTCCTATAGTTCGCACCGTTGCCCCATTTGTAGCCGGTGCCGGCAGCATGGCTTACAGCCGATATATCATCTTCTGTATCATTGGTGCCATTCTTTGGGTAGCCGGTGTAACCTCTATGGGCTACTGGTTTGGTGGCATTCCCATCATAAAAAACAACTTCGAGAAGGTGCTGCTGGCCATCATCTTTATTTCCGTAGCGCCGGTTATCTGGCAGTTTATTAAAGCACAGCGCGCTAAAAAAACCGCTGCTTAACGGCATACCATTGAAACAATACGGGCTCATAGGCTTTCCTCTTTCGCACTCCTTCTCCAAAAGGTATTTCGAAGAGAAGTTTGCACGTGAAGCAATTACCGGTTGCCGTTACGACTTATTTCCCCTGCAGCAGATCACCGAACTTCCTGCTCTCTTAAATGCCCATCCACAGCTAAGCGGATTAAACGTTACCGTGCCATATAAGGAAACCATACTCCCCTATTTACAGGCTTTAGACACTACCGCCCAGAAAATAGGCGCTGTAAACTGCATTAAGGTAGATGCCGGCGCATTAACCGGTTATAATACCGATGCTTTCGGGTTCCACCATTCGCTTGTCAACTTTTTACCCCATACGCCCCGGCAGGTTTTTGTGCTTGGCACCGGCGGTTCCTCAAAGGCTGTTACGTATATATTGCAACAACTGCAATTGCCTTACTTACGGGTTTCGCGTACTCCGCAATCAGCCGAAATAAGTTACGCTACCATTGCGCAACACCTGCAGGATAGCAACCTGTTTATTAATACCACACCGCTGGGGATGTTCCCTGCGGTAGAGGGTTGCCCGGCTATCCCTTACCACTTGTTAAGCGATAAAGATGCGTTATACGATCTGGTGTATAACCCTGCCGAAACGCTTTTTCTGCAAAAGGGCAAACAACAGGGCTGCGCCGTAAAAAACGGACTGGAAATGCTGCAACTGCAGGCCGAAGAAAGCTGGCGCATCTGGACCACCGTTTAATTAAAATACAGCCCCTCTGTTTACCAGGATTGCCATCCGGTGCTAACCGGTCCGCCATTTGTGCACATTTGTGCACTTGATTTTGAAGTGCACAAATTGGAAAAAATTTAATATGAGCTCCAAACAGGTTGTTTCTAGTTAAAATGACATGAACTGATCGATTTCAGGGATTCCCCCGTCAACCTCTGCTTCCAAAACCCATTTTGCAGCCACCGGCAGGCCGTATCTGTTTACTGCACACGCAGCAAAACCAACGAACAGGCCAGGCCGGTTTGTCAATGAACAATTCTACCCGTAAAGATACAATTAATTACACTAAGTTTCAAATATTATTTCTTAAAAAACAAAAAACAGGCAACCACCTCTCAGCAGCGCACCGGCTTGTGCTTTATAAAACGGAGAAAAATGTGGTTTAACCGGCCGTATCGTTTTGGCCCTGCCGGCTGCTCCAGTAATAGTATATCGGAATACCCAGGCCTACTATTACTACTCCCATAGCGGCATTGGTCCACTTCATAATAAGCAGGTTTACGCAAAAGGCCACAGCCAACAGAATATATAAGGCCGGTATTACCGGATAGCCAAAAGCTTTATAAGGCCGCTCGGCATTCGGCATTTTTTTGCGCAGAATAAAGATGCCGGCAATGGTGAGTATATAAAACAGCATAACGGCAAACATTACGTAGTCCAGCAAATCGCCATAGCTGCCCGAGAGGCAAAGCAACGAAGCCCACAGGCACTGCACCCAAAGGGCAAATCCCGGTACGCCATTGCTATTGTTATGCTTCATTTTATCAAAGAACAACTTATCCTTTGCCATGGTTTGATACACCCGCACGCTGGCCAGCACTATACCATTGTTGCAGCCAAAGGTGCTTATCATAATCAATATAGCCATCACTACTGTTCCGGTGCTGCCAAAAATCATGGTAGCGGCGGCGCTACCTACACGGTCGTTTTCGGCAAACTGCAAGCCACGACCCATCAAATCAGTGGCGGCCGGGTCGCCATAAAATGGCAATAGCTTCAGATAAGCCAGGTTAGCCAGCATATAAAGCGTTATTACTACCGTGGTACCAATAAAAAGTGAGAGGGGGATATTGCGTTTAGGCTGATCAATTTCGCCGGCTATAAAAGTTACATTATTCCAGGCATCGCTGCTGAATAAAGAACCAACGAGGGCCACCCCTACAGCAGCCAGAATACTGATGCCCGAAAGCGGAGAACTGCTCCAGTGCCCTGCCGCGTCCTTTTGCCAGGCAACGGTATCCCAAAAATGCGCGGTGTTGTTTTGCCAGATTTCCGGCCTTGCAAAAAAGAACAAGCCCAACACAATTAAACCAAACAGGGCCAGTAGTTTAGTGCTTGTAAATACCCGGTTGATCAGCTTACCATAATTAATACCCAGACTATTAATGGCGGTTAAGGCGATTATGAGCATAATACCTAATACCTGAGCGGCTGATATTTTAAACCAGCCTAAATCCATTAAAATATTCTTATCGCCAAAGGGCTCGTGCAACACGCCCACATATTTGGCAAAGGCCACCGCTACAGCGGCAATGGTGCCTGTTTGTACAATGGCAAACAAACTCCAGCCATACAGAAAGGCCACAAAAGGGTTATAGGCTTCCTTTAAATAAACATACTGACCACCCGCTGCAGGAAACATACCTGCCAGTTCGCCATAACTAAGCGCGGCAAAAATGGTCATCAGGCCCGATATAGCCCAGGCCACCATCAACCAGCCCGGCGCGCCCACATTGCGGCCAATATCGGAGGCCACAACAAAAATGCCGCTGCCAATCATACCGCTGGCAACAATTAAGGTAGCGTCTAAAAGCCGCAGCGGCTTTTTAGTTTCAGCCATGTATAGGATTGAATGTGTTAATCGAGTTTAAAGCGGCGCAACAACTGGTTCATCAAAATCCAGATCATTACAATAAGCTGAACAACTGCGAGCATGATTACCCCAATGCTGGCAAAAATAGCCGCCATAATAAACATCAAAATGGTAATAATAACCATGGGGGCAGTTTCGCCTATAAACGACAACTTGCTGCCTTCGCGGTCGGCCAGGCGACTGCGGCGCATACCATACAGATAGTATAAGTCTAAACCTACGGCCATCCATACCACCAATCGCAACCAGGTATCAGCCGGCAGAAACACCATCATAAACAAGCACACGGCAATACCGGCCAATGGCACAAAAGGCACTAACGGCGTTTTAAAGGCACGGGGTGCATCCGGATCGGTACGGCGCATTACCAATACACCGGCACATACCAGCACAAAAGCCAACAGGGTTCCTATACTCGTCATTTCGCCAACCACGCGGGCAGGCACAAACGCTGCAAACAAGCTTACAAAAAGCATAAACAGCAGGTTCGATTTCCACGGGGTTTGGAACTTAGGATGCACATCCGAAAATACTTTTGGCAATAAACCATCTTTACTCATGGAGAAGAATACACGCGACTGGCCCATCAGCATTACCATAATAACCGATGAATAACCGGCCAGGATGGCTATGATTACTGCTTTTTGCAACCACACATAAGGGGTGTGCTGAATAGCCACCGCTACCGGGGCAATACCGTCCTGTCCTTTAAACTCATTGTAATGCGCCAAACCGGTCATTACGTGCGCAAACAGAATATACAACACCGTACAGATAGCCAGCGATACCAAAATACCTATCGGCATACCGCGCGCGGGGTTCTTGGCCTCCTGGGCTGCGGTACTAACTGCATCGAACCCTATGTAAGCAAAAAAGATAATAGCCGATGCCCGCACAATACCACTCCAGCCATATTCGCCAAAAGTGCCGGTATTATCAGGTATATAAGGAGTGTAGTTGGCGGTATTAATGTAAGCCCAGCCCAGTGCAATGAAAATAAGCACCACCGAAACCTTTAAGGCTACTATCACATTGTTTACCAGCGACGACTCGCGGGTGCCTTTAATAAGTAACAGCGACATAGCCACTACTATAAATACCGCCGGTAAGTTGATGAAACCATACACGACCGCCCCATCGGGTTGTGTAACACTATCCCAGGGGCCCATAGCCATGCTTACCGGTAAATGCAAATCGTAATACTGCAGTAACTTGGTAAAATAGCGCGACCAGCTTATAGATACAGTGGCAGCACCTACGGCATATTCCAGCACCAAATCCCAACCGATAATCCAGGCCAAAAACTCACCTAAGGTGGCGTAGGAATAGGTATATGCACTACCCGCCACGGGTATCATACTGGCAAACTCGGCGTAACACAAACCGGCAAATGCACAGCCTATCGCGGCAATTACAAACGAAATAGTTACCGCGGGTCCTGCGTTGTTAGCTGCAGCCAAACCTGTTATGGAAAAAAGACCCGCACCTATAATAGCGCCTATACCCAGGGTAACCAGGTTAAATGAAGACAGCGTTTTTTTAAGCGTGTGGGTACCATCCTCCGACTCACCAATTAATTGAGCGATGGTTTTTTTCTTAAACAGATCAGCCATGTATAGGGGATTTGGTTATTGGTAAATGTATGTATTTATTTCTTGTACGAAAGTTTACACCAGTAGTTTGAGGCCATCGTAGGCAATGCGTACACCTGCAGGCAGTTGCCCTTCCATTTCGGCATGCAGGCCAAACTGGTGACTCATATGCGTAAAGTACGTTACCTCGGGTTTCAACTCTTCTACTAATGCCAGTGCTTGCGGTATCGAAAGGTGCGAGTAGTGCTCCGTTTCGCGCAGTGCATTCAGTACCAGTACCCGGGTACCTCTTATTTTATCCAACTGATCGGGGGCAATAGTTTTTGCATCGGTTACATAGGTAAAGTCGCCAATGCGAAACGCTTTTACCGGCATGTGTGCATGCATTACCTCAATGGGCTGTATGTGCAAATGGCCTACCCTGAACGGATCGGTATCAATCCGGTTAAAATTCATTTTAGGCAGGTAGGGGTAGTCCGTTTCAGTAAAGGCATAGCTGTATTGCTCCTTAATACCCATTTCGGTAGGCAGGTCGCAGTAAAACTCCATGGGCCGCTGATTGATAAAATTGAACGAGCGGATATCATCAATACCCCCGGTGTGGTCCTTGTGCTGATGGGTAAATAAAACGGCATCCAGGTGGCGTACGTCTTCGCGCAGCATTTGTTGCCTGAAATCCGGACCGCAATCCACCGATAAGGCCAATTCTTTATCGCGTATTAAAATGGAAGTGCGCAGGCGTTTATCGCGCGCATCGGTGCTTTTGCAAACGGGGCATTGGCAGGCAATTAATGGAACGCCGCCCGATGTACCTGTACCTAAGAATGTTACTTCCATGAAAATTGCCGGATAAGGTTGCTATACTACGCTTATTGCCGTAAAGCTAAAAAAAGCGGCACACTTGGCACGCGTAGTTAAAAGGCTATCAGGCGGCAGCCTTCTTACCTTCAAACAGACTCATTTTTTCAGCCTTGATCTGCTGAAACAATTGTGCACTTTCCGATGACAGGTTATCCATTTCCAGGTCGGCAATAGACAAAAGTATCTCTATCATGGAGTTAATTTTTGCCTCCACTTCATGAAACTTATTGATAACCACCACACGGCGCTTTTCTAAAATACAATAGCCGTTCTGGAAATTACCTTTCTCAAAACGCACGGTATATCCACCTTCACGGAAAATGTCTTCCACCTTCTTTAACATGCCTGCATTATATTTCATTCGCGTTACCTTCTTATTTTTAAGCCCGTTAGTTAAAACCGGGGTCTTTTGTCAAATTTGTGTCACAACGTTTACGCAAATACCCTACGTATAACTTTAACGAAAATATTTGTGTTCATATTTCCTGCATGAAGAAGAAACTAACACTGTGGATTGTTTTTTTACCGTTTGTGGTTTTAGCCCAACAAACCGAGTTTAAGGACGGTGCCTTAACCATCGATTTCGGCAAAAAAAAGAAGCAAAATACCGATACTGTGGCTGCTCAGCAGCCCGTTACCACCGAGGAGGAGCAGGAAGAAAGCCCTAAGCCTAAGAAGGAAAAGAAGGTAAAAACGGCCAATCCGGACGAAAAAGAGGATGATTTTGACCCTAAACGCGATGGTTTATTCAAGGGGCTGTTCTCGGCAGGCCTTAATCTTTCGCAGGTAGATGGTGATGAACAGGCCGGTTATAACCAACCCGGTGCGCAGGGCGGTGTTGGGGTAATGGTAAAATTTCACCGCAACCTGTCGGTAAGCGCCCAGATCCTATATTCCATGAAAGGAGCCTACCGTAAACGCAATTTGAACGAAAGCCCCCAGCACATGTTCCGCATCAACTGGGATTATATGTCGATTCCCATTTTGTTTAACATTCACGATAAGAAATTGATTATTGCCAGCGTTGGCCTTGGGCTTAACTACCAGGTGCGCAACAACATCGTCTACCGCATCGAAAACCCAATAGGCAGCGGCAACATGGTAGATACCGTATCGGTTTTACATTCGCCCGAGCCGCGCAAATTTGATTTAACAGCGATAGTAGGCTTTCAATTTTTAATTAAGAAGGTGTTTGGCATAGGGGCCAAGTTCGAATACTCCCTGATAGGCTTACGTCCTTCGGCAGGTATTAACACCAAGGTGCTGAAGATGTATAACAACTCGCTTACGCTTAACTTTACCTATATACTTAGCCCTAAGCGCAAGAAGTAAAAAGCCTTAGTCGTTCCAACCGTAGTCGCGTTCCACTTTACAGATGCGCACCTTAAAGGATTGATACCATTTATCGCGTCCGGCGGTTTGTGCCAATTGATGTTCGCTGTTTGCCTTCCAGTTCCGGATTGCATCGGTGCTTTCCCAGTAGGATACGGTAATACCAAGCCCATCGCGTGCAGATTCGTGCCCCAGGTAACCGGGCTGTTGTTGGGCCAGTGCAACCATGTGTTCGCTCATGGCATTGTAGCCATTATCGTCCTCCGTTCGCAAACTTGTAAATATCACAGCATAGTAAGGCGGCTTTGGTGTTGTGGCTATCATGTCCGCAAAACTACCAATTTGGTGCTGGCCTTTAGCTTAGCTCCATCCAACAGTTGTAAAAAGTAAACACCGGGCAGCATATCCTTCACCGATAGATGTAGGATTGATGATGCTATCTCTATCTCTTTAAGCACCTCACCGTTTACTCCTAAAAGCTCCAACTTCCCGCCTGCTACAGTAGTGGGCAAATTCAGTGTAACGTAATCTACGGCAGGGTTTGGATAGATCCGCAATTCCTCACCCGACAACTCCTCTACCGAAGTTGGCGAATTATAAATGCAGGTATCATAATAGCTATCGTGGTATTGCAACTGGCCTGCCTCGAAGTAACAAAGCAGGGAATAATCCGGCCCGTCCACTACCGACATATCCGAGCCGCCCCAGATGGAGTGATTGTTCAGCGAGCCAACACCGTCTATCCATATATCCTGGTATTGCCCCACGTTGCTTGCGCAACTTACATACATGCGTTTCTTTACCCCGTTCCAACTCACCGTATCTACGCTATCTACCCGGCAACCTATATCAGCCGTGCCGAAACCATATTGTGATAAGCCTGTGATAGAATCGCCGGCCATGGCACCGAAATCGTAAATCTTGATCTCCGCATTATTATACCACAACCAAATGCGGTTGGCAATATCACGTCGTAAATAATTAGGGCTGTAATAATGGTCGGTAATTGCCTGATAACTTATACCGTTTATTAAAGTATCGCCTTCAATCTGAAAAACATGCGTATAGTAATATTCTCCAGCAGGGAACCAACCCCATTGATGGTCCAGAACATTCCATTGCGCTGTCGTATCTGCAAAGTGGTACCATTGTGCCTTTGCCAACAACATACTAACTGAAAAGGTGAGCAGGAGTAACGTTTTCTTCATAGATTAGGTTTACTCCAAATATACAGCATGCAACCGTCCTTAATTGTCACAGAAATGTCACAACTAAAACAGCGTTCCGCCTATGGTAGGCGGGGTTTTGCCTAAATGCTTATAGGCCAGTTCGGTGGCTTCGCGACCGCGTGGGGTACGTTTTAGAAAACCTTCTTTAATCAGAAATGGTTCATAAACTTCCTCCAGTGTGCCCGCTTCTTCACTCACGGCAGTAGCAATAGTAGTTATACCAACAGGGCCACCTTTAAATTTCTCGATGATAGCTGCCAGAATGCGGTTATCCATTTCATCTAAACCATGCTGGTCTACATTCAACTGGTCCAACGCATAGTGAGCAATATCAAAAGTAATAGTGCCGTTGCCCTTTACCTGTGCAAAATCGCGCACGCGGCGCAACAGCAGGTTAGCAATACGAGGTGTGCCCCGGCTGCGGCGTGCAATTTCAAATGCCGCATCCTCGTTTATTTCTGCATTCAGAATTTTTGCCGAACGTTTGATAATATTCTTCAGCACCTCGCTGTCGTAATATTCGAGCCGGAAGGTGATACCAAAACGCGAACGCAGCGGAGCCGTTAATAAACCGGAGCGTGTAGTAGCCCCCACGAGCGTAAATGGATTCAACCCTATTTGCACGCTGCGTGCATTAGGGCCGGTATCAATCATAATGTCAATCTTGTAATCCTCCATGGCGCTGTAGAGGTATTCTTCCACCACAGGCGATATGCGATGTATCTCATCAATAAACAGCACGTCGTTAGGCTCCAGGTTGGTAAGCAAACCGGCCAGGTCGCCGGGCTTTTCCAATACAGGGCCGCTGGTAACCTTAACGTTTACATTCATTTCGTTGGCTACAATGTAACTAAGCGTGGTTTTACCCAGACCCGGAGGACCGTGCAGCAGCACGTGGTCCAATGCTTCGCCGCGCTGCTTGGCCGCTTCTATAAACACAAACAGGTTGTCAATAATCCGCGGCTGGCCCATAAAATCATCCAGCGCACGCGGACGTAACGCTTTTTCTACCTCGGTTTCTTCGCGGGTCAGCTGTTCTTTATCGGGATCCAGATTCTTATTCATTGGTGTGGTAAAAATAGCAACTACCCGGTAAAGTTGGCAATTGCTATTTTCATGTTCAACAATTACCCGCAGTGAAAGTTTACCCCCTCTTGTTGTTGCTCGCCCTTGCCTCCTGCAAAACCGATCCGCTACGCATGTGCGAGCGTAATTTTAAAAACGACAGTATACCATTAATTACCCGTATCGCCTTTGGCAGTTGCGCTGATGAAGAATTGGAGCAACCTATTTTAAATAAGGTAGTAGAACATCATCCGGACCTTTTTATTTACCTGGGCGATAACATTTACGGCGATACGTATAACATGCGCGAATTGGAAAGCGAATACGGACAACTTTCGTGTAAGCCTGAATTTCAGAACCTGATACATCATACCAAAGTACTGGCCACGTGGGACGACCACGACTACGGCCATAATGATGTTGGCAAGGAGTTTCCAGCTAAAGAAGTATCAAAACAGATTTTTCTTCGCTTTTGGGGAGAGGAAAATAACCTTGCTCGCCAAAGCCACACCGGCATATACACCTCTTATTACTATGGCGATTCGGCCCACCGCGTGCAGGTTATCCTGCTCGACCTCCGCACCTTTCGCGATAAGTTGAAAACCGAGAATGATTATTATGTGCCGAACTTTGATTCCACAGCTGAATTGCTGGGCGATGAACAATGGAACTGGTTAGCACATGAGTTAGAACAACCGGCACGGCTGCGCATTATTGGATCCAGTTCGCGTTTTGCAACCGAAGCGGATGGAGGTGAATGCTGGGGCAACTTCCCGTTCGAGTTACAGCGCATGTTCACCCTCATAAAAACCAAACAGGCCAACGGCATTGTATTTATTAGCGGCGATATACATTTTGCCGAGCTATGTAAAAGACAGGAGCCGGGTCTGTATCCTTTATACGATTTTACCGCCAGCCCTTTGGCACGGCACGCCAACGATCCCTGGCCCAATACCTGGCAGGTAGCTACGGCTCCGGTAGGCTATAATTTCGGATTCCTTGAAATTGACTGGCAACAACCGGACCCGGTGCTGCATTGTAAAGCTTATGGCGAGGCGGGTGATGAGCGGATGAGCTACGATTTTCCGCTCAGTCAAATTCACTTCTGATTTTTACGGCGCTTAATTTCCTTTTGTATCAGGCTTAACTCGCGGCCCGTTTGCCCGGCCACCGATGTATTTTCCTGTGCGCGGCGTATCAGGTAAGGCACCACATCTTTTACCGGGCCATAGGGTAAATATTTGGTGGCATTAAAACCAAGGCGGGCCAGGTTAAACGTAACGTTATCGCCCATGCCGTATAACTGCGAGAAAACCACACTCTCCGTACCACGGTTAATTTTCATGCTATCCATTAATTGTATAGCCAGCAGGTTACTTTTTTCGCTCTGCGATGCAACACATACATGTGTATGCGATAAACTCTCCAGGCACAGTTTCACCGCCGCATCAAAATCAGCATCTACAGCCTTTTTGTTTTTCGAGATAGGGGATGGATAGCCCATCTTCTCAGCGCGCTCTCTTTCCTTTTCCATATATGCGCCACGCACCAGCTTTGCGCCCAACACGTAGCCGCCTTTTTGCGAATCGGCAATTTGCTGTTGCAGATAGGCTAACCGGTCGTGCCGGTACATCTGAAAGGTGTTAGCTACTACGCAACGCTGTTTGTTGAACCGGGCCATCAGGTCCTCGGCTATTTTATCCAGCGCATCCTGTATCCAGCTTTCCTCCGCATCTATATAGATAGTGGCACCGTATTTAGCAGCCTCTTCGCACAACTCTTCAAAACGTTCACAAACGCGCTCATATTCCTTCTTCTCATTTCCTTTCAGGTGTTCGCCGCGTTGTACTTTTTCAAAAAGTTCCAGCCGCCCATAACCGGTAGGCTTCACACAAACCGCTTTTACGGCTTTGTTCTTTCCGGCGAATTTGATGGCCTCTATGTTAATAGCGACGGCATTATCAAAATCCTCTTCGCTCTCCTTAAACTCAATACCATAATTCAGCAATACACCCACGTGTTGCCCGGTAAGGCCACGGATAGTTTCCGTACATTCTTCAAACGTTTCGCCACCACAAAAGTGATTGTAAACGGTCCACTTAAATAAAGGTGATACGGGCAAATGCAGCTTCAGCGAAAAATTGGCGAGCGCAGTGCCCAGCTTAACAAACGAATTATTACCTACGATGGTAAACAGCGCTTTCGCCTTTTGTAAATCAGCGTCGCTTTTACCGGCAAATGCCACCTGTGTATTTTCAAATATTCCCGGCGAGATATCCATATAAAAATGATGGCGAAGTTGAAAATATTTTCCGGTTGTGGTAGAACGACCTTAATCATCCCTGTTTTTACCCCACAGGGTTTTAGTTACCGCCTGCTTTTTTAACTTTATTGCTTCATTTTTCCTAAAACCTGGCTCTTTGGGGCGGTGTGTATAGGATAAAGTGGGTTTTATAGCACTATGGATATCCTTTACCTGATTATCGGTTTACTGGCCGGCGGCGCGTTGGCGTTTTTCTTTCTGAAATCAAAATCGGAAGGGGAACTGGGTGCTGCACGCGAAAAGGCACAGTTGCTGGAACAAACGATAGCCGAACTTAAAAACGAACTGCGCCTGTTAAACGAGAGTGCCGAAGCCCGTTTGCGCGAAGAACGTTCCAAATCGGAAACCCTGGGCCACGAACTGGCCACCACCCGGGCCGAAGCCAATAACCTGCACCAGCGGTTACTAGAGCAAAAGGCAGAACTGGAGGATTTGAACCAGCGCTTTACCAAGGAGTTTGAAAACCTGGCGAACCGCATCTTAGATGAGAAAGGCAAAAAATTCAGCGAGCAGAATGAATCGCAGATAAAAGGCATACTGGATCCGCTTCGCCACCGCCTCAACGAATTTGAACAGAAGATCCAGCAAAATCATGTAGAACAGGAGAAGGAACGCAGTGCTTTAAAAGAACAACTGCGCACCCTTACCGATATGAACAAACGCATGAGCGATGAGGCAGTAAACCTTACCCGTGCGCTGAAAGGGGAAGCAAAAACACAGGGTAACTGGGGCGAATTAATACTGGAGAAAATTCTGGAAAAAAGCGGTTTGCGCAAAGGCACTGAGTACGATGTGCAGCAGACCTTTACTACAGAGGATGGTTCGCGCCTGCAGCCCGACGTAGTGATCCACCTGCCCGATGGCAAAAATCTGATAGTGGATAGCAAGGTTTCGCTGGTAGCCTATGAACGCTACAACAGTGCCGAGTTGAAAGAAGACCAGGACCGCTATTTACGCGAGCACATTCTTTCGCTCCGCAACCACGTAAAGGGGCTTAGCAGTAAAAGCTATCAAAACCTGTATCAGATCGGCAGCCCCGATTTTGTGTTGTTGTTTGTACCGATAGAACCCGCCTTTTCGCTGGCCGTGGGTAACGACGATAACCTGTATCACGAAGCATTTGAGAAGAACATCATAATTGTGAGCACATCTACCCTGTTGGCTACGCTGCGTACTATTGATAACATATGGAAGCAGGAACGCCAAAGCCGCCACGTGTTGGAAATTGCCCGGCAAAGCGGCGAGTTGTACGACAAGTTTGCTGCCGTGGTGGACGACTTTATCAAGTTGGGAGTTAAAATGGAAGAAGGCAAAAAAACCTACGAAGAAGCTATGGGCCGTTTGTATAAAGGCAAAGGCAACGTAATTGCCCGCTTCGAAAATCTGAAAACACTTGGAGCCAAAGTTTCGAAATCCATTAATCCGAAGATTCTGGAACGCACAGATAATCTAGGGGAAGAAAAAGAAGAGTAAGAAATGTTTTCACTAATCATCTATATCCTTACGGCGGCCATCGGTTTTATGATGGGCTATTTGTACAAACGTTCGTTTACCAATGCGCAATTTCTAAACCCCGATCCTAAAAAAGCATTGCGTTTATTCATTACCATGTTCAGCATTGCCGTGCTGTTAACCTTTGGCTTATCGTGGATCACCACGCGTTTACTCAGCGAGTCAACCATTGCCGAAGAAGGTAACATCAAATACCAGAACACGCACTCCGTAATGATATTCGTGCTAAACTTCTTCTTTTTTGTGTTGATGGTGTTGGCTAACATCTATAGCCAGTCGCTAAAGAAAATAGCCTGGGTACCTTATGTGCTAACCATTGGTTTTTATGCGCTGTTTATAATGAAGGATGCCTACTACGTTTCTAACTACTACGTTACCTGGCAGCAGGCCATGCACCTTAATGTAGGCGATATCAGCGACCTGATACAAAAAGCATGGACCAAGTGCGCCATAGGCCTTGGGGTTACCATCTTTAATTTTGGTATGATCTGGTGGGGGCTAAAAAAGTAGCGCTTACTCTTTCGCAAACACGCCCATCAATGCTTCGCTTACCCCTACTGAACTAAAGCCACCATCGTGGTATAAATTCTGCATGGTTACATAACGGGTTAAATCGCTAAACAGGCTTATACAGTAATTGGCGCAATCATCGGCGGGCGCATTACCCAGCGGACTCATTTTATCGGCAAAACCGTAGAATGAATCGAACCCCTTGATACCGCTGCCTGCGGTAGTCATGGTGGGCGATTGCGAAATGGTATTTACCCGCACCTTCTTTTGCGTGCCGTAATAATACCCAAATGAGCGGGCCATACTTTCCAGGGTGGCCTTGGCATCAGCCATATCGCCGTAACCGGGGAACGCACGTTGTGCGGCTATATACGTAAGGGCCAGGATACTGCCCCATTCGTTCATGGCATCTTTCTTCATCAGGGTTTGTACCAGCTTATGAAAACTAACCGCCGAAATATCGAGCGTCTTCATCAGCCACTCGTAGTTGAGATCGGTATACGTTTTACCCTTGCGCACATTGGGGCTCATGCCTATGCTGTGCAATACAAAATCCAGTTTACCTCCTAAGTGGTCCATCGCCTGCTGCACCAGTTTATCCAGATCTTCCACCAGTGTGGCATCGGCAGGTATTACAATGGTGCCACAGGCTTCTGCCAGTTTATTTATCTCGCCCATGCGCAAGGCAACAGGTGCATTGGTCAATACAAAAGTTGCGCCTTGTTTATGCGCTTGTTCTGCCACCTTCCATGCTAACGAATTAGCGTCCAGTGCGCCAAATATAATTCCGCGTTTGCCCTGCAATAAATTGTTCATACCATCAGGTTTTGTGTACGCAAAATAGAAAATCAAAAATAAACGGCACTCCTTATGGGCATCAGGGAACGTGTAGGGTTAAAAAAATGGCCGGCACCTTTCGGCGCCGGCCTCAACCCTGCCCATTAAAATATTAACCCTTTATGCTTCAACAATCGAAGGCGGTAAAAGTTTGTACAACACCGGCGTTACCAGGCGCGATAATAAAGTGGAGGAAATCAAACCGCCAATCAATACCCAGGCCAGCGGCGAATACAGCGGGTTGGCTTCTAATGCCAAAGGCAACAGACCGCCTATCGCTGTTAAGGAGGTAAGCACAATCGGTACAAAACGCACCTCGCCTGCTTCGCGTATGGCAGTTTCCAGGTCCTTACCCTGCTTGCGCAGTTGATTGGTAAAGTCCACCAACAAAATGGTATTCTTTACCTCTATACCTACCAGCGCTATTAAACCGATAACCGCCACAAACGAAAACGGATAACCCATCAGCAACAGCATCGAAATGGCACCAATAATACCGAGGGGGATAACCGATAACACAATCAAGGTACTCTTAAAGCTGCGGAACTCCAGGATCAGCACACCAATGAAACCAAACACCGTTACCAATATAATGGAGCCCAGGCCACCGAAGCTTTCCTGTTTGCTTTCTACTTCACCGGCTACAACGTAACTATAACCCGGACTAAACTTAAACTGCTCCAGTTTTTTCACAATGCCGTCGTTTACTTCACCGGTCAGGTAACCCGATTTTACAAACGCCGTAATCACCACATAACGGTTCTTATCGTAGTGTTTGATGCTGTTGGGCGATGATTCGAAACTAACTTCCGCCACCTGGCTCAATGGAATAGCCGCACCGGTAACGCTGTTCACATACAAGCGCTTAAACACATCAAAGCCCTGTACTCTATCCAACTTTGGCAGTGTAACATGTATATCCTGGTCGTTATTATCCGCATCCTGAAAGGTGCCCACATTTAAACCTGCCACTGCTAAACGCACGGCTCGGTTAATTTCAACGGTGGGTATACCCAGCATGCCCGCCTTCTCTTTATTGATATGCACCCGCAGGCTATTGCTTTGTGTAGCTAATGGGTTGTTGACATAAATAGCACCTGGTGTTTTTCTGAAAATGTCCTCTACCTGATAGGACAGCACCCGGAGCGAATCCAGATTTTCACCGAACAATCGGATGGCGATAGGCGCTTCAATCGGCGGTCCCTGCTCAAAATCCTTCACTTCAATTTTTGCATTCGGATAACTTTTAAAAGTTTCGCGAAGCTCATCAATAAACTTCTCCTTTTCTGTTGGTTCGGTGGATGGCTGTAATTGTACAAACACCTGCGCAAAATTCTCTGACTCATTGCGCTGTATCACGTTGTAGTAAATGCGCGGATTGCCCTTACCTACGTTGGTTGAAAAATTGCGGATGAGCTTATGTTTCTGCAATTCGCCTTCCACATATTTGGTGATGCGGTCTGTTTCGTAAATATTGGTTCCATCGGGCGTTTCAATATTTACCATAAACATTGGCTTCTCTGATTTAGGGAACAGGCTGAAACCCACCACAGGCACCAGGCTTACGGCTCCTGCAAAAATAGCTGCAGCAATCAGCAGGGTAATAACCGGACGCTTTAATGCACGGTCAAGAAACACTGCGTAGGTAAGATGAATACCCTTTTTTAAACCACGCAGAAAGATGTTGCCTTCCGGATTTTCGTGGTCGGTAAGCATAATACTGCTTAGGAAAGGCACAATGGTAAGTGACACAAACAGCGAAGCCAGGATAGTTAATATAACCGCCATAGGCAGGCTGCGGATAAAGTCGCCGGAACCTTCAGGCAAAAACACCAACGGTAAAAAAGCAAATATCAGAATGGCCGTGCAGCCCAGTACGGCAAGGCCTATCTGTTTGGTAGCTTCGATAGCAGCGGTGCGCTTACTTACGCCATTGCGCAAAAAACGTTCGATATTTTCTACCACCACTATGCTGTCATCCACCAGCAAACCGAGCGCGATGATAAACCCTACAATACTTAACTGGTTGATGTTATAACCAAACATATTCAGTAGCAACAAACCAATAGCCAGCGAAAGCGGTATAGAAACCATTACTACCGACGAAGCCCGGAAACCTAAGGGCAACAGTGTGATCAGCACCAGCAAAATGGCTATGCCAAAGTCGCGGGCAAAGTGATTTAACCGTTTCGATACGCCTTCGTGCTGGTCGAACATTTTAGCGAAGGCAATATTCTTAGGTAAGCCTGCTTTAAAAGCCTCCACTACGGGTTCTACTTTCTCCGCAATGGAAACAATATTCTGTCCATCCTTCTGCGAGGCCGTTACAAAAACTGCACGGTGGCCATTGGCGCGGGTCATGTATTTATCTTCGTCGTAGGCTTCGCTTACATTGGCTACATCCTTCAGGTAAACGATCTGGGTGCCCGAACTGCTGATAATGGTATTGCGTATCTGTTCAACATCCTGGTATTTACCGCTTGTTTTTACGTTAAACTTTTTGGTATTAATATCAATGGCACCGGCAGGTATGTTTACATTCTCGCTTTGCAAAGCGCCTAAAATCCTGCTCAACGGAATTTTGTATTGCGCTACCTTCTCAATGTTCAACTCTACATCTACACGCTGTTCGGGGTAGCCCCATGCTTTAACATTCTTCAGCGATTTATTTTTTTCCAGTTCCTTAACCAGTACATCGGCCTGTTCGCGCAATTGGTTATAGCCGGCGTTCTCGCTTATCAGCGCAAACTGGTAAATATTCACGTCACTGCTTGACGACTTCATGATATCCAGGCTATATAAATCCTGCGGCAGATCTTTACGCAACGAGTTCATCTCGCGCACTAACTCCTGGTATTTGGTATCTACATTGCTTTCGTATTTATAGTAAACACCGATAACCGCTACACCGTCGTCAATGTTCGATACCACCTTCTTGATATCGTCCAATTCATTTACCCTCTTTTCAATGGGGTCCACCACCAGTTCCTCCATATCGCGCGGACTGGTGCCGGGGTAAACCGCAATCATATAATACTGCGGGGCATTAAACACAGGGTCCTCGCTGCGCGGCATAGTTAGCATAGTGCTTATACCCAGGGCCAGCAGGGCTACAAACACTACCAGGGTAAACTGGTAGTTCTTAACCGAAAATTCAGTAATACGCATACATTATCTTTTAAACCCGTAGCGGGTTTTATTTACTAGTTATTGAGTTGCTTATTTAGCTGCAGCAGTTTCTACCTGCACTGCCACACCGTCAGTTAAATAGGCCGAGCCATCCGTTATTACCTGTGCATTGCTTTCCACGCCTGCGGTAAGCATCACCTCTCCATCCTTTATAAAGGCAACCTTAACCGGCATTTTGTGTGCCTTTCCGTTTTCTACGGTAAACACAAAGGCATCCTTACCGTTTCCTTCAATGATGGCATCTACCGGCACTGCTACATACTGCGCTGCCCCCGATGGAATGATCTCGGCTTTAGCAAACAAGCCGGTAGCCATGTTTTTGCCGGTGGCTTTTAGTTTTATTTCTGCCTGATACAAACCACTCATTGGGTCCGGCACCTGCGAGAGTTGACTAACCACACCGGTAAACACCTCACCGCTATAGGCATCAATAGTAACCCTGGCGGTGTTACCAATTTGAAGGCGCGCCCAGTCCTTATCCGATATACCCACCTTCACTACCCAATCATTTGCGCCAACCGAGGTCATGTAGAAGATGGGTAAGCCCGGCGATACAATTTCGCCTTCGTTCATCAGTTTCTTTACAATTATGCCGCTGGTGGTGGCGCGTATCTCGCTGTAGTTGCGGTTAAACTTTGCCATCTCATATTGCTGTTTGGCTACGTTTAAACCCGTGGTGGCATTCTGCAATTGCTCCAACGATGCTACCGTATCGCGGTAGAGGTTCGTGGCGCGGTCAAAATCGCGTTGGGCTTTTTCCAGGCCTTGTTTTGCCTGTTCTACCATGGCATTTATTTCAGTGAGGTTTAAGGTAGCCAGCAATTGGTCTTTCTGCACAGTTTCCCCTTCATCCACGTAAATGCGCTGAATAATACCACCCGTTTTAAACGATAATCGGGCCTCTGTTTCCGACTGAATAAAACCTGAAGCCACTACGGGATCAGTAGTAACAACGCTGTGGGCCGCTGCCAGTTTAACAGGTGTTTGGGTAACATCTGCAGCACTTTCTGTTTTCCCCGCTTTAGCGCTGCAGGCATAAATAAATACGGCTAATGCTATTGCAGCCGTTAAGGTTAAATAAAGAGTCCTCTTGTTCATACAAATAATTTATGGATTGATAGTGGCACCGGCTACAGCACGCTCCAGTTCAGCATACTTTATCCAGGCATCGAAATAGGAAATTGATTTTTGCAGACTGGCCAGGGTGGTTTCGTTTCTGGCATCCAGAAACTCGATATACAAAGCCTGACCCTCCTTGTACTTTTTATTCATCAAACCGAAATACTCACCGGATGATTGTTCCTGTTGACGGGCACTTTCGTATTGCGCCTGTGCCGAGGTGTAACTATTGCCTGCAGCGGTAGCGGCTAATTCCAGTTGATTTTCTACATACTGTGTTTGGGCATTCAGCGCCTGTAGTTCCACCTGCGCCTGTTTTATGCGGTGCACATCGCGCAAACCGTTAAACAAGTGCCAGTCCAGCGAAATACCCAGTAAGTAATACCTTGTATTGCTGTTGAATTTAAAATCGGAACTCTGTGAGCCCAGGTTAAGTTGCGCGCCTACCTTGGGTATCCAGGCGCTTTTTTGCAGGTTTAAAATATGCTCATCCACCTTTTTGGCTAAACCCAGTTTCACCAGTTCTTCGCGCTTACCAGCAGTTAATACATCCCGTTCAGGTAAGGGTTGCAAATTATTCAGCAGTGTTTCGTCAATCGTAATTGCACTCTCCAGCGGTTTATTCAACAAAAAGTTGAAATACGCAGCAGCGTTCTTTCTGGTATTCTGCGCCTCGGTAAGTTTGGCTTCAATTTTATTTACCTCGCTTTTAGCACGACTTAATACATATACCACTTCCTTACCGTTCTCAACCAATTTTTGATTTACGCGTTCACTTTCTTTTACCAGCGATAGTGCCGTTTCGTAAATACGAACCGCCTGCACAGCCTTCAGGTAATTGAAATAAGCTGTTTTAATATCCTTCACAAGTTCGCGTTTATAAATGGCTACTTCGTTCTGTTGCAGTGCCACCTGATCTTTCTTTATGCTGCGGTTATACCACACTTCGGCGTTTATTAAAGGCAAACTGGCCTGGAAATACGCATTGTAAAAATTCTTAGGGTTTAATTGCTCCGACACATTGCTGATGGTAGGATACTGTGGCGAACCGGGAGCAAATACGGCGTTGATCTGGTTCAGGTTCTGATAAACCGGGTTCATCAAATCACCAACAGGTATATCAATACTACGTCCGCCGCGCGAATCGAGGTAGCTGCCCTGCAAACTAATGTCCGGAAAAAATAAGCCCGTGCTTTCCTTCAGCGCATATAAACTTTTGGTCAGTTGAAAATTTTGTTGGCGGATGGCCTGATTACTATCCAGACCTTGCTGTACATAGGCATTTAATATATCGCCCTGCGCCCGGCTTACCAGGGTAAGCGTTAACAGTAAAAAAAGAAGTTTAAGCGCTCGCATACTTTTATGTATTAACTTAATGAACAGTGTTTAGTTATCGGTCAAAAAAAGGTCACGTTTTCAGCAGACCCATTAATTCATCTAATGAATGCAGCATCATTTTACGCAGCATCTCATCATCCATATCCATTACCTGAAAACGGTCCCGTATCTTCAACGATACCAAACCATGCACCATACTCCAGGTATACATACTTGCCAGGTTAGCATCGGTGGCCCGTATCAGTTTTTGCTCCATACACTCCGTTACAGTGGTCTGCAATAAGGCAAATGTCGATTCACCACATTGCCAGCAGTTTTGCTCGGCATGCTTTTCCTCTATGGCGTTCATCGGGGCACGCATTATAAACATCAGGTCATAATACTCCGGGTTGCTGAGCGCAAAGTCAATATAGGTGGTGCCTAAGGCACGTAAACGCTTCAGCGGATTCTTAATGCTCATGCATTCCTGCATCAACGCCAGCAATTTGCCAAAGCCTATTTCGTGTATGGCAAAGAACAACTCGTCCTTGTCTTTAAAATACAGGTATATGGTAGCCGGACTGTATTCTATTTTCTCGGCAATGTTACGGATGCTGGTTTTTTCGTATCCATCTTCCAGAAACATGGCTGTTGCCGCCTCCAAAATGCGCTCGCGCATTTCCATCTTCTCACGTTCTTTTCTTTCTGCTATACCCACGGCTCATTTCTATTTACGGTGCAAATTTACTGAACACTGTTTAGTTTCCAAATTTTAGTTCAACATTTTTTCATCCCTGCCTGCCCATAGTCCCCGCTCAATTAAGCTTAAATCGTACCTTAGTCCTGGCTAATCAGTACCTACTCAAAGCGATTTAGTATGCAGGATTGGGAATCCAAGACGGTTGAAGAACTGGAACAGCTATTGCCCGCCGAACCGGTAACAGAACAGGATATTGACCTTTTCAATCGCCTGGCAGCTAAACTACTGCATGTTAACCGCGAAAGGGCCCTGGACCTGGCAAGCCGTGCCCGGCAGGCAGCAAATGCACGTAATTACATCTATGGAGATATCAAGGCCCGCTCTACGCTCGGCTGGCTGCAGGCCGACCCGCAGGAAGGCATAGCGCTTTTAGTGGATTGCCTACCTCAATTAGCCGCCCTTAACAAACTTGCAGACCAGCTTCCTGTTTTAAAAAACCTGGCATTGCTAAGCCGCAAAGCAGGTGATTTGGATGCTGCCCTCACCTATGCACAACAAGCCGTTACCTTATGCGAAACGCAAGGGCTAACCGATAAGTTAGGTAATAGCCTAAGCCTGCTGGCCACTATTTATATTACGCGCTGCGATTATGCGCTGGCGCTACAACTGATGCTAAAGGCATTGGAACTTCTGGAACAGTATGGACAAAAGGCCGAAATAGCTTCTGCCTGCAGTAACCTGACGGCCCTTTACTTTAATCTCGAAAATTTAGACAAGGCGTTGGAGTATGCACAAAAAACCTCGCTGAATTATAAAGAGGCAAACCAAACGATGCTGTATGCCGAAGCCCTTTTAATTGAAGGGCAATGCCAGGGCCGTATGAATAAACCTGCAGAGGCCCTGCAATGCTTTGAGGCAGCCCTGCTGATAGCACAGCAAATACACCACACGGAATTAGAAGCTGAAATAGTTGTAAACATGGGCGGCTTGTATTTGCTGAAAAACGAATACGAGCAGGCGGGGTTTTATTTATCCAAAGGATTGGAACTATGCAGCGCATTAAAATTGCTGCAGCCACAGGTGTATGCGTTAATGAGTCTGGGCACCTTATTCAAATCAACCGGTTACGTACAATACAATTTGCAACAGGCAGAAGAATATCTGCTGGAAGCGCTGGCTGTAGCAGAACCAAACGGTTTAAAGTGGGACACCCGCGAAATTGCCGGAGCCCTGGCCGATTTGTATGCCGCTACGGGCAATTGGCAGGCTGCTTACAACAACCAAAAACGTTTTACCATATTAGAGAAGGAAATAAACACCTCCGAATCGCGTAACCAGCTGGCTAATTTTGAAATTGAAAAGGAGTTGGCGCTCTCCGTTAAAGAGAAAGAAGTAACCGACCGCATACTGCATAATATACTACCAAAAAAAATTGCCACGCGCTTGCGTACCGGCGATGAAGAAATTATTGAACGCTACGAAAGCGCCACTGTGCTGTTTGCCGATATTGTTGGTTTTACTACCTGGAGCAAGGACATGCCCATTGCACAACTGGCTAAATCGCTGAACAAAATATTCAGCCTGTTCGATGAACTGGCACACCACTACAAGGTTGAAAAGATTAAAACCATCGGCGATTCGTATATGTGCGTGGCAGGTTTACCCGAACGTTGCGAGGACCATGCCGAACGTATAGCCCATATGGCCTGTGCTATGATTCACCGCATACACGAGCTTTTTCCGGATGGCGAAATACAATTGCGCATTGGCATACAAACCGGTGAGGTAATAGCAGGCGTATTAGGTAAAAACAAATATGCTTACGATTTATGGGAAGACACTGTAAACACGGCCAGCCGAATGGAAAGCCACAGTTTACCCGGCCGCATACAGGTTACGGAAGAAGTAAAAAAACTACTTAACGGTAAGTTCACTTTTCATCAACGGAAAGAAATGGAAGTAAAAGGCAAAGGCACCATGCAGGTATTTTTCATGGAGCCACTAAGCTCATATAGCTCCTGACCGGCACAAGAGTTCCTGTATTTGTAGATTACATTGCCCACCGGGCTATTATTCCTGCGATGTAATTGCGCTTTTGGGCGAAATAACCAGGAAACCATTGCTTGTAGTGATGAGGCACTACCAATTGGCGCGGTACAAACTTTGCCGCGGTAGGCAAAAGCAAGGTCATGAAAAAAGAACCGTTAAAAAAGAACGATGAACCCAAAGAGGATTTCTCGTACCCACCGGGGGAAGACATTTATAACCAGGAAGAAAAAGTAGCGAACCTGACAGCCGAAGACGGCACGCCACTGGAGGAAATAACAAAGGATAAAATGACCGGTTGGAACGAAAAGGACAGCCGGCAGGAAAAAACCGGCGATGACCTGGACGTGCCCGGTGCAGAGCTGGATGATGCGCAGGAGGAGGTAGGCAGCGAAGACGAAGAGAATAATTATTACAGCCTTGGCGCCGATAAGGAAGATGGTAACCCTGAAAACGAGGATGTCATTAACCGGGATGTGGAACCCGAAGCCTAAAGGTTACGGAATATCGGTAAAGTTAATTTCTACCCAATCCGATCCATTCCACAACAGCATTAAACTGTCACCATCACCCATGTCTCGGCTGCTGGTGCTCAGGCGCATATTGGTAGTGGCAGGATTACTTTCAACACGTATATTATTACCGCCCGAAGCAGTTACGTTTAAGAGCAATAACTGCCCGCGTACAACACCATCACCTAACGTTGTTTTAGCCGAGCCGCCGTTAACGGTGGTTACTATATTAAAGTAACTACGTCCGCTAACATCCAAAGTAAAATCGGTGGTTACGTTCACGGTGGTATCGCGTAGCGATATAGCGCCGTTAATATCCATAGCCGTTGCCGGTGTAACGGCTCCTCCGCCTACACACATTTTCTTTGAATTCATACTTACGCCATCCGCAGTAATCCGCATCGATTCGGTACCGTTGCGTTTAAACACTACATCACTGTTATCTATGGTGCCCAGTACTGCAGGTGTTCCTAAACCGGTGTTACCACCTGTGGTCCATACCGTGTTGGTGCTCTTGATGGTATCGTTACCCTGGCCAACCCAAATGGTGCCATGGTCGTTTACATCCATCACCGTTACCGAAACAGCAGGAGATTTAGCCGCATATAAAGCATAGGGCACACTCATCAATTGGCTGGTGCCCATATCGGTAAAATTTGCACCTGCCGCAGGGTCCAGTTCCACTTGTAAAAAGCGCTTACCGCTCCAGTCCACATTGTCAAAATTACCCGCCAAGGTGGTCCCGCCACCTACTACTACCGAAAATATACCCAGCGGTGTGGTAACCACACTATCGCGCTGGCTGAACAATACCGGGCCGGTGGCACTATCGGCATGTATGCTAAGGCGAACAGTTGCAGCATGGTTAGGCATCATGGCACCCTGATTATCGCGCAAAACTGCCTGATAATTAAAGCCGGGAGCCTGGGCATTTCCCAAAAGGGTAATTAAAAGCAATAAAGCAAATACGGGTAGTTTTGTTCTGATCATAACGGTAGATACTAAATTCACTCAATAGGGTTCCAGGGGCCTTTTACAAAGCCCGGTTTGTAGGAATACCAGAACATGAACGGAACGGTTACGAATAGGTTTCAAAAAATGCCCTAAATAAATTAGAAAAACCGATATATGTAACCGAATTGGTTCATTTCCCTCCTACAGCACTGCACTTATATACTGCATCCGGCTGCAATCGGTTCACAAGCCTGTAAATTTTTGTGCGTTTTATTACTTCCTAAATTCCGGGCAAGCGGCTGCACGCTGAAAAAAAAAGCTAAATAAAAATTAATGTATTGGCACGCGGCATTCTATCATCTTACAGGTTTCGCAGTATAAAACCTACGCGTTCCTCAGCGCTCATTACAGGTACCCGAACGATGGGAAAAGGCAGTGCCTCGTATACATCAATCAGCAGTTGATGAATCTTTAACTGGGCCGCTTCATCTTCAATACGCGCATAATCGTTCACCAAAGGCAGACAATCCATGATAAAAACCTTCTTATAGGAGATCCCATTTAAAGCCTGCCCCAGTTGCGGGTCTTCGGGTATTTGCAGGAAATGATAATAGGCATGCGAATCGGGTATGCCCCGATCCAGAAAGGTAAGTTCGGCAGGGTCCAGCGCCTGTTCCTGTTCCACCTGCATTTTTAAGATGGCCAATTGAAATTCGCGCTGGTGCCTGCGCAGTTCATCCAGCGAGTTGCCGTTATGCCGCTGAATATCCATATAATGCCGGGCAGGTTCCTCGGTGGTTTTATAGCCCAGCGACTTCAATAAATTAATGGCAGTGGTTTTCCCCGAACCGGGTCCGCCTGTAATAACATACCAATTATTAGGAGTTGGTTGTTCGTTGCTCTTCACTTGCTCCATGCGTTACTTTTCATCCGGGTTTCACCCGCTGTGTAAATATGCTGTTTTCGGAAATAGCAGCAGCTAACCGGCATCAGGGCTAAATTAGGTTGTCCGAAGCGCCGTTTAACTAATTGAACACCAATACATAACTCAGGTTTTTAAGGCTATTTACACGCCACAAAACGTTAAAGCGGCGTTATTATCGCATTACAGCATACTTCTTATCTTCGCCGCCCAATGGAAAATATTCGCAACTTCTGCATTATCGCTCACATCGACCACGGTAAAAGTACCCTGGCCGATCGTCTTATAGAAACCACCAAAACCATCAGCGAACGGAATATGATGGATACGGTGCTGGACAACATGGATCTGGAACGCGAGCGCGGTATCACAATTAAAAGTCACGCTATCCAAATGGACTTTGTGCGTGATGGCAAAAAATATATTCTGAACCTGATTGACACGCCGGGCCACGTAGACTTCAGTTACGAAGTTTCGCGTTCACTGGCCGCCTGCGAAGGTGCGCTGTTATTGGTGGATGCTGCCCAGGGTATTCAGGCGCAAACCATCAGCAACCTATATCTGGCGCTCGACCAGGGACTTACCATTATACCGGTAGTAAACAAAATTGATATGGACGGCGCTAACCCCGAGTTGGTAGCCGACCAAATGGTACAACTGGTAGGCTGCAAGCGCGAGGAAATCATCTTTGCCTCAGGCCGCACCGGTTTGGGTGTCGATAAGATATTTGATGCCATTATCGAGCGTTTGCCTTCGCCCAAGGGCGACCCGAATGCCCCGCTGCGAGCCCTGATCTTCGATTCGGTGTTTAATCCCTTCCGCGGTGTTATCGCTTACTTCCGTATCCTGGATGGCAGCTTGAAGAAGAACGAAAAAGTAAAATTTGTAAATACCGGTGCCAGCTACATTGCCGATGAAGTAGGTATCCTGCGCTTTGATTTGGAACCACGGCAAGAAGTAAAAACCGGCGATGTAGGTTACATTATCACCGGTATAAAAAATGCCAAGGAAATTAAAGTAGGTGATACACTCACTTCGCAATTAAATCCCTGCAAGGAAGCCATCCACGGTTTCGAAGATGTGAAACCAATGGTATTTGCCGGTATTTACCCGATGGATAATGATGATTACGAAGATCTTCGCGACTCGTTGGAAAAACTGCAGTTGAATGATGCGTCCCTGGTATACGAGCCGGAAACATCCATCGCGCTGGGCTTTGGTTTCCGTTGCGGCTTCTTGGGCCTTTTGCACCTTGAAATTGTACAGGAACGTTTGGAACGCGAATACGACATGACCATTATTACCACCGTTCCGCAGGTTAGCTACGAGGCTTACCTTACCAACGGTGAACAGGTAACCATTCACAACCCGGCCGATATGCCCGATGTTTCGCGTATCGATCACCTGGATGAACCTTATATCCGCGCGCAAGTAATCACCAAGCCGGAATATATTGGTGCTATTATGACCCTGTGCATGGATAAACGCGGTATACTCATCAACCAAAACTACTTAACCGAAGACCGCGTAGAACTGATGTTTGAGATGCCATTGGCCGAAATCGTATTTGATTTTTACGACCGGTTAAAGTCTATCAGCCGTGGTTACGCTTCGTTCGATTACCACCCTATCGATTACCGCTCCGGCGACCTGGTAAAGCTGGACATTCTGCTGAACAGCGAAGTAGTGGATGCTTTTAGTGCCATGATCCACCGCAGCAAGGCCGAAGAATTTGGCCGCAAAATGTGCGAAAAACTAAAGGAACTGATACCGCGTCAGCAGTTTATGATTCCTATTCAGGCAGCTATCGGCGCTAAGATCATCGCCCGCGAAAACATTTCAGCTATCCGTAAGGACGTTACCGCCAAGTGTTACGGTGGTGATATCAGCCGTAAACGCAAACTGTTGGAGAAGCAGAAAAAAGGTAAAAAGAAGATGCGCCAGTTCGGTAAGGTAGAAGTGCCCCAACAGGCTTTTATCGCAGTGCTCAAACTAAACGATTAAGGATAGCCAAAACATCCTTCAACCAATTCTACAGAACGCCTCCGGACCATCGGGGGCGTTCTGCTTTAGGCCCGTACAAAAGCTAAAATCAGCCATCCACATTTCGTGAATTACTTTTTCAAAAAACAGGGGCAATATCTGTGCGGTGTTGTATTTTCGCGGCACCGGCGCATTTGCCGGACCCACAAAAACCATACATGACACAGGCAATGGCAAACTATCTATCGGAACGTATTAATAACATGCAGGAAAGCGCCACCATTAAAATGGCGAAAATGAGTCGTGAATTAAAAGCCCAAGGGCACGATGTAATTGACCTCAGCCTCGGCGAACCCGACTTTGATACCCCCCAGCATATTAAAGATGCCGCTAAGGTTGCCATTGATAAAGGTTATACCAAATACACCCCGGTACCGGGCTACCCCGAACTGCGCAAAGCCATTGTAGAAAAATTTAAGCGCGATAACGGTTTGGATTATACTATCGACCAGATTGTAGTTTCCACCGGCGCCAAGCAAAGCATCGCTAACGTGGTGTTAAGCCTTATTAACCCCGGCGATGAAGTTTTACTGCCTGCCCCTTACTGGGTTAGTTATGCGGCCATTGCTGAACTTGCCGAGGCAAAGTGCATTGAAGTTCCTGCAGGTATTGAAACTAATTTTAAAGTTAGCGCTACCGAACTGGAGAAACATATTACAGCTAAAACCAAACTTATCATTTTCTCCTCGCCTTGTAACCCTACCGGTTCGGTGTATGAATACGAAGAACTGGCAGCCCTGGCAGCTATGTTAAAGCGCCATCCCGGTGTATTTGTGCTGTGCGATGAGATTTACGAATACATCAACTTTACCGGTAAAAAACATACCAGCCTGGCCTCCTTTGCCGATATCAAAGAACAGGTAATAACAGTAAACGGTTTCAGCAAAGGATTTGCAATGACCGGCTGGCGCTTAGGTTACATCGGTGCTCCGCTTGCTATTGCTAAAGCCTGCGATAAAATGCAGGGACAGTTTACCTCCGGCACCTGTTCAATTGCTCAAAAGGCCGGCGAAGCCGCTTTGTTAGGCAGCATCGAGCCATCCATGAAAATGGTGGAAGAGTTCCGTAAGCGCCGCGACCTGGTATATGGTTTATTAAAAGAAATTCCCGGTCTGAAAGTAAACTTACCCGATGGTGCGTTCTACTTCTTTTTTGATGTAAGCGCGTATTTCGGCAAAAAGTTTAACGGCCAGGCGCTTAATACCCCCGAAGACATTTCGCTATATCTGCTTGCCGAAGCTAAAATAGGTGTTGTTAGCGGCGAGGCCTTCGGTGATAAAAACTGTTTGCGCATCAGCTACGCCACCAGCGAACAAAAACTTACTGAAGCCTGCAACCGCATGAAAACCGCGTTTGCCAACCTTGCCTGATTTGAACGAAACCTTATTCCATATTTTAAACGCACAGCCAAACTGCCGGAACCACACAACCGGTAGTTTGGCTGCTGTTTCTTAAATCCTATTTACTGCTATGCACACCAAACTCAATTTCTCCGACTTAAACGTGCTGGTTATCGGCGATGTGATGGTTGACTTTTACCTGTTCGGCGAGGTAAACCGCATTTCGCCCGAGGCACCTGTGCCGGTGGTGGAAATTTCGAAAAAAGAATCGCGACCCGGCGGCGCTGCCAACGTAGCCCTAAACCTGCTACAACTGGGTGCTAACCCGGTGCTGCTTACCATGATAGGCCGCGATGCTACAGGAGCCATGCTGTTGGGTATGCTTAAAGACAAAGGCGTTAAAACCACCCACGTGCTGCAGCACAAAGGCCGTGTTACCACACTTAAAACCCGCATCTTCGACGAAGACAAACAGGTGGTGCGTTTTGATGAAGAGGAAGTGGATGAGGTAGAAGAATCTCAGGAGAATCTGCTGATCAAAGAATTCAAAAAAATTCTTGCCAATCAAAAGATCGACATCATCATTCTGCAGGATTACAATAAGGGTATCCTGACTAAATACTTTATCAAGCAGATCTTGTTACTGGCCACCAAAAACGGCATCCTGGTTTCGGTGGATCCTAAGGAGCGCAACTTTATGGAATACCAGGCCATCGACCTGTTTAAACCTAATCTGCGCGAGTTAAGCGAAGCTATCGGCTATCGTATCAATCCTAAAAGTCTGGAAAGCCTGCGCAGCGGTGCCGAAGAATTACGCCGCAAAACACGCTTCAAAAACCTGATGGTTACCCTAGGCGCCAACGGTATCTTCTGTTTTACCAAGGAAGGGCAATCGTTTATTGTACCTGCACGCAGCATTAAAGCTGCAGATGTATCGGGTGCCGGCGATACCGTGATAAGTATTGCAGCCCTCATGTTCGCACAAAAATACAGCCTCAAGGAAATAGCACAACTCGCTAACCGCGGGGCAGCTGCCGTTTGTAAAAAAATAGGTGTAGCGCCTATTACTTTAAAGGAAATGAAATAAGCATATGACTGGCAGCCCTGTTAAATACTACGCCCTGCGCTTAACACCCGAACAGGATTTGAAAATGGAGCTGCTGGCCTTTGTGCGCACCCATAATCTGAAAGCCGCATTTATTGCCACCTGCACCGGCAGCCTTCAACAGGCAAGTCTGCGCCTCGCCGACCGTAAGGAAGGCTCCCTGTACGACAATAAGTTCGAGATAGTTTCGCTGGTAGGCACACTGGGTAACGATACAGCGCACCTGCATCTTTCTATTGCCGATACTGATGGACAGGTTACGGGCGGTCACCTGCTGAACGGCAGCCTGATCTACACCACCGCCGAAATTGTTATTGGTGAATTAACCGATCTGAACTTTGTCCGCAAAGAGGATGAACAAACCGGTTACAACGAACTGGTAATTGAAACCCGCAACTAAAGCGGCCTAGTACCAAAACACCAGACTGGTGTGATAGATGCTATACGATACATCGTATTTATTATCGCAGGTACCGTTTCCAAAATCTACTAAAATAGGCGTAGGATCTGTACCGCTAAGGATAGACACATTACCGCTTACCAGGTAACGGCACGCTAAACGCCATACAATATTGGTGGAAGTAGCATTAAAGTTTTTGCCGCCAAAACCTACGCCAAAGCTTTCAGCCTGGCCGGTGTACTCATCATCGGTTAAGCTATTGGTGCCAAAACCTGCCGATTGCACCGAACTGCGGTAGGAGGTCCAGGTGCAGTACTTATTATCCGGGGTGGTTGCCTTACCATTGGTAACGGTATCGGCAAACGAGCGCGAATTAGCATTCGGACTGGTGTTCGCTAAATCGTAAACACCTTCCAGCTTCACACCATTTACATAATAGTTCTGGAAAGTAACTTCTACATGCGCACCGGGTTGGTTCAGGTAATTAGTAAACACCGCAGTAAACTGACCTTTACGCGTTACACCATTCATATCTATACAACCAACGTTGCCAAAATCCACTACCACTGTTTTAGGGAAGGTCACAAAATCCGCCGGTGTAATAGTTACCTCTGCACAAAGATTTTCGGTTGATTCCATTTTGCCGCTCAGGTTGTTTTCAGCAGCTGCATCACTCACTACTTTGTTCACGTCCTTAAACAGGTTGTCGATGGTGGAATAAGACGTAGCTGTATCGCTATCAAAACCATCGGTTTTCTTTTTACAACTGGTTACAATTACCGCAGCCAACAAGGCTACTGCAAAAGGGAGGAGGTGCTTTTTCATATTTGTTAATTTGTGGGTGCAGAAGTGAAAATGCAAAATTAGGGCCAATTTTTAAATCCGGCCTGACCAGTATCAGCAGGTTACCTGGTGTTATAACTCTTTGCTAAAGGTGGTGCCCCCCGGAGGCCAAAAATCCTACAGCATTGGGGTTTCAATAAAAATACGGGTGTTACCGGCTTCATCCCGGCTATGGGCTTTCATGGCCTCGTAAGTTTCCGGACGATCATAAATCACAAAATATACAAACGGGTCGTACACAATACTCTTTTTCACATCAAAGTAAGGATCGCCTTCGTGGCCGTTTAATACGGTTACCTGCACGCCGTGTTCCTTGCGGTATTTGTGTGCAGCACCTTTTGCCAGCTGCCTTACACCATCGGGCGAGCCTACCAGCAAGGTTGGATAAAGGATTTTATCCGTAATCTTCATGCTGTCAATAATCTTAAACAAGCCTTTGGGGTTTTGCAGTTTAAGGTGCATGTAATCGCCCCAGTTAATGGTAAAACCTGCCGCATCAAAATTGCCGGCCTTGTCGGGCATCATATAAATACGGCTGCTGGGCGAAGAATTCAGAATACGGCTTACCATATTCATAAAATTGCTTTCACTGTGCATCTGGTTAAATACAAAGCTTTGCTTCTGTTGTTTTAGCTTGCTGTAATATTCGCGCAGGGCATCATGGTTCTTCGAAATATCCACCAATCGCTGTGCTGCGCTGCTACTGCCGTATATCAGGTTAATATGCGTATTGTTCCGCATCGGGAAGGTTTCAAAAAACTTGCCGTGCCGTTCGCTGTTCATCTTCAGCGCATCGTTTATCGCCTGGTTCTCGCGGCCCATGCTGGCATATACAAAGTGTATATCCTCCAGCGTTACAATATCCAGCAGCACGCTAAACATGGTAGTAAACAAGCGCTTGCGGCGGTAAATAGCTTCACCGTTTACGGTTTGCTCGCTCAACCGCAATACGTTGTAATAATACCCTTTGTGCAATTGGCCATCCGGCGAAGTAAAATCAATATGGTTGGCGTGTATATAACCAATCATATTGTAATTGCGGCGGGTGGCGTCGGCGGTTTCCAGCGGGTGCAGTATCACTACTACTTTGGCATCGTCAAAAAACGAATTCACCGATTCGGGAAACTTATGAAAGTAACTCTGGAAGGTAAGTTTACCTTCTCCCTTCTCGTTTACGTGTTTCTCCGGCACACTTACTACCTCGCGGCACTCGCTGTAGAAATAGTCTGCATCATCGCGCAAATGAAAGTGCGATAATACCCCCGAAATTTCATCCAGTAATTTGATCGGGAAAGCAAGCAGAATCAGTTCCCCGTCAAAGGCATCATCACATTCAATAGGCCGGCGTATGTATTTTAATTGCGAGGGGTTCTGAGGATCTTTTCCTTCAATGTAGTAATAGTGGCGTTGTTTCATTACTGGGGTTTTGCGTGCGCCCTATTAACGGCGCACCCGAAATATAATAACTTAATTTTTTAGGCTCTTTTCAGGTCGCGCTGGTCCATATCGCGATTCAGCAAATCCAGCTGCTGTCCAATCTTGCTGAATTTGTCCACTATATAATCAAGGTGGTGATCCTCGTGCGTAGCCATATAGCTGGTGCGCAGCATTTGCATACCCGGTGGTGTAGCAGGCGATATAAAAGCATTTACAAACACGCCTTCTTCATACAGCATTTTCCAAATGGCAAAAGTCTTTTGATCATCGCCGATAATAACAGGCACAATGGCCGCTTCGCCGTCCATAACATAAAAACCTGCATCGCGCAAGCCCTGGCGCACACGGTCGGCGTTGCGTCGCACGCGCGCCGCCAGATCCGGCTGTTCTATCAAAATATCCAGCGCCGCATCTGCTGCCGCTACCGAAGCCGGTGTAGGCGAAGCCGAAAAGATAAGCGCGGGCGATTTATGCTTCAGGTAATTAATCACACGCTCCTCACCCACCACAAAACCACCCAGCGAAGCCAGTGTTTTGCTGAAGGTGCAAACAATAAGGTCCACATCCTTCTCCGCACCAAAATGATGCACGGTGCCTTTACCATCCGGGCCTAACACACCAAACCCGTGTGCATCATCCACCAATACCTGGGCGCCGTACTTTTTAGCAAGAGCAACCAGCTCAGTCATATTCACCACCAAACCGTGCGCACTAAATACGCCGTCGGTTACAATTAGTTTATTGGCCTCCGCAGGAATTTTTGAAAGACGGTTTTCCAGGTCTTCCATATCGTTGTGCTTGTAACGCACAACGTGCGCGTGCATAGCAGCACTTAACAGGTTACCTGCTACTATGCTGCTGTGGTTATCCTTATCACTTAATATATAGTCGCCTTTGCTGATGAGCGGAAAAATAACGCCTTGCCCGGCCTGAAAACCTGTGCTGAACAACAGCGCTGCTTCCTTACCCATAAAGCGGGCAATCTTTTCTTCCAACTGTACATGAAGGTCAATGGTGCCCGTTAAAAAACGTGAGCCCGAGCAACTGGTGCCGTACTTTTTAAGCGCAGCCATAGCTGCCTCCTTTACTTTCGGATGCGCCGTTAAGCCCAGGTAATTGTTGGAACCCGCCATTACTACACGCCTGCCTTCCATCATCACCGTTGGGCCTTCACTTTCCTCAATAGGGCGGAAGTACGGATACACGCCTTTATCTTTGGTTATATCGGCGTCGTTATAGTTATAGCACTTTTCGAATAGACTCATTCAAACGTTTTTCGTGAATAATCGCCTCGTTGATCTTTTGAATCGAAACAAAGATGCGAGATTTTGCGAAAAATTCGTTTTACCGGCCACAGCGATGCGTGGAAAACGCTTTACATATTTAAATGAGGACAATTTGAATTACACCAAAAATGGCGTAAAAAGCATTTGTTTTTGCTGATTTTTTGCTGAAAACTCAACAAATACTGCACTTTATTTTTTCTCCACAACCCTTTTTAAAACATAGCATATTTAACAACTGCGAACTTTCGCTGTGTGGTAAAAAATGCCCAATTGCTAATCGAATAACAAATAAAAAGAATGTATAACAGGCCGTATTAACCGGTTATAAACCACAGTGCTTTATGTACTGCTTTAATTTTTAAAGGCGAGTAACCTACAAATTCCCCATCCATGTCAATCGAAATGGGGCCGATGGATGATTGTACCGATAACTCGCGTGCCGTCATATATTTCACTTCAGGGTGTAGTACTTTCTCGGCTTTCTTAACCTTACTCAGGTTTTTAAAATAATCTGCCGTTCCTACATCTCCCAGAACAATCACATTCAGCAAGCCATCCGTAACATCGCTATCCGGCGAAACTCCCAATCCGCTGCCAAACCATACGCCGTTCGCAACCACAAAATTCATCACCCGGCCTTCATACGTAAACGTATCGGCCTGTACGGTTACCGGTTGCTTATCGTACGTAAAAAAGGTAGTTATAATATTATACTGGTAGGTAACAGTGGAACCAAACATTTTTTTGGAACGGCTTAATTTCTCGGCCACTACACCTCCCATGCCTACATCCGTAATATTTATAAAGTAGCGCGCTACGGGTTGTCCGTCCGTACCCGTATACCAGGCATGCCCCAGGTCAATCAATTTCTTGCCTCCGTTATCAATGGCCTGCTTTAAAGCAGCTACTGTTTTAGGCGATTGTACTGTTTTAATAAAATCGTTGCCGGTGCCATAAGGCAATACACCTAACTGCACATCGGCAGCCTTGGCTCCTGCTTTCATTACTCCATTGGCACATTCGTTCAAACTGCCATCGCCGCCACAGCAAATAATATAAGTATATCCGCTCTCAATAGCACGCAGCGTTAACTCCGTAGCATGGCCTGGCCGTTCCGTTAAATAAAATGCTAACTCGTAACCGGGCCTGAACGCCGCCAACACTTCCTGTTGCAGTTTGCTTTGCGCGCTTAGCTTGCCGTGAATGATGAACGCGATTTTCTTCATAACAAAAAATTAGGTATGCGTAGTTTTTAAAAAGTCGGGATGGTATTCCTGCCAGTGCTGCCGGTAATCATTTACGGCATTTTCTATCCAGGCAGTGTCCTGTTGTAATTCGCGGGCCATCAACTCCGCCACTTTCTTCACTAAAGCATCGTCATAATCACGCATGGCATAAGTAACTGAAGTGCGCCGGGTAAGTATATCCTGTACTTGTTGCGCAAACTGGTAACGTATGTAAAACAATAATTCAGCCCGTGTATACGGATAGGCATCACTGAAGCGCTGTTTATTTTCCGCTGCTTCGCTTTCAATAGCCTCTACCTGCGCACCAAACGGACCATACAGCTCTGCCCACTTTCCTTGTCCTTTCAGTAAGGGTAGTTCACCGGCCGCTGTTGCCATTTCCGGAAATTTCTTGTGTACCACTTCCATACAGCGCTTACCCATACTTAAAAACGAAGTAAGCTTTCCACCTGCTATATTCAACCAGTTGTGGTTACTCCACCATGTTTCATATTCCCGCGAACGGCTGCTGTTATCCTTGCCTTCATCGTTCAACAGCGGACGCAAACCGGCATACACACTTACTACATCGGCATAACTAAGTTTCAACTTCGGGAAAGAGTGGTTAAACGCATCCAGAATGTAGCGCACATCTGCTTCGGTTGTGCTAACCGCATCGTTACTACCCTCATACGTAGTATCGGTGGTACCAAGTATGCTCAGGTTATTTTCCCAGGGCAGGTTATAGATATAGCGCTTTTCGCCGGGTACTTTTACAATAGCTACGCGCTCAGCCGGCAACATATCGGTACGCACTACCACATGTATCCCCTTGGTAGGCATCATACGTTTACTGTGTATGCCCGCTACCTGCTGCAGCGTTTCATCCGTCCATATACCGGTGGCATTAATAAACACCTTTGCGTTTAGGGTTACATGCTCGCCTGTAAGCATATCAATACATTGCAGGCCCGTAGTGGTTTCACTTCCCAGGGCCTGCATGGCTTTTACATAATTAAGCGCTACGGCTCCCTGCATCACGCCTTCGGCAAGGCTATCAACGGTTAAGCGTGCATCGTTCGTGCCGCAATCGTAATATAAAATAGAACCCGCCAGTTCATCGGGGTTATACCCCTTAATTTCAGCAAGCGTTTGCTCCTTATTCAACAACACATGTTTGGGGAAATGCGCATCAGCTGCCATCGTATCATACAGCGTAAGGCCGATGTTCTTTACCCATAAACCCAGTTTACTGCCCCTGTGCGGAAACACATAACCCACCGGTTTAACCAGGTGAGGGAATTTTTTCAGTAAGTGCCCGCGCTCCTGTAAAGCCTCTTTAATCAATCCAAACTGCAGGTATTGCATATAGCGTAGACCCCCGTGTATCATCTTCGATGAACGGCTGCTGGTGCCCGACGCAAAATCACCCTTCTCTATCAACACCACTTTTAAACCCTGTTGCACGGCATTCAATAAAATACCTGCGCCGGTAATGCCACCGCCAATAATAGCCACATCAAAGCGCTCTGTCTGCGCCCGTTGTATCAGTGCTTCACGCTTCATCAAACAACTTACCGGGGTTAAGAATATTGGCAGGGTCCACCGCCTGCTTTATGCTTTGCAGTATGCGCTTGGTTACTTCATCGGTGGTTTGCAAATACCAAGGCTGGTGGTCCTTACCCACACCGTGGTGATGCGATACTGCACCGCCATTGTTCACAATCGTATCGGTTACCGTTTTCTTTATTTCGCGCCATTGGGCCATTTCGTTTCCGGCCTCCATAGGGGTTAGCACCGTAAAATAAATACTGGCACAACTGGTATACACATGCGATACGTGCGCCAACAAAATGCCCTGCTGGTTTCTGAAAGCCGTGCAGGTATCTAATGCTAAACGCAGCTTTTTGCGCAGGTCGTCAATCTTATTCCAGGGCACTACGGTTTCCATGGTATCTACCACTATGTTGCGCAGCATCATATCATCGCGCAGATAAGGCAAACCAAAACGGCTACCCTCCCACTTTTTACCAAGGGCATCGCCCAACAGCATGGCACCGTTATCGCTAAAGGCCCGTTTAGCTTTGTCAAGTTTAGGGCAATCCTCACCGCAATCATCTTCAAAGCGCACCATCATTATACAGCCCTTCTCCAGCTTCTTATATTTCAGTACGGCACTTTTTATTGCAGCCTTCAGGTTGGCTACAAAACCCGGGGCTTCGTGCGATAACAACGAAAGAAAAAACGTCTCGTGCTCATCGCTATAACGCACTACGGTAGGAAAGATATTTTGCTGCACCAGACTTTGCAATGCATTTAAACCGCTTTGGTAATTCGGAAACAAACCGATAGCCCACTGCTTGGTTTTAGGCAGCGGATGTATACGTACACTAACCTCCGTTACAACACCAAACATGCCTTCGCTGCCAAAGTACAATCCTTTCAGGTTTACGCCGGCGGCATCGCCTTCGTAATTGCTGGTTTGCAGGGTGCCTGTAGGTGTCGCTACCTTAATGGCAATGGCAATATCTTCTATGCGTCCGTAGCCCGAACTCTCCTGACCGGCACTGCGGGTAACTACCCAGCCGCCCAGGGTAGAATACTCAAACGACTGCGGAAAATGCCCCAGCGTAAAACCCTGTGCATGCAGCAATTGCTCCAATGCAGGACCATAAATCCCCCCTTGAAAAGTAGCTTTGTGGTTTACCTTATCCAGTTGCAAAAGAGCGTTCATCTTAGCCATATCCATAGCCAAACGCGGACGCACATCTGCTCCCGGCAAATCAAAATCGCCGCACACATTACTGCCACCGCCAAAAGGCATTACCAGCACACCTTCGCGCGAAGCAATCTCCAGAATGCGCTGTACCTCTTCGTGGCTTTGCGGGTAAATTACACCATCCACCACCTGCACCGCTGTACGGCTAACCGAAAACAACAGATCCTTATAACTCTTACCCAGGCTTTTTACCAATCGGGTTGCCGGGTTTGCTGTAAAACTAAACGCACCGAAAAGTATTTCCAGTTTACGGGCATTATCGGCATTGGCCACCACCGGAAAATTAGCCGGCTCCTCGCGCCGCGTATTCAAGCCAACATTCCAGCGCTGTTCCAGGTGTGCTTTCAGGTTGGGATAATCGGTCAGCACCTTGCGTTTTTCGGCAGTGCCCCACTTCCACCAGTCGGGGTGTATATCAATTAATTGCATAGCTAAGTTTGCAGGGGTTAAAATAGGAAAGTGCAGGGGAATGAGGGTAGGTTTGGGGCTGATTATAGTCAATACGGAAAGGCGTAAGCACAATATAACGCTGATGACGCTGATTTTTATGATTTAGCCAGTTTTCTGGGGTAGTGCTTTCGTTAATTTGAAAAAGGTTACATCGAAATAGGGGGAACCCTTTCCGAAATTCCGGTAGGGGGCCGGGCAGTAAAGGCAACCTCGACCCAGCCTTGACGTTTGGGGTTATCAACACTGCTTGTGCATGCTTGTGCAAGATTTTGCTTGTGCACAAGTTACAGAAATTTTCATGTGATGATCATTTGTGATAAAACGGTCAAAAATCATGGTTTTACGCAAAGACGAGAAGAATACAGTTAATGGAACTTTACACTTCTTTACACGTTTATAAGGGCTGTGCCAAAAGAGAACATCTAGCCCTAGGTGCGTAGAATGGCTTACCTATGCCGATTACGGTGAGGTTACCTGTGGCATTGTGTTTCCCGGGTTATCAAAGAACTTATTATTATGTAAAGATATCGTATAAGATTCAAAGTTTCAAATAAAAATACTAATATTTAACAAAATAGATTGACAGGCGATTCCTACTATTCGCAGGTCCGAAGACCAGCTTCTATACCGTCTTCCGGGTCTCCTTGCCGGAAGACCCGGAAGTGCATAAACAAAATAGTTTAGGGGAATCTAATTCAGAAGGCAGGGCAAGCCAACAACTAAGCCTGTAAAATACAATGGAAGAACTCTCTTACAACAGAAGCACAGAGCGGAAGATTGCTTCCGGACGATGGCTCTGATTGATTTTATTGGAATATCCATCGCAATGACACGCTGTTTTAGAAAATAAAAAAAGGCCACCCGAAGGCAGCCTTTGTATTTATAACTTGCTGGTAACGCTTATTCGTGGAATAAGGTAGCACCTAAGTATTCGCGGTTTAAGCGGGCAATGTTGGTCAGCTTAATCTCTTTCGGACATTCAGCTTCGCAAGCGCCGATGTTGGTACAGTTGCCAAAGCCTTCAGCATCCATTTGGTCAACCATACGCTGGGCACGAAGCGCGCGTTCAGGTTCACCCTGGGGTAATAAAGCAAGTTGAGAAATCTTAGCCGAGACAAACAACATAGCAGCCGAGTTAGGACAGGCAGCTACACAGGCACCGCAGCCAATACAGGCAGCAGCGTCCATGGCCTTTTCTGCTTTCTCCTTCTCAACCGGAAGGTTGTTGGCATCCTGTGCTTGTCCGGTATTTACGGATACAAAACCACCGGCAGCTATAATGCGGTCAAACGCGCTGCGGTCGGTAACCAGGTCCTTAATAACCGGGAAAGCCTTGGCTCTCCATGGTTCCACATAAATGGTTTCGCCATCTTTAAACTGACGCATATAAAGCTGGCAGGTAGTAGTGCCATGCTGTGGTCCGTGTGCACGGCCGCTGATATACATACTGCACATACCGCAAATGCCTTCGCGGCAATCGTGGTCAAAGGCAACAGGCTCTTCGCCTTTGTTTACCAGGTGCTCGTTCAGCACGTCCACCATTTCCAGAAAGCTCATGTCCGGATTCACACCATCAACCGTATAATCAACCAGTTTACCTTCGGTTTGGTTGTTCTTTTGTCTCCAGACTTTTAAATTAACCTTCATAGCTTAATTTTTTATAGAACACAGATTACTCTATCGTTATTCAATTATTTATAAGAACGTACCTGTAGTTGAACGTTTTCAAATTCCAGTGGTTCTTTATGCAGCACAGGTTCTTCGCCTACGCCTTTAAATTCCCAGGCAGCAGCATAGCGGAAGTTTTCGTCATCGCGCTTTGCTTCGCCCGCGTCCTGGTATTCCACACGGAAGTGACCGCCGCAGCTTTCGTTACGGTGCAAGGCATCGGTAACCATCAACTCACCCAGCTCGATAAAGTCGGCCACACGGCCTGCCTTATCTAATTCAGGGTTAAAGCTGTTGAACTCGCCCAATACTTTTACGTCTTTCCAGAAGTCTTCGCGCAGTTGCTTCAGCAGGCCTTTGGCCTTGGTTAAGCCTTCGGCTGTGCGGGCCATACCGCAGTATTCCCACATAATTTTGCCTAACTGCTTGTGGAAGCTTTCTACCGAGGTTTTGCCTTTAATATTCAGCAGTTGGTTCATGCGGTCGCGGGCATTCTTTTCTGCCTCTACAAACGCAGGATGGTCGGTAGGTATAGCTTTGGTGAAGATCTCGCTGGCCAGGTAGTTACCAATGGTGTAAGGGATAACGAAGTAACCATCGGCTAAACCCTGCATCAGTGCCGAAGCACCTAAGCGGTTAGCACCGTGGTCGCTAAAGTTAGCCTCGCCCAGTGCATAGCAGCCGGGGATCGAAGTCATCAATTCATAATCTACCCAAAGGCCACCCATGGTATAGTGCACCGCAGGGTAAATCTTCATAGGGGTTTGCAGCGGGTCGTCGTTGGTGATGTTTTGATACATCGGGAACAACTCGCCGTAGCGGGCCTTCACCACATCGATACCCAAACGCTTGATAGCGTCGCTGAAATCGAGGAATACACCGAAACCGCTTGGCACTATGCCGCGGCCTTCGTCGCAAACTTCCTTAGCGGCACGCGAAGCAATATCGCGTGGACACAGGTTACCGAAGGAAGGATATTTACGCTCCAGATAGTAATCGCGGTCCTCTTCGGCAATGTCAGCAGCTTTCTTCAAGCCTTTGCGGATAGCTTCGGCATCTTCTTTTTTCTTTGGCACCCATACACGGCCGTCGTTACGCAGCGATTCCGACATCAAGGTCAGCTTCGACTGATAATCGCCGGTTACAGGTATACAGGTAGGGTGAATTTGGGTATAGCAAGGGTTACCAAAGTAAGCGCCTTGTTTGTGGGCCTTCCAGGCAGCGGTTACGTTGCTGCCCATAGCGTTGGTAGAAAGGTAGAACACGTTACCGTAACCGCCGGTGCCTAACAACACGGCGTGGCCAAAGTGTTTCTCCAGTTCGCCTGTTACCAGGTTGCGGGCAATAATACCGCGGGCCTTGCCATCAATAATAACCAGTTCCACCATTTCGTGGCGGTTATACATTTTAACGTTGCCCAGGCCAATTTGACGCTCTAATGCCTGGTAAGCACCCAGTAATAACTGCTGACCGGTTTGACCACGGGCATAGAAGGTACGCGATACCTGCGCACCACCGAATGAACGGTTATCTAACAGTCCGCCGTATTCGCGGGCAAAAGGTACCCCCTGTGCCACGCACTGGTCGATAATATTAACCGATACTTCGGCCAGGCGATAAACGTTGCCTTCGCGGGCACGGAAGTCGCCGCCTTTGATAGTATCGTAGAACAGACGGAAAACAGAGTCGCCGTCGTTTTTATAGTTTTTAGCGGAGTTAATACCACCCTGGGCAGCAATAGAGTGCGCCCGGCGTGGTGAATCCTGAAAGCAGAACGCTTTAACCTTATAACCCAACTCGGCCAGGGTTGCTGCAGCTGATGCGCCGGCCAAACCGGTGCCCACTACAATAACTTCCAGTTTACGCTTGTTGGCAGGGTTAACCAGTTTAGCGTGTTCCTTATAATGGGTCCACTTTTCGCTCAGCGGCCCCGAAGGGATTTTAGAATTCAGTTCAGCCATATCACTTTTATTATTAGCGCCTGCAGGGCAGGCATTTCGAAACGCTTATTTCACTAAACCAAAAAACATACTGATGGGCATAAGAGCAAACACCACCGATATAATAACCGAAAAAGCAACGCCTATCACTTCAATAGCGCCGTTGTATTTCAGGTGGTTTAAACCCAGGCTCTGGAAGGCACTTTTGAAACCGTGTAACAGGTGCCAGAACAAGGAGAAACAGCCGGCTACATAAATCACTACCATCGGTACCGACTGAAAATGCTCTTGCATACGCTGGAACAGGTTCAATTCCTCGCCGGTAGCAAACTGGCTGTAACGGTTAGGGATCCAGAAGTTAGAAGCATGGATAATAAGGAACAACAGGATAAGGGTACCCAGCAAGCCCATGCTGCGCGAATACCATTTGCTGTTGGCAGAAGGGTTGTTGTAGCTGTATTTAACCGGGCGGGCTGCACGGTTTTGAGCCCAAAGCATCAGGCCATCTACAATGTGCACCAGAAAACCGGCCACTAGCACCAATTCCATTGTGCGCACTATAAGGTTAGTACCCATAAAGTGTGCCCAGTGCGAAAAGGTTTCGCCGCCGTCATTAAACCAAATCATGGAATTAATGCCTGCATGCACGATAAGAAAGGTTATTAGGAATAAACCGGTAATGCCCATAAAGAACTTTTTACCGATTGAACTCTTGAAAATCACCGAATTGGCCATAGTTACTCCTTTTTAAGGCGGGGCTAAATTATACCACGAAAGGGAAAATGAAAGCTTTTACCCTGCGTTTTTTAGCACACCTGTTGGAATTAAAACAAGTTGCGCCTGTAAATACCCCTTATTTAAAACCAATCTAAATACCATTTGGTTCGGTAAGACCATTGAAAGACACTTACTAGACCCCATAGGCGTAGTCGTGCAGGTACTGATAGGGCTCGGTTAATATACCGTGATTAACTATGGTAGCCTGTGTAATAACCTGCGAGGCATCTCCTTTCTGAATTTCGGGAATGATGCGGTTAATAATCATGTTGCCGAAGTCTTCGGAGGCATCACGGGGCAGTTCATTAGGCAGGTTGTCAATAGCCATAATGTCTACCGAGCCCTCCTGAAACGTTTGCATCAACTCGCCGGTGTTTGGGTTATACCCATAATATGGATCGGCAATGCTGGAGGCATATAAGGTAGATGGCACAGAGGCATCAGGGGCAATATCGCAGGTAATGTCGGCAATGGTTTTTATACGGAAATCGGGCTCACGCATTTGCTCACGGCTAAAGAACACGGGGATGCGTTTATCCCAGTAGATACCGTTGATCATTACATCGCTGGCTTTGGTAAAGGGGTAAAAGGAGCTCTTATACTCCTGCGGGTTTGCATGGTAATCGGCACTGTTGAACTTTTCCTGCTCCTCGCGGTAGAACATATCGGCACTGCTAAGCTGGGTATATACCGGCTCTTCGAACTCATTATAACAGAAGTTGAAGGGAGACACTTTGCGGATCTTCATTACATCCAGCATAAAGGCGGCTCCTTCGCTTACGCGGCCATCGCCGGTTAGCACAATCTTCCAGTTCGGTAAGTCCAACTTTTCCAATTCCTTCTGTGCCTCAGCAAAGTTGAGGCAGTCGATCATTTGACGAAGGCGGAAGCGGCTGGTGCGAAAACCGATCATACGGATAGCATGATAAGCACCTACAATACCTGCCCAACGGCCAAACGCTATGATGCGCTTTCCTTTATTATCCTTCAGGCACTCATAGTCAATCAGTCGTATCTTCTTCTCGATGATGGCTTTCATCATCTTGCGGTTATGCGGTTGCTTTTTAATAACGTGGGAGAAGAAGAGGTATGTTTTATGCGGTATAAGAAGCGCGGGTGGTATTTCCTTTACGCCCATCAGTATATCACAATCTGTAAGGTCCTCGGTTAGTTCAATGCCCTGGTAGGTAAACTCCTCGTTGGTAAAGCAACGGTACTTGCAGGGCTGCACCACCACTTTTAAGTCGGGGTTGCGCTCCATTAAGAACTTGCATTGCGATGGGGTTAAGGCCACGCGCGAATCGTGCGGCAGCTTCTCTTCACGTAGTATTCCGATCTTCATAAAGGCAAATAAAGCAAATCCAATTTTCTACGGCTTATAGGCTTTGTCCAAACGTAAGCAAGTTGTTATCGGGGTCAAGCAAAGAGAACTCGATTTGCCCCCATGGTTTAACCTGCAGTGCACCATTAGGATGTATCTCAACGCCTCTATTTATTAACGCCTTATAGAGCGGCTCAATTTCGGTAGTGCGAATATAGACCTGACCATAATTGTCGTTTGGGTTAAGGTCGAGCGCCTCGAAAAAGTGAATTTGAATAGCCTCCTTTTGAACCATAAGGTAGCCTTCATAATCGCCACCGTATTGCTCAAAGCCCAGCTTAGTTATGTAGTATTGTTTGGTGAGCGCCTTATTGCGCATCGGTAGTTTTGGATGGATTGCAACGAGCATATGTCAACACATTAATTGGTTAAAGCATTCAGACATCAGTAGAAGCAAAATTATGATAAAAGCAGCGGGCTAATTACCGCATAAAGGCCCGGATACATATAATGGCATGTAAATTGAGTATCTTTGCATAGTTCTTTGAATTATTGGGGCTGACCGGTATTGACGGGAAGCATTGACGGTAAACCGGCGTGTCGTGGGTGTGTGATACCACGTAAATCCATTACGCGACTCTTTTTTAAATGGCGAATATAACTACGCCATGGCTGCTTAATCTTAGAGATTAACTAGTCATTTGTCCTGCGCTTGAGGCACCATACACAGCGCACTGACAACCAAACTCTGGTGACGCCCTAAGGAAGTTTCATTCCCTTTCTTAGACGTGTATGACGAATGTAAGATGAAGGTTGGAGGGTTACTTATCCGGCCTGATTCCGACAATTAATAAGTATCTACACACGTAGAAAGTCTATCGACAACTTATCCGGACGTGGGTTCGAATCCCACCAGCTCCACCATAACAAAAGCAAGGCTTAAAAGAAGGGCCAGAGGTGAAGAAAAATGAAAGCATCGTTTTCATTTTTCTGAACAAAGGTCCTTCAGCACGATAGTGCAGCCTTGCTTTTTTATTGTACCCCACCCAAAGGATCAATCCCATTAATCCCACCAGCTCCACTTTAGAATTAACCTTAAAAGGGTCCTCAACCGGGACCCTTTTTTTATGTACTTATTAAGCGGGGTTACACTTGGGCGGGGTTACACTTTTTTTGTTACCCCAGTTTAACCAATTGACTATCAATACCTATTTTGGGTACGGGGTTACAAAGTGGGGTTACAAATTAGCTAATGACATATTTGTTTTTATAAAATTTGTAACCCCAAGCAGCGCACCTTGCGGTGATTCGGGTGCTCAAATTTGTAGCAACCGGGGAGGTGCGAAACAGCCCTTGCGGATAAGTGCAGACCACTTGTGATAACTGCCAGGTATCTCATATATTTTTTCTATATTATTTCTATTGCTATATTGCCACTTCCTTAGTTACAAGGAGTTATGGCCGATTTAACCAATCAGAACCCGGAGCAACTTGCACGCGATAATATCGACCGGCAGTTAATTGCCTGCGGGTGGGTTATACAAAGCATTAAAAAGATAAACCTGCATGCAGCCCCGGGAGTTGCCATTAAGGAATACCAAACCGATGTGGGTCCGGCCGATTATGTGCTGTTTGTAGATGGCAAACCCTGTGGAGTGGTGGAAGCAAAGCGTGAAGAAGAAGGCCATAAACTGATCGTGCATGAGGACCAAACCGAAGGCTACGCTACCGCCAAACTGAAGCACCTTAACAATCAACCGTTGCCATTTGTATACCTAAGCACCGGTGAGGTAACCCGCTTTACCGACTTTACCGACCCCAAGCCCAGGGCAAGGGAGTTATTCAGCTTTCACCGGCCCGAAACCTTGCGCGACTGGCTAAAGCGTGGTAAATCGTTACGGGCACGTTTACAGGATTTACCTGACTTACCTACCGAAGGCCTACGCGATTGCCAGATTGATGCCATTACCAACCTGGAGGCTTCCTTTAAACAGAACCGGCCCAAGGCGTTAATACAGATGGCCACCGGCTCGGGCAAAACGTTTACGGCTATTACAGCCATTTACCGTTTGCTTAAATATGCCAAGGCCAAACGCGTTTTGTTTTTAGTAGATACGAAGAACCTTGGGGAGCAGGCCGAGCAGGAATTTATGTCGTTTTTACCTAACGACGACAACCGCAAATTTACCGAGTTGTATTCCGTGCAGCGTTTGCGCTCGGGTTACATTGCCAACGATAGCCAGGTTTGCATCAGCACCATACAGCGCATGTATTCTATTTTAAAAGGTAGTGAACTGGAAGAAAGCGCTGAAGAAGAAAACCCTAATGAACAAAAATGGCAACCCAAAGAGGTGCCCCCGATTGAATACAACGAGCGAATACCCATTGAGTTTTTTGATTTTATTGTAATTGATGAATGCCACCGCAGCATTTACAATTTATGGAAACAGGTGCTGGAGTATTTTGATGCCTTTGAAATAGGCTTAACAGCCACCCCCGATAAACGAACCATCGGCTACTTTGACCAAAACCTTGTTAGCGAATACTCGCACGAAATGGCGGTTACCGATGGGGTAAACGTTGGTTACGAGGTTTACCTTATTGATACCAAAGTAAGCCAGAACGGGGCCGTGCTGTGGAAGGGAGAATACGTGGAGCACCGGGAACGGCTTAGCCGCAAAAAGCGGATGGAATTGCAGGATGAGGACGAAGCCTACACCGCACAGCAGTTGGATAAGGATGTGGTTAACCCCAACCAGATACGCACCATTATAAAGGAGTTTAAACTGAACCTGCCGCAACTATTTAAAGAACGCTACGATGCCAATGGCGTTTTTGAAGTACCCAAGACCCTGATTTTTGCCAAAACCGATAGCCACTGCAACGATATTATTGATATAGTGCGGCAGGAGTTTGCCGAGGAAAACAAGTTTTGCAAGAAGATCACCTACAAGGCCGATGAAGACCCCAAATCGGTATTGGGGCAGTTTAGGAATGATTACTACCCGCGTATTGCTGTTACGGTAGATATGATAGCCACCGGCACGGATGTTAAGCCGCTGGAGTGCCTGCTTTTTATGCGCGATGTAAAAAGCAAAAATTACTTTGAGCAAATGAAGGGCCGCGGTACCCGCACGGTTGATTTAGATACCTTGCAAAAGGTGACCCCTACCGCTAAACATACTAAGGACCATTTTGTAATTGTAGATGCTATAGGGGTAACCCGCAGCCTTAAAACCGATAGCCGCCCGCTGGAGAAAAAGCCCGGTGTGCCTTTAAAGGATTTACTACAGGCCATAGCTGTAGGTGCGCGCGATGAAGACCTTTTTACCAGCCTTGCCAACCGCTTAACCAGACTGGATAAACAGCTAAGCGATAAGGAAAAGAAACAGTTTGCCCAAAAGGCAACCGGTAAGACAGTGGCCGAAGTAGTTAAAGGCCTATTGCATGCCTATAACCCCGATGTAATTGAAGACCTGGAAACCAGGGTACGCCATGAAAAGGCCGGGGCCGCACCTGATGAAATACAAACTGCTATACAAACTACACACGCTGCCATTTTAAATGAGGCAGCCAAGGTATTTACCGGTGAGTTGAATGAATACATTGAAAACGTACGAAAGGCGCACGAGCAGCGCATTGACCTTACCAACCCTGATGAAGTAATTTACAGCGGGTGGCATAAGGATAATAAAGACAAGGCAAGCGAATTGGTGAAAGGTTTTACTGAATGGATGGAGCAACATAAGGACGAATTATTAGCCTTGCAGTTGTTTTATAACCAACCTTACCGCCGGCGCGAGTTGACCTATACCATGATTAAAGAGGTGCTTGAAAAATTGCAGCAGGATAAACCAACACTTGCCCCCATGGCCGTATGGCGTGCCTACGAGGCCTTGGAGCAATGCAACGGCTCTCCGCGCAATGAGTTAACAGCCATTGTTGCGTTAATACGCAGGGTAAGTGGGCTTGATGCTACTTTAACGGCTTACGATAAAACGGTGGACAAGAACTTTCAGGAGTGGGTGTTTAAAAAGCAGGCAGGTGCTACCAAGTTTAACGAGGAGCAAATGCAGTGGCTGCGCATGATAAAAGATTACGTGGTAAACAGTTTTCACATAGATAAGGAAGATTTTGACCTGAACCCTTTTGATGCCAAAGGAGGCCTGGGCAAAATGTGGCAACTGTTTGGTGAGAAGACCGATGAGATTATTAATGAGTTAAATGAGGTGCTAGCAGCGTAGTTATGGTTGAGATACCAAAACATTGGGAGATAAAGAAGTTGGGAGAAGTATGCGATAAAGTTTCCTCAGTTAAGCGCAGGGAAATGAATGCAAAAGATGAACTTTTGTATTTGGATATTGGAGGAATAGACAACAATACAAATAGGATACAAAATCATAAAAGCTACACATGGAACGATGCGCCATCCCGGGCCCAACAAAAAGTGTTTGTCAATGACATTTTGTTTTCAACAGTTAGAACCTACATGCGAAATATTGCAGTAGTTGACAAACGTATTTACGATGGTCAAATAGCCTCTTCAGGATTCTGTGTTATACGAGCCAAAAGTGAAGTTCTTGACCATAAGTATGCTTTCTATTATACACTTACACAAACGTTCCTTCAACCGCTCAATGAACTACAAACCGGTAGTTCGTATCCCGCAGTTCGTGATAGTGATGTTTTTGCGCAGCAAATTCCCATTCCTCCTCTTGCCGAACAACACGAAATAGTCTCTAAAATAGAAGAGTTACTAAGCGATTTGGAAAATGGCAAGCAACAACTGCTAACTGCACGCGAGCAATTAAAAGTTTATCGCCAAAGTTTACTTAAATGGGCTTTTGAGGGTAAACTGACTGAAAATTGGCGAAAGCAAAACTTATCGGCAGCTGAAGGTTCGAATTCCTCCAATGCTCAAAAGGGTAGTAAGGGAAAATCTACACCCAAAGTGCATGGGTCACGAGTTCGAATCCCGACAGAATCACACAGTATGGCGGCTGAGCCGGAAGTGGGTTATGTACCGAAGGAGGGAACCGAACTAGGTGAATTGCCGGAGGGGTGGAATTTTAAAAAATTGGGAGAAATAACAACCGTGTTGGGTGATGGGTTACACGGAACACCTAAATATTCAGAAATAGGGGAGTACTACTTCATTAATGGTAACAATTTAAACGAAGGTAAAATTGAGATAAAGGAAAATACAAAAAGGGTTACGCTTGAAGAATTCAATAAATATAAAAAACCCTTGAGTGAACGAACCGTATTAATTTCCATAAATGGCAGTATAGGGTATACCGCATTTTATAATAATGAAAAAATAGTACTTGGTAAAAGCGCTTGTTACTTTAATCTTCTTGATACAGTGGATAAGAATTACATTAGGTATTATTTGACAAGCAATCAGTTTATCAGCTACGCGAATAAGAATGCCACAGGTAGTACTATCAAGAATGTGGGATTAAAGACCATGAGAGAACTGGAAATACCCCTTTCTTCTTCTCTCGAAGAACAACAAGCCATCGTCGAAGAACTTGAAAGCAAACTCACAGTATGCGATAAAATAGAAGAAGCTATTGAAAGCAGTCTACAACAGGCAGAAACGTTAAAGCAAAGTATTTTAAAACAGGCGTTTGAGGGGAGGTTGGTTGCTGCAGAAGAAAAGCCAGCGTATAAGCCTAAAAACGTTTACTTCTACCAAATGCAATTGCTGGGCTATGTACTAAAGATTTCCAAGGAGAAGAATATAAGCCACGGTGAAATGACAACCGCTAAATACATGTATTTAATTGACCGGTTGTTTAAAGTACCCACACATTACAAATACGAACGCTGGCATTTGGGACCTTACCCTCCTGAAATGAAAAAGGCTGTTAAAAACAAGAAATTTTTTGGTGCCGATGGTAATGAACTTAAGGTGGTTGATGAAAAATCGCTATTTAAATACAATAACCCTTATGAGCAGCAAGTGATAGATGGCATCGGTGAGTTAGCTCAGCTTTTCGGGCAATATGTCCCGAAAGAGCGACCTCATCAAACGGAACTATTAGCAACTGTTTGCAAAGTGATAGAAGATATTCAATCTACCGATTTAGCGGCAGTTAGGCAATCGATGAAAGAATGGAAGATTGATTTGAAGAACACCAAGGTTAAGAATAAGGCGGAGAAGTTTAATGAAGATGAGACGAGAGAATGCTTAAACCTTATTACCAAAAATAAATGGCAAGAAAGGTTAATAACCTGATATTAGATAGTCAATGAACAAGGAAATAAGACTCATGCTTATTGATCGAGCAAGATTAAATGCACCCGTGGCCTACGGTGTAGTTATGCAGCAACTGGGCTTAAATAATGAGATCAAAGAGCACAGAGACATACTAAGTGATGAACTTGCTGCAATTTCAAGACTTGAACATAGTAAGGGCCGACCAATGCTTAGCGCAATGGCTATGTATGAAGGCTTAAAGTCTTTTGGCCCCGCATTTTATCCCTTGGCAGAAGACCTGGGCTACGGCGATGCGGCTGAGTTAGAGCGGAAAAAATTTGCCCACAAAATGCAAAAACAATGCAATGAATACTGGAAAAATGCGAAGCATTACAATGCATTTGTGAATGACACTTCAGAAGTTTCTACTGCTATTGATCTTTCCGACCGTTCGGGAGGCACCCTTTTGACCAAACCAGAGTTTTTCACACAGAAGGATATAAATTTTCTTGCTTCATGGGCAGGAAAAGTCTATGACAAACAAAATTCTGAACACATACGTGCAAAGAATACAATCATGAACTCCCTTGGATCAAAAACGGTTTATTGGAGTGAGCAACTCGTTGCCCAACTTCCGGGCTTTGAAGCCTTTAACTGGCGCATGTGGAGTCAAAGAGGGTGGATTAATACCGATCAGGGCAAAAAACAGATTGCAAGATTTAAGCATTATACCTGGGCGCGCATTTACAAAGTAGGCGATGCCTATAAGGATATATTTTTCACAGTGGGTGCTGATGCGAATCACAAATCACTTGTTTATAAACTTGACTATTATTTCGAGAATGATTCCTCCCTATCTAAAAGTCAGAAAGAATTATGCGCGCAACTGATTCCTGATGAAGTAAGTTGGATGGAAGTTCCTTTTGATGAAATCGCGGATTATAGCTGGGACAAATTAGTTGAAAAGACAATCGGATTTATCAGAGATAATGAAAGTTTGTACAATGAAATAATGGAATCAGTTTGGAACGAAACTATAAATGTTTCAAAACTCAAAAATCGGTTAATTAAAAGAGATGCCCCAGACGATGGCATTGACGAAATTCCTACGAGAACATTTTCATTCCAAGGGGTAGACATCGATTGGGCTGGACAGAACGAAGAGTTTACTGAGATAGGCAAGATTGGAGAAGAACTGGTAATTGAATATGAAAAAAGAAAACTGAATGAGCAGGGGATGGCGGATTTTGCGAAGGAGGTAAGAAAGATGAAGGATGGCGAGGGATATGATATTTTCTCACGGAATTTCGACGGAACAGAAAAGAAAATTGAAGTAAAAACAACGACACAAAATTCAAACGCCCCGTTTCCAATTTCTCTTCCCGAAGTAAGATTTTCTGAATTGAATCACAAGTCCTATACGTTATATCGTGTTTTTAACTTGGATAGAAAGAAAAAAGTAGCCGAATTTCACGAGTACAAAGGAGATCTGAAGCAACATTTTTTGTTAGAGCCCATGCAGTATAATGCACATAAAAAAAGAAGAAATTGAGCAATAGTACATCAAGTATAGTTTCGAAAGTCTGGTCTTTCTGCAACCCCCTACGCGATGTAGGCGTGGGCTATGGCGACTACTTAGAACAATTAACCTACCTGCTGTTTTTAAAAATGGCAGATGAATACAGCAAGCCACCGCATAACCGCAAGCTTAATATACCCAAACAGTATAACTGGGAGAGCCTGGTAAACCTAAAGGGGGCCGAGTTAGAGGTGCATTATACCAGCCTGTTGCGGGAGTTAAGTACACAGCGCGGCATACTTGGCCAAATATTTACCAAAAGCCAGAATAAGATACAAGACCCTGCCATGCTGGCCAAGGTAATTGATATGATAAACAGCGAAAACTGGCTGATAATGGGTGCCGATGTTAAAGGCGACATTTACGAAGGTTTGCTGGAGAAGAACGCCGAGGACGTAAAGGGTGGTGCGGGGCAGTATTTTACGCCAAGGCCAATTATTAAAGCCATGGTGGACTGCGTGCGACCTGAACCCATGAAAACTATTGCCGACCCTGCCTGCGGTACGGGAGGCTTCTTTTTGGCAGCCTATGATTACCTGGTAGCGAAGAACGACCTTGACAAAAGCCAGAAGAAATTTTTAAAAAACCACACTTTTTACGGTAATGAAATTGTAGCCGGCACCCGCCGCCTGGCTTTAATGAATTTGTTTTTGCACAACATAGGCGATATAGACGGCGACAATTTTATTTCTCCGGCTGATGCCTTAATTGCAGCCTCGCCGGTTACATACGATTATGTGCTGGCCAATCCGCCCTTTGGTAAAAAGAGTTCGCAAACCTTTACCAACGAAGAAGGGGAACTGGAAAAGGATGAGTTAACGTATAACCGTCAGGATTTTTGGGCCACCACCAGCAACAAACAGTTAAACTTTGTGCAACACATCCGCAGCATGCTTAAAACAACAGGATTAGCCGCTGTGGTGGTTCCTGATAATGTGCTGTTTGAAGGCGGTGCCGGTGAAACGGTTAGAAAGAAGTTGTTGGAGAATACCGATTTGCATACCATCCTGCGTTTGCCCACAGGTATTTTCTACGCACAGGGTGTAAAGGCCAACGTTATCTTCTTTGATAACAAACCTGCCAGCAAAAATCCGTGGACAAAAGAAGTGTGGGTGTATGATTACCGCACCAACATTCACCATACGTTAAAGAAGAACCCTTTAAAGTATGAAGACCTGAAGGATTTTGTAGACTGCTACAAACCAAGTAACCGCAGTAAGCGGAAAGAAACCTTTCATGCGGAAACCAACCCCGAAGGCCGCTGGCGCAAATTTACGTACGACGAAATAGTGGCCCGCGATAAAACCAGTTTGGATATTACCTGGTTAAAAGATAAATCGCTGGCGGACCTTGACAACCTACCGGACCCTGATGTTATTGCCGGAGAAATTATTGAAAACCTGGAAGCCGGTTTAGAGAGTTTCAGAAGGATACAGGCGGCCCTGAATAAATAGTGATGTTGCCAATACCGGTCCGGAACTAAGTTCCGAACGAGCGGGGGCAAGCTATTATAAACCAAACAGCCCGGCAGCAAATGCTCCGGGCTGTTTAGTTTATCGATTGTCGTTATCCAATCAAATATTTACCATCCTCTACCAGCTGATGCGGTTGCTTTATCTTTTCGGCAACGGCAGTTAAAACCTGTTCGGATGTATCGGTTGGTTGATAGAATGGCGTGGCAAATTTACCATAGTGGATAGGCACCAAGGTTTTTGCATGAAGAAGTTTGGCCGCATTGAATGCTTGCTCCGGAGTAAGCGAGGCGGGAACGGTGCTGTATTCCAACCCAATGATTTGGAAATTTACCACAGCGCCATTGATGGGCAAAAAGGCGAAATCGATACCCGGATTTTCCTTACCCAATTTCCAAAACTGATTGTGCCAGATAGTATCGCCGCCGTGAAAGATTTTCGTAGTAGCATCACTTACTATCCAGGCGGTTTGCTCCTCCCCTACACCATCCAGCGAGTAGACTGCTTTGAACGTAATGCCGTCTGCTTCAAAACTTTCGTTGGTATCTAACAATATGGCAGGCCGGTTAAGTTTTAAAATTTCCTTTTCCAGCTTTTTATAGCCAATGATTTTGCCTTCAGGTTTTAAGCATTTTTCAACCACGCTTACATCCAGATGGTCCAAGTGCAGGTGGGTAAAGAGCATATAATCGGCCTTTACTTCTTCTGTAAATTTTACCAGCGGAGTAAGCGGTTCGCCCAGTACCGGAAAATAGGGTTTGAAATTTTCAACGGCATCAATTAAAATGGTTTTATCGCCGCATTGCAGTTTAATACCTGCCCAGTTTAATTTCTGAATTTTCATGAGATGTAGTTTATGTGTTGGTTTTAAAATCGTTTTCAAAATATACCGTTCGGTATATTTTGAATCAAAAAAATTATGGGCGCAAATCCAGAATCATTTTTTCGAGAAAGCCCATGGCTATGCGCAGTTCGGTAGGGCGCTCAGTAACTTTTGCCTGCATAACAGCACCTTCAATTAAGGACATAAGCACCACCGTAAATTCTGTTGGGTTAGTGGTGCGTTTTATCTCGCCCCGCTTTATCCCGCGCTTTATTTGATCTTCCACCGCAGTTTTCCAAAAAGCAAGTGCATCAGCCGCCTTCTTCTTCAAGGCGGGGTGCGTATCGTCTGCTTCTGTAGAGGTATTTAATAAGGGGCAACCGGGTTTGAGGAAAGGTATCTTTAAAAAGTCGCGGTACACCTGTGGGTAAACCAATAAACGCTCCACGGCATTATCGGTAGCCAGCATTCTTTCGCGTATATAGAGCGTTACACGTTTGAAATTGTAATCGAAGGCCGCCAAGGCTACTTCGTCCTTGTTTTCGAAGTTACCATAGATACTGCCCTTGGTAAGTCCGGTAGCTGCAGTTAAATCAGTTAGCGAAGTACCTGCATAGCCTTTCGCATTGAAAACGGGTGCCGTTCGCTCAATAATGAACTGCTTCGTTTGTTCTGCTTTGGTCAGGCCACTTTTCATATCAGGACGAAAATAAACAAAATATACCATTCGGTATAATTATTTTGTGGAATGAATGATTTTGAAAATAAAACAGCCGGTGTTTCCACCGGCTGCCCTGACTAGAGAACCACATTTATAAAAACTATCTCCACCCGCCGCCAAGGGCCTTGTAGATATTGATCTCAGCATTTAATTGCTTCTGCTTTATCTCAATCATTTCCATTTTGGAGTCCAATGCCTCGCGCTGGGTTAACAACACTTCGATATAGTCGGCACGTGCCGATTTAAAGAGGTTATCGGAAATTGATACGGATTGGGTGAGGATATCTACCTCATTTGATTTTGTGGTAAATCCCTTTGAATAATTATCAATGGCGGCCAGTTGGTTCTGCACTTCCAGAAATGCATTCAGGATGGTTTGCTCGTATTTATATACAGCCTGCACCTGTTTGGATCGCGAACTCATGTATTGTGCTTTAATAGCATTGCGGTTAATAAGCGGAGCCATTAACTCAGCCAACACCCCAGCCAGTATTGATTCGGGATGAAACCAAACTGCGGGGTTAAATGCCTGAAAGCCGGCTGATGCCGATAAACGGAGCGAAGGGAAGAAAGCAGCCTTGGCCACCTTTACATCCAGTTTGGCCGCTGCCAGTTCCTGTTCGGCCTGGCGAATATCCGGGCGGTTTTCGAGTAACTGGCTGGGCACGCCCGCAGCAATAGAGTCGAATACAAAATTGTAGAATGAAGCATCGTTACGGATAATGGGCGAAGGGAAACGGCCGGTTAAAAAATTCAGGTGGTTTTCCGTTTCGGTTATCTGCTGCAGTACTTCGTACTGCCGGTTCTGTGTATTGAGCAATTGCGCCTGAAAACGATTTACAGCTAACTGTGTTTCGCGGCCGGCATCCTTTTGTTGCTTAACGATGCTGAGTGCGTTTTGCTGTATCTCGATATTGCGCCGGATTATCTCCAGCTGATTATCGAGGGCCACCAGTTCGTAGTAGGCTTCCGCAATTTCGGCTACCAGGTTGGTTACTGCAAAGTTTTTGCCTTCTATACTTGCCAGGTAACGGGCTGCAGCGGCATTTTTCGCATTGCGGAGTTTCTTCCAGATGTCAATTTCCCAGGAGAAGTTGACGCCAACCATAAAGTCGCCGATATATTTGGGCTTGTTTCCAGCGGCTTTCCAGTCTTCCTCGGACTGACCGTTCCAGGTATACTTTCCGGATTTATCGACAGCGCCATTCACGCCGGCATTCAGATAGGGCAGGTACTCTCCTTTACGCGCGCGGATTTCGTTGCGTGCAATATCTATTTCCTGCATCGTAATATTCAACTCCTGGTTATTCTTCAGGGCTGTATCTATAAGCGCTACCAAATTAGGGTCGGTAAAGTAATTGCGCCACTTTCTGGCGGCCATATTGGTACTATCGGCCACTGCACCGTACATGGCAGGCACGGTTTTACTTTCCGTTTTTATGGGTTCCTTAAAGAGCTTGCATGCGGCTATCGGAAGCAACAAGAGCACGATAGCTATATATTTAATGATAGTCTTATTCTCCATTGTTCCTCCTTAAAATTTTAGCAATTATCTGTTTAACGTTTCTGGTAAGCGCAGCTTCGGAACCACTCTCCACAAAGGCTTCGCTGAGCGGGTTCACGTCTTCATCACGGATAAGGTGACGTCCTTCTGATATAGTGCCGAATATGTAGTAGAGGCCCGGCACCAACAGCACACCAAAGATGGTACCGAATAGCATACCGCCCAAAGCCGATGCACCAATAGTATGGTTGCCAACGGCACCAGGACCGGTTGCTATTACCAGCGGTATAAGACCTGCAATGAACGCGAAGGAGGTCATCAATATCGGGCGGAAACGGACTCTTGCACCTTCGATTGCGGCTTCGAGCACCGTAGCGCCCTGATTATGTTTCTGGACGGCAAATTCCACAATCAGCACCGCGTTTTTACCTAACAGACCTGTAAGCATAATCAAGCCAACCTGGGCATAAACATCATTAGAGAGACCCATTGTTTTAAGCAACAGGAAGGATCCGAATATGCCCGGGAAGATGGAAAGCAACACAGCAAAAGGCAACAGGAAGCTTTCGTATTGTGCTGCCAGGATCAGATACACAAAGAACAGCACCACGAGGAATATATACAGGGCTTCATTTCCACGCTTTGCTTCGTCATATGAGAGACCTTCCCATGCAATATCATATCCGCGGGGCAGCGATTCTTTTGCTACTTCACGGATGGCTTTGATGGCATCACCGGAAGAGTAACCGGGCGAAGGCATACCGTTAATAAGCGACGAAACATAAAGGTTATAACGCGATATCTCGTTTGGTCCCTGCGTTTTTACAATCTTCATGAACGCAGAATAGGGAACCATTTCGCCTGCCTCGTTTTTAATAAACATGTTTAACAGATCGGAAGGTTGTTTCCTGAATTCGGGAGCGGCCTGGGTATATACCTTATAGTAGTTATTGAAGCGAATAAAGCCCTGCTCGTAGGTACTACCAATCATGATATTGAGGTTTTCCATGGCAGCGCCGATAGAAACGCCTTTTTGCATGGCGAGCTCATTATCAATCAATAATTCGTATTGAGGATATTTAGCAGAGAAGAACGCAAACAAACCGCTAAGCTCCTTACGTTTACGAAGGGCCTCCAGAAAATCCTTGTTTACCTGGTCAAAAACCTGGTAATCCACATCACCATTTTTATCAAGCAAGCGAAGTGAGAAGCCATCGGAAGTACCATAGCCGGGTACCGCAGGCGGCTGGAAATATTCGATGGTAGCAGGAAGATCTTTTGACTTTTCTTCCAACTTCTCGATAATCTGTTTTACCGTTTGTTTTCTATCCGACCAATCGGCGAGGTTAATTAAACAGGTACCTGCGTTAGAACCGCGGCCCTCTGTAAGGATTTCGAAACCCGCCAGCGAGGTAACGGATTGAACACCTTCCACCTCCTTTGCCATTTTTTGCAGTTTACGGGCTATTTCATTCGTGCGCTCCAATGTAGTACCCGGAGGTGTTTGAATGATGGCATATATCTGCCCCTGATCTTCGTTTGGAATAAAGCCGGCAGGTAATACGCGGTTAACGCCAACAACAGCAATACCAAAAACAAACAACATACCGTAGGTAACCACACGGCGGTCAACGATTCGCTTAAGCAATCCGCTATAACGGCCGGTAACTTTTTCGAACCAGTTATTAAACCAATCCAAAAACAAGGTAACAGGTGTTTTACGGTGTGGCTGCCCGTGCGTATTGCGTAGAAGCATAGCACATAAAACAGGTGTAAGCGTAAGCGCCACTACCCCTGATAAAATGATTGCAGTGGCCATAGTAATAGAGAACTGCCTGTACAGTACCCCTACCGGTCCGCTCATAAAGGCTACCGGAACAAACACGGCCGTCATAACCAGGGTAATAGCGATAATGGCACCGCCAATTTCGCCTAATACTTTTTTAACCGCTTTATAAGGCGATACGTTGTCTTCGGCCATTTTTACGTGCACGGCTTCCACCACTACGATGGCGTTATCTACCACAATGCCGATAGCCAACACCAATGCAAAAAGTGTAATGAGGTTTATACTTAAACCAAACATCTGCATAAAGATGAAGGTGCCGATAAGGGAAACCGGCACTGCAAGGATGGGGATAAGGGTTGATCGCCAATCGCCCAGGAAAACGAATACCACAATTGCTACCAGGATAAAAGCTTCCAGCAGGGTGTGCAGTACCTTTTCGATAGAAGCGTTTACGAACTTGGATACATCGTAGTTAATCTCGTAGTCCATGCCCGGAGGAAAATCCTTTTTCAGTTCTTCCAGCTTGGCCTTTGCTTCTTCAATTACCTTATTGGCATTACTGCCGGGGTTTTGCTTTAGCACCAAGGAAGCAGAAGGGTATCCATCTTTATTCGAGTAGATATCAACGAACTCGCTACCCACTTCAATTTGGGCCACGTCCTTAAGCTTAAGTAACTCGCCATCCGGATTTGCACGGATAATAATACCCTCGTACTGCTCTGGTTTATTATACCATCCTTTATAGGTGAACACGTACTCCTGCGATTGTGCTGTTTTTCCGGAACTTAAACCTACCCTTCCCGGTCGTGCTAGCACACTTTGTTCGTCTATAGCCTTTAAAACTTCATCTGCCGAAATTTTGTAAGCCCTCATCCGGTCGGGATTTAACCATACACGAATGGCGAAAGCACGGCTACCGATTGCTTCCGCACGGCCCATACCGCTGATTCGTTGTATTTCGGGGAGGATGTATGTATTAGCATAGTTGAACAGAAACTTTTCATCGCAATTTTTATCGGTGCTGAAAAGGTTTACATACATCAACATACTTGGTTGCAGGGGTGTGATAATCACACCTTCGCGTTGTACCAACGGAGGCAGGTTTGTCATTACCTGATCTACCCGTGATTTGACGCGTGCTGCTGCAAGCGTGGGGTCAATGCCGGGCTCAAACACTACGTCGATGGACGCTTCGCTGGCGCTAGTGGCATCGGAAAGAATGTATTGCATTCCCTGCACACCGTTAATAGCCCTCTCCAAAATGGTTAAGGTTGATTTGACAAGCACATCGGCATTAGAGCCTGGGAATTCGATGAAGATAGTTACCCTTGGGGGAGCAATTTCGGGAAACTGCGCAACCGGGGTTGTAAAAATTGCCAGCAATCCCATGAAGATTATACCCAGGGATATGGCTATAGCAAGAACCGGTCTTTGAATGAACGAATTAAACATGTCTATAAAATTTTGGTTCCTGCCTTATTCGGCGTGTAAATTGTTTATATCGGCCATTACCTTATCGAAAGAGATAAACTCGCCCTCAATCTTCTCGTTGTTTTTAACCTTGCCGAGTCCTTCGAGCAGGATTTTGTCGCTTGAGGTGAGTCCGGAAGAAACCACATACAGATGTGGCATTTCGTGGGAAACAGTGATTTGACGAGACTTCAACACCATGTGTTCATCCACTACATACACATATTTTTTATCCAGAATTTCGAAGGTTGATTTTTGCGGAACGAGAATGGCATCTTTCAGATAAACGGGCATCATAACTGTTCCGGTTTCGCCGTGACGCAGCAGCCCTGTTGGATTTGGAAAAGTGGCACGGAAAGCAATGTTGCCTGTTTCGTTATTAAACTCGCCTTCGATGGTTTCCACGATACCTTCCTGCGGGAAAACTTCATTGTTAGCCATACGTAGTTTAACCTTAGGCTGACCTTCTTTTTTAGAACGGCTTGCATAATCGAGATATTCGGCCTCCGGCACATTGAAATACACCCACATTTTGCTGTTATCGGAAAGGGTGGTGAGCAGTTCGCCTTCATCTACCAAGCTTCCTAACCGCTCGTAAAAGCGATCCATTACACCGTCAAAAGGAGCACGTATATCGGTGAACTCCAGGTGTGCCTGTGCCAGGGCCAACTCTGCTTTGGCCTTATCAAGATTAGCTTTTGACAGGGCCAGTTCGTTTTTGGAAACGATGTTGCTGTCGGCCAGGTTTTTTGTATTCTGGTATTCAATTTCGGCATAGCTTACTTCGGCTTTAGCCTTTTCCATTTCCGCCTCGTAAATTACCGGCATAATCTGGAACATTTTCTGGCCTTTGCTTACATGCTGGCCTTCGTCCACATAGATATTCTGCAGGTAACCTTTTTCCTGCGAACGCATTTCGATGTGGCTTACGGCATGAATCTGACACACATAATCCTTATAGATCATGGTATCCATTTGTGCAGGGCTGGTAATCAGGAATTTCGCATCCTCCACCTTTTCTTGCTTCTCGCTATGGCATCCTGTAAAAAACAATGTGCCTAACAGGCCTGCCAACATTACTATCCTCTTCATTAAAGTTTATGTTTAAATGACTAATTACAATTGGAAACACTTGCGGTAAATGCAAATGCTCAAGCAGACCGCATACGGGAAGGGCCTATAGGCCCAGCGGTAAGCTGGTACTAAAAAATTAAGCTATGTAACTCTTCCAGGAATGGTGGAGTACGAATAATGGAACCCTTGACAGGTTTTGAAACAGGCCAGACGAGTAGGCCCCCCAACTTACAGGGGTGGTTACGTCCGCTATGGTTAATTGCTGTATGTGCTCAACAATAGAATCGGAGTCTGAATCAGGATCCTCATCAGGTTCGTTTTCATTTGGGATTTCGCGGTCGCCGGGAATGGCGGACGACTCATAGGGAATGTCAAGCCTGGTAAATTGATGACTCCCAATTTCTATTTCAGCCAGAAACTGCAATTCTTCGCGGATAACGGATGCCTTTGCTAAGGCGCGGTTATGCCCGGAAGTGGTATTGCCCAGGGTAAAACAAAGCACTAATGCAACAAACAAGGAAAGCATTAGGCGCTTTAATGTAAGGGTATTGTATTTGGCCAGTATGAAAGAAGAGCCCTTGGCATTCATTTGCGGCGCAAATTTATGATCTATCAATCAAACTATTAAAAAATAACTTTTTTTAGAGAATAGCCAGCCAGTGCAGCCCGCAACCCTTTACATCAACTCCTTCATTTTCTTATAGATAAACTCTGCGGCGAACTTTGGCCTTAGGCGGTAGAGAAAATCGAGGAATTTGGCGTCGGAGCCTACCAATACCCGGTAACTATTATGCAACATACCCTGGATGATAATTTCGGCGGCTGCTACCGGGGTAGTCATTTTGATAGCGGAGTTTTCGGCGGTAGCACCAGTTTTTAATGCAGCACCCGAGTTGGCTGCAATGTTGGTGGCTATAGCCCCGGGGAATACGATAGTTACCTTAACCGGCGTATCCATCAACTCGGACCGCAGGCCTTCGGTAAAGAGTTTAACCGCTGCCTTTGAAGCGCCATAAATGGTTTGGCCCGGAACCGGAAGAAAACCTCCCATACTCGATATGTTTACAATATGCGCCTCGGGGCGTTTGAGCAACAACGGAAGGAAGGTTTTGGTCATGTAAAGCAAGCCATAAAAGTTTACGTTCATCACCCTTTCGATGGCAGGGTAATCCAATTGAGCAATAGGCACAAAGGGTTGAATGATACCTGCATTATTAATAAGGCCATCGACCTGACCATGGGCTTGCAGCACCCGGTCCGGCAGGGCTTCCACTTCTGCCCTATTGGTAATGTTAAGCATGTGGCAGGATAAATTCGTACGCTTATCTCCGGCCAGTTTCACGGTTTCCTCCAAAGCTGCCTCGCTGATATCCACTGCCGCAACCCGTGCTCCTCTGTTCAGCAGGTTTAATACCAACTCGCGACCAATACCATTACCACCACCGGTTACCACAATTACTTTTCCGCTGACATTCATATTAGATTCGTTTTAGCTACTCAAAAGTATAGGACATATAAATTCCGCTTCATGAGCAAACTCAGTTCCACTGTTGATACAAACACAAACGGCCCCTCAAAAGGGCCGTCTGTATATATTTAAAACCTATGTACTAATCCAGTTTTTCGATACTAAAATGTGAACCATGCGGAACAGTAGAGATAACGCCATTACCGGTAACCTGTGTTACTTTTAACCAAAGCTGCAAGCCTGCGGGAAAATCGTAGGTGACTGAACGGCTGGCTGTTGCTATAGCCCCGCTGGTAGTGCCCAGGAAAATGCCGCTGTTAGTGCCATTCAACATGATATCATACGTTTGCCTAACCCAAATGCTTGCACAGTTAGCTGCAGAACCACCGGAAGAATTCTGCAAGGATACCTCGTAGCTTAATCGATAACGTCCTGTTAAATTGATTGTAATGGTATCGTCATGTAGCGTAAAAGCAGAATCGACTATTGATAAAGGAGCAGTGGTGCCATCCGCCCAACGCATATTAAACCCAGCACCTGAGGGTATTGTTTGTTCGGAATAGAGATCAAACACACTTATCAAAGGCTTAGCAGCCGGTGCCGGAGGTGCAGGCAGGTGTAGCACCGTATCGGCTACCAGGGCAAACCGGGAAAATTGGGCATAGGGCACGCTAATTAACTGAGTGGTACCCATATCCGTAAAACTAGCTGCATTGTTCACCTTGGCCTCTACCTGCAAAAATTTGGGTCCGTTGCCCCAGTTCACCACATCTAAGTTGGCATTAGCTCCTATTTCGGTGCTCACCAAACCAAATTGGTTAGAGGTAAGGTTACTGGTTTCGGTATAAACCGATGACCCGGAAGGACTGCCATTATGAATAGTAAATCGCAGTTCCACCGGCTGGCTGATAGCGGCCTGGCCATTCACATCGCGCACAACAGCCTGATAATTGAATTTGGACGGCACTTGTGCCAACATACTGCCTGCAAACAAAAGGGCTATAATCAGATGGAAACTCTTTGTCATTACTTTGGTTTTTATTGCATACAAAACAACAGAGCAGCAAGTGCGACCGGTATGATCAACCTCATAAAAGGCGGTGATAAATACAGAGATTCTGATGATTGAACAGGCAGGATGGCAAGATGAGTGATTAAATTACCTTTGATAACAGGACTCGTACGTGACCTTAACCAAAAAGAATGTAAACAGCCGTATGAAACAGATAAGTACTATTGAAGAGTATTTTGAGGCGTATAACCAGAGTGTAACAGCACCAGAAGCATTTTGGGGTACTATAGCCGATTCGTTTACCTGGAAGAAAAGGTGGGATAAGGTGCTGGAATGGGAGTTTAAAACGCCGACGATCAAATGGTTTAACGGTGCCGAACTGAACCTGACGGAAAACTGCCTGGACCGCCATTTAGCAGAACGCGGCGATCAGGTTGCCCTGATATGGGAACCCAACGACCCTACCGAGCCATCGCGGAGTTTAACCTACAAACAATTGCATACCGAAGTTTGCCGGTTTGCGAATGCCCTGCTGCAACTGGGTGTAAAAAAAGGAGACAGGGTTTGTATTTACCTACCGATGGTGCTGGAAGGTGCCATAGCCATGCTGGCCTGCGCACGGATAGGCGCTATCCATTCCGTAGTATTTGCAGGTTTTTCGAGCAACTCGTTAATAGACCGTATTAATGATGCCGATTGCAGCATTGTGTTAACCGCAGATGCTGTTTACCGGGGTGATAAAAAAATTGAGCTGAAGAAAATTGTGGATGAAGCGCTGCAGCAAACGCCATCCGTAAAAAAGTGCGTGGTGTTAAACCACCGCAATAGTGCTGTTACTATGCAACCGGAACGCGACATTTGGTGGCATGATGCGGTGAAGGATGTATCGACCGAACACCAGGCTGAAGCTATGGAGGCGGAAGATCCATTGTTTATTCTTTATACCTCCGGCTCTACCGGTAAGCCCAAAGGGGTGCTGCACACCACAGCGGGTTACATGGTATATATAGCCTATACCTTTAAGCAGGTATTTAACTACAAAGAGAAAGAGGTATTCTTCTGCACGGCAGATATCGGTTGGGTTACCGGCCATAGTTACCTGGTGTATGGGCCGCTTTTAAACGGTGCTACCTCTATCATTTTTGAAGGCACGCCGATCTACCCGGATCACGGGCGCTTTTGGGATGTAGTAGATAAGCACAAGGTGAATATTTTGTACACCGCCCCAACGGCTATCCGTTCGCTGGAGAAATTTGGCCCTTCGATATTTGATGGCAAGGACCTTTCCAGTTTACGCGTATTGGGTTCGGTAGGTGAACCAATAAATGAAGAGGCCTGGGAGTGGTATCACCACCACGTGGGGGGCGGACGTTGCCCTATTGTAGATACCTGGTGGCAAACCGAAACGGGTGGTATCCTTATATCGCCTATTGCCTACACCACCGTATTGAAACCTGCATTCGCTACTTATCCCCTGCCCGGTGTACAGCCTGTGTTGATGGATGAGAAAGGAAAGGAAGTGCCGGGCAATGGCGTTGAAGGCAACCTGTGTATTAAATTTCCGTGGCCCGGTATGGCGCGTTCGGTTTACGGCGACCATGAACGTTTTAAGAACACTTACTTTAATACCTACAAAGGCTATTACTTTACCGGTGATGGCTGCAAACGCGACCACGACGGCTATTACCGTATAACAGGCCGCGTAGATGATGTTGTAAATGTTTCAGGGCACCGCATAGGTACCGGTGAACTGGAAGATGCCATTAACGAACACAACCTGGTAGTAGAATCGGCCGTAGTTGGTTACCCGCACGATGTGAAGGGACAAGGCTTATACGCTTTTGTGATTTGCCACCTTGATGATGTGGTGGGCGAGCGATTGGAACAGGAAATACGTGCGCTGGTTACGGATCGGATCGGTCCGTTTGCAAAGCCTGATAAAATACAGGTAGTGCCCGGTTTACCTAAAACACGCAGTGGTAAAATTATGCGGCGCATACTGCGCAAAATTGCGGAGGGAGACATGAGCAATTTGGGTGATACATCGACTTTACTGGACCCCAGTGTGGTGGAGAAGATTGTGGCAGGGAGAAAATAATGGGGTTTAGAGTTTATGAGTGGTGAATTGGTTTGCGCAGTGGCGACAGCTTTTGCGCTTTGTGAGCAGGGTAAAGAGGGATTGTTTTATAACATAAGCTCTGTCCTAAACTCTGTGGTTGGCGGGGCCGCCAACCACGGGAATAGGTAACCCCCTCCGAAAAAACAGGGCTATTCAATAACCAGACATTTCCTGTTTTTTCTCGTCCCCCTTGGCAACGCTGAAATAGCTTATGCAAAGGGGGACAGCTTTTGCGTTTTGTGAGCAAGTGGCTGTTTTTGCTAAAGGTCTTTCAGTTCTATCCATACTGGTGCGTGGTCGCTGGTTTTTTCCCAGCCGCGAACGTCTTTGTCGACACCTGCTTTTTGCAGCCGTTTTACAACATTGGGACTTAGCAGAAAGTGATCGATACGTAAACCTGCATTGCGGCCGTAGGCGTTGCGGAAGTAATCCCAGAAGGTATAGATCACTTCATCGGGATGTAACTTGCGAACAGCATCGGTCCAGCCTTGCGCTATCAAGTCGTGAAACGCTTTACGCACTTCAGGACGGAAGAGGGCATCATCCACCCATTTCTCGGGTTTGTAAACATCCAGTTCGGTAGGCATTACGTTAAAGTCGCCGGTGATTACAACAGGCTTACCGCTCTTTAGTAATTCGGCCGCATGTTTTTGCAGGCGCGCGAACCAGGAAAGTTTATAATCGAATTTTGGCCCCGGGGCCGGATTACCGTTGGGAAGGTAAAGGCAGGCGATGATCAGTCCATCTACTTCCGCCTCAATATACCGGCTGTGCACATCCTCGGGGTCGCCGGGTAATGCCCGTATGCGTTCGGTAATATCCCCCACGCGCGAAAGAATAGCCACACCATTCCAGCTTTTTTGGCCGTGCCATAAGGCTTTGTAGCCCGCCTCTTCGATAGCCTGCAAGGGAAACTTCTCCTGCGGTGCTTTTAATTCCTGCAAACACACAATATCAGGTTGTTGCTCCTTTAACCAGCGCAGCACAATAGGCAAGCGGGCATTGATGCTGTTAACGTTGTACGTGGCAATTTTCATAAAACGTGTTTTGGTAGTTTAAAGATACCGAATGCAAAATGAGTACCCGTGCCCATTTCAGAAAAAAGCGCAGCAGTGCTATTTTGTAAAACAATAATTGGTTAGCAGAAAATAAAAAGGAGGCTTTAGGGCCTCCTTTTTAGCGTTACTTCATCAGCGTAAAGCTGCCGGTATATTTTTTTGTCTCCGAATCGAGGAAGGTAAGTTGTAACACATACACGTATACACCAGCATCGGCATCTTTGCCTTTGTATTTCCCATCCCAACCGGCGTTGATGTTATACGACTGATACACCATTTCGCCCCAGCGGTTAAACACCTGCATATTATAGTAGGCCGTTCCTGTGGCATACACACTCCATAAATCGTTGTAACCGTCACCGTTTGGCGTAAAGGCGTTTGGTATAAATACCGGCTTATCGGCCAGTACGTTCACGCTAACTGTGGTAGTTATGCTGCAACCATTAGCATCAGTAACGGTAATGTTATAATCCATACTACGGGTAGCGTAAAAAGATGGATTAGCACAATCGGTGCAACTGAGGTAATTAGCCGGATTCCATTGGTAGGTGTAAACACCTGAGGCGGGCTGCACATCGAGGTTCAACGGCACTTCGGTGCCAAACTTAATGGAGTCGAACTCCAAGGATTGAACGGTGATAGCAGCAGGACCAGTTACCACAAACGTAGAGGTAACAGAACAGCTGTTGGCATCAGACACGGTAACATCGTAATTGCCACCGGCTACATTTTGCAGGTTAGCCGTAGTGCTGCCGTTGCTCCAGTTGTAATTGTAAGGCGTAGTACCACCGGTAAGCGTTAATGCCACACCTCCATCAACAGAATAGAAACAACTTACATCTGTAATGGCACCATTCAACACCAGTTGTTGCGGTTCGGTAATGGAATACGTTGCCGTATCGCCACAATTTTTAGAATCGGCTACCACTACGGTATAACTACCTGCTGTAAGCCCGCTGGCCGTAGCACTAAACTGCGGCGGAGTGGTGGCCCATGCATAATTATAGTTAGGTGTGCCGGATGCGGCTGTAGCAGTGATGGTACCATCGCTTAAACCAAAGCAGGAAACATCGGTAGAAGAACCCAGCGATAACACCGGCAGCGGATTAGCCGTTACGTTAATTACATTGCTGGCATAGTTACAGCCTGCAGCATCGATACCGCTCATGCTATAAGCACCTGTGGCAGAAACCGTGATGCTATTAGCTGTTGCTGACGTACTCCATAAGTAAGAGTTATAAACGGAGTCGCTGGTGAGTGTAACACTGCCTCCCTGGCAAAAATCAACCGGACCTGATGCACTGATAGAAGAAGAAGCAGGGGGATTGAATGTTACGTTAAGCGGAGCGCTGATGTATTGGCAACCATTGGCGGCAATGGCAGCCATAAAATACGTGCCCGGTTGCGTAACCGTTAAAGAGTTGTTTGTGCTTGAATCGCTCCAGATATAGGTTACATAAACCGAATCGGGATTAAGTGTGATGCTGCCGCCATTACAAACAGGTATTGGCCCTGACGGTGTAATGCCTGTAGGTGCAGGAGGATTAACGGTTACCAAAACGGTATCGGTATTATAACAAGCGAATTGAGTTACGGCTACGGCAATAGGTATAGTAACCGGGCTGGCAGTAAGGTTATTGGCGCTGAACACCGGGTTAGAAATAGAATCGTTATTAAGATTACTGCCGGGGAACCACTGATAGGTATAGCCGGCGGTAGTAGCCGTGCCTAACTGCACAATACCACCGGAACAAACCGTAACATCAGGCCCTGCATCGGCTACGGGGTTATTATTAATGGTAACCTGTTGCGTTACCTGCGGCGATATGCATCCGTTATCGTTTACATCCAGGGTAACGTTTTTGGTACCCCCGGTGGTCCACATTACCTCGTAAGGGCCCTGGCCGCTGCCGCTAACTACCGTGCCGCCGTCGAAGCCCCACGTATAGGTAGCAGAAGGCGCTCCGGTGCCGGTATAGGTTACCGTAGTTGTGCGGTTAATACAAACCGGGTTAGGATAGATGGTATAAGATTGAACACCCCCTCCATTAATGGTAACGTTTACGGTATCGTCATCAAAACAACCCCAGCGGTCGGTAACAGTAACCGTATATAAGGTACTTACTACCGGGTTAACGGTTACAGGATTGGTAGAATAATTACCGGGGTTCCATGAATACACATACGGTGTTGAACCTAATAAAGTAGATGCAGAGAGATTGAGCGGATTGCCACCACACATTACCGTATCGTTGTTAGTGGTTATTTGCGGACAAAGGTTTACTTCGATTACCGAAACGCTGTTGGTATTACAAGGCAAATCGTTCCAGGTACCTGCTGCATAAATCTGGGCACAGTCTTCGCCATACTGACAGCGGAAGGCCTGGCTGGAAGAACATCCACCCAACCAATCGGGGAAGCTACAGCAACTGGCGCCTTGTCCGTTGTTGTTTGGTTCGCCTGAAGCCCAGTTCAGGTAACTCATAGGCGTTCCATCCAGCGTAAGCCAAGTGCCTTCGTTCACAACATCGGTATAACCAACCCAAACTGCCCCTACCGATGCAATTACGCCTGTAGAGTTGAGTGCATTTACCACAGCGGCATTTTCGGCGGCATCGTTAAACACTACCAGATGCGCGCCTAACTGGCGGGCATCTAATTCCGACTGGTTAGCATCCTGCGATTGGGGATTGATAAAATATAAACTGCAGGGCTGGCCAACTACACCGTTCAGTTCGTTGTAACCGGCGGCAGCAAATGCCTGGCGCAGGGCAACAAGGTCGCATCCCGGAGGGCCGGTGCAAACCTGCGCTGTAATTACAGCGGTATCTAATGCATAACAACCCCAACGGTCGGTTACCTGTACTTGGTAAGAAGTGGTGCCAGTTGGTGTTACGTTGATAGAAGAGGTAGTGCCAACCTGTGTGCCTGAAGGCAGTTCGTTCCACAGCCAGGTGTAAGGCTGCGAACCCAGTATTGCAGTAGCCGAAGCATGTGTTTGGTAGTTGGCGCAAACCGGTGTAGGAGGAACAGTGGTTGTGATGTCGGGGCAGAGGTTTACTTCAATTACCGAAACGCTGCTGCGATTGCAGGGCAAGTCGTTCCACTGGCCGCTGGAGTAAATCTGTGCACAGTCTTCGCCGTATTGGCAACGCCAGGCTTCGCTGGTTTGGCATCCACCCAACCAATCGGGGATACCGCAGCAACTACTGCCTTGTCCGTTGTTGTTTGGCTCGCCTGATGCCCAGTTTAAGTAGGTCATTGGGGTTCCGTCTAAAGTAACCCAGGTACCTTCTGTTACCTGATCGGTATACCCCACCCATACGGCAGCCACACTGGAAATTACACCGGAGGCATTTAAGGCGTTTACAACCGCCGTGTTTTCGGCTGCATCGTTAAACACCACCAGGTGCGCACCTAACTGCTGCGCATCGGCCTCGGAAAGATTAGCATCCTGCGAAGTGGGGTTAATAAAATACAAGCTGCAAGGCTGGCCTACCACTCCGGTTAATTCGGTATAACCGGCGGCGGTAAAAGCATTGCGGATGTTTTGGAGATTACAGCCGTAGGGCTGTGCGTTGAGGAGATACGTGCCTACAAACAGTAAAACAACAAGTAAAACTTTTTTCATTGATGCATTTTTGGGCCGCGTGAATATAGCGGATAATGAGGATTTTGGAAGGTTAAACGTACTCATTTTTAGAGCAGAAAACTGACGGGAAGGTTGCGTGTTGATAAGGGAAAAACACATCCTATAAATTAATACCGGGATAAGCCACTGTTAACCTTACCTGCGGGGTACGGTAAAATGCCGATATTTGCCCCGCACAGGGAGTTAGCAGCCCGGCAAACTGCAGCCCACACCTTGCCACGTGCGTAGCGTTATGATTGAGCAGAGTCCACAAAAAAATGACCCGGGGCCGGGTACTATAAAACGGACCTTTCCGGTTACAGGAATGACCTGTGCCTCCTGTGCTGTAAGCACGGAGAGTATGATAAAAAGTTTGCCAGGGGTAATAAGCGCTTCATCGAACTTTGCCAATGGCAGTATGCTGGTAGAATACCTACCGGGGCAGGTACTTCCGCAACAAATGAAACGGGCCTTACAAAGCATAGGTTATGATTTAATTATTGAGGAGGCCAATGCCGGCAAACTAAAAGAAGAGGCCCAGGCCCAGCACTACGAAGAACTTAAGCGCAAAACCATACTAGCCGCTATACTAACAGCCCCCATGCTGGCGGGCATGTTTTTAATGCACCTGCACTGGACGTATTATGTAATGATGGCATTAGCTACTCCGGTTGTGTTTTGGCTTGGCGGGCAATTTTTCAGGAATGCGTGGAATCAGGCAAAACACGGCAGTACCAATATGGATACGCTGGTGGCTTTAAGCACGGGTATTGCCTATTTCTACTCGGCATTTGCTACCTTTTTTCCGCATCTGTTAATGGTAAACGGCAAGCACCCTGCCGTGTACTTTGAGAGCGCCGCGTTTGTAATAACTTTTATACTGCTGGGCAAACTATTAGAAGAACGGGCTAAGGCAAAAACATCGGATGCACTGAAACGGCTGATAGGATTACAACCCAAAACCGTAACTGTTTTGGAGTTTGGTTTTGAAGAAAAGGAAGTGGCGATTGAGGACCTGAAAAGAGGTGCCATTATACTGGTAAAACCCGGCAATAAAATTGCGGTTGACGGTACGGTATTAGAGGGCGGTTCGTTTGTGGATGAAAGCACCATAACCGGTGAACCTATGCCCGCTGAAAAGCAAAAGGGCGACAAGGTTTTTTCGGGCAGTATAAACCAGAAGGGCAGTTTTAAATTCAGGGCAGATAAAGTTGGCGCGAATACATTGTTAGCCCAGATTATTAAAACAGTGGAAGAAGCACAGGGCAGCAAAGCACCGGTGCAAAAACTGGTAGATAAGGTAGCAGGCATTTTTGTGCCTGTTGTAATGGGCTTGAGCGTACTTAGTTTTGTGCTATGGATGGTGGTTGGAGGCGAAAATGCGTTTGCGCAGGCGCTATTATCGGCTATTACCATTTTAGTTATTGCCTGCCCCTGTGCACTTGGTTTGGCCACTCCTACGGCTATTATGGTTGGTGTTGGAAAAGGCGCAGATGCAGGCATATTGATCCGTGATGCCGAAAGCCTGGAATTAGCGCATACTATTAACGCCATTGTTTTAGATAAAACGGGAACCATTACCGAAGGCAAACCTGTGCTAACCCAATTGGTTTGGGAAGAGGATGCAGACACCCCGGAGTTGAAGCACCTCTTATACGAAATTGAACTCCGAAGCGAACATCCACTGGCTGAAGCGGTGGTGGCCTATCTGAAAAAAGAACCGTATGTACAGCGGTTGGAGGTACAACAAGAAAGCCTGGCAGGTAAAGGGATTGCTGCTACCTACGCCGGCAAAAATTACTACGTAGGTAACAGAACTATACTGCAAGAAAAATGCATTGCCATTTCCAATAAACTAAACCTGATTGCTACCGAGTGCCAACAAAAAGCACAGACAGTTTTCTTTTTTGCGGATGCTAAAAAGGTAGTAGCCGTAATGGCCGTGGCAGATAAGGTTAAAGCCAGTTCGAAAGCAGCTATTGCCCAATTACAAGAACAGCAGATTGAAGTTTACATGCTTACCGGTGATAATGAGGAAACAGCCAAAGCTGTAGCCGATGCAACGGGCATAACTCATTACAGTGCAAATGTTTTACCTGGGGCTAAGTACGAATTTGTACGAAACCTGCAACAACAGGGCAAGAAGGTGGCCATGGTTGGCGACGGGATAAACGATACACAAGCACTGGCACAAGCCGATGTGAGTATTGCGATGGGTAAGGGTTCGGATATTGCAATAGATGTAGCCAAGATGACCATCATCAGCAGTGATTTGCTTAAAATTCCACAGGCATTCAGATTATCCGAATTGACTTTACAAACCATCCGTCAAAATTTATTCTGGGCCTTTATTTATAACCTGATAGGCATACCGATTGCGGCCGGTGTGTTGTATCCTTTCTTTGGTTTTATGCTTAGTCCGGCCATAGCAGGGGCTGCCATGGCCATGAGTTCGGTAAGTGTAGTAAGTAACAGCCTGCGGCTGCGCTGGAAAAAACTATAAGCGTACCGGTATAGTGATAAGTACCCGGGTGCCCTCGGCTAAGTCGTTATAAACCACACCGATTTCCGTATCGCGATTTTGATTCAACAAATGCAGCCGTCGTTCGTTTGCGGCGCTTGAGAAAGACTGGTGAAGCGGACGGTTATTGCTGCTTAATAAGGATGCCTGCATACGGCCGATTCCATTGTCGCGTATTTCGCATAACAGTTTTTGTTCGCCATCCAGGAGCTTAAAACTGATACGCAGGTGTTTCTCTCCTTTTTTGTGAAGCAATCCATGGCGAATAGCATTTTCGACATACGGTTGTAACAGCATAGGGGGCAGATGTATATCGTCGGCCTTTTCCTGTTTATCGAACGATATGGCATAGGTAAAGCCATGATCGAACCGAAGCGCTTCCAACTGCAGATAATTGTGCAACATGTTGATCTCCTCCGTAAGGGATATGGATGTCTGACAACTAGCCTTTAATATTTCGCGGGTTAACTGACTGAATTTGCCCAAGTGTTCGTTTGCCAATCGCTTATCTCCTATCAGGAACATCTCCTGAATGCTGTTGAGCGCATTGAAAATGAAGTGGGGATTCATTTGCGCTTTGATGGCTTTTAACTCACTCTCCGTGCGCTCCAATTCCGCCTGCTGTTGCTTTATCTTCAACTCCCGGAGTTCCATTTCCTTTTTCCCGGCTTCGTATCGCACGCGAAGGGCTGCCAAACTGCGTTGGGTGCTTTCGTTCATCAACTCCTCCTTATAAACCACACATTGTTTGTGATACTCCAGTGCTTTTTGAAACAAGCCCTGTGCTTCGTAAAACTCAGCCAGATTTTTTGTTATCAGCCGCAGGTAATGTTTGTTGCCTTTTTGTTTAAACTCTTCATAAGCCTGCAGATACATCTGCTCCGCTTCATCCGTACGACCACTACGCGCACAAGCCCTGGCAATTTGCTGGTGCAGATGTGGTAGCTGCGAGGCCAATCCTAAACTTTGGGCATGCTCCAGCGCTTTGTAACCCATCTCCAACGCTTCGGCATATTGACCCAATTCAATGCCGGCATCTATAACTGCCAAATAGGCTTTTGATGTGGAAAGGGCGGAACCTTTTTTTGAAGCAAGCTCCAGCCCCTGCCTTGCACACTTTAAAGACTCTGCAAACTGCTTTTCGTTTGCATATATCTGGGCCAGGTAATAGAGCGTATCCAGTTGGGTGTGCACTAAACCGTGTTGCTCCAGAAAAGGAAGCAATCGGGCCAACTGTTCAAGCGACTGTTCTTTTTCGTTGTTCTTGTAATACAGTATACCCTGCGTAAAACGGAAGTAACCCAACCGAACAAAATCGCCTTTTTGCTCCGCAATGGCACTGCCTTTAACGATACAATCGAAGGCTTTGGGCAGGTTATGGTATTCGTAATAGTCTTCGGCTACCTCGTAATAAAAAAGACGGACGTCATCAGCAGCCCCGTCCAGTTGATGTTCTATTTCAGCAAACAACAACCCGGCTTCTTCCTGCTGACCTTGCTGCGCCAGCAGACGGCTGCGATAGATGGAAATGCGTAAAGATGTATCGAGCGGCAGTTTGGTATAGGCGGCCTGCAGTGTATCCAGTTGTTGCAATGCCCCGGAGAAATTGCCGCTCTCGCCCAACTGATAGCAACGCAGCAAGGCAGCTTCTGCCAGCAGTACGGGCGATTGGCTGCGTATACCCTTTTGGTGCAAATCTGCCGCCAGATCCTCGCATAGATCCAGATCGTGGCCGGCCTTTTGCCAGGCCTCCGTTATCAGGCTATACTCTTTTTCCTTATCGGATTGCTGCTTCATCCGTCGGCGAAAGTAAAGTTACCGTTCATAAAGCCAAAGCTACCATTGGTGAAGTTGGCGAAACCCCGGCACCCCGGCAACGTAGGTTTGCGGCGGCACAACTAAACGAATGACTACCAATTCCCTGAAAAAATTGAGCGGCTACTTACTAGTAGGTGGATTACTTGCATTTTTTACCCTACCGGCAGCCCCTAGTAAGGCATTCAACCAATGCCAGACTTCACTCCAGATAAGCGATTCGCTTAGCCCGCTTAAAACCCATATGGTTTCTATTAACGATACCTCCGATTTATCCATAACTACCTGCTATGAGGACCTGGAGGCCGTTGAAATCTATCGGATAATGGAAAAAGGGCCCGTTTTTACACAGGGTTATATTACACGTATAGGGGTGAAAACCACAGTAAAAAGCGAATAAACGCCAGCTGTTGTTTAACCAGATAGAGGTTTTCGGTTTTTATGTATGAGGGGCATTTTGGGACAGGATTAAGACTATCCCCGGGAAGCACGCTTCGGCCAAAGTGTTACCTTCGCCACCGTTAAAACCAACATCATGAAAAAATCAATCATTACCCTCTTCTTGTTTATTTCTGTTTTTGCAGCTTTTGCTGCCGATATTAAAGTAGATAAAACCGGCCAGATTGCAGGTTCAGTTCCTACAATTTCGCAAGCCATTACAACGGCAGCTAACGGCGACCGGATCGTAATTTTCAGCAACGGCTTAGTTTACAACGAGAGCTTAACGATAGATAAATCACTAACCTTTCTTTCGGCTGCCGAAGGGGAATATTTCTATGTAACCGGCAACATTAAATATGTTGGTGCCAACGGCCGCGAAATTACTGTAATAGGTATGCACCAATTGGGCAATGACTCTGCTTCGGGCACAGTAGCAGTAGGCACCCGTTGCGCAGTTAACATTGTTGATTGCGAGATAAACGGCTATGTAATTTTTAACCAGGACGGCTATGATGTAAATGTACTTTACAACACTATTGAGTATGCCGTGGAACTACGCTATGGAAAAGTGATAGCCAATAAGCTGGGAATTGAAACCAGCGACAACAACTGGTTAGGCGAATTACGCGTTACAGCAGAAAGCGCTACATACGGACAGGGAGACACCCTGTTTATAATCGCTAACCGTGCCTGGAAGGTTGACAACATTATTACCTATCAGGTAAATTTTGACAACCCAAACCTGCGCTATTTTATTGCAAACAATTCATTCCGCAACGGATACACGAACGGTACCGGCTACGCCACGTCGAGAACGGCCGTTAATATTGCCAATTGCTACCTCACCGATTCTGCCAATGTTTTTATCAATAATTATCTCTCAGGGTTTGAAAGTTCAGTTGGTTGCTCCGGCTCAAGTACCTATGCAGTTGCTCAACTGAAAGGAATAAAAACCGAAAATCTGGTAAACAACATATTTAAGAACCGTTATGGCTCGCCTTATGGTTGTGCACTTTTAGGATATCGCGGCGATTACAACATATATGATAGTTACAGAGGTTATCCATTAGCCGGTGTGGTTGACAACAACTATTTCAGCACCGCCCAGAATGCAACATTTACCTACGACCTGCAAACGGGTAAAGTAACATCGGGCCTGGCCGGCATTGACGCAGGCAAACCCGGTGTAAATTATATGGATCTGGATTTAACCCGTGGCGATGTGGGCACCTATGGTGGCCCCTACTCGCAGGCCAACTATTGGGACACCCCCAACCCGCAGGGTGGCGGTGGCCGTGTGTTTTTGCTAAACATGCCGGCTAATATTTACTCGTTAACGACACCGGTTTCTATTAAGGCAAACGCCACTCACACTAAGTAAACAGGAACGCTGTATAAAAGGCGGACATGGTCATGTTACGAACAAGACTACAATTACCTGTATTACTGATACTCTGCTTGCTGCTGGGCAGCGGGTTCGCGGGTATACGGGCACAGCAACTGCTGGGCGCCGAATACTTTTGGGACACCGACCCCGGTTACGGCAACGGGTATTCCTTTACCGCCCAGGATGGGAACTTTAACGAAGCGCTGGAGAATATTATACGCAACAGCGCACCGCTTCCATCCACGGGCTTGCACCTGCTTAACATACGTGTTAAGGATGATAACGATAACTGGGGGCCGCTTTATAAAAAAGCGGTGCAGGTTACGGATACGGCTCAACTACTTACAAATACCAAAATTACTGCTGCTGAATTTTTCTGGGATACAGACCCCGGTAATGGCAGTGGCACTGCAATGCTTGCTTTTGACGGCAACTTTAATGAAGCATTAGAACAGGCATTTGCCAATACATCTTCACTGCCCACTACCGGTTTGCATTTGTTTAATATCCGTGTAAGAGACGGAAAAAATAAGTGGGGACCTGTGTTTAAAAAAGTGGTGCAGTTAAATGATGCTGCCACAACCACCCGGTTACTAACCGTTAAAGCAGCCGAATATTTTTGGGATACTGACCCCGGTTATGGCAGCGCCAGTGCCCTGCTTGCTTTTGACGGAGGTTTTAACGAAGCGCTGGAGCAGGTGTTTACCAATACTGCCACGCTGCCAGCTACCGGCTTGCATTTGTTCAATATCCGTGTAAAGGCAGAGAACAACAACTGGGGACCACTGTTTAAAAAAGCGGTGCAGGTTACAGATGCGGTAAACAATCCGCGTTTGCTTACCGTTAAGGCTGCAGAATATTTTTGGGATACCGACCCCGGTTATGGAAGTGCCAATGCTTTGCTTGCCTTTGACGGCAACTTTAATGAAGCACTGGAGCAGGTATTTACCAATAATGCCACCTTACCTGCCACCGGCCTGCACCTGTTTAATATCCGTGTAAAGGCCGAAAACAACAACTGGGGCCCGCTTTTTAAAAAAGCGGTAAGTGTAAGTAATGTGGTGAACAGTCCGCGCTTGCTTACTGTAAAAGCTGCCGAGTGTTTTTGGGATACCATTGATCCGGGTTACGGAAACGGGATAGCCCTGCTGGCTTTTGATGGCAACTTTAACGAAGCCCTGGAAGCAGTAAACGGCACCCTGAATTCGCTGATAGAAGGATTACACCGCTTTAATATACGTGTTAAGGATGAAAGCAATAACTGGGGACCTTTATTTAAAAAGGCTGTTTTTATTACCGACCAGCCACGCGGACTGATTCTTACGCAGGCTGAATACTTTTGGGATGCCGACCCCGGCTACGGTAACGGCTATCCCCTACTGGCTTTTGACGGCAACTTTAATGAAGCACTGGAACAGGTAAGAGATTCGAATGCTACCCTTGCGATGGACGGCATCCACTTATTGAATGTGCGTATTAAGGATGAAAAGGGCCGTTGGGGTCCGTTGTTTAAGAAGGCTGTAAATATTCAGGCGGAATATACCGGATTGAATGTACTGCTGGATAAGGGCAACAGTACGCTTTGTGCCAACGATTCGCTGATTATACAGGCATCAGGCGCAGGTTCCTACCGCTGGTTCCCTTCAACCGGTTTAAATAAGAACATTGGTGCGGTAGTTATTGCCAAGCCAACTACTACCACAACCTATATGGTGGTTGGGCAAGGCGATCCCGGCGTTTACGATACAGCTTACATAACCATTACGGTTATTTCGGGCAGTATTGCGCTTAACCTGGGTAACGATACCAGCGTCTGTTCACCGGCTACTATTACTTTAAATGCCGGCAGTGCAACAAGCTACACGTGGAGCACCGGTGCAACATCGCAAACCATAAGCGTAAACAGCACCGGCAATTATGCCGTAACTATTACCAATGCAGCGGGTTGCCACAAATCGGATACTATACATGTAACGGTTGATACCTTAACGGCAAGCATATTACCTGCTACGGCATCGGTTTGTTCGGGTAGCAGTGTAACGCTTTCGGCATCGGGAGGCAATACTTACAACTGGAGCAATTCGCTGGGCACTAATCCCAACGTACTTGTTTCGCCAACCAGCAACACCACGTATACTGTTACCGTAACAAAGGGCGCTTGTGTAACTACCGTCAACCGACTGGTTACAGTTAAGCAACCTACTGCAGGAACTATTACTGCCAGTATATGTGCCGGACAGAGCTACCTGTTTAATGGTGTAAACCGCACTACTGCGGGCAGCTACCTGGATACACTTGTAAATGCTGCGGGCTGTGATTCTATTTTGACATTAAACCTGACGGTTAAGCCAACTACTTCGGGAAGCTTTGCAGTAAGTATCTGCGCAGGGCAGAGTTACCTGTTCAATGGTATTAACCGCAGCAGCAGCGGTGCTTACCTTGATACGCTGACAGGTAGCAATGGCTGTGACAGTATTGTTACGCTGAACCTGACGGTGAAGCCAACTACTTCAGGAAGTTTTTCGGCTACTATTTGCCAGGGGCAGAGTTACCTGTTTAACGGTATTAACCGCACAACCAGCGGTGCTTACCTGGATACCTTAACCGGCAGCAATGGCTGCGATAGTATTGTAACACTAAACCTGACGGTGAAGCCAACTACTTCAGGAAGCTTCTCGGCAACTATTTGTCAAGGGCAGTCATACTTGTTTAACGGCGTTAACCGCACTACCAGTGGTGCTTACCTTGATACCCTAACCGGTAGCAATGGTTGCGACAGTATAATTACCCTGAACCTGACGGTGAAGCCAACTACTTCAGGAAGTTTTTCGGCTACTATCTGCCAAGGACAATCGTATTTGTTTAATGGTGTGAACCGCACTACAAGCGGCGCGTACCTTGATACACTTACAGGCAGCAATGGCTGCGATAGTATTGTAACACTGAACCTAACGGTGAAGCCTACAACCTCAGGAAGCTTCTCAGCAACTATTTGTCAAGGGCAGTCATACTTGTTTAACGGCGTTAACCGCACTACCAGTGGCGCCTACCTTGATACGCTTACAGGCAGCAACGGTTGTGACAGTATTGTAACATTAAATCTGACGGTGAAACCTACTACCTCAGGCAGTTTCTCGGCTACTATTTGTCAGGGACAATCGTATTTGTTTAATGGTGTAAACCGTACCACCAGCGGTGCTTACCTGGATACCTTAACCGGCAGCAATGGCTGCGATAGTATTGTAACGCTTAACTTAACCGTGAAGCCTAACAGCACAGGCACTATTAATGCCAGCATATGCCAGGGTCAGAGTTACCTGTTTAATGGCGTTAACAGAACAACTTCCGGTACTTATTTAGATACCCTGGTAAGCGCTAACGGTTGTGATTCGATTTTAACCTTGAACTTAACCGTAAAAGCAAAAACTACCGGCACTATCAATGCAGGAATTTGCCAGGGTCAGTCCTATTTCTTTAATGGGGTTAACCGAACCACAACGGGCACCTATTTAGACACGCTGGTGAATGCTGCAGGTTGTGATTCGATACTGACGCTGAACTTAACCGTGAATGCTACTGTTACCAGCAGCTTTAACCAAAGCATTTGCGCGGGCAGCAGTTACTTCTTTAACGGGCAGAACCTGACCACCTCTGGCGCTTACAAGGATACCTTGGTAGCAGTTGGTGGTTGCGATAGTGTGGTTACGTTGAACCTTACGGTTAAATCAACCACCTCCGGAACGCTAAACGTTGCGATATGCCCGGGACAATCGTATTTCTTTAACGGTGTTAACCGCAGTACCGCAGGCAGCTACCTGGATACCTTAACCGGCAGCAATGGTTGCGACTCGATACTTACATTAAATTTAAGTATTAAGTCAACTACAAGTGGCAGTTTCAGTGCTACCATTTGTCAGGGCCAGAGCTACCTGTTTAATGGCATTAACCGTACTACCAGCGGCGCTTACCTGGATACGCTGGTTGGTTCGAACGGATGCGACAGTGTTGTTACTCTGAACCTAACCGTGAAGCCTACAACCTCTGGCAGTTTTGCCGTAAGCATTTGTCAGGGCCAAAGCTACCTATTCAACGGCATTAACCGTAGTGCCAGCGGTGCTTACCTTGATACATTAACCGGCAGCAATGGCTGCGATAGTGTTGTAACGCTAAACCTAACCGTTAAGCCTACTACCAGCGGCACCATTAATGCCAGTATTTGCCAGGGGCAAAGCTACCTGTTTAACGGTGTTAACCGTACCACCAGCGGCACTTATCTTGACACGCTGATAAATACCGCAGGTTGTGATTCGATACTGACACTGAACCTGACTGTGAAAGCAAAAACAACCGGCACCATCAATGCCAGTATCTGCCAGGGTCAGTCGTATTTGTTCAACGGTGTAAGCCGCACTACCACCGGCACGTATCTGGATACGCTGGTAAACAGTGTAGGGTGCGATTCAGTATTAACCTTGAACTTAACCGTTAACAGCATTGTTACCAGCAGCTTCAACCAAAGCATTTGTGCCGGAAGCACTTATTTCTTTAACGGACAAAACCTTAATACCTCCGGCACTTACAAGGATACACTTGTAGCAGTAGGCGGATGTGATAGTGTTGTTACGCTTAACTTAACGGTGAAACCAACCACTACCGGCACTATCAATGCCAGTATTTGTGCAGGAAGCAGTTACCTGTTTAACGGAGTAAACCGCACAACCAGCGGTACATATCTGGATACACTTACCGGTAGCAATGGTTGCGATAGCTTACTCACATTGAACCTAACTGTTAAGCCGACTACTTCCGGCAGTTTCTCGGCAAGCATTTGTCAGGGCCAATCGTATTTATTTAATGGTATAAACCGCACCAGCAGCGGTGCCTACCTGGATACGGTTACAGGCTCGAATGGATGTGATAGTGTGGTAACGCTAAACTTAACGGTTAAGCCAAGTACCACTGGCAGTATTGCTGCCAGCATTTGCCAGGGACAGAGCTACCTGTTTAACGGAGTTAACCGTACCACCAGCGGTACTTACCTGGACACGCTGGTAAACAGCGCAGGGTGCGATTCGATATTGACGCTGAACCTAACGGTGAAAGCCAAAACAACCGGTACCATCAATGCCAGTATCTGCCAGGGCCAATCCTATTTGTTTAATGGTATTAACCGCACAGCCACCGGCACCTACCTGGACACCCTGGTAAACAGTGCAGGATGTGATTCGATACTTACGCTGAACTTAACGGTTAACACTACCGTTACCGGCAGCTTTAGCCAGAGCATTTGCATTGGCAGCAGTTATTTGTTTAACGGCCAGCAGTTAACCCAAAGCGGCAGTTACAACGATACACTTACTGCTACCGGCGGCTGCGATAGTATTGTAACACTGCATTTAACGGTTAACCCGGTATTAACGGGTAGCTTTAGCCAGGCCATTTGTGCCGGCGGCAGTTATCTGTTCAACGGGCAGCAACTGAGCCAGGCAGGAACGTATTACGACACACTGCAAACAACCGGCGGTTGCGATAGTGTTGTAACGCTAACACTGACTGTCAATAATCCGAGCAGCGGCTCCGCAGCGGCTACCATTTGTCAGGGACAGGGTTATTTGTTTAACGGTGTTACCCATTATACAGCCGGCACCTACCTGGACACACTGGTAAACAGCAAAGGCTGCGATTCCATCCTTACACTTACACTAACCGTTACACCGGCCCTGCAATCGGCCTATGCCGATACTATCTGCAATGGAGAAAGTTATGCGTTTAACGGACAAGCGCTTACCCAGGGAGGTAGTTACCGAGATACGCTGCAGAGCGTTGCCGGTTGCGATAGTATTGTTACACTTACGTTGGTAGTACGGCCCTTACCGGTGGCTACCATTAACCGCACCAACGATACGTTAAGCACACAAACATTCAGCAGCTACCAGTGGTTATTGAATAATGCCACCCTAAATGGCGCTACTCAGCAGAAACTGGTGATGACACAGGACGGTAACTACAGTGTAATTGTAACCGATGCCCATGGATGCAGCGATACCTCGGTTATATTAAACGCCACCGGCGTTACTGTAAACGAGTTAACTGCCGATTGGGGCCTGACGTTATTCCCCAACCCGAATACCGGTACCTTTACTCTTGCATTTAGCAACGATGCCCAGCGCACTGTGCGGGTTACCGATGCTGCAGGTAAATTGGTGTGGGATAACGAGGTAAGCGAAAAACAAAACACCATTACCCTGCCGCCTGTGGCAGCAGGAATTTACTTTGTGCATGTGCAACAACAGGCCCGTAAGGCCACGCTTAAAATTGTATTACTGAAGTAAATAGAACTACCTGATCATTTAAGGGCCGCCCAAAAGGCGGCCCTTTTTATTTGCCCGGCTAACCTTGCCTTAACAAGGCCGCAAAAGATTACGACAACGAAACGCTTAACGGATAATTTATATAAGGGCATTCAAGGTAACATTACGCTAAACACGAAGTAAAACTCCGCTAACCCCACCCCTGTAGATTCGCGGCGTTTCACAACGCACCTTATTCCCTTGAAAAAGATACTACTTATATGGCCGGCACTGCTGGCTACGCTTTACAATTACGCCCAAACCGCCACGCTGAGCGGTCGTATTTACAATAATAACAACGAAGTATTACCGGGGGCTTATGTATTGCTGAACGGTACCGGTAAAGGAACAGTTACCGAACTGGACGGAACGTTTACCCTTGTAAATGCTCCTGCAGGCAAGCAGCAAGTAGTAGTATCGTATCTGGGTTATAGCAATGATACAATCGCCGTTCATCTTACTGCCGGTGAATGGTTAAAGTTAGGCGACATTATATTACAGGAAGCGGGGCATAACCTGAGCGAGGTTGAAATAAAGGCGGGGTTAAAAAAAGGCAGCGAAAGCAAAGCTATCAACATTACCAGAAGCTCGTCGAGGGTGGTAACTGTTATTTCATCGGAAAACATTACCAAGCTACCGGATAAGAATGCAGCAGAGACCGTAAAGCGCATAGCCGGGGCGGCGGTACAAAATAACAGGGGCGAAGGTGCCTACATCAGTTTGCGTGGTACGCCGCTGGACTGGACTGCAACGCTGATGAACGGCGACCGGATTCCCGTGGCTGATGAGGAAAATACGAGCCGGATTTTTGAATTTGAGGTTTTACCCAGCGACCTGATTGATTATATAATTGTAAGCAGGACAGTTACACCCGACATTGAAGGCGATAACATTGGTGGCAGTATTAACTTTCTTACCAAAAGTGCTGTTGAAGAGCGCACCTTTAAAATAAATACAGCCCTTGGTGCCAGTGTGCTTGCCCGCAAACCCAGTGGCAATCTTAATTTTTTATGGGGCGATGTAAGTAAGAACAAAAAGTTCAGCTATGTAATTAATGGCTCTTACTTCGGACGTTACTATGCTTCGCAGGGCTATAAACTGGCATTTGGCAGCAACTACAATCACGGGCTTAACAGGTTTGAACTTAAGGACTATGACGGTACGCGAAATTCGTTCGGCGGAAACTTTGCCTGTGAGTACCAGTTGAGCGATAAAATTAAGCTGGGGATGAAGGCTATCACAGGTGGTATGATAGACGATAAATGGCAGCGGAAGACCATGTATGTATATGACAGCGGCGATGGCAAAGGTATGAAGCTGCAAAGCATACATGGTAAATTGAACCGGGTAATGGCAGGCGGTGAATTAAATGCAGAATTAAATCCCGTCAACAAACTGAAGCTGAATTTACGGCTTGCCTCCTACCATAATCAGTTTACCTATGGTAATGTACCCTACGCCAAAAACGATCCCCGCAATGGTTACTTTACGGAGGAGTTTGGTATACGCAGCGTATTTGTATATAAGGACATTGATACGATTGATTTATTCGGCAATGCTTATACAGGCGCACCGGGGCAGATTCCTTTCCCAACCAAATTAATTGGGCAGGATAACCCCTACGGACGTGGTGATGATTATAAAAACATTAAGCCCCGCTTAACCACGCCGGTGGTAGCGGACAGCTTTGAATTTAAACGCGCCTTCTCGGAATTAAACACTACCAAAGAAACAGACCCGATTGTAGCACAGGCCGACTTTACATACTCCTTCAGCAATAACATAAAGCTAATGGGAGGTGCCAAGTTCCGCTGGAAGATGGGCGAACGCAATCTGAGCTTTCATGAATGGCTGCTGAATATTTACGATCAGCAATCCGCGCAGCCCATTTACATGATGAACCTGCAAACGCAGCCATTTGATGAACGGGGAGGCTATCTGAAAGAATATGGCAGTCCGTATAAAGGCAGCTTCATGCCCTTTATCACCAAACAGCAGAACCGGGAATTTTTGGAACAGTATGCTTATCGCCTGCGCGAACGGGATATGAATCAACTGCATCCGGAATATGCGCAATGGGTTGGCTCCAGTTACCGCTACCGCGAGTATACCACTGCCGGATATCTGATGGGTGATTTCCGGTTTGCACGGAAGTTTAACATCGTGGCCGGTTTGCGTTTAGAGAACACCAATATGCACGTGGAGAGTGATACGCTGAGTTCGAAATATGCGATTGACACAGCGTCGGGCACTGTTTATTACCCGGGCGAAAGACGCTACAGCGATATTAAATACCTGGCTATACTACCAGCGTTGAACTTTACTTATGCCATTACCGGCAACATGAACCTTCGGGCGGCTGTTTCCCGCACGTATCACCGTCAGAATTTTGCGGAAGTAAAACCCGGGTATGCGGTTATAAAATACAGCGAGTTTGAATTTGTATTCGGCAACCCATCGCTTAAACCTGCTTATAGCTACAACTTTGATTTGATGTATGAATACTTCTGGGGCAACAAAGGCTTGTTTACAGTAGGCACTTACTTTAAATACATCACCGATCACATTTTTGTTACCACGCAGGCGGACTTTGACCCACGCACCGGCATCGTCTATAAGGCCCCAACCAATGCCGGCAAAAGCTGGGTGTTTGGCGTAGAAGCCAATGTGCAACGCAAGTTCGATTTTTTACCGGGCGGATGGGGCGGTATTGGAGTTAGCGCCAACATTACCTACTCGTTATCGCGGATGCAGGTACCCGGCCGTGCCGCCACACAAGCCATGGCTGAACAAACCCCGCTGTTATACAATGCCGCCTTATTCTACGAAAAGTATGGCGTGGAAGCACGCATTGCAATAAATTATACAGGCGCCTATTTAAAGGAATTGAACCTGGCATCGGTTAAAGGACTTGGGTTATTACACAAAAACAGCGACTACGACATTTTCCAAGGGGAGAACTACTCACTCGACTTTCAATGTGCCTACAGTTTCAAAAAGCACTATACCGTTTACATAGAAATGAACAACCTGCTGGATTGGCCATACCTGGAATACATGGGCAATAAGAACCGCCCGGTGCGTGTAGAGTACTACCGGCAGCGTGGTCAGGTAGGATTTAAATATGAATTATAAAAACAACTTAAAATAAACCCATTATGAAATTGAAATTTACATTGCTTTTGAGCTTCTGTTTATGGACAGCAGGCTTGTTTGCTTCGCAGGAACGCAAAGTGCTGATAATTGGTATTGACGGCTGCCGCAGCGATGCCTTGCAACAGGCTAATACCCCACACCTTGACTCTTTGATTGCTACCGGCCTGTTCACCTACGATGCCTGGCATCCGGGTATTACGGTATCCGGCCCCTCCTGGTCCACTATCATGACCGGAGTTTGGTGGAACAAGCACGGCGTATCATCTAATGCTTATACCGGAAGCAACTTTAATACCTATCCGTACTTTTTAACCCGTGCTAAAGAACTAAAGCCAAACCTGAAATGTGTACAGGTAGTGGAGTGGGCGCCTATGAGTGATAACGTTTACAACGATGGATGGGATTCGAAATTAAAAACGCCGGATGGTGATGGTGCCAGCACCGCGAGTGTAGCCGCTAGCCAGTTAGCCGATGCGGACCTGGACGCGATGTTTGTTTACTTTGATGCGGTTGACTTAACAGGTCATTCTTCGGGCTTTAGTCCTACAAACCCCTCCTACATTCAGGCAATAGAAAATGTGGACGATAAAATAGGTATTGTATTAAATGCCCTTTACAGCCGCCCCAATTATGCCAACGAAGACTGGTTGGTACTTGTAATTACCGACCACGGCGGCATAGGCACCGGACACGGCGGCATTACCTGGGAAGAACGCCATATCTGGTGGATAGCTTCGGGTAAGGATGTAGCCCATCAACAAATTACGGCTGCGGACCCCGGCACGTATAATCTTTTAGGATTAGGCATTTTTAATGCCAGTGGCGTGGATGCCAACCTGCTGAAAACATCGCCTGTGCAAGCCGATATTGCTGTTACCGCTTTGCATCATCTGATCTATGACACAGGTGTTCGTCCGGAAAATCAAACAGCATGGGACCTGGACGGCAAATCGTGGCTTGCTACTTTTAGTGGTACTGAAACAGTTAAAGAAAATAACAGCATAACAGTGCTGCCCAACCCCAGCAGCGGCCTGGTAACCTTATGGTTTGAAAATGCCAAAAACGAAAGTGTGAATGCTGATGTATACGACCTTAGCGGCCGTTTGGTTAAAAGCATCACCGGCGGTAATACCTCCAACAAATTAAACCTTGATTTGAGCGGAGAGCCTAAAGGCGAATACCTGGTAAACCTGAAAATTGGCACCCAAACACTTAGCCGTAAAATACAGGTGCAGTAAATAATTATTCGGTAACAACCCCATTAAACAGGGGTAAACCGAAGGCTGTATTCTTGCCTATCTTTTTTGTCGCTCATTATATAACCGGGCTGCACCTAACCCGTGCAGCCCGGAATTTTTTAAAAGAACCTAACCATGCGTAAACTTTACCTAGCATTCGTTTTTACATTTGCGTTGCACATTGCCTTCGCGCAAGTAGCCAACGGCAGCTTTGAAAACTGGTATTCTGGAACCAGCATATTTTCATTCCCGCCATTTATTGCTTCGGATACCTTTCAATATTACTCACCTGTTGACTGGTCGTGCAGCAATTACATTACTATGAGTAATGGGCTGCACCACACCATTTTGGTAGATTCTTCGGCCAGTGCGCAGGGAGGAAACAAAAGCCTGTATATGCATACCGATAGTATTTACATTGATGCTGCAGGTATTTATCTTACCATTCCGGGGTTTGCTGTAAACGGCAACTTTCCACTCAATATTTCGGATGTAATGAATGGTTCGGGCAGTTTGAATCCCATTAACCTAAAAGGTGCCGGCATGCCCTGCGCCACACACCTGAAATCGTTGGGATTTTACATGAAATACAATCCCATTGCAAACGACTCGTGCCTGATTTGGGCCGTGCTTAAAAAGCAAGGACAGGCGGTGGCCGATTTTCGATTTACCTATAAGCAGGCGCTCAATTCCTTTACCTATTTTGAAAAAGATTTCGTTTACCACTCCTGTGAAACACCCGATACACTGGTTATAGTGTTTTCCACCAGCAACCCCAACTTCGCTACACTTGGAAGCGGCAGCACCGGCTTAAATGCCGGTAGCGAAATCTGGATAGACAGCGTGCAAACTACCGACTTGCCGCAAAGCTATAACTTTGCGCCGGTGGCTGTTTCAGATGCTACGTATACATTTATGAATACGGCAAAAACGATAGCGGTTTTGCCGAACGATTTTGACTGCGAGAACGACCCACTTACAGTTTCGATAACCGGCAACCCGCTCCATGGCACAGCCACACTAACCGGAGCTAACGAGGTAGTTTATACACCCGCTAATGGCTATAGCGGTAAGGACTCTTTACAGTATACGATCAGCGATGGGCAACAATCAGCGATCGCTTCAGTAGTTATCAATGTATTTACCGCCAGTGGCCTAAAGGAAATTTTGCAGGAGGCTATAATTTATCCCCAACCGGCAAATAACACGGTAACTATAACAGGTTTGCCAACTGAACAAAAGACTGTTTATTTCCTTAATACGCAGGGCCAAATTGTGACACAAGCCACCGGTGAAGGGGCTGTTATGCAACTAAATATCTGCGAATTGCAGAATGGGCTATATCTGCTAAAGATTGAAACAAAGGGTGGCAGTGCGCCCCTGTTAAGCAAGGTGTTCGTACAACATTAATTGCCATTTTTATAGGCGGCTATCCGGGGGGAAAGTTGCTTGTAAATAAGGTTAGGCCCGCATCGTGCCGTAACACGATGCTTTTCTAAAAACATCAGAAGATGGAAAAACAAAATGCTATTGCCGTTGCCGAGGAGATCATCAACCTCTTTCGCGAAAAAGGAGACAACGACTACGCAGGTGAAAAGATTACGCAATTGGAACACGCCTGCCAGGCCGGTGAATTAGCCTTACAGGATGGTAACGATGAAGAGGTGGTCCTAGCTGCCTTTCTACACGATATCGGCCATTTATTGCATGAATTACCCGGGACGGAAGATATGGGCGATTACGGTGTGAAAGATCATGAAAGACTGGGGGCAGAATTTCTGGCCGCTAAAGGTTTTGGCCCGCGTTTATGCATGCTGGTAAGTTCGCATGTAGCAGCCAAGCGCTATTTGTGTGCCGTTAACAAACGGTATTTCGACCAATTATCTTTTGCCAGTAAAATGACGCTGGTTTTCCAGGGCGGACCTATGGATGAAGCCGAAGTACGCGCGTTTGAAGCGAATCCCCTCCAAAAGCTCATCATTAAAATGCGTACCTGGGATGAAGAGGCCAAACTGGAAAACATACCGACGCCTCCACTAGATGCCTACCGCGACAGCATAGTTAGCTATTTGATGAAGCAGTAAGCGATGCGACTACTTCTTCAGCCAAACCAAAACTGAGGGTCATACCTGCACCACTTAGGCCGTTGATGATAGTTACGCCACTTTCAGGTTGCGCAATAAATTCCGTACTACCCTTCAGTTTCGCATATGTTCCATTCCAGGTTTGCGCTATTTCCAGGTCGGGCAGTTCGGTGAATACATGCAGGTAGTGTAAAATCAATTGATTGATTTCGTCGCGATCGAAAGGGTCGTGCACCAGGCCATATTCATGTGAATCGCCAATGGTAACTTCGCCCAGACCAGTTTGTGAAATCATGACGTGAATGCCCCACTTTACGTATTCGGGCATTTCGCGGGCAATTCTGGCTTTTAAGCCTTCCAGGGAAGCACAGTCCTCAAATGCGCCGTAATGCGTAAGTGTAAGTCCTGCGCTTAATGCCGGCCCTATTCGCCAATTGCCTTCCTGAGGGGTGGTGCGCAACATTTGTAATTTACACTTAGTGATGCCACTCTGTGTAAACACTTGGGGGTATAGTGTTTCAAAATCAGCGCCGCTGCAAACAAAAATTAAATCGGCGCTATAGGCTACGTTGCCACAATATACTTTGGGGTGTTCCACCCGACTAACCGCCTTATTAAACATAAAGTGAACACCATATCGGGCAGTTAAATAAGCAGGCAACTTGCTGATGGCTTCACGCGGATCAACAATTACCTCACTACTGCTCCAAAGGCTGGCCTTAAGGTTACGGGGGTTGGAGGCAGGTGACCTGGCTACTGTTTGCCCGGGGGTTAGCAAGGCGATATCTCGATCGTTTTTATCCTGTGCATAGAACTCTTCAATCACCTGCAACTCATCCTGCTGGTATACGTTGAGTAAAGAACCGACAGGATCGAACCATATTTTGCCTTCGGTGAGCGATTGCTTCCAAATGCTTTGTGAACGCATTGCCCGATCCAGCAATTTGCCTTTTGGCTGACCCACCGGCCATACCATACCAAAATTACGAATAGAGGCACCTACGGCTCTTTCGTTTCGCTCAAATACAGTTACCTGATAACCCCGTTCAGCGAGCGCGCGGGCGGTGGCCAGTCCAACTATGCCGGCACCAATTACAATAGCATTTTTACGCATGCAGCGACTTTATTTTTCGGTTGAAATAAAACAGAGATAAGATCATAAACACCAACCCGGTGATACACACTATATACAAAGCCGACACAAAAAAATCGGCATAGCCGGTTTGTGCAGCACCAAAATTTTTAAAGAGTAATACGCCCATGCTACCGAGGTATCCAAACGAATCGGCGATGTACATTAAAAAACCAACATTTGCAGGACGACGGATGGCAGCAATCTTCCGTTCGAAAAAAACCACATTAAAAGGCACATAGCCCAGGTATAACCCTGTTCCGTTCAACACCATCCACCAAAAAGCGGAAATAGTGTGATGAGTAAATAACCAGGTAGCACCACCTGCTATAACAAAACCGGTTGCCACCATCAGATGATTCACCTGCAAGGCCCGCAGGTTGTCCTTTATGACTATCAGCAAACTGATACAAACAAGTATGACTATGGAAACAGGCACTTCGCTATCTGTAAACACCGAAGCGTTGCTGTAACCATATTCTTTCCAAATATCGGCAGCAAAATTATCTCTGAAATCGCGTATGATGGTAAGCATTACGTAAGCCACCACCAGCAGTACAATCCCCGGCAAAAAGGATTTTACAAAGTCGCGCCGCTCGGGAGCAGACATCGGTGCCCGTTCCGAACGATGTGCAATATCATCGGCATGCGGGGCGGGTATTTGTTCCAGTAAAAAAACAAACAACAGCATCGGAACCGCAAAAATCAAAGCCGTTAAAAAGGGCATCCAAAACTGCGAAACATGGAATCCATCCATCAGGCTACGACCCACCCGTTTAACCAGGCCTGAAGAAAAAATGAAACTAACCGCCATTACACTACCCATAAACTCGGTGGCCCGGCGACCTTCAATATAGCTGAACACTATACCCCATACCATACCCAGCGGAATGCCATTAGCAAACATGAAAACGATATTATAAGGGGCGGGGGTTAAGGCAAACAGAAAAAGAGAAATCGCTGCCAGTGTTACGAGCAACAAAATATTTAAGCCGCGGCTGCGGTTTTTCATTTCTGCCACAATTTTAATACCAAGGAACTTGCTAAGCGTGTAGCCAAGCAATTGTGCAACAATCAGCACATCCTTATACTTCAAACCGGCAAGATATATGCCATCGAAAGTGGCGGCCGTAAATGGTTTACGGAAGGCATACATGCAACTGTAAGTAAAGAATGCCGCCAGCGCTGCATAAACCGCTAAAAGCGCAGGGTTAGCCAGCGAAAGTTTAGTGCGGAAAGACGGGATGGTGAAATTCACTCGGGGCTTTTGGCAACCGCGAATGAACAGTTCAAAGGTTAGTGGCAGGTTAGCACTACTTTATGTTAGCATTACGAAGCAGCATCAGCCTGCAGCAACAACTGCGGCAATTGCAACAGGTCCTCAATTAAATGCGTATGCTTTTCGGCTTGCAGCTCGCTGCGCGTGAAGGCCCCGGTAGTTATACCTACTACAAAACGGCAGCCTGCAGCATTGCCCTCCTGTAAATCGGAAACAGTATCACCCACCTTGGCAACATTCTGTACATCGGTTACACCAAGGTCTTTCATAGCCTTAAAAATCATATCAGGTGCCGGCCGGCCATTTGCCACTTCATCGCTAGTAACTGAATGATCGATAACACCGTTCATCCAGCCTAACCGTTTAAGAATGGCATCCGCTATATCGCGTGAGAAACCTGTATCCAGGCAAACCCTGATGCCGCATGCTCTTAATTGTTTGAAAGCTTCTTCTGCATTGCGCTTTGGCTTAACCGATGGGTCCGTTTCATAAAACGCAATCATCTCCTTTACAAAATCGGCGTGTATGCGGTTAATCAGTTGTTCCAGGTTAGCCTTTACATGATATTGATGTTGGAGAATTTCGCGGATGGCGACAGGCTTGGGAATACCCATAACCTTATTTGCTTCATCGCGCATGATATAATAACCGCTTTTCGAGAAAGCGTTTATCAATGCCTGATGCACATTGTCTTTATCTTCTACCGTAGTGCCGGCCATATCAAAAACTACCAGTTGTAAAGGCATATTTATTATTTAGAACAAAACAAGAAAAGCCGGAGCAAACGCAGGTTATGGTAATATTAATTATGCAGCCGCAGGCTAAAAAACAGCACAAAAAAGCCCCGCAACTTGCGTTGCAGGGCCCACCATTCAACCCTCACATGTATATGTTTATTCCGTAACCACCTCAGCTGGCCGCGCGGCCGTAAAGGTTAATTCGCCTTCGGTAGCGCTTATGCTGATGGTATCTCCTTTCTGTGCCTCACCAGCCAATATCATTTTGGAGATGCGGTTCACGATTTCTTTTTGTATGGTGCGTTTCAGCGGCCGGGCACCGTATTGCGGATCGAAACCTTCTTCGCCCAACCAGTCTAAAGCCTTGTCGGTAATTTCCAGTTTCATTTCCTTCTGAACCAACATCTCTTTTAAGTGCAGCAGTTGCAGCTCCACAATATCCCGTATCTGTTTCTTCATCAGCGGACGGAACATCACCACATCATCGATACGGTTCAAAAACTCCGGACGAACACTCTGCTTTAAACGTTCCAACACTTCCAGCTTGGTTGTTTCCAACACCGCTACCAGGTTATCTTCCTTCACGTGCTCGAAGTTGCGCTGTATGATATCAGAGCCGATGTTCGAGGTCATGATAATCACGGTATTCTTAAAGTTCACCGTGCGGCCTTTGTTATCCGTTAACCGGCCATCGTCGAGCACCTGCAGCAGGATATTAAATACATCCGGATGCGCTTTTTCGATCTCATCGAACAGGATAACACTATAGGGCTTACGGCGTACCGCTTCGGTTAACTGACCGCCTTCATCGTAGCCTACATATCCCGGAGGCGAACCCACCAGGCGGCTTACGCTATGCTTCTCCTGGTATTCGCTCATATCAATGCGCACCATCGCGTGCTCATCATTAAAAAGCGTGTAGCTAAGGGCCTTGGCTAATTCCGTTTTACCTACACCGGTAGTGCCCAGGAACAGGAAGGAACCAATTGGTTTGCGTTCGTCCTGTAAACCTGCACGGCTACGCCGGATAGCATCCGATACTGCTTCTATTGCCTCATCCTGGCCTTTTACACGCTCGCGTAAACGATCTTCGAGATGCAACAATTTTTCTTTCTCTCCTTCCATCATCCTCGTTACAGGTATACCGGTCCACTTTGACACAATGGAAGCTATTTCCTCCGCCGTAACCTCTTCCTGTAACAAACGCTTTTCAGGTGAAATCTCTGAAAGTTTAGTTTCCAGTTTCTTGATATCTGTTTCAGCATCTTTTATTTTGCCGTAACGTATCTCGGCTACTTTACCATAGTCGCCTTCGCGTTCCAAACGCTCCGCATCCAGTTTCAGGTTTTCAATATCGCGGCGGCGGGCAGTTATCTGGTCCACAATTTCTTTTTCGCTCTGCCATTTGGCTTTAAACTGGTTGCGCTGCTCTTTCAGGTTGGCCAACTCCTCGTTCAACTCCGATAATTTTTTCTCATCGTTTTCGCGTTTGATCGCCTCCACCTCAATTTCTATCTGCATGATGCGGCGCTCGATCTCATCCAATTCTTCCGGTAGCGAGTCCATTTCCAGGCGTAATTTAGCTGCCGCTTCATCTACCAGGTCAATCGCTTTATCCGGTAAGAAACGTTCGGTAATGTAACGGTCGCTTAAAGTAACCGCAGCAATAATCGCATCATCCTTAATCTTTACTTTGTGGTGGTTTTCATAACGCTCTTTTAAACCGCGCAGAATGGAGATGGCATCTTCCACACCCGGTTCGTCAATCATTACCTTTTGGAAACGACGTTCCAACGCTTTGTCCTTTTCAAAGTATTTTTGATACTCGTTCAGCGTGGTAGCTCCTATGGCACGCAGTTCACCACGGGCAAGTTCCGGCTTAATGATATTAGCCGCATCCATGGCCCCTTCGGTAGCACCTGCGCCAACCAGGGTATGAATCTCATCTATAAAAAGGATAATGCGTCCTGCACTTTCCTTTACTTCTTTCACTACGCCTTTTAAGCGCTCTTCGAAATCACCCCGGTATTTGGCACCTGCCATCAGCGCGCCCATATCCAGTGTGTAGATTACCTTATTCTTCAGATTCTCGGGCACGTCGCCTTTTACAATACGGTGTGCAATGCCCTCGGCAATAGCTGTTTTACCAACACCGGGTTCACCCACCAACAGCGGGTTATTTTTTGTTTTGCGCGAAAGGATGTGCATTACGCGGCGTATCTCTTCATCGCGCCCGATTACAGGATCCAGTTTACCGCTCTTAGCCTGTGCGTTCAGGTTAATGGCGTATTTATCCAAGTTGTTATAACGGGCATCGGCACTTTGTTCAGTTACTTTGCTGCCGCGACGTAACTCAAGAATTGCCTGTCGCAGTTTCTTCTCTTCCACGCCATTTTCCTTTAACAGCTTAGCTGTATCATCGCCTATGGTGGCCAGGGCGAGCAAGAGGGCTTCCACACTCACATAACTATCATCGAACTCTTTGATCAGCTTATTAGCCTGCAGCATCATTTTTGCAAACGCCTGCGAAGGCACCAGGTCAGCGGCTTGCCCACTCACCTTTGGCATTTTCTTCAAGCGCTCCTCCACCTTACCTAAAAGAATATTGCGGTTAACTCCCGCTTTTTCCAGGATAAAGGGCAACGAGTCGGTATCTGCATCCAGCATACCTTTCAGCATGTGGATAGTTTCCAACTGAGGGTGACCGTTGTTGAAGGCTTCCTGCTGGGCTGCACTTAGTGCTTCCAGCGCTTTGGTTGTAAAATTATTTGCGTTCATACTTCTTGTTGTTTACTAGTAACCCACCCTTTAACAGGTTGGTATGCCTGCCTATCTACAAATTAGCAACCAAACGGTTGAGAAGTAAATTTTGTCAGTTGAACATTGAAAATCAATGACATAAAGGCCGACAAAAGCATAAAAGACCTGCTATTTTTTCAGGTGCATGAAGAAGTAAGCCTGTACTTAGTAATCAGCTTTAAAATCGCTGAGCAGACTGTCGATCTTATTAACGGTAAGACGAATGCTATCGTCCCACTGGTTGGAATCGTGCAGGTAAGCTTCGTGCAAAAGTTCTGCTTCGGTAATGCGCAGGTCGGTATAGTCAAGCAGCCTTGCCGCATAGCGCTGCTGATAGGGTGGTTTAATTTTTATTTGCTGCATATCAATTGCTACAGGTTTAGCCTGCTGAAAAGCATGCAAACTTTCCTCCAGCAGCTGCAGTTCCACTTCTACTGTTGTATCGCTTAAGTTGTATACCTGCATGCCCTGATGCTCAAACGCGCTGTATTGCCTATCGAGCCTGAAGAATTTTCCTGCAGGCGAAAGAATGGCGGCACTGCAGGCTAATCCCAATCCAATTACCAACAATACCATTACCCCCTTTACAGCCTTGTTGCCTGATTTGATAGCAGGATAATACAATAAGCCAACAACTACACCGGCAACCAGCCCGCCTACATGCGCAGCATTATCAATGCCATCCTTTAAACCATATAACAAGTTGAACCCCGCATAGACTGCCAGGTAAATTAAAATCACCGCACGGTCGGACTTGGTGAAGAGGGGCGTTAGCGCCAGGCCAAGCAGAATGCCGTAACAACCAAAAATAGCGCCTGATGCTCCTGCACTTACTGTATCGATATGCCACCAGATGCTGATGGCAAAACTGAAAATACCAGTGATGAGATAACCAAGCAGGAACTGCCATTTGCTAAGCACCATCATTAAAAAAGCGCTGGCAAATAAGAGGGCAATCATATTACCCGCTAAGTGACCAATGCCAAAGTGAACGAAGATAGCGGTTAACAAGCGCCAATATTGTCCGGTAAAAATTTGCTCCTTGGAAGCCGCCCCCCATTGAATTACTTTGTCCGTATCGGCATCAAAAAATCCTACTCCGGCAATAACCATAGCTATAAATAGTGCAATGTTAATTATAGCTACCCAGGCAACTGCCTGCACCGGGTGATTGGTAAACAACACCTTTAACGCCCACTTAAAAGAACTTTCGTCTTTATCTACCGAACCATTCAATTTGCCCAGTTCGGTTTCCTGTAACCGGCGATTGAACTCCATGCGTAACTCGAAGTCCATTGTATTTTCGAATACCGCATGCCAGCCTGCTTCTATCTCATCCGCGTAGTGTTGCAGGTCTTGCTCACTCAGAAAATCGCCGTGTATCTGTAATCTGAGCAGATAGCTTTCAGCCGAGGCTTTTGCCACGGCAATAATTACCGGTTGTGCCGTTAGGTTTTGATGATAGATCACAGCTCCTAAATCAAATTGCGGTGAAACGGACACCACATCCCAGCGTTGGCCTTCCAATTCGCGTTTATCGTAAATGAACCGTGCCAATGCCCCGATAATCACCCTAGGTTGTTTACCCTGAGGAGCTTTAAAGGTGCGGCTATAAACTAAGAGGGTATCGTTCACGTTCCGGCAATTACTACACGTTGTATAAGGTTGCTGCCAAAGGAATAAGGCAGGTAAGCCAGTGAAGGGATGGGGCGCGTGATGATGAAATTTGCCCTTTTACCTATGGCAATACTACCTAATTGATCTTCGACTCCCATGGCATAGGCCGAATTAAGTGTGGCGGCATTAACGGCTTCTTCGGGCAACAAACGCATTTGAATACAACCCAAACTAACCACCAGATTCATGTTGAACGAAGGAGAAGAACCGGGATTATAATCACTAGCCAGGGCTAAAGGCAAACCGGCATCAATCAATTGCCGGCCTTGCGTGTAAGGTATACGCAGGTAAAAAGAACAACCTGGCAAAGCTGTAGGCATTGTTTCCGATTTGCGCAGGGCCTGCACATCGGCATCGGTTAATACTTCCAGGTGATCTACGCTCAGCGCTTGATGCCTTATGCACGCCTGCACTCCACCAATGGCATTAAACTGATTCACATGCACCTTAGCACGCAATCCCAATTTTTCTCCGGCTTCCAGCAGGCGTTCGGTATCTTCCACGCTAAAGTAGCCTTGTTCGCAAAAAGCGTCGATATAGTCTGCAAGACCTTCTGCAGCAACCTGCGGCAACAGGCGATGCAGCAATAATTGCATATATCCTTCCTTGTTTTCTTTATAGGCAGCAGGGTAGGCATGTGCTCCTAAAAAAGTGGCTTTAATAGTAAGCTTCGATTGCTGCTTCAAGGAACGAATAACGCGCAGCATTTTTAATTCTCCTGCTTCGCTTAAGCCATAACCGCTTTTTATTTCAATTGCGCCGGTACCCAGGCTTTCGGCTTCCTGCAATCGTTGCAGGGCAGCGTCCAATAATTGCACCTCACTGGTATCGGCTAGTTTTGCTGCTGAGTTTAAGATGCCACCACCGCGGGCGGCAATCTGTTCGTAGGTCAAGCCTTTAATCTTATCTACAAACTCCGTTTCGCGCGGACCTGCATGCACTAAATGTGTATGCGAATCGCACCAGGCGGGCAGTACGGAGCCACCTGCCGCATCCATCACTTTCTCCGCACGCTCCGGCGCTTGTTGCATGCTACCATAACCACTGATACAGCCATTTTCAACCAACATATAAGCTTGCTCCAGCGAAGGTAGTTGCGCCATTTCCTGTCCTTTAAGCATGCGCTTACCGGCAGGATGCAGACCATACAGATTTTTGATATTGGTGATCAGCAACGATTTCATGTAACAATCTTAACTAAAAAGCGCTACACCGCGCAGCAGGCCCTGGGTTTGTTACCTACAAGCCGGGGCTTTTAACTTTTGCCTTTACAGGTAGTTTACTATTGTTTATTTTGCATGTATATACCTTAATAGTATGGCCGGCAATTCATTCGGAGAACTTTTTCGCATTACCACTTTTGGCGAAAGCCACGGCAAAGCGCTGGGCGTGGTGATTGACGGATGCCCTGCCGGCCTGGAGCTTGATTTTGATTTTATGCAGGATGAACTGGCCCGCCGCAAGCCCGGCCAATCAGCCATTACCACGCAACGTTTTGAAGCAGATACCTTTCAGGTGCTTTCGGGTGTATTTGAAAAACATACGCTGGGTACACCGTTGGCGTTTATGATTTTAAATGAAGACCAAAAAAGTGAAGACTACGATAACCTGCAACACGTGTTTCGTCCTTCGCATGCCGATTATACGTACCAAACCAAATATGGTTTGCGCGACCACCGGGGTGGGGGACGTTCCAGTGCACGCGAAACAGCTGCCCGCGTATTGGCCGGCGCTGTGGCAAAAACACTTTTAAAACACTATGGCATTCAGATAAATGCTTATGTTTCGGCAGTTGGGCCGTTAAAAATGGCCAAGAGTTATCAGCAACTGGATCTTAGCCAAACAGACAGCAACATCGTGCGTTGCCCCGATGCCGAAACTGCCGAAAAGATGATCGCGCTAATTCAAAATACAAAAGCCAAAGGCGATACCGTTGGCGGCGTAATTACCTGTGTAGTGAAAGGCACTCCGGTGGGATTAGGCGAACCTGTATTTGACAAACTGCATGCCGATTTAGGAAAGGCCATGTTGAGCATTAACGCCGTGCACGGCTTTGAATATGGCAGCGGATTTGCCGGTGCCACTATGAACGGCAGTGAACATAACGATGCGTTTACCAAAACTGCTGAAGGGCAGGTAAGCACTTCCACCAACCATTCCGGCGGTATACAGGGGGGCATTAGCAATGGCATGGATATTTATTTTAATGTAGCCTTTAAACCGGTAGCAACCTTAATGCAGGCGCAGCAAACGGTGGACGACAAAGGCAATGAAGTTGAATTAAAAGCCAAGGGCCGTCACGACCCGTGTGTAGTACCCCGTGCCGTACCTATAGTAGAAGCCATGGCCGCCTTGGTACTCGCAGACCATTTGCTACGCAACCGCAGCGCTAAGCTGTAGCTGACGGCTGCAGCTCGCCGAACCATTTGCGCTGCACCCAATTCCAATCTAGCAAGGTTAAATTGAGCACCAGCAGTTCTGCTGATATAATGTGCATGACAAAATAATTAGCCAGGCAGAACAAAAACGAAAGAGCTATTAAAACCCGGTCGAAACGGCGGGTAAAGAACCCGGTTAAAAAACTTAACTGCAGCGTTACATTTACCAGCAGTACGACATTAGCAACCGATTTGTGGCTGATAAGGTATTCCACTATCTGTGCTTTCCAACCAGTTGGATGTTGCAGCAAAAGATCAAGTTGTTGTTCCATTAAAATGGCGCTTAACTGCCCATCGTGAAAGGCAGAACCGCGCAGCACTTTCCAAAGACCTGCTGAGGCAAAAACATACAGCCAGTAATAGCGTGCTCCCTGCCAAAGCAACTCAAAACGTTCTTCTCTTTTACTCCAAAATGGTATGGTAAGCACCAGTGCCCCTACCAAACCATGATAATTGTGGTAGGTTACCCAGTTAAAAATAAACTGATATAATAACAGACCGATAGTAGTACCGACAATAAACATCCGGCGACCCGTAACCATAGCCAGTATGGGTAACAAAAACAACAGCATATCCAACACCGAGGCTACAAACGGATGGGCAAAGGCATACTGCATTAGGCCCGTGTTGTAAAAAATCAAATACACCCAATCGTTTGCATCGACCGGCACTACCGGCTGGCCCAGTTGCGAAACAAGGACGCCTTGCATAAAGCGGTAAAACAACAGCACCAGGATAGCACCGAAAGCAAAATTCAACCGCAGGTTATATTGTTTTGCGAAATCAGCGGACATCATAGTTGAAAATTAATTCGCGGTTAGTAACAGATGGAATACCGCCGGCGTTATAGGTTGCAGTGATACGAAAAACCTGCATAACATTTTCTTCGACCATACGCATATCGGCAGCATAGGTAAACAGCCACCTTTTGAACTTAAGATCACTTACGCTATCGCGACCGGAAGTTAATGCTGCATAATGGCGCAGCGGACCCTGTATCATCTCGCCCTGCGAATCCCACACATGGTCGTAATCCACCGGATGGCCGGCAATTTCTACCCCATAGGTAGTATAGGCAGTTTTCGTTTCTTGCTTGAGAGAATACATGCCATACAATAGAAATGGAAACTCCTCGCGGCTACGTGCAACTCCATACAGGATGCCCAACAGATAAATTGCGACCAGCCCAAAGAGCAGTTTATCTTTTTTGAAAAGCTTTACCAAATAAAGTTTATCCATTGCTTCGTTTATTCAATCTGTTCGCATTCACACATACATCAAATTACAACCGCGCAGTTCAGCATTATCCATACGTCCCAATATTTCGAAACTTCCGTCTGCAGCCATTCGGCACATATCGTTGGTAGCAATAAAGGAACAGGAATACAAATTGGCGAGGTCAATCACATTTACCGCGCCTGCTTCGTTCTGTGTTAGCAAACGGGTTGGTTCATACACATCGCGGGGCACAATTCGCATCCAGGGGGGCAGCCGGAAAATTCCCTGTCCTTTGGAATAACCCTGGGAAAGAAGTTCCGTCATACCATATTCCGAATGAATTTGCGGCACGCCAAAACCACGTGTTAAAATTGCATGCACCTCCGGACGCGTTAATTCTTCTCTCCTGCCCTTCATGCCGCCGGTTTCCATCACTATCAACTCCGGAAACGCTACGGGATATTGCTCCGCAAAATCCAATAATGCATACGTTACCCCTAGTAAGAGCGTTTTACGAGCCTGCTGTTTTAATTGCTTTAGTACCGTTTGTAGTTTTTCAAAATCGTTCAGAAAAAAACCGCTTTCGGTTTTGCCCGATAAGCGGATCAGTTTATCGGCCATATATACCAGCGAAGAATTACCCCGCTCCAGATAAGAGGGTAAGAGTGCAAGGATGGTGTAATCTTCGGGGGCACCATAAAACAGTTGAAAGGCCTTTAAAAAACTACGCTCGTATAAGGCGGTATCGGCAACATAATGTTTGCTGGAAACCGTACCTGTGGTTCCGCTGCTTTCAAATCGTACGGCAGCCTGTTTACCATTGGCAATAACGCTGTGCGATTTAAAAAAGCTAATAGGGAGAAAGGGAATATGTTGCCAGCAATTTACAGTTTCGGGTGTGCGGTTAAACGATTGGCAGAAGCGGGCATAGATCTCCACCGACTGGTATTGATAGCGGAATACCTGTAAGGCAACCTCTTCAAAATCAGCGTCGTTAACTTCTAAAATGCGTTGTTGCAAACCGTTCAAACGTCAAAAATTAAAGGTCAAAATTGCAATAATTCAGTGAACAAGCGTTTAATTCGTTACATGAAGCGCCTTTTACTTTTTGCCTTAGTGCTGGCCGGGCTGGCAGGCTGTGTTAAACCGCCTACGTATCCCGATGTACCGGTTATTACCTGGAAGAGCGCTTCGACCAACATAGTGCGCAGCGGCTATGTAGATACGCTGATCTTTTCCTTTACGGATGGCGATGGCGATATCGGTGTAACTCCATCTTCTTCCGACACCTGCGATCTTTGCGCTTTTAAGAAAGGTGACTCCTCCTGTCTGCATATGGGCGGGTTCAACATCTTCCTGATTGATAGCCGGGATACCTGCGTTAGCACTTTTGCTTCGGCCAATATTGAACAGAAAGGCCGCTTTGACGACATTAGCGGCGAACTGGTTGTTATTACCGCCATCGATTCCAAAAAATGCCTGGCGCCACCTAACATTAATTGCCCCAACGATACGGTGCGCTATAAAATTGTATTGCGCGATAAGGCAGGGCACTTCAGCAACTTTATAGAAACCGACCCTATCATTGTTCTGGGGCATTGGTAACTTACCAACTTTGCTTCTCTTCCGGTTTTTATTTTTTCCTGTATTTGGCCATCATCGCGGCAAACTCAGGTAGTTTTCGAATGTTATCCAAATCGGTATCCTCTCCCATGTGTTTAAAGTCCGCATAACCGGCTTTAATAGAAGCTTCGAGGTAGCGAAGCGCCTCGGTTGAATTTTTCTGCAGCGAATAGATACAAGCCAGGTTATACATACTACCCTGATCGTACGGATTGAGCGCTATTGACTTTTTAAACCATTCAATGCTCTTCACCATATCATTAGCCAGGTAATAGTTGTAAGCCATCGTAAAGAAACTGTTGTCGGTATTTAAGCTATCAATGGCAACAGCCTTTTCAACAAACGGTTTTGCCTGTTCAGGTTTTTTGAGGGTAAGGCCGATAAACTCAGCCATACGATTTAGATAGTAGGTATTGTTAGGTGCCAGTTGCAATACGGTATCGTAATACAGCTGTGCCTGTTCATAGTTACCCTTGCGTTGTTCCATGGAGCCGTATAAATAAGTTACGGGTGCCGTGTACAAGTCATCGGCTTTTCGGGTTTTCTCTAACCACAGGCGGGCTTCGTCATCGTGGCCGAGTGTATAATAGAGGCTGCCCAGCTGGTACATCGACGATGAGGTTGTGCCATGGTCCATCATTTTATGAATGTAATAAGCAGCCTTTGCGCTATCGGGTATAGCCATATACGCATTAACCAAACGTTCCACAATATTGGAATGGTAGGTGGTGTCAACCTTCAAACTCTTTTCGTAATAACGAACGGCCTGTTCCTGATTGCCTAAAACACGATAAGCATCAGCTGCGGCTGTAAGCGCCGTTGCATAGGTGGTATCCATGGCAAATGCCTTATCGTACATTTTAATTGCGCCCGGATAATCCTTTTTTGCTTCCAGCACCAACCCAACATTATAATACGCCGTGCGACCTTTAGGATCGTACTTTATGGCCTTGTTATAATACCATAGAGCGGAGTCGTATTTTTCGGAATTGTAAAAGTTGTTACCTAATTGTATGTAGGCAGAACTGTAGGCGGAATCAAGTTTCAGCACCTTTTTGCGTAATATCCGTTCTTCGATATCCGTACTATCCATTTCGTCGTATGCGCGTGAAAGGTCGTACCAATACTCCACCGAACCTGTGTCGCGCATAACCGCCATACTGTAGTACAAGCTTGCATTATAATACTCGCCGGTATTAAAGTAAAACTTACCCAAAGTATGACATGGCTGGGCATATGCCGTATCATGATCCATGGCCTGTATGTAATAATACTTAGCATTAAAGGTATCCTTCTGCTGCATGTACGTACGGCCTAACCAGTACATGGCTTTTGCATCGCCCGTATCCAATAAGGTGCAGTAGTAGTAATACATCTCGGCCGAATCGAATCGGTCGGCGTTATAATGCAAACGGGCAATGTTCCGGTAGTTATCGGCATCGTATTGCTCAATTGACTTGGAGAGATGATAGAGTTTAAAAGCCGTTTCGGGTTGACGCATGTTTTCGTATAAGATAGCGAGGTTGGAATAGGCCATGTGATAGTTGCTATCGTACATAATGGCCTTATTATACAGGGCCATTGCTTCGGAACGTTTGGTGGTATCCAGGCAAACTACGTTCGCCAGGTTATTGTAGGCCCAGGCATAGGTGCTATCAAAAGCCAATACCTTTTTATATGCGTTGGCTGCTGCTTTATAATCCTTCTGAATTTTGGCAATTACCCCCAGGTTAAGCCAGGTACCGGTTAGTTTTGGGTTTATATCCAGCGCTTTTTTATAAAAGGTTTTCGCCTGCTCTAAATCATCCCATCCATAGTAATGATCGCCTACGTGGTCGTAGAATAAATCCATACTGTTGCTGCCCACCAGCAATGCTACCTTTATAAGACTATCGGCCTGGGCGGGTTGATTAGCCCTACGCATAAGGTTAGCAATATTTACCAGCGCAAATCCATCGCGCGGATTCAGCTTCAGGTATTTTTCGTAATTCATCCGCGAGGAATCGTCGCGGCCGCAGTAACTATATACCTCACCCAACAGATAGTAGGCATAGCTGGCGTTTTCTTCCAGCTTAACTGCTGTTTGCAGTTTATCGATACAGAGATTGAGATTAGCGGTGGTGTATTGGTTTTTATACCCCGTCATTTTATAATACAACACGTAGGCTTCCAGGTATAATTTACGTGCCTGATACGAGGGCGTCAGGTAATGGTCGGGACCCAGGATCTTGCAGGCTGCGTCCAACTGATCGATACTGGTTTGCCAGCGCTGCATTTGCTCGCGCTCCACTTTTTCGTTATAGCTGTCCACATCCTTTTTACCGCTTAGCTGGCTTTGAATGAAAATCATGGTGCCATCCTGCAAAGCGGCTACAATGTTACGTTTGGCGGTACGTTTTAATTCCGTTTTAGCAGAAGAAGAATCCAGTTTCAGATAGTAGCTGAATGCAGAATTATCTTTAGGCTCCAGCAAGGCACCTTTGGTTAATGCTGTTTTAAACGAATTGTAGACTTCCTTTACCAATGGCGTTTCGTCCTTCAGCAGATCATCCTCTACCGAACGGTGGGGGTCCACCGCAGCCATCTCGGGCAGTTGACCCATTTTTTGTTGTTTGAGCGCATAATAGGTGGGCATGTCCATCTCCACCAATTTCTTTTTAGGATCGCCGTGTACATCGGGGTTTTGTGACTCGCCGGTTTGTTTGGAAACTTCGGTTTGCAGATAGTCCCTGATCTCCTTTACGGTTATAATACTATCGTTATTGCTGTTGGCAAGACCTTTTAAACCTTCTTCCAACACATACGAGAATATACCGCGGCCACCGCCCCAGCGGGAATTTTCTTCGCTTACCTCATTGGGTTGACAGGAGAGCAACTTTATTTCCTTCCCCCAACTTTCCTGCAGAGCTGTTAAGGTACGCTCACGGCCGCTTTGTCCGCCGCTGAGCATGGCACCACTGTGGCAGGCATCGGCAATAAATACCACGTTCACATCCTTTTTGGCAAACTTGGCTATAATGGAACTCAACTTTTGCAATTCGATATACTCGCTACCGCTGAGGTAGTTTTTTTTCAGCGATTTGCTTAACAACAACAAGGCATCTTCGCCTTCGCTCAGGGCCTGTTCAATATCACCGTGGCCGGCAAAATAGAAGTAGATCAAGTCGCCGGGCTGTGAGGTTTCCTTCAGGTAATACAGTTCATCGAAAATATTGGCACGGGTAGCGTCGGCATTTAAAAACAGTTTAATGTTTTCGGCAGGTACCGAGCCACCGGCTTTCGATTTCAGGAAGTTGGCAAAACTTTGTGCATCGCGGTCGGCATATTGCAGGGAGGGCACTTCGTTGTATTTCGAAACGCCGACAATGAGGGCATATACTTTACCGCCCAGGGGTGTTTGGGTATTTACCAGTATAGCGCCCCGGTCGCCCCCTTCCTGCGCATGCAGGAAAGTGCTGAGGAGCAGAAACCATAACAGGTAGAGGCTGCTGCTTTTCATACGATTTCTGAGATGTTCAAACTTAGCGGTTTTCATACGCTTTTAGCATTCCTTAGGAATTAGGTCTAAAGTTACCGAATCGGTATGCGGTAAAAGCACCCGAAAAGCAGTAATTCTTACTACAAAGATAGCGATAACCGGAGCGGTGTATGTTACCCGGGTTACTGAGAAATATCAGCCTAACCTATGTCGGCCAGACTCATTTTTTGCTTTCTCTAACATTTTCTTATGCTTTTGTTTTTCAATCATTTAGATGCCTTGCGACTGAGGTTTGACTGATTTTGGACTGAGGTTTTTAAACGCAGCGAAAATAGGATCGGTCAGCGCCCTGTCCTTACACTATAAAAATAATATTTTTTGAAACAATTTTCAAATTTATTTATCATAATGCAATAAAAAACGCCGGCTGCAAAGGCATACCGGCGTCCGAAATTCAACAAACGTATCTTTCTATTTCTTGTTGGTTTTGCCGCTTATGGTTTGCGTGCCGCCCAGGATGCGGAAGAGATACACCCCCTGACTTAAACCGGTAGAAATGGTATTAAGCGTGCCGCTGTTTAAGCTTTGGCGAGCTACCACCTGACCGGTAAGGTTCATCAGTTCCAGCACCGGGTGTTGGATAGATGAAGCGTTCATGTCTACCATAAAGTTGTTGCCATCCCACCAGGCGCGTATTTCTTCGGCCGTGGTGCCATTAATGCCATCCGGCAGGGTAACATTAATTACGATTTCGAAGGACGTAAGCACATCGTTATACATGTTGGTTGCACGGCAGATAACATAGCGGGTACCGGGCGTTACAAAATGCGGGGTGTAGGTGCTGCCAATTTCGCTTGGGTTAAAGTTAGTATAGCCTAAACCCGAAACATCGCTGTACTGCCACAGGTAAGTAGCTGTCTGCGTAGTGGTTACCGTTATCGGTGCACCGTTATCGCCGGTGTGTAAATCCTGTGTATCGAGCGGAGCAACTGTAATTTCGAAAGGAATAATTACCAGGTCCGTTCCATTATCGGTTCCGGTAAGCGCAGGGTCGCTGGAAACTACGCGGATGCGATAGGCGGTACCTGCTACCGAAGAGTTAGGAATAACGCCGTTGATAGTGCCGATAGCAGCACCGCTAAGCGTGCCAATGTTTACCGGATTTGCAAAGCTGCCGTTCTGGTCGCTGAGCTGGGCGGTAAATACGTTGCCGGCATTAAATACTACATCGGATGTAAAGTTTACATTAACCAGTGTAGTAGCGCTGTTTGAAATATAAAACGGCGAACCGCTTAAAGCCGAGGTGGTAAGTGTTGAACCGTTCAGCACATCAATCTGCACTTCGTTGCTGTATACAGCATCATTGAACTGGTTGGTAGAAACGGCTACTACATAATACGTGCCCGGTGTAGCAAAGTTAGGCGTGTAGGTTGTACCAGTTTGTGCAGTTCCGAAGCTTACGTAGTTGCTGCCACTGGTAGTGGTAAACTTCCACTCGTGGGTAGCAGTTTGCGAAGGCGTAACGGTTAATGCGGTTCCATTTACACTATGCTGAATGGTTTGCGTGGTTACAGGTGCAATGGCATTGCTAAACTGATCCACCACCAGGTCAACACCATTATCGTTACCCAATACCACCGGATTGCTTGCCACCACACGGATGCGGTAGCCGGTACCTGCCGGGGTATTGGCCGGAATTGAGGCCGTTATAGTTCCTGAGGCGGTGGCGTTCGCCGAACCAATAGTAGTGGCGTTGGTAAAGGAACCGCTTGCATCGCTTAACTGCGCCGTAAAGGTGTTGCCACCATTAAAGGCTGCGCTGGTAGTATAAGGTACGCTTACACTTGCTGCCGGCGCAGAAACACTGAATTCAAAAGGAGAACCTGTAATGGTGCCGGTAGAAAGGGTAACGGTGCTAACCGAAACGCTTACTTCGTTGCTGGTAACGTTTACACTGTTAATTACACTTTGGCAAACGATGTAGTACACGCCACCACTGTTAAAGTTAGGGGTATAGCCAGTGCCGGTTTGTGCGGGCGCAAAGGAAACATACGGGCCACCAGCGGTGGTGCTGTATTTCCATTCGCGGGTGCTGCCCGCCGGCGTTTCGGTAACGGTTAACTGGGTACCATTGGTATTTACCAGAATGCTTTGCGACGAGGCCGGAGCAATGCTGTTGCCCACTACGTTAACCGTAACCTCATTACTGGTTACCTGTAAACCGGGATAGGAGGATACCGCTACCACATAATAGGTGCCTGGTGCAGCAAAGTTAGGGGTATACATAGTGCCGGTTTGCGCCGGAGAGAAAGACTGGTAAGGTCCGCCGGCCGAGGTGGCATATTTCCACTCCTGGGCAGTGCTGCCGTTAGAAGCGGTTAACATAAGCATGGAACCATCGGTATTAGCGGCAATAGTTTGCGCTGTTGAAGGCGCTATGCTGTTGCTTACCAGGTTAATGGTAATATCGGAACCATTGTTAGCAGCTGTAAGGGCAGGGTTACTACTTACAACGCGTACACGGTAACCTGTGCCGGTGGCAGTGCCTGCCGGGATGGTGCCGTTGATAGTGCCGGACACACCTGTTGTAGAAGTGCCTAAAGTAACAGGCGAGGCAAACGAACCGGAAGCATCACTAAGCTGGGCGGTAATTACGTTACCGGCAGTGTAGGTTCCTGTTAAGGTAAATGGCACATTAATAGAAGCGCCAGAGGAGGCCGACACATAATAAGGAACGGTTGTTACCGTACCAGTTGCAATAGTTGGATTGTAGATAGCTTCGAAATCATCTAACCACAACGTGCTGTTTTGCGAACCGCCGGTTTGGTCGCCACTGCTGGTGCAGGTAATAAGTATGTAGGCCGGTGTGCGGTTATCTACATATACAAAAGGAACGGAAACGCGGGTCCAGGTGCCTACCGATGACGTTGCACCGGTCCACATGGCGCGGGCAATGATGTTCACCGAACTATCGGGATGGTTACCGCTTACCGGCGCTTCGGGAGCGTAAGCAGTACCAACGTGCAAGCGTGCTTCTACGCGTGGGTAGTCGCTGCTAACTGAAGTATATTTAAACCAGAACACGAAGCTATCCGGACGACTCACAAAAGGCATGTTAAAGTCGGGGTTGGTAGGTATATCCTTAATATAACCCTGGGCTTTATTTGTAGAGTTTGCCTGTAATTGGCCTGTTGTTAAGGCACCGTTAACCACGTTGCCTAATGCATTACCGCTAACAATCTTAGCGCTATAGGAGCCACCATGATAAGTGCTGTTATCCTGAAAACAAGTTTGGGGAATGAACGTAGCATAGGTGCCAGAGGCGCTCCTTCCACTGTTCCAGTATTGCGGTTCAATACTTTGGTTGGAACCGGTCCAGTTTTCCATGCCACCGTTGAGTATGGCAGATTGTGCAAAGGCCAGGGCTGATAGGGCAACCATGGCTGTTAGAAGTAGTACTTTCTTCATTTCGATAGTTTTGGTTTGCCGAGTAATGCGAAAAGTACGCATTACTTCCAGCGAAATTTATGCGGGCGAAAAATACGCCGTTTTTTGAGAACGAAAAGGAAGTTTTAAACAGCTGCCGGAGGTTGTGAAGACAGGGCTAATACAAATCTAATCCAGCAAATGAAAAGGGCGTCATGGTTTGGGCTACCTTCGGGGGTTGTATGAAGCTATCCACCCAAATTATTGTAGCCTTCGCCCTGGTAATTGTAACCTCTATTATGGACTCGGTTACAAACTACACCCTTTCGATAAAGGTGAGGAGGAATTCGGAGTTCCTGGCCCACTCCGAGTCAGTAATCCGAAACTCGAACCGTTTGCATAAAACAATTATCGAAATGCAAAGCGCGTTCAGGGGCTTTTTGCTAACGGAGGACACTACCTTTTTAGATCTTTACCAGGATGGGTTGGATTCGGCCCCTGCTTTATTTACCGAACTACGAGGATTAATTGCCAATAACACAGCCGAAAATACCATCCTTGATTCCATTACGGCCCTGCACCAGGAATGGCTGGGCTATTCTTCGTCGCTAATAGCAGCTAAGTTAGAACAGGTATATCCGGGGCCGAGATCCAATTCGTATAGTCATTTATTTGAAACGCAGCTTAAAAAGCAGGTAGGTAAAAAATTAAATGATGAGATAACTGAGCAATTTCAGGCCTTAGACCGGAATGAATACAAGCTAAGAAGCTTCCGGAGCAGCAGGTTAATGTCTTCCATTGACCGGACCCACGGTTTTTCATTTTTCTTTTTAGGACTTACCACCATCATAGGCATAGTAAGTGCGGTTTACATAGTACTGCTAATAAGCCGGCGAATTAAAAGCATGGTGCACCTGGCCGAAAATATTACCAAAGGTGAGTTTACAGCCGTGGTAGACAATCGTAATGATGAACTAACCGGTTTGTCGCGCTCGCTAAATATTATGTCGGACCGATTAAGTAAAACCATTAACGAACTTAAATACAGGAACACGGAGTTAAACAAATTTGCCTATGTAGTATCGCACGACTTAAAAGCCCCGGTACGCGGAATCTACAACGTGGTGCAATGGATTGAGGAGGATTTGGGGCATGAGCTTTCGCCGGAGTTGCGCAAATATCTTGATATTATACCCCAGCGCACCCGGCGTATGGAAGACTTGATTAACGGCCTGCTGGATTATGCGCGCATAAACGAACAAACACATGTAGAAAAGATTGATACAGGTGAACTGGTGAATGAAATTGCAGAAACGGTAGTGCCCCGAAACTTTAAAGTTGAGATTTATAATATGCCCGTTTTGTATTCGGAGCGGTTGAAACTGGAGCAGGTTTTTACAAACCTGATAAGCAATGCTGTTAAATACACCACTAACCCGGAAGGGCGACTGTTAATTAGCTGTACCGAAATGAAAGATTATTATCGATTTTCCGTTAAGGACAACGGAATTGGCATTGACCCTGAATACCACGAAAAAATCTTTGAGATATTTCAGACGTTGCGGGAAAAACACGAAAAAGAAAGCACCGGAATAGGCCTGGCTATAGTTAAGCGGATAATAGACGGGCAACATGGCACCCTACAGGTTGTTTCGAAAGCCGGCGAGGGTGCAGAATTTATTTTTACATGGCCGCGTTTAACTAAAACCATATGAAAAAAACCGTTCTGTTAATTGAGGATGACGAGTTGGATATAATCAGTGTACAACGCTCGTTGAAAAAGCTGGATGCCGATTACACCCTGTATATTGCCTATAATGGCAAGGAAGCCATGCGTTTACTTCAAGAAAAGGACAAGGCAGTTCGGCCCGATGTAATTTTACTGGATTTGAATATGCCGAAAATGAATGGTGTTGAGTTTTTGCGCGCCCTGCGACAGGATGAAGCATTGAAAGACCTGAAGGTGTTTATTATGACCACCTCTGCTGACAGTGTAGATCGTGCAGCGACTGAGCAACTCGGAGTTTCGGGGTATATAATTAAGCCGTTGAATTATAAGGACAACACCAAAAAATCGGATTCGATGGAAGCCTTTGTGCAGTTTCACCTGCGCAAAATTTTAGCGGATACAGAAGAATAGTTTAGGGCTAGCCGAAACCAAGCGGCAAATGAGGCACATTTTTGCCCTGTAAAAGCACCAGAATTTTACGACCGAGATCGTGCATTAAAATGTACTTCAGGAAAGTTTGTTTAGTAAAAGGCAAAAAGCCGCAGAGTTGGCTGTTGGCCAACAGTTCTTCGAAACCCAGGCGTTTAAGAAAGTGCGCCTGATCAGTAAACCCCTGTACCTGCAACCCCTGTTCGGCTCCCCACATTTCTAATGCTGAAAAATTTACATGCGCTGTTATATCCTGCTTGCCTATGTAGTTGTAATAATCATCGCTTATCAGGTGTTTGTTATAACATACAAGCGTGCCGGAGGCCCGGCTGTGTTTATAAAGTTCGGAACCAGGATAGCCATAATCGAGTGTAAGCACGTAGCCCTGCTGTAAATTCCTGCCAACGCTATCCAACCAATCTTTTGCCTGCAGATTAACCTCGGCATAATGCCCCGCCGGCAGTTGAATTCCCTGCCTTTGGAAATAGGCTTGCAACTGATCGTTGGCAGGCAACAAAATTTCTTTAAATCCATCCACGTAGGTTACATGCACCTCCATTAATTGTTGTTGCATTACTACGCGGTGCACGGCAAAATTATCGAGCAATTCATTGGAGAGCACGCAATCTATTTTATAAGGCACCTCGCTAATGTCCGCATAACGACTTATCTTTTCATGAAAAGGTTCATTCAAATCGCATTGCAGCTGCGGATGTTCAATCATGCAATACTGAAGTGCCTGATATAATCCGGCATTATGTTGCAGGTATTGTAAAATACCCTGGCATAGTTTACCTGTACCGGCACCATATTCAACCACCGTAAACTGTTGTTTGCCTAACAGGGTCCAAAGCTCTTCTAACTGCCGTGCGATTGCCATACCAAACGCCGGTGTTAAAGTGCAGCTGGTATAAAAGTCGCCTTGCCAACCTACGGGGTGCACCCCCGAGGTGTAATAACCCATACCCGGATAATAGAGGCACATGTGCATATAATCGCGAAAGGAAAGCGGGCCTTCGGTGCGGATGCGCTCAATAATGATGTCCTCTAATTCCATTTGAACATCCTCCCCTATTCTGACACCAATATTTGTTTCACCACATTGCCCCGCAGGGTTTCCACCCGTACGAAATAGGAATGATAAAAATCCTTTTGCGGTAACTCGATAGGGTTACTTACTTCTTTCGGATAATCGGTTAAATCCAACGCTGAAAGTAACTGCCCCTCCATGCTATAGATATAGACCCCTTTTAGCACTTCATGTGTGCTTATTTGAATATATCCGTTGCTCGGATTTGGAAAAATTACCAGGCCGTCTCCATCTATATCCGCAATTCCAGTACTGGTAACAGCCACCTGCCGATAGACAACCTCCTGACAATTTAACTGGGTACCACTATCGCCGGGTAGTTTTCCGTAAATAGTTAAATACACCGTGTATAACCCGGGTAGCATATAGGTATGTACGGGATTCAGCACGGTTGAATCCACCGTGGAATCGCCGTAATTCCATATACGTTCTTCAATCAGCCAGCCGTTGGCTGTACTGCTTTGGTCGAATAAGTAGACCGTTGGCCCCGAGGTGGAATCCTCAAAGGCAGTGGTAATCTCATCGCATTGTGCCCCAGCAGCCACATACAGCAGGGATGCGGATAAAAAAGTAAACAGGCGTTTCATGGCTTCATGTTTTAGTTAACAATAGCTCACACCAGTTGCTGCAAATGATTTACCAGCACAACCAAGACAGTTTAAACGAAAAACCCGGAGAATTTTAATTGTTGTGGGGCAGTTAGGCTACACGGCGGGGCAAATGTTACAGCCCTTACGGTGTAATCATAATAGGCGTACCGGGATTAATGCGCAGGAAAAGTTCATCTATTTCCTCGTTGCGTAAGGCGATACAGCCCCAGGTCCAATCGTTTTGATAGCGATCGGGGCCTACGTCGGCATCCCGGTTAGGTAAACCATGAATCATTATATCGCCACCGGGCGCTTTGCCCATACGCTTCGCCCTGGCCATATCGGCAGCATTCGGGTAGCTAATGCCCAAACTTTTATGAAACAGGCTGTTGGGGTTCCGATAGGTGATATAATAAAGGCCCTCCGGCGTTTTACAGTCACCGCTGACTTGTTTGCAGCCAACCGGATTTAAGCCGAGACGAACCCGGTACACTTTTATAGTTTGCCCCCGGCTGAACACCAACAATTCCCTTGCCTCCTTATGGATAGCAATGCTATCGATACTAACCGAATCGGGAAGTTTTGCCGTGCAGCGGGCATCATCGTATGCAAACAGTGGCGTAGGAGCGACAGTTGCAATAAATACAGCAACAAGGGAAAAGTATTTTACATAACTACCCATGGGCATGTTCATCTACAAACTGAACGCAGGGATTGCAGTGCTTATTATATGCTTTTGCAATTGTTTACAGGTAGTGCGTGTTAAATCGAAAAGTTTGTACAAAAAAAAGCGCCGGTTGTGTATGGCAACCGGCGCGGCAACAAACCAAAATTGTTTTATCTCCTTCTTAAGAATATCATAACGTATTGCAGTAAAACTGCCAGTGAATACAGCGCGGAAACTACGTAGGTCATAGCCGCCCATTTTAACGCATCCTTTGCCATGCCGTGTTCCTGTTGCGAAGCAATACCGGAGCGGTCGATCCATGCAAGCGCGCGGTTGCTGGCATCAAATTCTACGGGCAGGGTAATAAAGCTAAACACCGTTGTTAAGGCGAACATGATAATACCTGCAAACAGTAACCACGGAAAAATACTGATGGTTAACACACCACCCAATAACACCCAGGGCATCACCGTGCTGGCAGCCTGCACAGCAGGTACGAGTTGCGAACGCAGGCCTAACCACAGGTAAGCCTCTTTATGCTGCACGGCGTGGCCGCACTCGTGCGCAGCAACAGCGGCAGCAGCAACGCTACGGCCATGGTACACATCCGGCGACAGGTTTACTGTTTTTTCTACCGGGTTATAGTGGTCAGTTAACTGACCTTCCACCGAAATAATTTTTACGTCAGTTATATCGTTATCGCGCAGCATTTTAGCCGCTACTTCGGCACCGGTCATATTGCCCCGGAAGGCCACCTGCGAATACTCGTTAATCTTGCTCTTTAACCGACTGCTTACATACCACGATAACAGCATAAAGGCAAAGGCGGTTACATAAATTCCAATCATAGTTTCTCCTGATTTTTATGGTTTTACACGGCTAATAAACAAAAAACGTGCAAACACGCTATTTGTTCCGTTTTGTCTGTGTTTAGGACGGACTGTCAGGTCAATTATTGTTTTCTTAACAATATGACCTGATAATGAAAGCTTTAGCAAAGCGCTTAACGCGTTACCATCAAGCGTTTAACCGCCGTGCTGCCATTGCGGTTAATCTGTACCAGATACATGCCGCTTTGTTCAGCGCTGATATCAATTGACAGGTGATTGGACAATTCGGTATAGGTAGTGCTGTAAACCACACGGCCCAGGGCGTCGGTAATTTTTACAGTAGCGCCGTTCAGCGAATGGTTTTGCAGATACAAGTCAAAAAGGCCATTGGAAGGGTTAGGTATCAGCAACAGGTCATCGGCCTGCAATACCGGTTCCTGCACATCGCTAATTACGTGGGGCTCTGTAAAACAAGTGCCGCCTATTTTGCCTTTTACTTCCTCGTAGTTCGCATTTACAACCGCAACAATGTTTTCGATACAAACCATTGTATCGGTTAAGCTTTTGTAATACACGCGCATAAAATTAAGCGGTGCCAATTGCTTGAAGAGCGAGTTCTCATCGGGAGAAATGCCTACAATGTGGCCGTTTACCGCGGCGCGGATATCAGGTATATAGTTGCCTAGCGCCAGGTTTTTAGCTGAATCAACCACCAGGCCATGCAGCTTAAATTCGTAGGCAAGCAACTCGGCACTTGGGTTCTGCACGCTTAGGTCCACATATTTATCCTGCCAGTTTACGTTAACGATGCTGAAAGTTACCGAGTCGTTGGGATTATAAATATTGAATGGGAAATCGCAGTGTTTGTGCGTGTTCTGGTAATTGCCGGGGTGATGGTGTTGGTTGGTGTTAAACAACAGGCAACCATTTAAACGCGCCGCATCGGTAACGGTAATTACGCTATCGCCGTTGAGGTCAATACAAGGCGCATAGGCCAGCGTTTCATTTTTAATGCCGGTTAGGTAGGCATCCACGTCCACCGCATTAGCCAGGTGGTTTACATCCACATCGCCCTGGACGCTGCTGCCGTTACACGCGCCTGCACAATCTTTAACGGCAGTGCCCAACGTATCGCCGGCGCAATCCACATAAACTGCGCAGGTAGGCAATACTTCGTAAATTTTGTACCCACCGTTATCATAATATAAATGCAGGCATACCTGTGCCCAGTTGTTGTCGTAGGAGCTTTCGTAATGGCCCAACTTATCGGGGCTCTTATCCCAGTTAACGCGCACTACTAAGGTATAAACACCGGTATCTACATCGGTAATATCAATCCACTGACAATCGAGGCCGGCATTATAGATATCGCCGCAACCGGCAGTAATACCCATATTACTACAACCGTATTTGGCCATACCACCACCACTGCATTCGAGGTCAAGTACGCAGAAACCGTTTTTGTAACCCGATTGCATTTGCTGCCAGTTTTGGTTGTATAACAGATACTCGGCATAACCCACATAATGCCAGTGGTTATGGCAGGCATCGTATACGAACTGATTGCCTACGGTATCGGGTGCACCAATGTAATAATCGAGGTTGCCAATGTTTTTGATATGCGTAGAAAAACGGATGATGCGACGGTTACCATAACCGGCCAAGCAACCTTCGCCCACATAACAGTTACCAGGGTTAGCGGTTATGTTGGCAACATACATCGACGTTTCCAGTTCATTTTGGTCCACCATTAAATCAGGAGCCGGACATAAAGGGCTTGGAGGATACACACAGTTGCCGCTGCTTATTGTAGCCAGCGGGTTATAGTTACAGGCAGCAGGATCCATACAACCCACTACAGGACCGTTAAAGAATATTTGCCAATTAATGGTATGCCCTGCACAAGCCGTTTGGTAATCGCCAATACGTATATAATAGGTGGCACCTGCCTGCATGCTGGCAGTAATTTCGGATTGAAAGTTTGCGCCACAGGCGTCATCATCATAAAATGTAGTGCCCATTACATCTTCGCCAATGACTAAACCGCTGCAATGGTCGTACACATACAATTTAGTATCGCAGGTGTTACCCAGGCTGCAGGTAGCAATCGTGTAAGTTCCGGTGGTGTCGGCTGTAAATACATACCAGGTTTCAGGGCCGGGGGCTGTCATGGTATCTTCAACAGCTATGAACGGGTTGTTGCAGTCGTATCCCTGCGGGCAGTTAAAAGTGGTGCTTTCCGAACGACCATATTGGCCGCCTTGTACCATCTGTACACCATCCATATATACGGTATAGGAACCACTGCCATAACCACAGCAGATGCCATCTGAAGCGGCATCCCAAATGGTGAATTTTACACATTGAGCCGAAGTAATACAAAATGTATCGCTGTTCGCCTGGCCGCTATCAATGAGGGCCAGTGTTTGCGCATCGCGCATGCTCCATGAAATCTCCTGCGGAAAGTTATCGGGAGTAATATGTACAATAATCTGTTTTTGATTACCACCACAAGCCGCTTGCAGCAAGGCAGGCATCCACATTAGCAGCAACGCGAAAAAGGAGATTTTTTTCATACGCAGGATTGTTGCATGAAGGTAACCAATTTTAAAAAAGATGTAAGTGGTTCGTACCAGGTGGCCGTCTTTCCTTAAAATCAACCACTAACCGGGTGTTGCGAAGGTGGAAACGGGCCCACTTTAGAAATGTGGTAGTCCTTATAATCGCCGCTAAATTGATCGATAATGCTGCGTTCGGAGGCATCGGGCAGGTATTTCACCAGCACGGTTAAATGGAACTTAAGCATTGCCTTTACGGTTTTGACATAAAAGGCCGGCGAAGGCGGCAATTGAAATGTTGTGCGCAGGTGGTCGTCAAATAAGCTGTAATAGTAATGAATACCCATACGGTGCGTAGGGCCGGGATGCCAGCGGTCGGCAAATTCTCCTGCCAGGGCTTTTACAACGGCCAGTCCTTCTTCGCTATAAGCAAAATTCTCGCGTTCATAAGTTTCATACCAGTCCATCAGTTGATGTTCGTTTTCAGGCATGCCGGTGATACGCATGAGTTCTGCCATACGACGCCAGAATAGATACAAGCCACGCAATTCTTTTTCACTAAAGATATTACGGCCGGTAAGAAACTTTGCCATGCGCACAGGCTCGCACACCAATGTAGCTAACGTATACAGGTTCTGGTTATTGGTAATAGGAAAATAGCTATGAATATGATTGAGCAATTCCACCGCCTGTAGCCCATCCCCACTATCGCCATGCCGGAAAAACTCGCCAAAAAACAACAGTGTATCGTTATTACGTTTACGGGGATTAGTGATGATACCTCCTTTGCCACCGCGGTAAAGCACTTTAGCAATGGAAGGCACTGCCGCCTGCCGCGCAAAGGCTATAGAAAAAAGTGAATGGGTAAATAAGGGTGTTCCGTATCGTACTTCAAATGCCAGATGGGCAATTTCGCGGGCATCTTTTTCCGGATCCAGTTCGGCTATGCGTTTACGGGCCCAGTACGGGTTTAGCAGGTTCATAAGTTATACTACTGCTAATATAAGAAACCATCATTACCTTTAGGCCAGCGTGCGGTGGTGCAGCTGTTGTAAATGTGCCGTAACCATTCGCAGATCGCCGTAGCTGTAATCATCACCCAACCTTTCCTTTACGGCTTTCAGGCCCGGCTCCTGATTTTGCTTTAACGCTTCGGTAATTACCTGAATTTTTTTAGCAGGCATAATATCCGCAAGTTGCAATTGACCTGAGGCTATAAACTGAGCCAGGTGACCTTCGATTGTATTTACGGTTAAATTTCGCTGGGAGGCAATTTGTTCGATGGTTAACCCTTTTTTAAATAGCTCGAAGCTTAGCTGGCCCGTTGAATTCGGCGCAGCTATAGTATAGGCGTTACGCTCACGACCTGCCATCTTTGCCTGCATGTTGCCTTCCAAGCCTTGTTGCCGGCAATAGGTTTGCACTACTTCCATAAAAGCATTGCCATAACGCGCCATTTTCACCTGTCCGAAACCGGAGATTCGATTAAGCTCAGCCAAACTTAGAGGCAGGTAAGAAGCCATTTCCTGTAGGGTAGCATCCGATAAAATCAAATAGGCGGGTACGTTTTCCTGTTCAGCCAGCATGCGTCGTGTAAGTTTCAACTCATTCAACAAAGGCTCGTGAACCGGTACGGCGAATTGAGGAACTGCACGGCCTTCGCGTTCGCGTTTGTACGATACTGTAAAAAACTTCTCCTCTCCCTTTAAAACTTTACGGCTTAGGTCGGTAAGTTGCAGAACGGGATACTCTCCTCCGCCTTGTTGTAAAAAACCTAGTTCCAACATTTCGCGGATGTAGTGGCGCCATTGCTTTTTGGTTTCTTCTTTGCCAATGCCAAAGGTTTTTAATTCCTTATGCACGGCTCTAACGTCTTCATCTCCTTTTAGAAAGTCGACGACATAAGCTATACCAAAGCGTTGCTCCAGACGGCTTACAGCACTTAATATCTTTTGTGCCTGTATAGTAGCATCCGCCTGTTCTGTATCGGAATTGCAGACGTCGCAACCGTTACAACGGTCTCCAGCTTGCTCTCCAAAATAATTCAGCAGATACTTTCTGCGGCACTTGCGGGTGGTGGCAAACGCTGCCATTTGATCCAACTTCTTTTGCAGGATAGCCGTTTGCTCAGGATTGTTTTCGATGGAGGCGAACCTTTTTAGCTTAAACACATCGCCGGAACTATAAAAGAGCACGGCCTCGGATGGCAATCCATCGCGGCCTGCGCGACCGGTTTCCTGATAGTAGCCCTCAATGTTCTTTGGTAAATCGGCATGTAATACGTAGCGTACATTACTTTTATTGATGCCCATACCAAAAGCAATGGTAGCCACCATTACCTTTATATCATCGCGTAAAAATTTTTCCTGCCGTTCGTCGCGATCAGGTTTTTCCAATCCTGCATGATACGCTTCGGCATTGAATCCCTGCAATTTCAAAGCTTTGGCTAAATCTTCAGTATTCTTTCTGCTTAAGCAGTAGATGATTCCGCTTTCTGTTTTATGCGCCGTTAAGAAAGCTGCTATTTGCGGTAACAAATTTACCTTGCTACGCACCGTGTAGCTAATGTTTGGCCGGTTAAAGGAGTTAGAATAGAGGATATAATCGGTAAGGCAAAGCTTTTCTATTATATCCTTTGTTGTAAGGTTATCGGCAGTAGCGGTTAATGCCAACACAGGAACCTTTGGAAAGAATTCCTTCAACTTCCCGAGTATTAAATATTCCGGTCTGAAATCGTGCCCCCATTGGCTGATGCAATGTGCTTCGTCAATAGCCAGTAATGAAACATTCAACTCCTTCAAAAAATCGATAAAGCGGCCCTCCCCCAACAACCGTTCAGGAGCCACATACAACAGCTTTAATTCACCCGCCTTAAGGCGTTTAATAATAGAGCTTTGTTGTGTGGTTGATTGAGTGGAATTCAAAAACTCGGCAGCTATACCATTTTGTTTCAGGCCATCTACCTGGTCCTTCATAAGAGCAATCAGCGGCGATACTACCACTGTAAGTCCGGGCAGTAACATGGCAGGTAATTGGTAACAAACCGATTTACCACCACCTGTTGGCATCAGCACAACAGCATCTTTGCCGGCGAGGACGCGATTAATTATCTCCTCCTGATTATGACGGAAGGAATTATAGCCCAAAAACTGTTGTAACGCGTTATGGATATTGTGCATACCTAAATGTAATTGGTTAAAATGAAATAGTTTTCATTTTAACTTTTCCCTTCCCACTCGTTGTAAAACTGCTGCAGATATTGTACCATAAATCGATGTCGTTGCTCTGCCATACGTTTACCTGTTGCGGTATTCATCAGATCTTTCAGCAGCAATAATTTTTCGTAGAAATGGTTGATGGTAGGCGCTGTACTCTTCTTGTACTCCTCTTTGGTCATATGCAGGTTAGGCGCTATAGCAGGATTATAAAGCTCCCGCCCTTTAAACCCACCGAAATTGAAGGCGCGGGCAATACCGATGGCGCCTATGGCATCCAGGCGGTCGGCATCCTGTACAACGGCAAGTTCCGCTGAGCTAAAAGCGGCCTTTTCCTTTCCGCCCTTAAAACCTATATAACGGATAATATTTACGACATGGACAATCACTTCTTCCTTTACCTGCTCTGCCTCCAGAAATGCACGCGCCATACGCGGGCCTTTCTCCTCATTCCCCTGGTGAAATTTCGAATCGGCAATATCATGCAGAAGTGCGCCTAGTTCCACTACCAGCGTATCGACCTGTTCGCCAGCGGCAATGGTTTTAGCGGTTTTCCAAACGCGTTCGATGTGAAACCAGTCGTGCCCGCCTTCGGCATGCTGTAATTCCTGTTGTACATAAGCCACTGTACGCGCTATTAGTTCCTGCTGTTCCATTGGCCGAAGAAAGAAATTGCAATTTCATTTGGTGCAGTGTTTTATAATAACTTTTCCCCCGGCTTTACACATAAGCCCTTATTTTGCCAGCATACCAACAACGCATGAAACTCAACCTTACGCTCGCCTTACTCTTTTCGTTGCTGCTGGTAAAAGCGCAACCAACAACCAGGTGGAGCAAGGAGCAAGCAAATACCTGGTATGCCTCGCAGGCCTGGCCAAGAGGTTGCAACTTTATTCCTTCGAATGCCATTAACCAGTTGGAGATGTGGCAGGCCGAAACCTTTGATAGTGCCACAATTGATAAAGAATTGCGGCTGGCAGAAGGAATAGGATTTAATACCGTACGCGTATTTCTACACCATCTGGCATGGGAGATTGACAGCACCGGTTTTAAGCAACGCATCAACTCCTATTTAGCTGTAGCGGACAGACACCATATCAAAACCATCTTTGTGTTTTTTGATGACTGCTGGAATGCCACCTACCTTGCAGGTAAACAACCTGCGCCGAGGCCGGGAATCCATAACAGCGGCTGGGTGCGCGACCCCGGAAGGTTAATTTATAAAGGACGAAAGCACCTGTTGCCAAGGTTGCAATCCTATGTAACCGATATACTGCAAACATTCAAAAACGATTCGCGTGTTTTAATGTGGGACCTCTACAATGAACCTGGCAACAGCGGCAATGGCCCTCGCAGCATGCCATTGCTTAAGAAAGTATTTAGCTGGGCACGAAATGTGGCACCTGCGCAACCTTTAACAGCCGGGGTATATTTAAAATTATTTGCGGGGCTCAGTCGCTTTCAATTACAGCATTCGGATGTAATAACCTACCATAACTATGGTAAAGCCGGCAACCATGCTGCACGAATAAAACAACTAAAGAGGTTGGGCAGACCGCTTCTATGTACTGAATACATGGCCCGTACCTTTGGCAGCACCTTCGAAAGCATTCTGCCCTTGTTAAAAGAAGATCAGGTAGGTGCCATAAACTGGGGATTGGTGAGCGGAAAGACGAACACCAAATATGCATGGTTTGCTCCTACGCCATCAGGAGCGGAACCTGCCCTGTGGTTTCACGATATTTTTAACCCCGATGGTACTCCTTATAAAACTGAAGAGGTAGAACTACTAAAAAAGATATGCGGTAAATAAGAAAAGCACGTTGTATCTTTAGCAACAGAACTGCACGTTATGGCAAAGAAAGATACAGCACAGGTTCCCCTGCAATTAACTATTACCAACCTGCAAACCAAAACAGGCACTATCTATATTGGTGTTTATACTGCGGAGAATGAGTTTCCGAGTGAAAGAGACAGATTAAAGGGCTATAAATTTAAGCCCACCGCTTTAACATTTACTACGGAAATTACTGACCTGCCCTATGGAGAGTATGCTTTTGCACTTTATCAGGATGTAAACGAAAACGGCAAGATTGACAAGAACTGGATTGGTGTGCCTACGGAGCCCTATGCATTTTCCAACAATGCGAAGCCTACCTTTAAGGCTCCTTCGTTTGACGAATGTAAGTTTACTTACAGTTCAAAAGAACACCTGGTTGAAATTGAAATGATCCGTTAACAGCAAAGCATTACTATGCATCCTAATGCCGAACTTATACAGCGGTTTTATACCGCTTTTAAAAACAAAGATTATATAACCATGCAGCGGTGTTATACTGACAACGCTTCATTTACGGATGAAGCTTTCGTTAACCTGAACGCAGCTGAAGTGCGTGCTATGTGGGAGATGCTGATTAAAAGCGGAAAGGACCTGACCCTTGAGTATAGCAATATACAGGCTAATGACACAACCGGATCGGCAATGTGGGTGGCCACCTACACCTTTTCCAGAACCGGAAACAAAGTAGTTAACCATATTCAAGCTGAATTTGCATTTTCAGAAAACAAAATTGTGTCGCATCGCGACCACTTTAATTTTTACAAGTGGAGCCGGCAGGCACTGGGCCTCACAGGATGGATGTTAGGGTGGACGAGCCCTTTGCAGAAAAAGGTACAACAAACAGCCCGCAAAAGTTTGCAGGCTTTTATGGAATAAGAATGTTTAGCGATTAGTTGATGAGGTTCATAGTGATGGTGTTCGACACTGCGTTATACTCAAACTTGCAGTTGTCGAAATTGGGGGCCTTAACAACCGGCTTATAATTGTTTGAAAACGCATAGCCTTCGGTAGGTATACCAATCATATTCTTATCAATCTTACCGTTGTTATTAGCATCCTGATATATTGCCAGGGCATAAGCACCAAACTTTAAATCAACAATTTCAGCTCTTAATTGCTTTCCGCTCGGGCGAAACTTGTATTCCTTCAACTGCTTATCCGGATCAGGGAAATCACCGGGGATATTATAGACTCCTACAAATACCGGGGCAGAGGAAGACTCCAATCCGTTAATAATCAACTTAAGCGGGGCCTTTTTCACCACTTCATTTTTTTCCACTATCACTTCAGGATCAGCAGTTGTTTCAGCAACAGGGGCATCGACTACGCCAGGATCCTCGTTAATTATAACAGAATCCGCCTGCGTTACCTCAGTTTGCTGTTCTTTCACAGGTGTGGTTTTGCAATCACTGAGACCCATGACCAAGGAGCCCAGGAGCATCCCATTCAAAACATATGCTTTCATTGCCTAAAATTTAATAATCACATGACCAGTCCAGATGTGGGCTTATTTCGATTGATTGACAGTTTTGTTTACGGATGTAAGCAGAGAGAACAATCCTTTAGCGGCAAACGTTATAATGCCGGCGTTTTTGCTTACAGACGAACTAACTCCGAATAACACCAGGGAACCAACTAATTTTTTAGCTGCATTATCTGGCAACGCCTCAATTAACATCTTTGCCGCATATCCCGCTGCCAAGCCCATTGCCGACTTCACCAAATCACTCTGCGCCTCGGGTGCTGCGGCCACTTCGCCAAGTACCCCCTAATGAGGTTAATTGGCTTCATGGTTTCGTACACTTCGTGCAGGTTCTCCCTTAGAAGCATACCCTCGTTCCTGTGCTGTTCCTCCATTGCTATTACTGCAGCATTCAGTGTTTCAATTGAATTAATGACGACCATACCTATTATTGATAAACCTGCGTGATGATTAAGTTGCTAACGGATTTCTTAATCCATCCATGCAGAAAGAAATTAAAAATGATGGCCAATAGCAGATAGAACCCGGCAACTACAAAAAAGCCCCAATAAGACTTGCCCAATAAATCGCCCAGCCATAAAGCTATACCCATATTAGCGATCAGCGAAAAGAATATCACCATTACCACTACACACAGCTTAGCTATTAGCAAGGGCGCTATTCTTGTGGTTTGCTGCAACGACTTTAACTTGGCAAGCTCATAAGCGGCTTTCCCATAATTCTCCGTCTGTTCAAACAACGATTCAATAACCTTTGAAGGGGCATCCATGCATAAAATTTAAAGAAAAAAATTACCGGTGCAGAGAGCCCCGGTATAATAAACTATCAGCAGTTATGCCTTTTTAACGGCGGTTTCCACCTCTTCTTTTACATCACCTGCCTTTACCACACCATTGTTGGCGGCTTTCATCGCTTCTTCGCGCATTTCCATAAACTTCTGCGAAATATTCTGTAAAAAGGACTCAAACTTATCACCTAATTCATCGGCATAATCATCGCCCTTCTGGGTTATTTTTTTGCGGGTTACCGAACCTTTGTCCGGTGCAAATAGTATACCCAGGGTAGCACCTACTGCAACACCCGCTAATACACCCAATAATACTTTTCCGTTACTCATAAAAACATACTTAATAACAGCCGAAATAACTGCTGTGACAAAGATGGAGAAAAGCGATCCTAATCAATTACACAATTAAAAAAAGGTATTATATAATTCACAGTAAACAGCAACTACTTCCTGCTTTCCAACTTACTATTGATCTCCTTTAGGAGCTTAAATTGTTTTTCTTGTGTTTGAAACAGTGTTTTTATCTGATCCTGTAAAAGTAAATCCATCTTCTTATGCATGCTACGTATCTGCATCTCGGTCTTTAAATTTATCAGGTAGTCATTTTCACTACACATCCGGTCCTTTTCTTCCTGTCTGTTTTGACTCATCAATATAACAGGTGCCTGCAATGCCGCCACACAGGAAAGTATAAGATTCATGAAAATAAATGGATAAGGATCAAACTTCATCAGGCCGATACCTATTGTGTTAATCACTATCCATATTGCCAGGAATACACCAAAAATGATGATGAACTTCCAACTGCCGCCAAAGCGGGCAACTTTATCCGAAATACTTTGTCCGGCAGTAAGAATTTCTGCAGGCGGGTGTAACAGATTCTGCACAATCAATTCTTCGTCCTTTATGCTATCGCTAACAATTTTGTGAAGCTTACGAAGGTGCGCATCTTCATCTTTCATTAGCAATCCTATTTCAGTTCTGTCCCTCTTAACTGTAGCCATAAACCATATTTACCCAAAGCTACAGCATAAACACCGGCAATTGTTATACAATTCCATCACTAACCAGGCCCCAACAGCAACAAAACAACATCTGTGAATATTACAATATTATAATGTAATTGTGTAATGCAACTTGGGGCCTTGTGCATGATATTTGCAGTGCAATTATTATTAACTGTCTAAATTGATACGCAATGGAATCGAAACAAGATAAAACACCACCGGCATTTCATATTTCCGGTAACTGGGAAAGCCAGGCAAAAAAATTGAAAGTAACATATCCTCAACTTACCGATGAAGATCTGAAGTATGAAGGCGCTAAACAGGACGAACTGCTCAGCCGTATAGGTACGCGCCTTGGCAAAAAACGTGAAGATGTTATCGAGGCTATTAAAGCTGCCGGCAAAACACAATCATAACTCACCTATTGGAGAAACAGGCAACAGCAACCTGTTTTTCCATTTCTTAATAGAAAAACAATGAAACCTTTTTTATTTCTCTCCTTATTTGCTCTGGTATGTGTAGGTTCATCCTCCTGCAAACGTTGTCAGGTTTGCACCAAAAATTCTGAACCTGAAGTGCGCGTATGCGAAAAAGACTATTCCAGTAACACTGAATACGGACTAGTATTAGACGGCATGGAAGTTGCCGGTTATAGCTGTAAAAACTCACTTTAGCCTTACATTTCTCCGGCAGTCTCAATGCCTGCCCGTTTCATCTTAAGTTTCTTATAAAACGTAGGCGTTAACCCCGTTACCTTTTTAAACTGATTAGACAAATGGGCAACGCTGCTGTAATTTAACTGATAGGAGATTTGCGTTAGATTCAATTCATCGTACAGCAATAATTCCTTTACCCTTTCAATCCGGTGTGCTATTATAAAGTGTTCAATGGTAATGCCTGTTACTTCTGAAAACAAGTTTGCAAGGTAGGTATAGTTATAATTTAGTTTGGCACTGAGGTAATCAGAGAATTTTTCTTTAGGCCGATCATTGGAATAATGTACCATTTCAACTACTACCTTTTTAATGCGTTCAATTAAAATTGCCCGGTTATCGTTCATTAATTCCAGACCCGATTTTAGTAAGCCCTCTTTTAGTTGGGCGAGTTGCGTGGCATTCAGTTCCTCTTTAACCTCTACTTCACCCAGTTCCACAGTGCCGTAATGCAAACCGAGTTTATCCAGCTCCGCCTTAACCACCATCTTACATCGTATGGAAACCATGTATTTGATGAATACCTTCATACTGTATATTCAGAAAACAAATTTGTTGACCGGAGGCTGGTCGCATTAAAGATAGCTTATTAGTGGCACTACAGCAGCAACTGCCGGGAGAATGAACTGATTTTAACATTAGTATTGGCATCAAATTATCATTGCCTATATGATTAAGCACTTAGAATGCCCGCGTACATAAAAAAGGCTCCTTATGGGAGCCTTCCTATTAGTTCCAGTTTGTGTTATTGCACCACCCGTGGAATCAAACCACGAAGACCCATGTCAACCACACGCTCCCCTTTTAAAGGTTCCCACATACCATTGCCGTTACTATCAGTCCATTCAAAACTTTTGTTGATTGAAAGCGATACCTCCACCACCACATCTTCGGTTTCGTTACCGGTAATTACCAGCGCTCCGTTTTCGAATGCACCTGTTACTACACAGCTACCGGCAGGTATAGGCGAAGTGGCTGCTATAGGATTGGGAACCGTTGTGCCGGGGGCAGAGCCTGTATCGGAGTAAACTGTTCCGTAAAAGTTACCTTCAAAACCCCAGTAGCCCTGCTTTTTATTGGCATTAACTACATAGTTTTTGCTGCTTACATTAAAGTTGTTGATGTAGGTATTAAAGCCCACAAACGAAGCGATAGTTGCATCGAAATACTGGTGAATACTAAAACCGGCGATAGTAGTATCGATACGCATATACACGTTGTAGTTTTGATAGGATAAGGAGACCCGTAACCATTCGTAGCTACCCGGTGTAACATCCTTAAGCGGAACTTCGAAGAATGTTTCCCCGTCGTTTTTAATTACTGCCTTGCTATAATCGATAGCTGTTGCGCCTCCCAGGTTGGTTTCAGCCTGATGATATAATACAACGCCAGTACCCAATTGGGTATACATAGTTGGTGCAAGTTCCATATAGTGCGAACTAATGGCATTAAAACGCGGAGATTGACCCGCATTACCCGCCGGCACTGAAACCGGATTGCCAAGATTACCGAGGCGCACCTGTGTAGAATCGAGCTTGTATTTAAAAATGAGCTTAGGCGTTTTTGTGGCCTCCTTTTTACAGGAAGCGGAACCCAGCAAGAATGCCACTGCGGCAATTAACGAGAAGGAGAGGAAGATTTTTTGCATTTGAGGGGAATTTAGCCGGGCGAAAATAGAAAAAGGGGGCGCTTATGATAAAACATACATCTTAAAAGGTGCTGCGTGCTTGTTAAGAAAGGAGACATCTAAGGGCGGCATAACCCCACTAATATGATATCTTACTTACCGGGAACAGGAACGGAAAGCTCCTTGCCCGCTCTATAGACGTAGGTAATAAGGTAGTACGAGCCACCGTTGAAGAGCTGTTTATCTTCCTCCTTTACGTATTGCGATTCATACGTTCCCAGGTATTTATCGTATAGCCTTGTTGTTTTGTTATAAAGGTAGCCTGCCTCTTTTAACCGGTTAACAAATGCGTGAAACACCTGCTCGGAATTTACATAGAAACGAAGTTCAAGGCTGCGGCTGCCATCCTCATTTGTGCGGCTCATTACCTGCAGCTGCGAGCCGTTAGCAACGTTCTTATATTCCTGCAGTTTAAAGTTGGCGGTACTGCTGTCTCTGCTGATTATAAAACCCTTCTTTTTAAGATAAGCCTGCTGATCGGGTTGCTCGCGGAGGGCTTCAAAATCAGTTGGTGACAGGGTTTGAGCAACTGCTATCTGGCTTAAGAAAAGCAGCACTAATAAGGTTACGCGCATAGGTTAATGGCGGTATTTAGTCCGCCTGTACCGAATATAACGATTAATCCTATAAGCCGTATCCGCCGGGGAATAAGGACTAACTTATTTTTTGTCAAAGTGCCTTTTTATCCCCACTTATAATTTCAGTCTCCTTAAATTTCCGCTCTAAAATCAGCCGTTATATGGGGAAAGTGGTAAGTGCGTTTACGAATGATGCCTTAGGCAAACTGGATGCAGTTGGGGTAGCCGAAGCAATTGCAACCAAGAAAGTATCGGTGGCGGAAGTAACCGAAGCTGCTATTGCAAGGGCCGAAAAGGCCAATGCCGACTTAAATGCCATTGTTGTAAAAACCTACACCGAAGCGCGTAATGAGCAAGCTTTGGTTAAGCACGGAGCATTCTATGGTGTGCCGGCCTTCATTAAGGATAATGACCACCTGAAGGGTTACCCAACGCAGCTGGGAACAGGTGCCTTTAGCGCGAAAAAAGCAAAGCGCAATAGTCGTTTCGTGAACCAGTTTCTCTCGACCGGTGTGAGCTACCTGGGGAAGAGCACCTTACCGGAATTCGGATTGATATGCAGCACGGAGAACGAGCGCTGGGGTATAACCCGCAATCCATGGAATACCGATTATACTACCGGTGGTTCCTCTTCAGGGTCAGCCGCACTGGTAGCAGCCGGCGTAGTACCCATTGCCACCGCCAATGACGGCGCGGGCTCTATACGCATACCTGCGGCCTGTTGCGGGCTGGTAGGACTTAAACCATCGCGGCACCGGCTGGTGCCTATGGATGGCTCGCAATTAATGCCGTTGCAGATTGTGTATGAAGGTGTGTTAACCAGAAGCGTTCGGGATACAGCAGCCTTTTTTGCGGAGGCTGAAAAGTTTTACCGCAACCCACGCTTACCAAAACTGGGGCATGTTAACCATGCCTCTAAAGAACGTTTGCGTATTGCTTTCTTCCTGAACCCGGAAGCAGGTAAGCTGGGCCATCAGGACGAGGCTACGTACCGCACGCAGGTAGAAACTGCGGCCTTGTTGGAATCGCTGGGGCATACGGTGGAGCAGTTGCCATTCCCCGTTGATATTGATGCCATGAGTGAGCACTACCTGAACTACTATGGTTTTATGGCTTATATGATTACCCACTGGGACCGGACCATCTTAAACGCCCGTGTTGACCACGGACAACTGGAACCATTTACCATTGGGCTTAGCAAGCAATTTAAGAGCAACGCGCTGCAAACACCCCGCAGCATCCGCATGCTGCGCAAAGTAGGCCGCGATACAGAAGAGCTATTCAACAAATATGATGTGTTGATGACCCCTGTAGTATCGCACACTACACCGCAAATAGGACACTTTAGCGTTTCGTTGCCGTATGAGGTTGTATGCCGCCGGGCCATTGAATATGCCAGCTATTGCGGGTTGCAGAATGTAACTGGTGCACCGGCCATTTCGCTGCCGTTGGGCATAGCTGCTAACAGCATGCCTATTGGCGTACACTTTACGGCCCCCTACGGCGAGGACAAACGATTACTGGAACTTGCCTACGAACTGGAAGCTGCCAAACCATTTAAGCTGGTTGGCGAATAACCATGGGTGCTATAGTGAACGCTGCTGATATCAAACGCCTTATTAAAAAAGATAAGACATTTGGATTGATCCAGGAGCGGTATGGCCTACCCCCAAACTGGAGCCGACCTCAGGGTTTTGACGCACTGGCTAAAATTATACTGGAACAGCAAGTAAGCCTTGCCTCGGCCAATGCGCACTTTAGTAAGTTGAAGCATGCAGTGGGTGACTTTATACCTGCCAACCTATTGCAGTTGACTGATGCAGAAATGCGCGATTGCCAAATAAGCAGGCAAAAGACCAGGTATCTGCGCGAACTTTCGAAGGCCGTACTCAGCAATCAATTGCAATTGGAGGCATTACCCAAGCTACCTGAAGCGGAGATACGGCAGCAACTAACCGCTATAAAAGGAATAGGGCACTGGACTACCGATGTATACCTGTTGTTTTGCCTGCAGCAAAAGGATGTATTCCCCATTGGTGATATAGCGATAGTTAATACCGTAAAAGAACTTTATAACCTGCACGAAAGAGAACAGATGCTTGACTTGGCAGAAAGCTGGAGACCCCTGCGTTCGCTGGCTACTTACTTTTTATGGCACTACTACCTAAGCAAACGGAAAAGGACAGCCTGATCAGAAACAAAAAATGCCCCATTGCAGTTAAGCGCCGGGGCATTCGTTAATAGTATGGATAGGCTATTTCGAGCAATCGCAAGTGGTTTGATCTCCCACACCTTCTAGATAAACATCAGTTTGGTAAGCGGTACCATCGTGGTCTTCTTTAAAACCAAACACCTGATACGTGCAATGTCCATCGGGCCAGGTGGCGTATACCCAGGCATCCACCGAACGGGCGATGATGATGCCGGTTACTTTGTTGCGCTCCACATACCATTTAGTGCTGCTGATCTTCGCCTTGGTAAAGGTTTCCTTCCAGCCCGAATTTTTAGCATAGCGTTGGGTAGCCTTCAAAATCTTGGCCGTTAAGTCGGCATCTTCCATTCCGGCTTCCAATGCTTCAAAGGTTCTACCAATCTTCATTGCTGCACCACCTGCAGGAACTGTGAGGGTAAAGGTAACTTCAGCAACAGGTTCTTTGCTTTGACGATTACCATGCATACCTGCCCAGCAAACAATCCTTACTTTATGATCGCCGGCTGCAAGTTTGTTCAACTCCTTTACCAGATCCTCATCGGCGCCGCCATCTTCAGCATTAGGTATCAACAGCATCTGGAAGGTGGTGATATACTTACCATCTTCTTCAGGATTCAGGTCGTTTACAAGGGTCGCTCTGCGGCCTTCAAATACATCTTTCCCGTCTACTTCCATGATAAAGAAAGAGTGGGTTTCGCTGGCCGAACCATAGGTTTTGTTTTCATAGTCGAAACCATCGGTAGTCCATACACGGTATTTGGCTAACGGATGTGGTAAAAACACACGGCCATAAATTGGCTGACCCAGCGTGAATTTTGTTTTAAAGCGTGTGGTATCGCTGTTCATATCCGCACGGCTGATGCGCTTGGTATCGAGCGCTATGGTGCCCAGGTATTTTTGATGCACCACGCCGGTTATTCCTTCGCCGGGTTCATCATCCACTAATGTTCCTTTTTGCTTACTACCACCGTTACCGGAATTTGATTTATTGCCGGTAACCAGGTTCTTTAAAAATTGTGCGTCGGCAGCTGTTGTGGTAAGCAACGCGAGCAGGAGTAGATACATTATCTTCTTTGTCATACTACAATTTGGTTTTGAAGGCGCAAAATTATAATCCGAACGAAGCGGTTTTCTCCCACTTTTCGGAGATAATCGGAATCCCGATTTAACCCAAAACCGATGTATTGATAGCAGAGCGGAGGTCATTTTAAGCGATGAAGGTGGTATCAGGCTAAGGCAATAAAAAATAAAAGCCGCAGTCTGCATGACTGCGGCTTTTTATAATATGAAAGAATTTTATTATCCTTTCAGCAGGCCTTGCAACTTCATTGCAACACCCATATCGCCTTTAACTTTGATTTTGCCCGACATAAAGGCGGTCATTGGGTTCAGTGAACCACTCATCATACCCAGCAGGTCGTCCTGCGCAACGCCGATTACGCAATCAGCTTCTTTGTCGTCGGTTGATACCAGGTTACCGGCGCCAGTACCGTCAATATAAATTTTGTTGTCGCCGAAATCGAATTTAAGGGTTTTGCCTAGGGCAGGGGCGTTAGCTGCACGTGCAGTAAGATCAGTCACAATTGATTCGAATGCCATGTTAGTTGGTTTTGTTTGTGTTGAAGAATTAGTTTTTGCTGAAGGCACAGCCTGTGGTTCGCTTTGTGCGTACTGAATGGTGAGCCCTTTATTTTCGTATTGTTTATCGTCGATAATCATTTTGGCTATAATCTCGCGCATAATCTCCGATGAGCCACCGCCAATGGTAAGTATGCGGCTATCGCGGAACATGCGCGCCATTTTGTATTCTTCCATGTAGCCATAACCACCGAAGTTTTGCAGACACTGGTAGGCTACTTTATCGCTTAACTCAGTAGCCAATAGCTTGGCCATGCTGCTTTCCTTTACAGCGTATTCGCCATCGTTATTGAGGCGGCAACAGTGGTAAACAAAGTGCTTGGTGCATTCAATTTCAGAAGCCAACTGGGCCATACGGTGACGCAACACCTGGAATTTATTAATAGAACGACCAAAAGCCTGGCGTTCGCTCATGTATTGCAGCGTGTAATCCATGGCGTTTTCGCAGCCGGCTATTGCTGAAATGGCACCGGTTAAACGCTCGGTTTGTAAACCGCCCATCAGGTAAATAAAGCCCTGCCCTTCTTCTCCGATTAAATTTTCAGCCGGCACTTTTACATTATCAAAGAACAACTCAGCCGTATCGCTGGCATGCCAGCCCAATTTCTTCAACTTCTTAGCTGAAACGCCTGGCGCATTGCGGTCGATCACTAACAGGCTTACACCTTCGAAACCTTTTGATGAATCGGTCTTTACTACGGTAACGATGTAATCGCCATACACCGCGTTGGTGATAAAGGTTTTTGAACCGTTAACGATGTAGTAATCGCCCTCGCGAACTGCACGTGTTTTAATATTCTGCACATCGCTGCCGGCGCCAGGTTCGGTAATACCGATGGAAGAAACCAACTCTCCTTTTATAGTTGGCACCAGGTATTTTTCCTTTAAACGCTCGGAGCCGTGCTTATAAATATAAGGGGTGCTCATGTACTGGATAACCAGTGGGGTAACCGCAAATCCGCCGCTCCATACTTTGGCTACTTCCTCGCAGAAGATAACCGAATACCAGAAATCGGCACCTTCGCCACCGTATTGGGTGCTGTAATTAAGACCCAGATAACCCATCTCACCGAATTTCTTCCAAAGCTCTTTCGGGATGCGCTGTTCTTCCTCCCATTTATCAATAAAGGGGGCTACTTCGCGCTGTAAGAATTCTTTAAGACCCTGGCGGAAAATTTCATGCTCCTCGGTGAAATAATAACTTTTCATGTTTTTGCTCTGTTTTTGCGGGGTTAAATATAGCTCTCTCCACAATTCAAACAAGCGTTCGAAAAAAAGGTTTGCCCGGCTTTTTAGATCCGAATTTTAGGAGTCCTTTATCGACCACCGTTTGGGAACCTGCTACGGGATAACTACCTGTTAAAAGGAAACTGCAAACCGGTGCAGAATTAAGAACCGTAAAGAGGGCCCCGCGATCAATTTAACATATTAGCCGCTGCCTAATTTTTACACTCCTTTACATTGTTTTTTGTCATGTGCACAAGTTGCAGCTATACGTATTGATTATGAGCAACTTTGAAGCAGTGGCTTATCTATTAACCGCCCTCTAACCTTACACTTCTTTACACTGTTTTTGTAAAGTGTATAAGTAGAGAGTCTATTCCATCGCCGCTAACATATTAGGAGCGGCTTAATTTTTACACTCCTTTACATTGTTTTTTCCAGATCCAAGGTATTCCCTGACTTTCCGGCAATAGGGCGCGCAACTGAAGACCTCCGGCTTTCGTGAACGGGTTTAACAAAGAACACTACCAGCTATTGCAAAGATACTATTTTTAATTTTAAAAGGAAGTATTTTTCTTTTTTGGGTTCTTTTATCTTCCCCAGGCGCAGGTTCAAGCCGTAAACGGTGGATGGGCGGAATGATTACCTTCGTTGTTCGTTAAACCACCTATGACTATGCGCTATTTATTCCCCTTGTTATTTGTACTGTTTTTTATGTCAGGCTGCAATCAGCAGCAAAGCGACGATAAGCTTGCGATTAATTATACAATTATTCAAGCGGGGATGGAAGGCACCACACCTCCGCAGCAATTGTTTATTGATGCTTTAAACAGTACTTTAAAAGACAGGATGGTAGATACCTCGCAGCTATTTACCCTGCTGGACAGCGCAAAAAATGCGAATACCACACGGTTAACACTAGTTCAAAGTGCCACCGGAACAGAAGCCTTGGAGGATTATCGCGGAAAATGCCTGGCCTATACCCTGCATGTACAGAAACTGTATAATACGGTGTTTCCGGAGGTGTTACGTATGATGCACACAGGCGATGCAGAAAGTTTTTACCGGGCGGCAGAACTACTATCACCCCATCTAAAAGAGATGAAAGCACTGCAGGAGGAAATGCAGGATGCTAAAAAAGCGTTTTTAGAAGAGCACGATGTTGATGAAACGCTTGAATCGTTAGAGGTAGGCACGCATAAGTTTTGAGAACAACCCTGAACAGGTTAATGATAGGTTAACGCGCCTGTAGAAATTTTTACAGCGTTTACCTTTGGCAAAAATTTGGTTATGGCTAACGGACTTTTAAGCTTGTTGTTATTTCTGGTTTACAGCGGTTTTGCGCAAACCAACAGCTACCAATTACCTACCCCCAAACAACTTAGCATACAGCAGGAAAAATTGGGCAGTGTCAGGTATTTGAACGATTTCCATACCCAACTGTGGGACAACCTTAGTATGGAGTATTCCGAACGTATGCGCCTGGAGCAACGCCGCACCGGGGCCGCTCCACAGCCGGCGAATTATGTTTATCCGCAGGAGAACTATAAACAGGTGCTGGAGGTAACATCGATGAAAATTACCGTTACTAGCAAAGGACTGCCTGTAAGTGCTGCAACCAACAGCGACCAACTCAGCAGCGACCAACTGGCGCTGTTAAGCCGTGCAGATTTAGGCTCGCAGATAAAAATACAACTGCTATTTAAATATAAGGACCGCAGTCCAGATGCCTTTGGCCCCCGCGATGAAGCGGTGGAAGCCGAAGCAGGCATACAGATTTTACCGCAACAGGCAGCCTCCTTCCCCGGCGGACAGGCACAACTTTCGGCATTTTTTGGCGAGGAGGTGGTTAATAAGCTCAGCAGCGAATGGGATCGTAAGAAACTGGGAAATGCGGTGGTAAGGTTTACTGTAAGAGAAAACGGAGAAGTAAAAGATGTATCGCTGGCGAGCAGCAGCGGCGATAAAAAGATAGACTCCTTGCTGCTTAGCGCGCTTAAGCAAATGCCTGCCTGGAAACCAGCCGTAAATGCCCAGGGCATAAAAGTGCAGCAGGAAGTGAGGATTCCGTTTGGAGATGGTTGTTAGTTGAAGAAGATGATTGGTAATGGCAATTACCGTATGAGCGTAAGACTACCCTTGTTAGTGATTGTTTTACCGTTGGCATACATCCCTTCTAAATAATACACGAATACAGCCGGGGTTTGAAGTTCATTTTTATAGGTGCCGTTCCAGGTGAAATTGGGATCGGAAGAGTCAAACACCTTTTCGCCCCAGCGGTTAAATATTTTGATGTTAAAGGTTTGGAACGGGCAGGTGTAATAGATCCGGAATTCATCGTTGTTACCATCGCCTTCGGGTGTAAACACATTTGGCACAAATAAGTTATGCTTGCTGCAACCCTCCGCTTCTACTTCTACAAAAACGGAATCGACAACGCTACAAAAGGTACTTGTATCGGTGGATGTTACTGTATACCATCCGGAAGAAGTGACATTACTTACAGGGTTTTGGATACCGGGGTTACTTATCGGATTAGCACCTACCCAATAATAGCTAAGATCTGTGCCGACTGTAAGCACCTCTAACTGCACTACTTCTCCGGCGCTAACCGTGGCTGGCGTTGCTGTGGCATCAATAACGGGCAGAGAATAGAATTGTATGTGGATGATATGCTGGCTATCGCAAGGCAAGGCAGGTACCGTATCACGGTAATCACCTTCGGCAGAATAAGTTATTTCATTTATGGTAACTGAATTACCCGGGCAGATGTAATAAGCAGTTGAATCGGTTTGAAAGGAACCTACGGTTAGCAGTAGCGTAACCACGCTATCGCATTGGGCTGTTGGCAAGGTATCGGTATAAGTGCCGCTCTGGCTATACGTATGCGGGCCGATGGTAATGCTTTGACTGTTACAGATACTACGGCTGATAGTATCGTGCGGTATAGCTCTTACCGTTAGATTTAAAACCACCACACTATCGCAGGTGGCAGTATTAAACGTATCGCGGTAAATACCGGTTTGGTTATAGGTGTGCGAGCCGAAGTTTATGGATTGTCCGTAACAGATTTGCAGCGCTATGGAATCAGCTGCATAAAGACCCACCTGTAAGTTGAGTATAACAAGGCTATCGCAACCGGAGGCGGTTTGCAGGGTATCGGTATACAAACCGGTTGTGGTATGCCCGTTCACCGATTGGCCGCTGCAAATGCTTTTACTTATATAAGTGGTATCGGCGTTTTTTACAGTTAGCAATAACAGGATAACACTATCGCAGCCGTTAACCGTATTAAGGGTATCGAGCGAAGCACCGGTTTGGATGTAGGCATGGTTAGCGATAAAAACCGTATCGCCCCTGCAAATAGTATCGTAGCGAAGCTGAAAATAGGCCGGGCTAACCAACACCTGCTTAAAAGAGGCGCTATCGCAACCGTTTGCCGCCTGAAAAAGTGTGGCAAGCACGTTAGAACTGGTATAAACCGCCTGCGTATCGATAATGGTACCGCCGGCGGTGTGTAGTTCGATAGGTATATAAAGGGTATCGCCCTGGCAGATATATATGGTATCGGTATGCAGGGATTGCACCTTTACCGTAAGGTTAACGGTAACGATGCTATCGCAACCGGTACTTGCGGTTATTGTATCCTGAAGAAAATGCACAGAAGTATCGGATATGTAATGCTGATGCGGACCAATAATTACGGCCTGACCCTGGCATATGGTCACATCCAGTGTATCGTATTTTTCGGGAAGGATGGTTAGCTGTGTGGTAACAATACTATCGCAGCCTGCAGCAGCCGTAAGGGTATCGATATACGTACCAGTGGTAAAATGCGGAATTGTGCCTACGCGTACCGTATCGCCATAACAGGCGATTACCGATTGGTTAACGCGTGCCAACATTTCCAAATACACACTGCTTTGCACCGTATCCTTACAACCTCCGATATCAGCATAACGCGTAATAAGATACAGTCCGGTATCGGCTGCTGAAACATTCGGAATATGCAGCGTATCGCCATAATAAACAGAGCCATCGGGCAACTGCCATTGATAAGAATAAAACTGGCTAACTACCGGTATTAGCAACACATTACTGCCCGGGCATGGTGTGTTGGAAATATTAACCGGAGGAAAAATGAGAGTATCGATACTGGTAGCTGACACATAGCTATTGCCACAGGCATCGACCATACGAAAGGTATAGGTGCCAATTACAGGCAGGACAAAGATGTTACTGCTTTGCGGTGGCTGGACAACAGGGCCCGCAATAATTTCGTAGGTATAGGGAGGCACACCACCTGCACTATCGATGTGCACTTCGGTTGCAATAAGCGATTGGCAAAAACTATTGGTAAAACCATTTATGTGCGGATAGGGAGAGCCATTGACTACGATGGTATCGTTAATTGTAGTGCAATAATGATTGTTATTGAGGTAAAACAAAGGCGTTGGGAATTCGAAAAAATCGATATGCAGCACATATGTGCCGGTTGGCACATTGTAAATTGTTTTATCTACGGAGTCGACAATGTTATCGGTTTCAATAACCTGCCCAGTACTGATATTGGTTATCGTGTAGATAAAGTGCGGTAATGGGAAAGGATAAGCGTACTTATCGCCGCGTGTGATAAACAGCTCGATTGCATTAAAGATACCGCACTGACCAGTAATTACGCTTTTAAAGGCGTACTTTTTAATCTCCAGATTTTGTTCGGTAATTGTAAAGCTGCTATCGATACGTAATCCACAGGTATCAATAATACTAAAGGTATAGGTTCCGGCCGGCAGGTTAGATAAGTGCATTAAATTACCTGCGGGCAATACCAAGGTATCAGGGTAGGATAAGGAATACGAATATTCGAAACCCGGTTTAGTACTGTGCAGATCCGGTGGGCCTGAATGGATGATATAGGTTAAGGGACCTGTTGTATTAAATCCCGATACCACAAATTCCATGGCCACGGTAGAATCGAGACATTCCAGACCCACAGGATATGGAAAAACTACAGGCGGAGCCGGTACCGCCCATACCCAGTCGAGCGTTGTAAAACTTACCCCACAACTGTTTACCATATAAATGCGATACGTGTGGCCAATAATACCTTTGGTTGCTATATAGTTTGTGTTTGGCGAATGAAAGGTATCGACATAAGCGCCCGCAGTTACATCATACAGATAAAACATAACACTATCGGGGCCGAGTATGGTATACATCGCCTCGTTATTAATGCAGTTGTAGGAATATGCGAGGCGCGGGGGACATGCGCCTTCCACTATCCCCACCGGAAATGGCGGTAAAACAGAAGTGGTGTAACCATCCATAGTTAAGCTAACGCCGCAGGCATTAGTAATTTGTGCGCTCCAGGTGGAACCGCCAAAAACCAAATGTTGCACCGGCACTGAAATCTGAATGGTATTGTAATCGGCAATTACGCTGTAAAAGCCGCCGTTGCTGGCACCATTAAAACTATTAACCACCATAGTGCTTACATTCCCCAAATCATCGGTTAGCGTAACGTTAACCGGCAGTTGCAGATTGGTGTACCCAATGTTTAACTGCACTGTACCGCCATTGTTACAGCCCAGGTAATTGGTATAACTAATGGCGTTTAAGCTGCTCGGCACCGAAGAAAGCACCACCCCCGTGGTTTGAAAATTGCCACAATCGTCGGTTACGCGCAGTGTATAACTGCCATCGGGCAGGTTATAAAAGGTATCGCTGCTTTGGGGCGCTGTAGTAACCGGTGAAGGGGCTACCAATTGATAGGTAAAGGGCGGTTTTCCACCCGACACCACATTGCCGATGATATACCCCTGCGAAGCACCGGTGCAAAAGATTACAGGTATGGGGTGCATAGTTATGAGCTGATACGAGCCGGCTACAACTACCGTGGCCGTTACGGTTTCGGCCAGTTGATTTTGCACCTGAAGGGCATACGTACCTGCCGGAAGCGCATTGAAGAGTGCGCTGCTTTGTGGCGGACGTGTAACCGGTCCTGATACGATGCTGTAGATAAAAGGTGTGTTCGTACCACTTACCTGGAGGTTGATTACACCATTGGCCTGACAAGTGCTTTCTACTGTAAGTACCGTATCGATACTAACCGTAGCCCCGGCATATGGTATACCTAAAAACAGCAGCAATAAAACCAGCAGACTTTCCCAACGCTTCATGTGTTCAAAGCTACCCACTACCAGGGGCTAACAGGTGTAATATTCAGGCAAAGTGGAGGAAAATTCCGGCAGGCTAATTTTTCCGGATTTTAGGCAATTGACCGGTTTCGGATTTATAAACGCGGCTAAAGTATTTCGGGTCGTTAAAACCACAATGATAGGCCAGTTCCTTTACGGTGCTGAACTGCCCCGCTTCCAATAATTCCTTTGCGCGTAAAATTTTAAGGCGGGTAACCAATTGCACCGGTGAGCAGGCTGTTAGTGCTTTTATCTTGCGATACATACTGCTCTCATCCATTTGCAAATGTTTGGCAATGGCGGCATTTTGCAAGGTGCCATCGCTGATATTGGCCCACACGTATTCCTTAAACTGCTTTACAAACTTCTCGGCCGGGGTTTCGGCTTTTATTTTAGTTGTGCTTTTACTATCCAAAAGCGCCTGCATGCGCGCTTTAGCGTTAGCGCGTGTTTGCATGATGTTATGTATACAATGTTCCAGTTCGGAAATTGAAAACGGTTTGCGCAGGAAAACATCGATGCCCGCCTGCCAGCCTTTTATACGGTTAGGCAGGGAACCTTTGGCCGTAAGCATAATAACAGGCAGGTGGTTTAGCGCTGCGCTTTGTTTCAGGTACGTGGTTAATTCAATACCATTCATGCGCGGCATCATCAGATCGGTGATAACCAAATCGGGCATAAAATGAGCCAGCACCTTTAATGCCTCTTTACCATTGTTAGCGGTTTGTACTTTGAAATCATTTTCGAGCGAAGCCTGAATGATCTCCAGCAGATCGTTGTTATCCTCCACTACCAGGATGGAAGGCTTATCGAGCGGTGCCTCTTTTTCTTTTTGTTTGGCCGAAATAGTTTTCGGCATAGCAGTATGCCTGTAGTTTAAGCGTTTGCTTATGGTTTGCTGCTGTTGAATTGCATCGGTTTCGAGCAAGGGCAGTGATAGGGTAAAGGTGCTTCCTTTCTTCAATTTACTTTGCACCTGTATAGTGCCACCCAATAAATCGACCAGTTGCTTTACCAGGTAAAGGCCAATACCAAAACCTGTGGAGGTTTTAATATTTTGGTTATCGCCCCGGGCCGAATAGAATTGGCGGAAGATGGTATTGAGTTCTTGTTTGGCGATGCCAATGCCCGTATCGCTAATAGCTATCTGCAATTGCTTTTTACGTTTATCAACGCTAAGCGCCACCTTTACTTTGCCTCCCTTATGGGTGAATTTTATAGCATTGGTAATAAGGTTATACAAGATGCGCTCCAGTTTGGCAAAATCGAGTGCGCACACCAGTTGCTTTGTTTTGTTCAACTGTAGTGTTAAATCAATGCCGCTGCTTTCCGCCAGGGTACTGAGGTCGGCTACCATCAGTTGCATAAACTGCACCAGGTCGCCGGTTTCGGCGGTTACCTTGTTGAATTGCAGGTTGGTTTTGTTTATTTCTATAAACTGATCAATAATGTTCAGCAGATTATAGCTTTGATTTTGTATGGCATCCAGGCGCTTTTTGCCACTAGCCGGCAGGGCGGCATCGCGGGCAATTAACTCGCAATTAGAAAGAATGATATTGAGCGGGGTGCGCAGTTCGTGATTGAAATTGGAGAACACCGAATCCTTCACCTTATTCAACGCTTCGGCATCTTTCAGCTTTTGCTCCTGTAAAAAATAATCGCTCTGGTATTTCTGCTCGTAAATTTTGTTGTCGATATTTTCTTCTACATAATCGTTAATGGCAAAGTTCAGCTCGTTAAAGGTGCGCTTTAGTCCTTCCATATCGTTCACCTTTTTGTAGGCATTCGCCAGGGTGCGCAACCAGAAAAACACAGCCGCCGTAGGTAAAAACTTTTCCTTTTTGTTACGATCGAGCAAGGTGTTGGCGTGTGTAATCAGTTTCTGCTGATCGGGGTCGGTGCGCATATCGCCAATTGAAAGCTGGTGCAGGTAATTGCGATAGCGTTCGCGGTAGGCATCGCTTAACTCTGTACTTTCTGCCAACAGATTTTCCAACTTGCTTTTGTAAGCCAGGCCCTCTTCCCTCCTATTATTATTAAAATAAGCATTGCTCAGTTCCATGTAGTAATCGAGCTTTTGCAGGGTAGTAACCGGTTTAATGGATGTTTCGTAGTGATGCAGATATTGCTCATACTGCCTGCGATAGGTTTCATCGCGCAGGCTGAGCGAGTAATAAATGTGCATCAACTGCCCTATGTAGAGCTCCTTGTTGGCGCTTTCTTCGAACGAGCAGAGCTGTAGGCAGTAGTTGAGATGCTCCAGCCCCTGCTGCAGTTTGCCGTTATCAATCATTAGTTTGGCAAGGCGTAGCTCTTCCGTAATCAACCTATCCTTTGGCAGGGTTTTGCGGAGCAAGGCAACCAGTTCCAGGGTTATTTTTTCGGCTTCCAGCAATAAACCCATACGGGCATAGCAATTATACAGATCCTCGTATACGGGTACTTTGTCCTTTTCATCGGTTATAAGTAGCTGCTGTTTAAGGACGGCTATTTTTTCCCTGTATTGCTTGTGGCTGAGACCTAACATGTTTACCGAACATAGGAATAATTGGTGGATTGGTGATTGGTGAATTAGTTAATTGGAGGGAAATTAATTGACCACAGATTAACCCAGATGAAACAGCCGGATTAGTGATGGGTGGATTGGTTAATTGCATTAATTGGTTACAATTTTTTTATTACCGAAACGTCGGTATAGGAAACTCAGCCTTATGTTATTACTTGCTACCCTGGCGGGTATGGGATTATGGACACTTGCCGAATATTTATTGCACCGCTTTTTAGGCCACGAACACAAGGGGCGTAACTTTTTTAAAGAGGAGCATGTGTTGCATCACTCCCGTGCCGCCTATTTTGCCCCGGCCTACAAAAAAGCCCTGCTGGCTGTGGTTGTATGCGGTGTAATGATTGCCGCGCTTACCTTACTACTGCCATTTACCATGGCCCTGGCTTTTACTGCAGGTTTTGCCGGCATGTATCTCTTATACGAGGTAACACATAAACGCTACCATAGCCGCGATCCTTTGGCACCGGTATTTCTGGTGCTAAGGAAACATCACTTTTATCATCACTTCCACAATCCGAAAAAGAACCACGGCGTTACCACACGCCTTTGGGACCGTGTATTCGGCACGTTTGTACGGGTGGAAATGGTGACCGTACCTCCTAAACTTTCTATGCCCTGGTTAATGGAGGAGGAAGAAATCAAGGAAGCCTATCAGCAGCATTTCAGGCTGGCTGTAGTTAAACGCTAAACCCGGTTCGCGGGTAGCTTAAATCTTCCTCTTTTGGTGAGACTTATCACCGCTGTGCTGGCTGTTAGCCGGTCCAGGCCGGTTAAAAACTGCTAATAATCATCTGTTGGCTGGTAAACCGGGCTGTAATTTTACTCCTAGAATTAACAGCAGAAGAACCGATGACAGCTACTATACGACGTACCTTTTATGTTTTGGCGTGCATGCTTTTTTCTCTATCCCTTATTGCTCAGCAGAGTAAAGGCGCCACTTTAAGCAACGAAAACAAGCCCGCCCCCGGCAAGGTACATGGCTTGATAATAGGTATCAATCAATATCAGGATTTTCCGGCCCTGCAATATGCCAATGCCGATGCACTTAACTTTTACCGGTTATTATTATCACCATCCATTGGAGCTGACTCCAGTCACGTGGTGTTATTGTTGAATGATAGGGCTACTTCGCCGAACGTATATGAGGCCCTGGAAAACCTGGTGACCTTTGCCAAAGCAGGCGATCGGGTGTTCATTTATTTCTCGGGACACGGCGATGTAGAGAAAACCACGGTGCAGCAGTTCGGCTTTTTGGTTACCTACGACACACCGAAGAAGATGGTGATGCGAAACTCGCTGGATGTAAACCACCTGAATGCTTATGTATCCACCCTCTCGCTTAAAAACAAAGCAGACGTTTTTTTAATTACCGATGCCTGCCGCTCGGGGCGCATCAACGAATCGCAGACCATTGATTACACGTACCTGGCGCAAACGCTTGGTGGTAAAACTGCAGATGAGGTACGGATATTGAGTTCGCAGAGTAACCAGTTATCCTATGAAGGAGCACAATGGGGACAAGGACGTGGTTTGTTTTCGTATGTGTTAACCAACGGTTTAGCGGGAACAGCAGATGCCGACGGGGATAGCATTGTTACGCTCTACGAATTGAGTTTATACCTGATGCAGGAAGTGCCGAAAATGGCCAAGCCCAATAAGCAGACACCGATTGTGATGGGTCCGCTGGATATGGCCGTAAGTACCCGCAGCAATTTTATCAGTAGCAAAGGCAGTGAAGTATTAGTTGCCATGGCTGATTTAAGTGGTAAAGGTTACGAAGACTTGTATCTTGATTCGCTTAGCATTGCACAGCGCAACGATTATGACAGTCTGCTGGCCTGCATTGCCCGTAACAAGTTGCAAAAGCCAAGCGGTAAAAGTGCGCGTGATTATTATGAGCGATTAACAGGAAGTGGTGTACCCGAGCCTTTTAATTTATTAATTACACGCAAACTGATTGCTGCCCTGCAGAAACAGGGGCAGGAGGTGTTACATAAACTGGTGGTAGAAGATGAATTAACTAACCGCAGCTTTAAACTTGATTGGGAAATTGCTGCTAATTTGAAATACTCGGCGGAATTGCTGGGTAAGGACCATTACCTGTATAAACCAACCTTAGCCAAGTATTACTATTTCCTTAGTTACGCTTATTATTCCAAAGATAATTATCAGGAGGACGACTCCTTGATGAACATTGCCATTACAACGATTGATAAAGCTATTGCAATCGATTCAACAGTGGATGAATTTTACCGGGTAAAAGGTTTATACCTTGGCATGGTTGACCGTGATGATGAAAGTTTAGCGGCCAAATTGAAAGCGCTTTCGCTTGCCCCTGGTAAAGCAAGTTTATATAGTGCTATTGGATTGGAATATGCCAGCCAGAACGAATACCTGAAAGGCCGAAACTACCTTGATACAGCCAGAACCCTTGATCCCGAAAACTTTCACACATACTCGAACCTGGCCTATTTATGCCTGCTTGAAAAGAATTATGAGGAAGGGTTAAAGTGGATCGACAAAACTCTGTCGATAGACAGTTCCTTCCCGCTGTTCTGGCATACCAAAGGAGAATTATTATGCGGAAAAAAGGCATTTCGCCAAGCACTGCTATGCTATGACAAAGCCATTGCCCTTGACCCACTGAACAAGGAACATTACCGAAATAAAGCGTTCGCCTTATATACTTACATGCAGGATTATAAGCAAGCCTTGGTTTATATGGACAGCGCATTGCTGTTGGCACCTGATGATGAGTTTATTTTGCAAGGCAAAACGATTGTACTGTGGTATATGGGGGATGCGGAAAAGGGATTAGAAACTGCAGACAAAGCCCTGCATGCCCCTAAACAGCACACTCCACAGCTAAGCCACGGATTAAAGGGGAATTTATACGCGCTGATAGGTAAGTGGGAAGAAGCTTTACAAGAATTTGATACAGCCATGGCTATTGACCCGAATTACCTGGCTAATTTGGAGAAAGGACAAGTGCTGACGGCCATCCATAGGTTTGATGAAGCGGTTGTTTGTTTACAAAAATACCTAACGCGAAAACCAGATAACCCAACAGCCTTAATTACGCTCGCTAATGCTTATGTGGGATTGAAAAGCTACAAGGAGGCCGTGGAAACGTTTGAGCGGAGCTTGAAAATGGGAGCTATTGCTACCGCTAATGATTATTATAATATTGGTTGCGCTTATAGTCTGCTAAAGAACCAACAGCAAGCCTTATTGTGCCTGGAAAGAACACTTCAACTAGGTTGGACCGAATTTGAATGGATGGATAAGGATGCGGATTGGAATAATATCCGTGAAACGCCGGAGTTTAAGGCCTTGATGCAGAAGTACAGGAAGTAAAATGGTTATGTAGTATCCATTATATATGTCTTTATTTCCTGAAAGGGAGTGATTTATAATCGCTCCCTTTTTTTGATAACCGGTAATTTAAATGTACGTGTGGGAATTTCGCTCATGAGCTGTTATGAGGCAAATCATCGACTAACGCTCTCACCCTGCAGATATTTGCCTCCTGAAACCTGACCCATGTGGTTATTGTATCTGACGGTTGCTGTGTTCCTGTTGTTTGTGGCCGTGTTGCTTTATGTTTTCACAGCGCCGCTTTACCTGGAGGTGAACACGTATACCGGATTATTTCAGTTGCGGTTCCATCAGTTGGTATCGGCACGATTAACCCTGGAGGATGGTAAGTTGCTATTGCGGCTATACTTCTGGCGCTGGCAGAAGGATATTGATTTGTTAGCACCGGGTGAAGAGAAAAAAATAGTGGAGCAGAAAACCGAGCAACCGGTAAATACAGAAAAAAAACGCAGATACCAGATACCCTTCCGCAAAGTATGGGCAGCCGTTAAAAGCATAAGAATAAATAAACTGTATTGCACGTTCGACACGGGAGATATGCCAACCAACGGTTTGTTATACCCCGTAGCGGCTACCTTAAGTACCCAACTGGGTAAAACCATTGTGGTGAATTTTTTAGGGGAGAATGAACTGATACTGGAGTTGGAGCTGCGGATTTACCGTTTGGTGTGGGCGTTTTTACGAGCATGATTTCATCACTTTAAAATAAAATATATGAATAACATGAATGATCTGCTGGAAAAAGTAACGCAGTTTCTGCGCGACGAAGCAAAAACCGAAACGTTGATCGGTAAACAGTTTCAGTTGGGTGAATATACCTGTGTGCCCGTTATTGCCCTGGGTATGGGTTTTGGTGGTGGCGGCGGTGAAGGAAACGATAAAGCGAAAGGCGAAGGCACAGGCGCTGGTGGCGGTGCCGGGATAGGTATGACACCAAAAGGTTTTTTGGTAACCAAGGGAAGTGAGATTCAGTTTATCTCGGCCAGCACGTCGAAGGGACTTTCTGCCGCTTTTGAGAAGGTGCCTGATTTGATTGCGAAGTATATGGAGACGAAGGCCGCAGAGAAGAAAGAGGAGCCGGCGAAGGTTTAAGATGTATGGAGAGGAGCGATTAAATATCGCTCCTTTTTTTGTTGGGGGTATTGTGGGATGCAAGAGAATGAGGCGATTACCGGGAAAACCAGTTTTAATCAGTTACCACTTTCATCGGCCTGGGCGAAGGACATAAGCATTTCAACCATTTCTTCGACGGCATGAATGGTAAGTTCTTTGCGGAAGCGGCAGATTAAGGACTTGCCCATGATCTCCACTTCCAGTCCATCGTATTTGGTGAGGAGCTTCAGCAGTCGGTGGCTTACTGCTGAACGCAGTTGGGCCTCGTTGTTGCAGAGGACAAAGTATTTGTCGCTAAACGCTTTGAGCTCGTGGAAATCGACTTCCACGGGTTGTAGTAGCTCCATAAGTTTGTCCTTGAGGTTCTCCTCGCGGATGTAGACATGTCCGTGGTCGGTTTTAAGCATGATGCGGCCAACTAATACGGTATCGTTGTAATGTCCGCTTTGGCGGGCGCGAGGTATGTGGTAGGCGAAACGTGCCAAACCAAGGGTAGCTTTGTATTTTTTGCTTTTTATATCGTAAGCGCCGCTTAGCTGAACTTCGGGATAGCCAACCCCAAAAACCCCTTTGCAGATTTGGTTGTAAAGGGTGCGGGCACCAACTACTGTAACGGTATAGCCTTTTTGCCTGATGGCAGCCAGACATTCATTTACCAGTTCTTCTTCCTCTTCCTGATATAAAGGATGGGGGTTGTAGTATGACATGTTCGAATATATTAATTATTGTTTTTTGGACGGATAGATCGGGTATCGGCTTTAGGTTGGAGTTGCAGCCGTAGTTTGTCGACCCCCTCCGAAAAAACAGGCTATTCAGAGGCAATGCAAATCTGCTTTTTTTCTCGTCCCTCCCGCGGTACGGGACTGTAAGCCTTTCTGGGGGACAGCTAAATACAGGCCGCGCGCAATACAGAGTCAGTGCAGTTTGGGGTTTGTGTCGTCAAAGTTTAGAGGTCAAGATAGGATGCATAGTTAATGACGGTGATTACCGGGGGTAGTTATTGGCCTTAGGGTGAGCTTGCAGCCGGGGTTTCTCGACCCCCTCCGAAAAAACAGGTCTGCGCAAGCAAGGGTGCTACTTCTTTTTGGCTGCCCGTTGTTTCCATTTTTTAGGGTGTCGGGCTAAATGCAGCACCGCTATTACAGTTATAATTTCAGGTTCCACCAGGAAAATACACCATACGGAAATCGTTTGGTTTTTACTTTGCGGACTGCCTTATGCAGTTGTTGAAAATGGAAAGGTGATCGCTGGATAGCTTCTATGGCAGCATCAGCTGATAATAAAAAATCTTCCCCTAAGCCCAGTCGTTGTAGCTCATACCAATCATAGGCTTGTTTTACATCCTGTTCTACTTCCGGTAGAAATTCAAGGCGAAAGCTCATTTGCGTTTGCCTTTGCGAACGTTTGCTTTTATCTGTCCCCAGGTAGTGCGTTTGGAGGTGGCATTATGGGATTTTAAACGGTCGTCGAGGATCTTTTTGTTTTCGCTGGTTAGGGTTATGGCGTCTTCAGCAATGCTATCCCATATCTCTTCCACCAGGAGTATTTTTTCGCTGGTGCTGAGGTCTTTGTAGTTCTGAAGATCCATGGTGTTGGTTTTTACTAAGGTAGTTAAGGTTTGGCAGTTTTCAAAGTTAAGGTAGTGGTTTGCTTTGGAATTGGATTGCAGTTTGATGTTAGCCTCTTTGCTGGCGCATGCGTGCCGCGTGTGCCGGGTACTTACCGTAGGTAGGCGATCTGCAATTGGCCGTGGCCGCCATAGTAGTCTGTGGCGCTACTGTATTTCCATTCTTCGGCTTTGGTGATGAAGCCGGCTACAACCGGGTTGTTATGGATATAGTCTAATTTTTGACGGGGTACCTCCTCGGGCCTTAATTGAATGGCATTGCAAATGCCAAACCGGCAACATCCTCGTCGGCCTAACTAAGGCTTAGCTTAAGACGAGGGACGAGTGGGAGATTTCTATTGTTTGAAATCGATTAAAACACCCTTTTCAATTTGAATTTTATCAAGAATTAAGTTTGTTTTTTTTATCACATATTGTGACACTAGGGCAATTTGTAGCCGATATGCTTTAAATTTTTCGGTAGGGGTCAACATAGTTACAGTTACCAAAAGCTCAATTTTATTCTCCAAATTTTTGTGACTAATAAGTGGGGCTTCAAAATCATTATTTGAATTGTGAGCAATATATCCATTTCGTATTTCCATAATTTCTTCGTGTAGCTCCTTTATTTTATGTTGTTCAGGCTCTGAATAATTTTTTGCGATCTCATTTATATCTAACCTTACTCTTTTACCTTGTGCGCTTGCAAAACATTTACAGTACAACATTACTCCATCCTTAAATAAGCTTTGAGTCAGCACCAAACTTTCCATTGAGTCAAGTACAGCATCAACATTGTATTTTTCAGCTAACTGTAAAGCTAAATCTGCATTGTGCAGCATAAAAGTTAATAGGCCCCAAAATTTTATTTTGTCAAAATCTTCTGAATTTTCGAAATCTGAATAAAGAGTTTGAACTTGCTTAATTGCATCTTTCCCAATACTCATAATATATTTTTTTCAAAATAAAAAACTTAGGTTGGAGATAGCTCATTATTATTCGGCCCAAGAAGCCTAGCTCAGATGCTTGGCTACAGCCTTGCACCAAAGGGTGGGGGCAGGGCCTATATTGCATCACTAAGCAAGTCTTTAATTTCCTGTCCTAATTCGGCCTCAATATTCTGAAGCAATGTATCACCTTGTTTCAGACCCTGGGCCACATTTAAGGAGTCGATTTCGAAATCTGATAATTTGAAATACCCATAAGTAAATGCACCTTTATTGCTAGCATTTGCAACCTTATATTTAACTATTTTTTTGTCGTTTACTGTAATCGAAAAATACAAAAGATGGTCATTGTAAGTGTCGAAATTGGGATGGATAAATTTGTAAAGATGTCTATCCATTGGATTGGCCTTAACAGCCTCGACATCAACAACAAAAGAAATATCATCTCCTTTAATTTGCATATTACAACGCTTGCAGGAAACAGACAAATTATAAACTGCAAACATTAAATCCAAAAATTTTTTCTTTGGCAAGATGTGTTCAATATCTAAAACCATATTGAATTCAGCTTGGATATTTCGCTTGCAATAACAACATTGCTCTAATAGCTGTTGACGATAGTATAGCTTAATTTTTCGTTTAAGAGGCGTCAAACATTTATTCTCCCACACCTCACCGCCTTCGTCTTTTGCCTTTTTTATATTGGCCAGATCAGTATCATCAATTATTAATGGCATCATTATCAGGTTTAATTTTTGATGAAAGTTGTATCACAGAAGCCAAAACCTCTTGTTGTTTGGCATCATACGATCCAGTAATAAGCTTATCAATTTGTTTGGTAAAATTTTCTTTGGATATTTTTTCTTCTATTAATAGATTTAAAAATTTAACTACTTCTGCGGATACGAATCGATTTTGTGGTGTTGTGACATTAAAAAATTTAAAGAGTAACTCTTCAACGTTTAAAGGATCATGTCCAAGAAGCTCAAAGTGAAAATTTTCAGCTCGATATATTTTAGGATTGTCGACAAAAAGCTCTGTACCATTAACTATTAACGGGGAATGCGTAGCAACAATTATTTTTGGTTGATATAAAGAGAAAAGGTCAAGAAACATTCGTATATATTCCTTTTGCCATTTAGGATGTAAGCTATTTTCTGGCTCATCTATTAAAAGCACCGTTTGCCTATCAATTAAGGTTGATACATATACTATAGAAATTATTAGAGCGAGTTCTCCAGAGCTGGCACTTAACAAAGGAATAATTTGATTATCCCTTTGTAAAAAAATTTCAATTCTGCTAAGGACTTTTAATTTAACCAGTCTGGATTCCCAAGCGAACAGTTCGACAAGACTTGAGCGGTCAATTTCATTAAAACTGTATTCGCTCATGCCTAACCAAATAATACTTCCCTTTTGAAACTCAGAAGAAGCTTTTCCAAGTAAAAAAGTGACCATCTCCTTTTCTGTATCCGAAAAAAATCCTGAATCCCGAATTATATCTCTGTAATTCCTTTTAAGATTTAATATCTGAAAACCTATAAGGGGACTAAACCCCACATACGCTAATGCAAGGGATGCATTACGCAGACGTTGAACATTGTTGCCGGTTGCCTCACTAAAAGATTCTTTTATAGTAGCCCTTGTCATTCTACGACCCGCGCGGCCCTTAAGTGCATGAAACCGACGATGACTGACATTAAACTTATCGTGAATTGAATTGGTAATCGCAATAACAGTTTTTCCACGATTAATATGATGATTTGCGAGAGCGTTTAGTAGTGTACTTTTCCCACTACCATTCTCACCTATTAAAATGCTAACATCTTCTCTAGAGTGTTCACTGCTGGACAACTCTTTCGGGTAATCGTAAATATGAGGACCATTGAAAGGCAAATGCATAGTTGGGGTTTAATTAAAATAAATATAGCACATAATTTTTATGTGCTATATCATCAAATTAGTGAAAATTGAATAACTAACCGTTTTCCGTCGGTCACCTTGCAGTAATGCAGGGTTCTTCCCGATGAAAATCGGGACGGGTCACTTCGCAGGGCCTTGTTCGGAAAGACAAAAATACAAACTACATGCTGCGCCTTTCATCCATCCCGAAACAAGCTCGGGATGGGCCGCCATTACATACTCCTCCTATACTGTCCTCCGACCTCATACAGCGCCGTCGTTATCTGTCCCAAACTGCAATGCTTTACTGTTTCCATTAGCTCGGCAAACAGGTTGCCGTTTTGGATGGCGGCTTGTTGCAGGTTTTTAAGGGCGGTGGCGCTGTGGGCGCTGTGGCGTTGTTTAAAGGCGTTGAGGGCGTTTATCTGGTATTCTTTTTCTTCGGTGGTACTGCGGATAACTTCGCCGGGGATGATGGTAGGGCTACCTTTTTTGTTTAAAAAGGTGTTTACCCCAATTATAGGATACTCGCCGGTGTGTTTCTGGTGTTCGTAGTACAGGCTCTCTTCCTGTATTTTGTTGCGCTGGTACATGCGTTCCATAGCGCCCAGCACGCCGCCGCGTTCGGTTATGCGTTTAAACTCGGTTAGCACGGCTTCTTCTACCAGGTCGGTTAGTTCTTCAATTAAAAAGCTGCCCTGGTTAGGGTTTTCGTTTTTGGCCGTGCCCAGCTCGCGGTTAATAATTAGCTGTATGGCCATGGCGCGGCGCACACTTTCCTCGGTAGGGGTGGTAATGGCTTCGTCGTAGGCGTTGGTGTGCAGGCTGTTGCAGTTATCGTAAATGGCATACAGGGCCTGCAGGGTGGTGCGGATGTCATTAAAGTCAATTTCCTGCGCGTGCAGGCTGCGTCCGCTGGTTTGTATGTGGTATTTCAGTTTCTGGCTGCGGTCGTTGCCCTTGTATTTGTTCTTCATGGCCTTGGCCCAAATGCGGCGGGCCACGCGGCCTATTACGCTGTATTCGGGGTCCATACCGTTGCTGAAGAAGAAGGAAAGGTTAGGGGCAAAGTCGTCGATATGCATGCCGCGGCTTAGGTAGTATTCTACATAGGTAAAGCCGTTGGCAAGGGTAAAGGCCAGTTGGGTAATAGGATTGGCGCCGGCTTCGGCAATGTGGTAGCCGCTGATGGATACCGAGTAGAAGTTGCGCACCTTGTTGTGGATGAAGTATTCCTGCACATCGCCCATTAGCTTTAAGCTAAACTCCGTACTAAATATGCAGGTGTTCTGTGCCTGGTCTTCTTTTAATATATCGGCCTGCACGGTGCCGCGCACGGCCTGCAGTGCCTTTGCCTTCAGGCTTTCGTATACTTCTTTTGGCAATACTTCGCTTCCGCTTAGGCCCAGCAGTTGTAAGCCCAAACCGGTGTTACCGGCAGGCAAGGCGCCGTTGTAAGCAGGCAGGTTGCCTTTCTGCTTCTTTACTTCTTCTACCTTAGCCTGTAAGCCGTGTTGCTGTATGTATTTTTCGCACTCTTGGTCAATAGCTGCATTCATAAAAAAAGCCAGCAGCACCGGAGCCGGACCGTTGATGGTCATGCTCACGGACGTCTTCGGATCGCATAAATCGAAACCGCTATATAATTTTTTGGCATCATCCACCGTAGCAATGCTAACACCGCTGTTGCCGATCTTTCCATAAATATCGGGGCGGTAGTCGGGGTCGTTGCCATAGAGTGTAACCGAATCGAAGGCTGTGCTTAGGCGCTTAGCGGGTTGATCGATACTAACGTAGTGGAAACGCTTGTTGGTGCGCTCTGGGCCGCCTTCGCCGGCGAACATGCGGGTAGGGTCCTCGCCTTCGCGCTTAAGGGGGAACACACCCGCGGTGTAAGGAAACTCGCCGGGAACGTTTTCCTGCAATTGCCATTTCAGCACATCGCCCCAATCGTTATAACGCGGCAGATACACCTTGCGGATGCTGGTGCCCGAAAGCGATTTGTAGGTAAAGGGAAGTTGCAGCACTTTATCGCGCACCTGAAAGGCAAAGGTATCGCTGGTGTATTTCTTTTTCAGTTCGGCCCAGTCGTCCAGCAGTTTTTTGCACTCGGGGTGCAGTTGCTTTTCGTAATTATCAATCAGGGCTTTTACTTCGGTGCTATCTTTTAGTTCCACCGATACGCCATACAGTTTATATAGCTTGCTGGCAATGGCGGCCTGTTCGGTAACCCATTGGTCGTAGCTTTCGTTGTTCTCGGCAATTTCGGCCAGGTAACGCACGCGGGCCGGTGGAATGATCTGGCTTTTGGTAGAGGTATTTTTAGCCGAAGTGTGGGCAACTTTAAATTCCTTGCCTGTCTTTTTGGTAACGGCCTGCATCAGCATTTCGAACAGGTGGTTTACGCCGGGGTCGTTAAACTGCGAGGCAATGGTGCCTACTACGGGCAGTTCTTCGTCCTTAGCCGTAAACAACTGGTGGTTGCGTTTGTATTGCTTGCGCACATCGGCCAGTGCATCCAGCGCACCTGCTTTATCGAATTTGTTGATGGCGATTACATCGGCATAATCCAGCATGTTTATCTTTTCTAACTGCGAAGCGGCACCGTATTCGGGTGTCATTACATACATGCTTACGTTGCAGTAGTCCAGGATAGAAGCATCGCTTTGGCCTACGCCGGCGCTTTCCAGTATTATAAAATCGAAACCTGCCGCACGGCATACATCAATAGCTTCCTGCACGTGTTCGCTAAGGGCGCGGTCGCTTTCGCGGGTGGCCAGCGAGCGCATGTAAGCCCGCGGATTGCTGATGGCGTTCATGCGGATGCGGTCGCCCAGTAAGGCGCCGCCGGTTTTCTTTTTGCTGGGGTCAACCGATACTACCGCAATGGTTTTATCGGTAAAGTTGTTGAGGAAGCGGCGAACAATTTCATCCGTAACCGAGCTTTTGCCTGCGCCACCGGTGCCGGTAATACCAAGTACGGGAACGCCTGTGTTTTTATCACTCAGCTTCGATTTGCCGGCATCTAACTTGCCGTTCTCTGCCAGTGTAATCAGTTGGGCGATGCTCTTCCATTCCTTCTGGTTCAGTTTATCAACCTGTCCGTTTAGTTTGGTAACGGTTTCGAAGTCGCACTGTTTAATCACATCTTCAATCATGCCCTCCAGGCCCATGTGGCGGCCATCGTCCGGACTATAAATACGTGCAATGCCATAGGCGTGCAGTTCTTCAATTTCGGTAGGCAGTATAGTACCGCCACCACCGCCGAAGATTTTGATGTGGCCGCAGCCACGTTCCTTCAGCAGGTCGTACATATATTTAAAGAACTCGATGTGCCCGCCCTGGTAGCTGGTAACGGCAATGCCCTGGGCATCTTCCTGTATGGCGGTTTCTACAATCTCCTGCGCGGCGCGGTTGTGGCCCAGGTGAATGACCTCGGCACCTTTGGCCTGCATAATGCGGCGCATGATATTAATAGCAGCATCGTGACCATCGAACAGCGAAGCAGCCGTTACAATGCGCACTTTATGTGTTGGCGTGTAGCTCATAATATAATTGATAATGAGGGACTTAATTGGTAATGAAGACCCCTGTGGTGGGTAAAATTAGCAGATTAGGGGGAAATGGCCGCTTAGGGAATACAAAATTCATTGCCATGGACGGCACGGATGAAATAGTTTACAGTTTTCAGTCTACTGTTTACGTTGGGGGCCGGTTTCGAGTTTAAAATTTGAAGTTTAAAGTTAAATACAGATAGAAACACATTGCCACGAAGACACGAAGGTTCAAAGGTTCACGAAGGGGATACAATAGTTTCAAGTTTAAAATTTGAAGTTTAAAGTTAAATACAGATAGAAACACATTGCCACGAAGACACAAAGGTTCAAAGGTTCGCGAAGGGGGATACAATAGTTTCAAGTTTAAAATTGAAGTTTAAAGTTGAATACAGATAGAAACACATTGCCACGAAGACACGAAGGTTCGCGAAGGGGAATACAATAGTTTCGAGCATAAGATTTAAAGTTGAATACAATCCTCACCCCGGCCCTCTCCATCTTGCTGCACGCGCATGCCGGGCGCGGAGAGGGAGGAATACGGAATACAAAGTTCAGCATGGATGAACCCGGATTTTGGTTTGCGGTAGAGTTCTATTTAAACTATTGAATGGCAGGGCATTAAGTGGGTTATTGGGAGTTCACTAAATGTGAACAGATGTTAAAGAAATCATTTTGTTTAACTTTTTATTGCGAACTGTTGAACAAAATGAAATAATGCTTGTTGTAACATCATTATTAACTGACAAAACCTTAAGCAATGAAAAAAATGTTTTTCGGCGGTATGATGATACTCTCCGCTATGTTACTGATGACTTCGTGCAAAAAAGAAGAAGACAAGACTTACGCCAATGTATTGGTAACGCATGCCTCGCCTAACGCACCGGGTGTAGACCTGCTGGTAGATGGCAGCAAACAAAACAGCGCTGCGCTGGCTTACCCTAACAACACCGGTTACCTGCAAGTAGAATCGGGTACCCGCAACATTAAAGTGAATGTAGCAGGCACCAGCACCACCGTAATTGAAGCGAACCTGGATTTAGCAAAAGATCAGTCGTACAGCGTATTTGCGGTTGACTCGGTAAGCAAAATTTCGGCTGTAGTGTTAGCCGACGACTTAACAGCACCTGCTGCCGGTAAGGCTCATGTGCGTTTTGTACACCTGTCGCCAAATGCACCTGCTGTTGACGTAGCCGTAGCCGGCGGTGGCGCTGTAGTGTTCGGTAACAAGGCATTTAAAGAGTATACTGCTTTTACTCCCCTTGATGCAGGCAGCTATAACCTGGAAGTGCGCGTAGCAGGCACCAGCACCGTAGCTTTAACCCTGCCTACCATTACACTGGAAAGCGGTAAGATTTACACCGTGTTTGCGAAAGGGTTCCTGGGTGGTAGCGGCAGCGAAGCACTGGGTGCAGAAATTATAGTGAACAAGTAATAGTTGCATGTGTTTGTTTTGGAACCCGCTTCCCGTAAGGAGCGGGTTTTCTTTTTAAATAAGTGCCACGAAGACACGAAGGCACTAAGGTTCGCGAAGGGGATACAATGGTTTCAAGTTTAAAATTTGAGGTTTAAAGTTGAATACAAAAAGAAACACATTGCCACGAAGACACGAAGGTTCAAAGGTTCATGAAGGGGATACAATATGGTTTCGAGCATAAGATTTAAAGTTTAAAGCTGAATACAATCTTCACCCCGACCTTTCCGAAGGCTCGGAAGGGGGCCTACATAGGAATACGAATAACACAAAGAGGCGAAGGATAGAAGGTTAACTATAAAGGAAGTTGTGATTTGGCTACGTAACCTTACTCAAAAGGAAGCTACGCAAATACTAAGAAACCTGCGCAACCCTACACTTTCCGACGGCTAGGATAGCGAGCAGGCCAATACAGAGGAATCCAGACTGCCATACTATAGGAATTGCCAATTTTCCCCAATGGTGGAAATGTTTTGAGGGTATAGCTACGGGTTGGTTTAACTTCGCGCAAAACCTACTAATGGCCACCACAGCTGAACTGAAGAAAATTGCTTCGCAAGTAAGAAGAGATATTGTACGGATGACGAACGGCGCGGCGAGCGGTCACCCCGGTGGCTCGCTGGGTTGTGCCGAATACATGGTTGCCCTGTATTTTGATGTAATGCAACATAACCCCAAATTTACCATGGATGGTATAGGGGAAGATATTTTCTTTTTAAGCAACGGACATATTTGCCCCGTGTGGTATAGCGCACTGGCACATGCCGGATACTTTGATAAAAAGGAACTGGGCACCTTCCGCAAGTTGGGCACCCGCTTACAGGGCCACCCGGCAACGAAGGAACATCTGGAAGGTATCCGCATGGCGTCGGGCTCGCTGGGGCAGGGTTTAAGTGCAGCTATTGGTGCCGCACTTACCAAAAAGCTGAATGGAGATAAAGGTTTAGTGTACTCGCTGCATGGTGATGGCGAATTTCAGGAAGGTCAGATTTGGGAAGCATTGATGTTTGCCCCGCATAACAAGGTAGATAACCTTATTGCCACCATTGATTACAACAACAAGCAAATTGACGGCGATTGCGATATGGTGTTAAGCCACCGCGATTTGAAACACAAGATTGAAGCCTTTGGCTGGGATGTGGTTGACTTACCAAACGGTAACGATATGGAAGCGGTTGACCAGGCGCTGAAAGAAGCCAAGAGCCGCACAGGCAAAGGCAAGCCTGTATTTATTTTTATGCGCACCGAAATGGGCCACGGTATCGACTTTATGGTGGGCGACCACAAATGGCATGGTGTAGCACCTAACAACGAACAACTTGCCAAAGCACTGGCACAACTAGAAGAAACCCTGGGCGATTATTAATAGCCGCATATGAACAATAAGTTTTTAGCCATTATGACCCTGGGCTTTGTGGGTTTGCTGAGTTTAGGTATAGCCTCGCAAATAAACACGGCCTGGTTTTCGCCGGCCAATGCCGATAAGGATTTGGGTTATAAGATCGGATTTTCGCTGCCCGCTGCATTACTGGCGGTGGCCTGTTTGTGGTTGTTGCGTAAAGCTTACCACTTGTGGATTGATAAACAGGACTAGTTTAGCATATACCCACACCCTGCTGTGCTGTTCTGCAACAGCTATTAAAATATTACGTATTAACTTGCGTTCGATTTTTGCGGATGCAGACCCGGTTACCCTTGTTACCAGCCCAGGCGACTTTCCTTAAAAGGAGGTGGCTACTAACCGTGGTTGTGCTGGTGCTTCTAAGCCTCCGCTTTACTACCGCCCAGCAGGTGCAGGTATATAAGCCAACGGTAAACCGCGTGCTGTTTGTGCTGGATGTATCGGGCAGTATGAAGGAGAAGTGGAATGAGAAGGAGAAATACCAAACCGCCAGAGAGCTTTTATACAAGCTGATAGATTCGGTAGAAAAGAAGAATCCCAATGTAGAGTTTGCGGTAAGGGCGTTTGGATATCAGAATCCGCGGGCAGATAAGAATTGTAAGGACAGTAAGTTGCTGGTGCCGTTTGCCAAGAACAATGCGGACAACATACGCACAGCGCTTGAAAAAATTACTCCGCAGGGTATGACACCCATTGCTTATTCGCTTGGGCAGGCCCCGAATGATTTTCCGGCCGATGATAAGAGTTTAAATTCCATTATCCTTATTACAGATGGTAATGAGAACTGCAGCGGCGACCCTTGTGCAGCCACCAAAAAGTTGTTGGATAAACGGATATCGCTGCGGCCATTTATAGTAGGCCTGAACGCAGGCGAGAAGTTTTTAGAGCAATTGAAGTGCATAGGCACTGTGCTGGATACCAAGGACGAAGCTTCGTTTTATAATACCGTAGGGGTAATTATTCGTCAGACGCTGAATACCACTACGGCGCAAATTAACCTGCTGGACAAACAGGGCAACCCAACTATAACCAATTTGCCGTTTACGTTGTACGACCATGCTACCGGTAAAATTGAATACAACTTTGTGCATACCATGAATGAGAAGGGAAACCCGGATACCTTGTACCTTGACCCGGTAGGTATTTATGATCTGGAGCTGCATACGTATCCATCTATCCGTAAAGAAGGTATTGAATTAACACCAGGCAAGCACAACATAATTGCGCTGGACGTACCTGCCGGTGATTTGATTACCGATTGCATAGCTGCCAGTACAGCCAACAACAGCGCGCAGGTTTTATTGCGCGAGAAGAAAAATGTGCGCAACATTTTAAACGTGCAAGACTTAAACGCTAACGACACCTACCTGAGCGCTACCTACGATGTGGAAGTATTAACCACCCCTGAGATAGTAAGCGATAAAACCATTCTGCCGTTTGAAGGCAACAAGATGCATATTGCCAACTACGGCACCTTGTCGCTGATTAGTAACGACAACTACTTAGCAGGCATTTACTATTACCAAAACAATGTGCTGCAACAGGTGGAACGCTTTAGCGTTGGGCCAAAATCCATCAGCCGCAACCTGCAGCCCGGCGAATATCTTTTTATTTATAAAAGCAAAAGCAGCTACGACAGCGAGACCACCAAAACCCAATTGTTTACCATTGAAGAAGGGAGGACGGTTGTATTAACCTTATGAGCGCAAGGAGACTATTAACCATCGGGCTATTGCTGTTAAGCGCTGTATTTACACAGGCGCAGGAGAAGATCCGCATCCTTTTTTTGCTGGATGCTTCGCTGAGCATGCGCAACGAGTGGGTAGGTGGCAGTAAGTGGAGCATCGCCAGCACGGCGCTGGGTGCCATTGCCGATAGCATCTCGCAGTTCCCCAATGTGGAGATGGGCATGCGGGTGTTCGGGCATTTGTATCCCGAGCCGGATAAGAATTGCAGGGACTCGCGATTGGAAGTAGCGATTGACTCGCACAACATTGCACGCATCCATAAAAAGCTGGAGGAGATACGACCCAAGGGTATTACGCCTTTGGTGTATTCTATTGAAAAGTGCGGCACCGATTTTGGCGATAAGCCCGGACGCAATATACTGGTGGTGATTACCGACGGGGAAGATGCCTGCGAAGGTGATCCGTGCAGCGTGGCTCTGATGTTGCAAAAGCACAACATTGTACTGCAGCCTTTTATTATAGGCATGGCGCTGCAACCCAAAAGCTATAACAGTATGGAGTGTATGGGTAAGTTGTTTAACACCAACACCGCGCAGGAGTTTACCGACATACTGAATAAAGTAGTGGTAGAATCCATCAGCAAAACCACGCTGCAGGTAAACCTTAACGATAAATATGGTAACCCAACCGAGAGCGATGTAAACATGACCTTGTATGATGAAGAAACGGGGTTAGTGAAGTATAATTTCTTTCACAGCATGAATGCGCGGGGATTACCGGATACCTTAACCGTTTCGCCGATGTTTGTTTACCGGCTACAGGTACATACGATACCACCGCAAACCGTTGAACACATTGCCCTGCAGAAAAACCGGCACAACGTGGTTAACCTGAGCGTACCGCAGGGATATTTGAATTTTGCTTTACAGGGTACGGCCACTAAATCGGCAGGCATCGATAAAATAAAGTGCCTGGTGCATAACCCGTATGAAACACCTACGCTACATGTACAGCAAGTGAACAGCACTGAGAAATACATCTGCGGCACCTACGACCTGGAAGTAACCACCCTGCCCCGCACTATTGTAAAGGATGTAAAGATTGAGCAGAGCAAAACCACCGATGTGTTGATTCCGGCACCCGGCATTGTAACCATCAATAAAAGTTTTGAAGCGTACGGGGGGCTTTTTATGGTTGAGAACGGTAAAATGAAAAAGTTATATGATCTGCAATTACAGGATAAGCAGGAAACCATAGCCCTGCAACCCGGTAAATATCATTTGGTATACCGCAGTAAGTATGCGCGCACCATCCATACCACCGTGGATAAGGAATTTGAAATTACCAGCGGTGGCAGTTTAAGTTTGAAGCTGTAAAGCTTAGTGCATTACTACTACCTTGCTCACCCGCAGTTGGCCATCTACCTGGGCCTGCACAACATAATTACCATTCGGTAAAGACGACACATCCAGGGTTACAGACGTATTGCTCAGCGATTGGGCAGTTACCTGCACCGCACGGCCCAACACATCAAATAGTTTTACGTTTTGAGCATTGGCTACCGGCAATTGCAGTAAACCATTGGCAGGGTTAGGGTAAACTGACAGCTCTTCAGGTGCTGCTTCGGCAATACTATTAGCACCCAGCAACCACGATTTGCCATCCAGGTTCCACTCCGGTTTTGTTTCGGGATTAATGCCGCTATCATAAATAAGATGGTGAACAGCTGTTACGGCAATATCCGTTTGCGAAGGCGTAGCTTTTAACTTGGTTACATCTACACAAGAAGGAGTAAATACATTGTTGGCATTACAGTTATAGGTGCCGGGGTCCTGCCCTACCAATTGCTGATGCGCAACAGCGCTGCCGGAGGCGATCCACCAAATGTGGCGCTCTTCTTCGGAGTTGCCACCATGGAAAAACGAAGTGCCGCCATGATCAGTTATGACCATTACCAACCAGTCTTCGTTTGCGTAATTGGGGCGATTGTGTAAGGCAGTAAGGATTGTGCCTACAGCGGTATCGACCTGCTGAATAGCTTTTATGTAAAGCGGATTAGAAGGAGAAAAAGTAGTGGTGTGACCGGTTAAATCTACGTGATCGAAATAAGCGAACAGGAAATCAATGGCCGTATCCTGCAGTTCTGCTACAGCGGAATCGGCAGTGGGGAAGGTATAACCATCCGGAACTTTTACCGCATGATCCCACGAAGCGCTGGTGATATCATCAATCAACGGATCCCACTCGGCTACAATAGAAGCCTTTATACCCGGCTTGATTTGTTTTGCCAGTGTGGCGATTGGCGGATAGGTAGCAAAGTCCTTACCCGAAAAGGTATTATCTATTACACCGTGTTTGTTCCAGTTTACACCGGTAAGTATGCTGCTCCAGGATGGACCCGACCAGGTAATACAGGTATGCCAGGTATCGTAAGTATATAATGCATTAGATAGGAGACCATCAATGTTAGGTGTGTTTGCCTGCTGAAAGGCATCGGAACGTGTTCCATCAATACCAATTAACAACACCTTGCGGTTTTGATTAGCCTGGGTTAACAATGCAAAAGCCGTAAATAAAAGCGTGTACCATTTTTTCATAACTGTAATTTAACACACCAAAGGTAAAATTCCGGCGATGATAAAGCATGAAAAATGGCTCCTAAGCAAGGCTTGAACTAATCGGGCTTTTCGCTGTTAAGGTAGGCTGTTAGGGCACCGCTGGGACATTTGGCTACCTGTGCCAGAATAGGTGCTGTTTCGGCGCCGGTGGCATCGATCCAGGGACGTTCTTTTGGCTTAAAAACTGTATTGAGGCCTTTCCAGCAATTGGTGCTGTGACAGCATAAGGCCGGCTGCCATACAATGGTTACCTCTCCGTTGGTGTATTCTTTACGTTCGGTTGACATAGCGCTGCGTTGTAGTAGTTACTTAAAATAAAGCAATGCGCACAACAAAAACAAGTGCGCTACCATGTTGTCGATTATACTACAAACTGCAGCTTGTAAGATAGCTGCAACGTGCACTGCCACCTTGCCGTAAACTATTGGCAATGATCGCCCCGTTACAATCGTTTTTAAAATTCATCATGCTTGCAGGCACTAATAGTGTAAGCAGCAAGCGCGAAAAACGCAATATTATTGCCATCAACAGGGCATGGCTGATTTTGTTTGTAGTGCAGGCAGCTTCGCTGGTGTCGCATATTGCCAACCATATTCATCGTTCGGCAGCCCTTACTTTTTTATATATCCTGGGGCTTTGCTTAGTGCACTGGTGCATGCGCCGGGGCAAAATAAATACTGCAAAAATTCTGGCCATCGGCATCATTAATTACAACACAGTATTAATGGCCATTTTTTTGGGGGAGCAAACGCATATAGTAGACTTCCTGCTGCTTAGTGCCATACTTCCCTTCTACCTGTTTGAAATTAAAAACCGCAAGTTGATTTTTTGGGGCACAGCCCTAAGCGTAATTCCCTTCTCTATCTACCAATACATTGCACCTTATACCGCTGAATACGGCCTGCCTTTAACGGAACAAATTAGTTTATACCGAACCACCAGTTGGATGCTTGTGGTATGCCTGGTGGCACTGTTGTATCTTATTTACCACAAGAATGTATTGTACGAATCGGATGTAATGGAGAGCGAGGCATTGTTGATGGAACAAAAGCAAATGTACGAGCGCATATTAGAACAGATACCTGTGGACATTGTTACGTTCGATAAAAACCTGCGCTATACCTATATTAACAGCACGGCCATCAAAGATCCATTAATAAGAAAATGGCTGATCGGCAAATCGAACCTGGAATATTTTAAAGAGCGCGGGCTGGATATGCATACAGCTGTTGAACGCGAACGCATACTGCGCGATGCGTTGCAGAAAAAAAGTAAGATTGAAACGGAAGAAACCTTTATTGACCGGCATGGCAATGTAAAACACAGTATAAAAGGCGCTATGCCGCTTTTCAGCGATGACAAAAAAGAGTTGCTGTGTGTAATAGGTTATTCGTTAGATATAACGGACATACGTGAAGCAGACCGTAAGCAAAAGGAATATGCGGTAGAACTGGAAAGGCGCAACGAAGAATTAAAACACTTTGTAAATGCCACCTCGCATGATTTGAAGAGCCGCTGCGTAACATTGCCTCGCACCTGCAATTACTGGAACGTAAAAACAAGGGAAGGCTGGACGAAGAATCTATTTCGCTGATAGACCATACGGTAAAATCGGTAAAACACCTAAATCAGTTAATCAACGATATTTATCAATATTCGGTAGCCGACCGCCACGATAACCCGGACGAGATAAGTGACCTGAACCTTTTGTTTATTCAGGCTATTGAACAGATATCGCAGGTGGTACAAGAGCGGCACGTACAAATTAGCTGCGGCAAACTGCCGGTACTGAAAATAGCCTCGAGCCACGTAAGTATGCTTTTCAGCAACCTAATAGGTAATGCCATCAAATACAATACCAGCCACCAACCTGCTGTAGAGGTACAATGCCACGAAACCGGCAACGAATACATTATATGTGTAAAGGACAACGGCATAGGTATTTCGCAACAATATAGCCGGCAGATTTTTGAAATATTCAAGCGCCTGCACACTTCTGATGCTTATGAAGGCACGGGGGTAGGGCTTGCCATCTGTAAAAAAATTGTAGAAAACTATGGAGGCCGTATTTGGGTAAAATCGGAACCCGGTAAGGGATCTGCTTTCTACTTCAGCTTGTCGAAAATGATGGTAAACCTTGATGGGGGTAAAAAAATAGCGTTGCAACCCTACCAGGAAATGTCGAAAACCGGATAAGTTTAAAAAGCAAATACGTATTTACCCAGGCTATCCTTGTAAACATAGTTTACCACGCGCGGCCATAATGGTTTCACCATCTCGCTTTCCCAGCTATTCAACTGCTCTTTTAGTTTTTTCACTACCTCGGGCTTTTGCGCGTACAAGTTGTTCATCTCCGTGCTATCGTGCTTCATGTCGTACAACTGATTGGTGTTGTCGTACTCATTAAGAATAAGTTTCCAGTCACCTTCGCGGATGGCCTGATTAAAATCGCTGCGCCAGTAAAGCACCTCATGCGCTTTGCCCTGCTTTGTGCCATTAATAAAAGGCATCAGATCTACTCCGTCATAAACCCTATCGGTTGGCAGTTCAACACCGATGGCAGCAGCCACGGTAGCAAAAATGTCAAAGCTTATAACCGGGTTGGTATACACGGTACCAGGTTTAATTTTTCCTTTCCATTCCATCATAAATGGCACCAATAAACCTCCTTCGAAATTGGTGAGTTTACCACCCCGGTAAGGTGCATTGTCGGTAGTGCCATTGTAAACCGCACCACCGTTATCACTTAAAAATATAACCAGCGTATTCTCTGCCAGCCCAAGACTATCAAGGTGCTGTATTAAACGGCCCACCTGATCATCAAGGCTTTTGATCATGGCGGCATAAGTGCGTTTTACTGGATCCTTTATGGACGCAAAACGATCGTAATATTCCTGCGTTACCTGTAAGGGTGCATGCGGGGCATTATAGGGCAGGTAAAGAAAAAAGGGCTTATCCTTACTGCGATCGATAAAACCAATGGCTTCATCGGTAAGCACATTGGTTAAATATTTATTCTCTTCCTGCCGTTCGCAGCAATTGCGCAAAATAGCGCAGTTACCGGTGCGGCCTTCTGCCATTTCCCATTGGTGATGATCCATAAAATCGCGATGGATAGGTGTGCTTACTATACCGGGTGTTTCTTTGGGAGCATATAAGGTAAAAGCTTCGTAAAAACCGTATTGATAATCGAATCCGCGATGCGTGGGAATAGCAAAATCAGCAGCGCCCAAGTGCCACTTACCGATAACCGCTGAGGTATAACCATACTTCTTCAACACTTCTGCCAAGGTAAGTTCGGATGGCGGTAGCCCTTGTCTCAGGCGCTCCTCGGTTGTGGGCACCTCTTTGCTTTTTATAGGCGTAATAGGTCTGAAACGTGGAAGCATTTTAAACCCATAATATTCAGCCATGCTGTTCAGGTAGCGGTGATTTGGCTGAAACTCGTGTCCAAAACGCTGCTGGTAACGGCCGGTAAGCAAGCCAGCACGCGAAGGAGAACAAACAGGAGAAGAAATATAACCTTCGGTAAATGTTACTCCGTTGCGACCGATGGCATCGATGTTAGGCGTGCTAACAATTTTGTTGCCGTATAAGGAGATATCCGTTTTACCGAGATCATCGGCCAGTATAAGAATTACATTGGGCCGGTTGGTTACCTCGCCGGTGGAGACCAGGTCCTCCGACAAATATTTCTTCTTCCCTTCAATTAATTTTTCGTCGAAGTAGATTTTAAACTTATCGCTTTGCACCGGGCGCAGCAGCCAGGCTGAACTACCCAGCGCCACCATTGTAATGAAGGCAATAATAATCGCTGTCCTTTTTCGCATCTACCAAAGGTAGAAATACAGCACGGATAAAATGCGCCCGACCAAATGCTTCTGTAAAATGTTAACGGGCATTTTTCAATAGTTAAGTTAATGAGGAAGGTATTCCACATTAACTTTATGAATTAGCCCACAAGAAAGCGGCCAACCGCTACAAATAAAGCGAGGCCACCTAACACCAGATTAACCGGAATAGCCTCCTTCTTGCCCCGCTGATAATGCAACACAGCTGCACTTAACATGGTAAGCACCAAACCTGCAGCTGCCAAAGGCGTTAACACCGGTGCTATTTGCAACAACATGGGCAATACCAAACCAAGGGCCGCCAGTAGTTGCGTGATGCCAATTAACTTAACCTGTATGCCGCTAAACGCATTTACCCAGGGCATTTTAACTGCCAGCTTTTCCTTAGGTTGTGTACTCTTCATTAAGCCTGACATCAAAAATAAAGCAGCCAACACACCCTGCACAATCCATAACGCGATATTCATACCATTTCTTTTTAGGATTAAAATTTGTTTTACGGAACAAACATCGCTACATTTGGTATACAAAGTATATCGATATACTATTGTATACCGGTATACTTTGGTATAGTAAGCATATGAGCAAAGCAAAAACAGCCACTCCGCCGCCAACCGAAAGCGGGGAATGTTCGCAAAACCTGCAACCCGTACAAGATGCCCTGTATGTATTAAGCGGCAAATGGAAGCTGCCGATTATTATAGCACTGGGGCATGGCAACCAGCGCTTTAAAGAATTGCTACGGCATATACCGGGCATTACCCCACGGGTATTATCGAAGGAATTAAAAGAACTGGAAGCCAACGAACTGGTTACCCGTACCGTTTATGATACCATGCCTGTAAGCATCGAATACCGCCTAACGGATTATGCTGACACGCTGAAGCCGGTGGTGCAGGCGTTGCACAACTGGGGTGCCCTGCACCGTAAACGCATACTGAAAAAGAAGAAATAGCCGTCCGCTATACGTGTTAAGGAACCGAAAATGATTCTACATTTAGGGTACCATAACCACTGCTATGAAGTTTGAAGAATACCGGCAACATGATGCCACCTCACTGGCCAATCTTATTAAAACAAAACAGGTAAGTGCTGCCGAATTACTGGAAACAGCCATTACCCGGGCCGAAGCAGTAAACCCTGCCATAAATGCTGTAGTTACCAAACTATATGAACGCGCCAAAGAGCAGTTGACTACCGTAGATCCTACTGCCGCTTTTTCGGGGGTGCCGTATTTACTGAAAGATCTTGGCCCGCAATTAAAAGGCACCCGGTATACCAACGCCAGCCGCATGATGAAAGATTACATCAGCAATGAAAACAGCGAGGTGACCAATCGCATACTTAAAGCCGGGCTGGTTGTCTTTGGCAAAACCAACACCTCCGAGTTTGGATTGAATCCGTTTATAGAAAACGAGTTATTTGGACCAACCCGCAATGCCTGGAATACGGCACACACGGCAGGTGGTAGCAGCGGTGGTAGCGCAGCGGCCGTAGCAGCAGGTATCGTACCTATGGCCAGCGCTAATGATGGTGGAGGCAGCATACGCATACCGGCCAGCTGTAATGGTTTGTTCGGTATCAAGTGCTCGCGCGGACGGGTAACGCTGGGGCCGCAGTTTGGCGAAATGTGGAGCGGTGCAGTAAGTGAGGGGGCTGTTTCGCGAAGCGTGCGCGACTCGGCTCTTTACCTGGATTTAATTGCCGGCAGTATGATGGGCGAGCCTTATAACATTCAAGCACCAACAAGGCCTTATGCCGAGGAGATAAAACTGGAACCCGGCAAACTTAAAATCGGTTACAGTTTGCAAATGCCCGATGGCTTAGGTTTTGAACAGGACCCCGAAAACTTAAAAGCCATTTCCCACACGGTAGACCTGTTGCGCAGTTTGGGGCATGAGGTAGAAGAAGTGCCGCTGCCGTTTAATAAAGACCTGCTGATAAAGCAACTGTATATGCTGGTGCTATCGGAACTTAGCGCCACCCTGGATTACCTGGGCGAACAACGTGGGGCCAAACCCCGCTATACGGAGGTGGAACCTAATACCTGGTTGCTTTATAAACTCGGAAAATCTTTCAGCGCCGGCGACTTTGCATTATCGCGTTTAAAGTGGAATGAGATCAGCCGGAAAATGGGGCAATTTCATCAGCAGTACGATCTACTGCTTACGCCAACATTAGGCATGAAGCCTTTTAAAATAGGTGCTTTGCAAACCAGCAAAATAGAGGACCAGGCCTTACGCCTGATGAATGCACTGGGCATTAGCAGCCTTGTGCGTTACACCGGACTGATAGAAAAGATTGCATCGAAAATTTTCCAGTGGATACCTTACCCTCCGCTCGCTAACATTACCGGCCAACCGGCTGCTACCGTGCCCTTATACTGGAGTTCCGATAACCTGCCGGTAGGTGTTATGTTTACCGGGCGCAATGGCGATGAGGCCACCTTGTTTAAAATAAGCGCTCAGTTGGAAAAAGCCCAGCCCTGGTTTAGCCGGGTTCCGCAATTGTAAATAAACGCAAATTCGATTATTGTAGATACAAATATTTAATTACCTTTGCCCCGTGGGATTAGAAGAAGATATACAACAAAAGAAATTTGCCACTGAATTTGAAAAGGCAGCTGTAAACATTTTGTTTACCGGAAGCTGGCTGCACAATATAAATGCCGTGCGCTTTAAAAAGCATGACATAACCCCTGAACAATTTAATGTGTTGCGCATTCTGCGCGGCTCGTATCCCAAAGCGCTGATGCTATCGGATGTAAGCTGCCGGATGATAGATAAGAATAGCAATGCGACCCGGCTGGTTGAAAAGCTGCGTTTAAAAGGCCTTGTAAACCGCGAAGTATGTCCTAAAAACCGCCGGCAGGTTGATATTTCCATCACAGAAAAGGGATTAGCGGTTTTAACCAAAATAGATAACGAGAGCGACGAATGGCTTAACACGTTGAAAGCCATTACCCAGGCAGAGGCAAAAGAGCTGAACCGTATACTGGATAAGTTAAGAAGTTAAAATTTTTTGTCCGAACACTTGTATATACAACTATTGTCTTTACCTTTGTTTCCGAAATTAAAAAAGGAGTTTGTATGAAAACCATACTGCACAAAGCAACTGAAAGAGGAAATGCCGACCATGGCTGGTTAAAAGCTAACCACTACTTCAGCTTCGCTAATTACTATAACGCCGAAAAAGTAAACTTCGGATTACTGCGGGTGTTAAACGATGACCGCATAGCCCCTGCTATGGGTTTCGGCACCCATCCGCACGATAACATGGAGATTATCACCATACCCCTGCAGGGTGAAGTGAAACACCGCGACAGCATGGGACACGAAGGACTAATAAAGGCAGGCGACGTACAAATAATGAGTGCAGGCAGCGGCATTATGCACAGCGAGTTTAACGGCTCGGCCAGCGAGGAACTCAATCTGTTTCAGATATGGATTTTCCCTAAGAAAAGAAATATCGACCCGCGGTATGATCAACGCAGCTACAGCGTAAATGAGCGCGAGGGCAAGTTCCAGCTGCTGGTTTCACCCGGTAAGGAAGAAGGCACCCTATGGATAAACCAGGATGCCTGGTTAAGCATGGGCAGTTTTAGCGCAGGCACAGCGGTAAACTACCCGTTACACGATAGTAACAACGGTGTATTTGTAGTTGTAGTGAAAGGTACCGCTGAAATTGCAGGTAAAGCGCTTAGCACCCGTGATGCGATTGGTGTATACGAAGCAAGCAGTGTAGATATAACTACGGGCCCTGATACGGAACTGCTGCTGATTGAAGTTCCAATGCAATAAAAACATTAATTAAAACGATAAAAAATCCAATAACATGAGCACAATTGCCAACAGCACCAAAGTATGGACCGTAGATGCACTGCACAGTTCCATCGATTTTAAAGTAAAACACCTGATGATTAACACCGTAACCGGCAAGTTCAAAAGTTTTGCGGTTAACATGGAACACACGAAAGAAGATTTCACCGATGCGAAGATCAGCTTTACCGCAGATATTGCTTCGATTGAAACCGGTATGGAAGCCCGCGATAACCACCTGAAAAGCGATGACTTTTTCAACGCCGAAAAATATCCGCAGTTAAAATTTGAGTCGAACCAGTTTGAAAAAACCGGCGACAACACCTACAAACTGCATGGTAACATCACCATCCGCGAAACCACGAAGCCAATAATCATGGACGTGGAATACGGTGGGCAGATGGTAGACTTTTACGGCAACACCAAAGCCGGATTTGAAGTAAACGGCAAATTAAAACGCAAGGAGTTTGGCCTTAGCTGGGATGCCGTAACAGAAGCCGGCGGCGTAGTAGTGAGCGATGAAGTAAAATTGCACGTGAACGTACAGCTGCAGTTAGTGAAATAATAACAGGCAACAACACCCGTAGCAGAACTAAGCAGCTGCGGGTGTTGTTATACCTATAAAGCTAAAAACTATGAAAATTGCCATTGTATCAGGTAGTGTACGGATCGGCCGTAAGAGTCACACGGTAGCCCTTGAATTGCAGAAGCGCTTTATGATGAAGGGCCACATGCAAACGGAAGTAATTGACCTTGCCGCTTACAACCTACCGATATTAGAAGAACGCTACAGCATGCACCCTAACCTTCCGGCCGGGTTGAAAGAGATGCAACAATTACTGGACGGTGCAGATGCACTGGTGCTGCTTTCGCCGGAATACCATGGCAGTTATTCGGGTGTGCTGAAAAATGCCGTGGATTATTTCTGGAAGGAATTTCAGAAGAAGCCCATTGGTGTAGTAAGCGTTAGTACCGGCAAGTTCGGAGGTATTAATGCGAGTACAGAATTGCAGCAGCTAATTCTTTCGATGGGAGGATACCCTATGCCATTTAAGTTACTGGTGCCCGGTGTGCAATTTGCTTTCAATGAAGCAGGTGAACTTACAGATGAAGCTTTAGGAAAAGGCATGGACAAATTTGTTAGCGAACTTACCTGGCTTACCGAAGCCATTATCAACCGCAAACAGTTGGACGCCTCGGCGGCAAAGCAGGTCTAGCTATCGCCTTTCGTAGTAATTTATAACGGCAGGCAGGAGGCTAAAAATAATGATTGCCAACCCCAACAGGGCAATAACGGGCTGCAACCAAAAATAACGTTGCACAAACAGCAATTGAAAATTAATCCAGCCCACCATCATAATACCAAGATAGAGCGCAAACGTAAGGGACCAGTGCCGCTGCTTGTAAACATTCAGCCACTGAGGCCAGTTCCAGTTTGGCCTCAACCAAAGGGCAGGAAGAAGTAAAAACGGAAATACTCCCAGAAGTATAGCCAGTATTAATCCGGGAATAAGGAAATTGTTGAACGGACTCCCCTCCAACCAGCTTAACGGCATTTGCAAGAGGGAACCATCGGGTGCAACTGCCAGCGCAAAACCACCATACACAGCTCCTACCGCCTGCAACAAAATAAAAACCAGTAAAGGATAGAGCGCCCAGGGACGTTTTTGCATAGTCCAAACCTCCTGAAAGACCAGCGCCTTGCAAATGAGCTAGGTCAGACTTTGTACTGAGAAATATTATTCGGGCAACAGTACAAAAAATACGGAGCCTCCGGGCTTATTTCCTTCCACCCAAATTTTACCTCCATGCCGCTCCACTATCCGTTTGCTGATGGTAAGACCTATACCTGTGCCGCTGTATTTTTCGCGGTGATGCAGGCGCTGGAACAGCTCAAAAATTTTGGTTTTGTATTCATCGGCAATACCAATACCATTATCCGCCACGGCAATCAGATAGCGCCTCCGTTCCTTTTTAGCTTTGATTGTGATGTGGGGTGCGTGGCTTTCGTTGTATTTAACCGCATTGCTGATCAGGTTCATAAACAACTGATGCATTTGTGTGCGGTCGGCATTAATTACAGGCAGCTTTCCCAAAGTAACTTTAGCCTTTCGGTTTTCCAGCATTGAACCCAGGTCCTTGATTACCTCTCCCATAATTACATTAAGATTCACAGGACTTAGGCGGAGCTCCGTAAGATTAACCCGGGAAAGATCCAGCATATCTCCTACCAATTCATCCATGCGCTTAGCTGCAGAGGTAATGTATTGCAGATACTCGCGGCCGGTTCCATCCAGTTTAGATTGATATTGTTTATCGAGCAGGTTTACAAAACTGGCAATAGTACGAAGAGGTTCCCTCAGATCGTGCGAAGCAGCATGGGCGAATTGCCGTAACTCGGTATTGCTCATTTCAAGCCTGTGGATGTAATTGGCAATCTCGAAATTCTGCAATCTGTCAATCACCGCATTCTTCTCCGTCAATTCCAGATCATAGTGCGCCGAGGTATCGCTGTACGCCTTCTCCAACTCATAGCGGTGCAACTCCTCGCGCAATTGCAGGTATTCCGTCTGGCAGGCAAGTGCCTTTTCAAAGTCCTTTAGCTGTGCATAACAATTTGTTAGTGCCTGCAGTGCTGAACTCAACTCCATGCGGCTTTTCGCTTTGCGCAATATCCTTTCAGCTTCCTTCAGATGCTGCAACGCCTCATTGAACAGGGTCTGATCGATATAGGCGTTACCTATATTGATATGACAGATAGCAACCGATACAGGGTGCCCCATTTTACGCCGCATCTGTAAACTGCAGTCCTTCTTTGTATTTGCCTTCCTTGATTTTAAGCGTACCCAGGTTGTTATATACCAGGTTCACGCCCTCGTTATCGCGCAGTTTGCGGAACATCTCCAGCGCTTTATGCAGGCTTTCGTAGGAACGTTTTTTATCGCCCAGGTAAAAATAGTACACCCCCATACCATCCTGGCAACGCGCCAAACCTGAAGGATGTTCCGCCAATTTATAATGGCGCATTGCCTGGCTCAGGTTTTCGCGGCGCAGATGGATGGTTTCAGCACTGCGATTCAGGATAGCCAGGTTATAGTAGTTATCGGCTATATCCTTATGAATGGCTGTACCCTTATCAGTAATGCTCAGGAGCAGCTCAAGGGCCTGCTTATAACCTTCCTGTGCTTTTTGTGTTTCGCCCAGGTAGTAATAATCAATACCCATGGTTTTATACACATCCGCCAATTCGCGTTTATCGGCAAAATCATCCTTTTGGGCAAGTGCCTTAAAACAGTGATTAAGTGAGGTTAAACTATTAATGCGCGCCCTGCAAAAATACATGGCCAGTTGCAGGTGAGCACGGGGCACAAATGCCTTTTGATCCCATTTAATTGCCTTTTCAAGCGCCTGACGGGCATACAACAGGGCCTCCTTTTTCTTCAGCCAGTTATAATGGCTGCTTAATTGCAAAAGAGCCTCGAGCCGTTCACCGGGTTTACCGGTACGGATTCTTTTCTTACAAATGGCAAGCTGGCCCGTGCTAAGCATAATTTTAACGCTGTATATCCCTAAAGATAAAACCTTTCTTTAAAGTAGCGTCAATAAAAAAGGCCCTTGCGGGCCTTGTATTAAATTAATTTGAATACATTTTTTCTATAACGTCTTTATACTTCTCGTTCACTATCTTACGCTTTACCTTCATGGTTGGCGTTAACTCGCCACCTTCAATGCTCCATTCCTTCGGCATCAGTTCAAACTTCTTAACGGTTTCCCATTGGCCAAAGTTCTTGTTCTTTTCGGTTATATAATCGCGGAACAATTTCTGTACGTCGGGGTTCTTCACCATATCTTCCGGGCTACCGGCAGCTACACCATGTTTGGTGCACCATTCTGTAAGATTCAAAAAGTTCGGAACAATTAAGGCAGTTACGTAATTGCGGTTTTCGCCTACAGCCATAATCTGTTCCACAAAAGGAATTTCCTTCATTTTGTTTTCGATCTGCTGCGGAGCGATGTATTTACCGCCGCTGGTTTTAAACAGTTCTTTTACGCGGTCGGTGATCTTAAGGTATTTAGCGCCTCTATATTCTACCCAGGTGCCAACGTCGCCTGTTCTTAACCATCCGTTTACAACGGTTTCAGCAGTCAGGTCCGGACGCTTATAGTACCCCACCATAATGTTTGGTCCTTTTGCGAGAATCTCCCCTTCGCCATCCGCCATTCCATCGCGGTGTTCCAGTTTTACCTCCACCCCGTTGATTACCTTGCCAACTGTACCAAACTTAATTTCGGCCAGGTTAAAAGGATTCACAGAAATTACCGGACTTGATTCGGTTTGACCGTATCCTTCCATAATAGGAATACCGGCACAGGTAAACACGCGCGCTAAAAGGGGGTTCAGCGCAGCTGCACCGGCACAAATACCTTCGCAGTTACCACCAAGCGCTTCGCGCCATTTTTTAAATATCAGCTTATCGTAAACCGCCTTCTTCAGGCTTTCCATCATGGTTAATTGTTTACCCGGGTCGTAGGTGCGGGCAAACTCCAGCGCGTTTTCATACAGGTTTTTCTTCCAACCTGTTAAGGCGTTACCGGCAGACTCCAACTTGATATAGACTTTCTCGAGCAGACGGGGAACCGTAGTAAAGAAGTTGGGCTTCACCTCCTTCAGGTTTTCGGCAATGGTTTCCATGCTCTCGGCATAATACACCGATACGCCCCTTACCATGTAAACGTAAATTACCACGCGCTCGAAGATGTGGCAGAGCGGCAGAAAGCTTAAAACACGTTTAGTGGAGTCGAGCGGCAGGATTGGTAACACCGCTTTGATATTACTTACCACATTGCGGTGTGAAAGCATAACCCCTTTGGGATTGCCGGTGGTGCCGGAGGTGTAAATAATGGTAGCCAGGGCTTCTTCTTTAATTGCCTCCGAGCGTTCTTTAATCTGGGCCATATCACCGCCATCGCCTATAGCTAAAAACTCCTGAAAATGCTTACAGCCGGGCACCATATCAAAACTGAAAATATCCTGCAGTGAAGGCACCTCGTTTTTGATAGAACTAATTTTGCCAAACAGTTTGGCATCGCTTACAAAGGCGTATTTTATCTCAGCATCATTAAAAATGAATTTGTATTCGTGCTCGCTGATAGTTGGATATACCGGCACATTTACGGCACCGATCTGCAACATACCCAGATCCACGATATTCCATTCGGGACGATTACCCGACACAATAGCAATTTTATCATCGGGTTTAACACCCAGTTTGAGCAGCGCCAGGCTCACCTTAGCAGCAGCATCGATAATTTCCTGGGTTGAATAACGAATCCAATTGCCGTTTTCCTTGCGGGCAAAGGCATCGGGTTGAGCGTGATGTTCCTTTTGGTAATAAATGATGTCAAACAGCCGCGTATAATCTTTCATGCGAGTAGGGGTTTTTAGGATAGTGTACCTGTAAAAATAAAAGGAGACGGGGATTTTAAAAGATTATTTTGACCATCGGTCGATAAAAAATCCCGGACCTGCCCTGGGGCGGGTCCGGGATGACCGAAAACAAGGTTCAACCGGTTTAGCGTTTCTTCAGGTCTTCGATCTCTTTCTGTTGCTGTTGTACCATCTTTTTCAGGTCCTCAATCATCTTTTGCTGTTCCTGCATGGCTTTTACCATTGGCACCACGAAATCGGAGTAGCGCAAGCCATACGGATCCTTTTCATTATCAGGCTTGTCAACGCCGCTGAAATCGTAGCCTGTACTATCGGCAGCTTTTTCAACTTCCTGCGCAATGAAACCTGAGTAACGTACCTGTTCTTTCTGCTTGATAGAGGCCAGTTCTTCTGCTGAATAAGGGCGGGGGTTCCCATCCGGACCTTTTCTTTCGCCACCCTCAATAAAGGTGTCCATAGCTTTCACATCGTAGTTATAGGTAACAGGACGAAGTTTCATGATGAAATCGAGGCCATGTACATCCTCGTTCACATGGGTTTTAAAGCGACCGTCGGAAACTACCGTAAAGGCAACAGCACCGTTAATGCTGGTTACTGCCGTATTACCAATCCGGATCATATTGCTGGCAGTTGGGCGAGCGTTGTAACCAAATGCACCGGTATTGGTGTAACCTGAAGCGTTGGCATATGCATAAGCTCCGACATATGTACCCTGCGTAGTTGCATAATAGCCCGACCAGGCACCTAAAGCCGCACTATTGTATTCGGTGCTTTGAAGATATAAGGAATATAGACCCACACCGGTATTTTGGTAGCCTGATGTGTTATTATATAAAGCATAATAACCATCAGCTCCGTTAGCATAACCCGAAGAGTTGTTACGTAATGCCCACATACCCGTAGCGGTATTGGCATAACCGGTGGTATTCTGATCCATTGCCCCTGCTCCTATTGCCGTATTTTGGTAACCGGAGGAGTTTTGCGTTAAAGCGTAATCGCCGATGCCTACGTTTTGGTAACCGGTGGAGATTTGCGAGAGAGCGCTATAACCCATTGCAATGTTAGCATTGCCACTGTAAGCAGCGTTACCTTGCATAGCATATGGACCAATTGCGATATTGTTGCTGGCCGTAGTATTGTAAAACAACGTACGGTAGCCGATACCAATGTTATTAGAAGCAGAGCTGTTAAACATGCTGCTATCGCCAATGGCTACGTTACGAGTGGCTGTGGTTAAATTTAGACCTGCACGGGTACCGATAGCCACGTTGTTGGTACCGCTTGTAACGAAGTATAAGCTTCCTAAACCTACTGCGGTGTTATTGCGGCCGGTAGATAAATAACTGAGGGTGCTGGCGCCTACACCAACGTTTTCCTCACCAGTGATATTATTGGTTGAATAACCTACGCCGGAGTTATAACCGATAAAGACGTTTTCATCGCCCTTATTGTAGTAACCTGCGTATCTACCTACATATACGGTATTAGAAGCGCCGGAGGTATGACCGGCATCGTTACCGATGGCCACTACGAAATTACTTAGAGCGGTATCCATATTGGATGCAGCATAGTAACCCACTGCCACGTTATAATCGCCGGCAGCACTGATCATTGCGCCACGACCCACCGCGATGTTACCTGTTTGTTGGGGCATAAATTCCAACGCACCAACACCAATTGCAGTGTTATCCCATCCATATAAATTATTACGCAAACTGCGCCAACCAATAGCGGTATTGCTAAAGCCGCTGGTATCGCTAATCATTGACTCGTAACCTACCGCCGTGTTATAATTATCGCTTATGTGATTATAGAGCGCATTAGTACCCACTGCTGTGTTACCTGAACCAGTAGTATTTTGCCGGAGCGTACTAACACCCCAACCCGTATTCACGCCGCCTGTGGTGTTTTGATCGAGTGAGTAGGCACCGCCGGCTGTATTGTAATCGCCGGAGGTTATATCGCTAAGAGCGCTATAACCTAAGCCGGTGTTAAACTGATTGTCATTGCCTTTTGCAGCAGCATTATTGTTACCAGTATAAGCGCCAAAATACGTATTGTACCAACCTATACTATCATAAACACCTGACTGGTAGCCGAAATAAGAGTTCAGATCGCCCAGGTAATGGTTTTGACCGGCTAAGCGACCAAAGGCATGGTTGCCAGTGTTATTAGTGCCTTGTTGTAAAGCGCCTCTACCAAAGGCATAGTTAGCCGTACCCGAAACATTGAATTGGCCGGCATAGGCACCTACAAACATGTTATAAGTACCGCTGGTGGTATAATAGCCGGCATCGTTACCGATAAAGAAGTTACGGAAGGAAACGTTGTTGCGGCCTGCACGATTACCAATAGCCAAAACTTCGGCAGCAGTATTTAAGTAAGCCGCGCTATCACCAATTGCTATATCATCGCTGCCGGTATAACTGCGCAAGCTGTGCACCCCAATGGCAATGTTGCGATTGCCGTTGGTAATGCTGAAACCGGCACTATCCCCTATAGCAATGTTATAACTGCCCGAGCTAACGTTTAAACCGTGGAGAGCCCTAACACCCACTGCAACGTTGTTATGGCCGGAATTAGACCAATAGAAAGCTCCATAACCCAAACTGGTGTTGCTGCGCGCTGTATTGGCAAAAAACTGGGTAAAACCACCCACGCCGGTATTTTCGTCGCCCGTAATTTTAAACGGAGAAGCGTTACCTACACCGGCCTGATAACCTACCCAGGTATTGTAATTAGCTTCGTTATAGTAACCGGCATAAGCCCCCAGATAGGTAGCGCCAATGGATGAATCGGCATATAAACCTGCTACAAAACCAAGAGCAGTGTTATAATCGGTTTTAATTTGTTGGAGCGCAAAACGGCCGACCGCAGTACTATATCGGGTAGTAGGCGAATTTTCCATAGCACCTACACCAACAGCCACATCTTCGTAGGCCCATTTGGTGTTACGCATGGCACGCCAGCCCACTGCGGTATTCATATCACCTGCGCTATCGTTCTGCAAAACTTCGGCACCTATGGCTGTAGTGGATGTAACCAGTTTTCCGTATTGCATAGCGCCATTACCAATGGCCGTGTTGTTAACCATGGTTTGCGAATACTGCAACGAAGCATTACCAACTGCGGTGTTATTAAAACCGCTTGTGTTGGCTACCATAGCGTATGAACCAACTGCCGTATTGGCACCACCACCGTTGGTAGCGAACAATGCAGCATGGCCGATAGCCGTATTCATGTAGCTATTTGTTGTGTAACTATACAAGGCCGAGTCGCCGATGGCTACGTTATAGCTACCACTACCCATGCTATATAATGCATGTAAACCAATAGCGACATTTCGCGTGCCGGTAGTCATGCTATAACCACTGGCAAAACCAAGAGCTACGTTGTATTGGCTTGCAGCACCCGGTGCACCGCGCAGCGCCCAGAAACCGGCAGCAACGTTTCCAATACTGCCGGAGGCCTGATCCATAGAGCCGGCACCTAACGACACGTTTAGATAGCCTGTAGTGTTGCCGCCTAAACTATACTCACCTACCGCTACGTTTTGATAGCCGGTAGTATTGTAAGCCATGGAGTAAACGCCAACTGACGTATTTGAGTTGCCTGAAGAACCGGCACCTAATGAACCCAACGAATATGCACCGAACTGCGAGTTGTTAGTGCCGGCAGTCATGTTCGCACTCAGATACCCCATATTGGTATTCAGCTTGGTATTGTCGATTCGGCCTGCAGCCTGGTTGTTTACACGGATGTTAAATGGTACGTTATCGGTAGTTCCGATAAAGTTAGTTCCATCTACTGTAGCCGCATTTCCTAACAGTAACCAATCTTTTCCACCGGCCGATGCGTAATCGCCATTGGCAAAGCCGGTTACTATCCATTTAGAATCGGTAGCACTATACTGAAGTGTTACTGAAGAACTGTCATTTAAGATCAAACTACCGTTCCCTGTCATTATCTGATTAGCTGCCAACGACGCACCGCTTACATTCTGGATGGTCATTGTATAAGCGGTAGGATTAAAGAGCGTTACAATACGTCCATCTACCCCGCCGTCGAAGCCACTGATACTAAAATCAGCTGTTGGACCGCTAACCCGGTAGAAGGAAACCGGGTTGGTAATTATACTTACGTTGCTGTTTGCACCATTACTCAAACTCAGTGCTTTTGCACGCAATGCCAGATCACCATTCACATCCAGATAAGTGTTTGCTAACGGGGAGTTTATTACCAATTTACCTGCAGGGGTAAGACGCATACGTTCGGCACTGTTGGTGCCAAACACAATAGAATTGGACTGGTAGTTCATAATTAATGCATCGGAACCCGCCGGGCTGGAGATGTCGAGACCAAAGAAGGCACCATCGGTTCCAACAGGCAATTGAGGACTGGAAACCAGTACCCCGTTACGTATAGCGGTATTTTGGCGGATGTGAATAGCGGCATTTGGATTGGTAACAAAGACCCCTATTCCATTTGGTGTTACCCTGGCAACCTCGCCGGTAGCCCAGTTACCGATGCCAAAGGCCAGGTAACTGCCGCTTGTTAAGTTCCAGAAATTACCACCACCTGCGGGAGAACCGCCGTTGTCGTATCCCCAGAACAGACCATAATCGCAGGAAGAGGATGCTGAAGGACCGTTTATACGAATACCATTTCTTCCACAAGGGAAAACGGCATCGGGGTTAATCCGAAGGTCGATAGCATATGTAGGCGTTGCCTCACCGATACCCAGCATGTAACCCTGACGATCGAAACGCATACGTTCGGTGTTGTTAGCGGCAATCACAAAGTCGGTATTATCCGTAGTTCCTATAAAATTATTGTTGATAGCTGTAGCAACGGCACTGGTAGGCGAAGCTGTTCCAATATTGCCCGTTAAGTGCCAATCGTTACCTGCAGCTGTATCTTTAAACGTCCAGTAGGTACCGTTAAATACGAGTATCTGACCGGCATTTGGCGAACCTATTATTGAGTCTCCTAATATACCGTCCACAATAGGATTCGGATAGGTGCCCTGTAAATCACCACCTGCAGTGCCCAATGGACCTGTAGGTCCGGTTGCCCCTGTAACACCAACGCCTGTAGCGCCTGTAGCACCGGTAACCCCTTGAATACCCTGCGGACCAGTAGCACCTGTGGCTCCTGTATCACCTGTGGCTCCTGTGCTGCCAGTTACACCGGTAGCACCCGTAGCGCCGGTATTACCGGTTGCGCCTGTTGAACCTGTAGCGCCTGTATCACCAGTGGCTCCTGTGCTGCCCGTTGCACCGGTATTACCCGTGGCACCTGTAGAACCTGTCGAGCCGGTAGCGCCTGTGTTGCCTGTTGCACCCGTTGCGCCGGTATTGCCAGTTGAACCCGTGGCTCCTGTCGCGCCGGTATCTCCTGTTGCTCCGGTACTGCCTGTAGTCCCTGTATTTCCTGTAACGCCTGTAGCTCCCGTACTACCAGTAGCACCAGTAACGCCGGTTGAACCTGTGGCTCCGGTATCTCCTGTGGCACCTGTGCTGCCAGTAGCTCCAGTTGACCCTGTTGCACCAGTAATACCTGTTGCACCAGTAGCACCGGTATTTCCAGTTGAACCTGTGGCTCCTGTGGCGCCGGTATCTCCTGTTGCTCCGGTATTTCCTGTAAGGCCTGTGGCACCCGTACTACCAGTGGCGCCGGTATTGCCAGTTGAACCTGTAGCTCCTATTGAACCAGTAGCACCTGTGGCACCGGTATCTCCTGTGGCACCTGTGCTGCCTGTTGCTCCAGTATTTCCTGTAACCCCAGTTGCTCCGGTGGCGCCAAAACCAGTTGCTCCGGTGGCACCAGTTGCGCCAGTAACACCTGCGGGACCTTGCGGACCTGTGTCACCTGTGGCGCCGGTTGCACCATTCAACCCATTTGAACCTGTTGCACCCGTAGCTCCGGTTGCGCCGTTAGCGCCTGCCGGGCCTTGCGGGCCTGTATCGCCGGTGGCGCCTGTTGCGCCAAAGCCAGTTGCGCCCGTGGCACCTGCAGGACCTTGCGGGCCTGTATCGCCTGTTGCACCGGTAGCTCCAAAACCTGTAGCACCTGTGGCTCCCGTTGCGCCGTTAGCACCTGCCGGGCCTTGCGGGCCTGTATCACCAGTAGCGCCTGTAGTTCCAAAACCTGTTGCACCAGTGGCTCCCGTTGCGCCGTTAGCACCTACCGGACCTTGCGGGCCTGTATCGCCTGTTGCGCCTGTAGCTCCAAAACCTGTTGCACCAGTGGCTCCCGTTGCGCCGGTAGCACCTGCAGGACCTTGTGGGCCTGTATCGCCAGTAGCGCCTGTAGCTCCAAAACCTGTTGCGCCCGTGGCTCCCGTTGCACCGTTAACACCTGCAGGACCTTGCGGGCCTGTATCGCCTGTTGCGCCTGTTGCGCCAAAACCTGTAGCACCCGTGGCTCCCGTAGCGCCGTTAGCGCCTGCCGGGCCTTGCGGGCCTGTATCCCCAGTAGCACCTGTTGCGCCAAAGCCAGTTGCGCCTGTGGCTCCCGTTGCGCCGTTAGCGCCTGCCGGGCCTTGCGGGCCTGTTTCGCCGGTTGGTCCGGTAGCACCGCCACCAGCACCAGTAGGGCCGGTGGGTCCGGTTATACCCTGTAACCCTTGAATTCCCTGAGGGCCAGTATCACCTGTTGCTCCAGTAAGGCCATTCAACCCAGTTGCACCGGTAGCACCCGTAGCGCCGTTAACACCTGCAGGACCTTGCGGGCCTGTATCACCGGTTACACCAGTAGCACCAAAACCTGTTGAACCTGTTGAACCAGTGGCGCCGGTAGCACCTGCGGGTCCTTGCGGACCGGTATCACCTGTAGCGCCTGTGGCTCCGCCACCTGCTCCGGTAGCACCCGTAGGGCCTGTGGCACCTGTGATGCCTGATTGAACTGTATACGATCCGCTATTTGTTATAATGGTTATAGTTCCATTATTATTATCTACAATATTTGTAATACCATCACCTGTAGCACCCGTTGCACCATTGGCACCTGTGGGACCAGTGATTCCCGGTAAGCCCTGGGGGCCGGTATCACCAGTGACACCATTCAATCCATTAGCACCGGTTGCTCCTGTTATGCCCGCTGCACCAGCCGGACCCTGAGGGCCAGTGTCGCCGGTAGCACCTGTTGCACCACCGCCCGCACCTGTTGCACCGGTAGGGCCTGTTATACCTTGTATACCTTGTGGCCCAGTATCACCTGTAGCTCCAGTGGCTCCATTCAATCCATTTATACCAGCAGGACCTTGAGGACCTGTGTCACCCGTAGCACCTGTAGCTCCACCACCTGCGCCGGTAGCACCGGTCGGGCCAGTAACACCCTGAATACCCTGCGGGCCTGTATCGCCTGTGGCACCTGTTGCGCCATTAGCACCGGCAGGACCCTGAGGACCGGTATCGCCGGTAGCACCTGTTGCACCACCGCCTGCACCGGTTGCACCAGTTGGGCCTGTTATACCTTGTATACCTTGTGGCCCAGTATCACCTATTGCGCCGGTGGCTCCATTCAATCCATTTAATCCGGCAGGACCTTGTGGACCTGTATCGCCGGTTGTTCCCGTTGCTCCATTAACACCTGCTGGTCCTTGTGGACCTGTGTCACCCGTAGCACCTGTAGCTCCACCACCTGCGCCGGTAGCTCCAGTAGGACCTGTTATACCTTGTATACCTTGAGGACCGGTATCGCCGGTTACACCTGTTGCGCCGTTAGCACCGGCAGGACCCTGAGGGCCTGTATCGCCGGTTGCACCAGTTGCTCCATTAGCACCAGCAGGACCTTGTGGGCCTGTGTCGCCGGTAGCACCAGTTGCACCGCCACCAGAGCCGGTAGCACCTGTTGGGCCTGTTACACCTTGTATACCCTGTGGCCCAGTATCACCTGTTGCGCCGGTGGCTCCATTCAATCCATTTAATCCGGCAGAACCTTGAGGACCGGTGTCGCCGGTTGCTCCCGTTGCTCCATTAACACCTGCTGGTCCTTGTGGACCTGTGTCACCCGTAGCACCGGTAGCTCCACCACCTGCGCCTGTAGCACCGGTCGGGCCAGTAACACCCTGAATACCCTGCGGGCCTGTATCGCCTGTGGCACCAGTTGCTCCATTAGCACCGGCAGGACCTTGTGGGCCTGTGTCGCCGGTAGCACCTGTTGCACCGCCACCTGAGCCGGTTGCACCTGTAGGGCCTGTTACGCCTTGAATGCCTTGTGGGCCGGTATCACCGGTTGCTCCGGTGGCTCCATTCAATCCATTTAATCCGGCAGGACCTTGTGGACCGGTGTCTCCGGTTGCGCCATTTAAACCTGCAGGGCCTTGGGGACCTGTATCACCAGTAGCACCGGTTGCACCACCACCCGAGCCGGTAGCACCGGTTGGACCAGTTACACCTTGAATACCCTGTGGACCCGTATCGCCTGTGGCACCAGTTGCTCCATTAGCACCGGCAGGACCTTGTGGGCCTGTGTCGCCGGTAGCACCTGTTGCCCCACCACCAGAGCCAGTTGCACCTGTTGGGCCTGTTACACCTTGGATACCCTGAGGCCCAGTATCACCTGTGGCTCCAGTGGCTCCATTCAATCCATTTAATCCGGCAGGACCTTGTGGACCGGTGTCGCCGGTTGCGCCATTTAAACCTGCAGGACCTTGGGGACCTGTGTCACCCGTAGCACCGGTAGCACCACCACCGGAGCCTGTAGCACCAGTGGGACCAGTAACACCCTGAATGCCTTGTGGGCCGGTATCGCCGGTTGCGCCGATGGCTCCATTAGCACCGGCAGGACCTTGTGGGCCTGTGTCGCCGGTAGCACCTGTTGCACCGCCACCAGAGCCGGTTGCACCTGTTGGGCCTGTTACACCTTGTATACCCTGTGGACCAGTATCACCTGTTGCACCAGTGGCGCCATTCAATCCATTTAATCCGGCAGGACCTTGTGGACCGGTGTCGCCGGTTGCGCCATTTAAACCTGCAGGACCTTGGGGACCTGTATCGCCCGTGGCGCCTGTTGCACCACCACCGGAGCCCGTAGCACCTGTTGGACCAGTTACACCTTGAATACCCTGTGGACCCGTATCGCCTGTGGCACCAGTTGCTCCATTAGCACCGGCAGGACCTTGTGGGCCTGTGTCGCCGGTAGCACCAGTTGCACCGCCACCAGAGCCGGTTGCACCTGTTGGGCCTGTTACACCTTGAATGCCCTGTGGGCCTGTATCGCCGGTTGCACCAGTTGCTCCATTAGCACCGGCAGGACCGGTGTCTCCGGTTGCGCCATTTAAACCTGCAGGGCCTTGTGGACCTGTGTCACCCGTTGCACCGGTAGCCCCACCACCCGAGCCAGCGGCACCGGTTGGACCGGTGGCACCCGTAGCGCCTGTAATACCCGATTGTACTGTGTAGGATCCGCCATTGGTAACTATGGTTATTGTTCCGTTCCCATTGTCTACAATATTTGTAATGCCATCGCCGGAGGGACCCGTTGCGCCTTGTGGACCTGTAGCCCCTGTTGCACCCATTACATTATTAATAGTAGTAGAGGTGCCATCAGTGAAGTTAATAGTAATACTTCCATTACCGTTGTCCACCACATTGGTGATGCTGTTACCCGTTGCCCCTGTGGCGCCTGTAGCGCCATTCAGTCCTGCCGGACCTTGCGGGCCGGTTGCGCCGGTTGCACCAGAACTAACGTTATACGTTGTTCCGTCGGATAAGGTAATAGTTATGCTACCGTTACCATTATCAACAATATTTGTAATACTTGTACCTGTGGCACCCGTTGCGCCTGCGGGACCCTGAGGGCCTGTGGCACCCGTTGCCCCTGAACTTACGGTGTAGGTCGTTCCGTTAGAAAGTGTAATTGTTATGCTGCCGTTCCCGTTATCAACTATACCTGTAATGCTGGTGCCCGTTGCACCGGTTGGTCCGGTAATACCCGCTGCACCATTTAAGCCGGTTGCACCTGTTGCCCCGGTAGCGCCATTGGCACCTGCAGCACCCTGCGGCCCCGTTGCACCTACAGCTCCATTAGCACCTGCCGGTCCGGTAGCCCCAGTTGCGCCTGTAGCACCTTTGGTGCCTGATATACCTGCGGGCCCCTGTGGACCGGTAGGCCCAGTAGGACCGGGGGTAGAGGTTCCACCTGCTTTTTCAGCATAGAGTGCATAAGGAACACTAATCAATTGTGTAACACCCATGTTCACATAATTGGAACCCCCGTTTTGGTCAAACTCCACCTGCAGATACTTGTTACCTGTAGACCAGGTGATGTTAGGAAACGAACCTGTGATAGGGTTACCTGTTCCTAACTTAACCGTAAACAAACCAAACTGGTTGGTAATGGCGGTCTGCGTTTCCTGGTATTCGGGGAAGCCGGGGTTTATACCATTGTTAATGGTAAAACGCAGCGATATATTTTTGTTGGCAATGGCACTTCCGCCGGCATCGCGTGCAATAGCCTGGTAGTTGATTGCCTGCGGCACCTGTGCCGAAGCCGTTAAACAAGTTAATACAATAGCCGTAAGGCAAAAGATTGGGTAGAAAATCTTTTTCATATCATGTGCTTTATAAACCGTGCAGAAATCTGACCTATTGAAAAGCGAATTAGGGGTGTCCGTAATCAAGCCAGGTAAGTGGCAACTGCACGATTATGGGTGGCCCAAAATTAACGGTTTTTAGCAGATAGCGTGAATGTACGGTGTCCCTAAATACAGGGAAGTAACCTTTTCACATTAATAGTTTGAATATGTGTTAGTTACACTTACATATTGCCCAACTGAGGCTGCTTAAAACTGCCTTTTAAGCCTTTTCCTCCAAAATTGAGCACCAATTGTACTGTGTACGTACGAGGCCTGTCGGGCCTTGCAATACGAATTGCATAATTGCGGTTCAGCACGTTTTTAACCAGGAAGTTTAACTGCACATTCCGATTAAAATCGTAACCGCAGCGCAGATCCCACACCACATCGCCTTTGTTGAGATTGGCTGCTCGTTGAGTTGCTACATCCTTGATGAATATTTCGAATATTTTATCTACGCGATCCATGAAGCTGTAATACTGTATGGAAGTGCCAAAGCGATATTTACCGTAGAGGATAAAATCCAAGTCAGCCTTTAACTGATGCCGGTTGCGATACTTCAACATACCGGTAGTCAAGGAATCCCACGCTTCATACGATGGTTTTCCATCTGCATCCACCGGTGTAGGAAGCGCAAATTTGCGGAATGCATCTCCAATAAAATCGCCCACGTTATGGGTAACCGAAGTATCGTTCAGATCGACACCATAAAAGTAGGTATAGCCCACCATGGTGGTAAAATCAACCGGACCGATTTTACCTTCGCCGTAGGTGCTTAGCTCCCATCCAAAAATACGAGCCTTGCTTACGTTCTGCGATTGGAAATAAGGATACAACCCTTCTACCGGATCGTACTTAGCACCGAACGTAAATTCAATCATATTCCGGAACTCTGTCCAAAACATGGAAGCATCGAAGTAGCCTAACCAGTTACCGATTTTTAAACTGCGCTTGTAGCCCAGTTCAGCAGTAAATCCTTTTTCGGGTTGAATGTTGTAGTTAGGCAAAATGCGGATACCGGCCAGGTTATACTGAACAAAACGTTCCGCAATACTTGGTACACGGAAGGCCTGTCCGAATGAAGCACGTATATAATTGTACTTTTTAATCTCGAAGTTAACTCCCGCACGAAATACCGGTATAGTAGGAGTTATTGCGCTATCCAAACGTACATATTCTTCGCGCACGCCTGCGTTGAGGGTTAAAAACTTGTAGGTTACTTCGCCGGAAATAAAACCTCCGCCAAAGTCGGCCACGTGTTTGCCGAGGGTACCATCATTTACCATCCAGTGCTCGTTGCGCACGCCCAGTAGCAACTTAAATATTTTGCCGAAATCGTGACGGAATTGATAGTCTACACCGAAGATGTTAAAGTCAGTTTGACCATCGACGTTGTTTTGCCGGTAATAGCGGGTATATAACTTATGTTGGTTATTCTTTTTATCGAGGTAGCGGATTTTAGGATCTACAAACGCATAGAAGTAACGCTCATTTAAGTCCACCCCATCGGCGCAGATATAAGGATGGCCCCCATCGCGCCAGTAAAACTGGAAACCGCTTTTGCGATACATCAGTGTAGTGTTCAATTCCAGCGTAAGACGCTTAAGGTTGTGTGGCTGCCACCGTATTTTGGTAGAAAAACGAGTAAAATAATCGTATTCGCTTTGCAGATAACTCTGCGAACCCTGCATCATGCCGCCGAACACAAAGTCAACATCGCCAAACTTCTGCTTATGCAAAAAGCTCATACCGGCTGTGTTAGGGTTTTCAAAAAATTTACCACCGCGTTTCCACCATTGGAAAGAATCTACCGGCGGTTTACCCATGCCTTCGTAAAAGAAGGTCAGTCTGGTGGAGGGTGTATCGCGGGCATAGTCGGTAGTTATGTTAATTACACCATTCAGTGCACCGGCGCCATATTGCACACCTGAGGCACCTTTCATAATTTCCATCTGCGCCACATTTTCTACCGGCACTAATGACCATTTAATATCCCCCCGGTCGGCAGTCATCAAGGGCATTTCATCTACCACCAATATTACCCGGCTGCCCGAGCCGTAGGCATAACCGCTACCACCACGTATGCTCATCTGACCGTCTAATACCGTTACCCCCGGCATTTTGGTAACTGCATTTTGCACGTTGGTGATATTGTTGTTGCTCAAAATTCGCGAAGTCATTACATCCACGCTACCGGTAATCTTCTGAATTTTAGTGCCAATTTTGGATTCACCAACTACAACCTGGCTAAGCTCTATGGATCCGCCCAATACCACGTCCAAACGCTTTGTTTCGCCGGATTTGATATTGATTTGTTCGGTATCGGCCTGCATACCGGTGTAACTAAAAATAATATTGATGTTGCCAGGAGTGACCTTCAGTTCATATTGCCCCAGTGTATCGGTTTGTGTACCGTTAGCAGGTGGTTGCACTACATTTACCAGTTCCAGGGGTTTATCCTTATTGCTGCCGTCCTTAACAACGCCACGGATAGTGGCGGTTTGGGCCTGAGTAGCAAGCAAAAAAAACGTGCTGAGACAAACTAAAACATACAATCGTCGCATACTCTACCTTTGGTTTTGCAAAAGCGGCGCAAGTTAAGCAAATATTTCGCTGGCGGCTAAAGCCCCTGTGGATACCTGCCCAATAGTTGATACACTAAACTAAACCGTTTATCATTGTAGCCGAACCGTGGTTATCCCCGTTTTCGGATTTGTTAAAATATAAAGCCCCTTGAAACAGGCCGCCTCATACCTTTATAAAGAAGCCGGAATGCGCTTTTGGTACGCTTTGCTGGCGTTTGTATGCATTTTTGCCTACTTCAATACTGTTTTTAACGATTATGGGCTGGACGATCACCTTGTTACCAACCACAACCCCCTTATCGAAAAAGGTTTGGGGGCACTTCCCGAAATTTTTACAACCAACTACATTAATGAGGACGGACAACACCTTGATTACCGGCCACTGGTAAAAGCCTCCTATGCTCTAGAATACACGCTTTTTGGATGGAACCCGCACATCAGCCACTTTATTAATGTACTGCTATGGGCCATTGCCTGTTGCCTGATATTGAAGATATTGCTTCAAACTTTTGGTAAAAAACAATTTGCACTGCTGTTTATAGGGGTATTGTTATACGCCCTGCACCCGGTGCATACCGAGGTAGTAGCCAGCCTAAAGAGCCGCGATGAATTATTTGTGCTGATTTTTGCATTCGGCAGCGCCTGGTTCTTTATAAGATATACCGAAGACCAGCAAGTCGGCACCTTTGCCGGTGGCAGCTTGTTGTTCTTATTAGCCCTACTTTCCAAAATCAGTTGCTTACCGTTTATAGCTTCTATACCGCTGTTCATGTGGATAAAAAAGCAGGAACTTAAGCCGGCCGCCATGGCCTTTGTTGCATTGCTGGTGCTTACAGGAGCTTTTTACGGAATCGCCATTAGCCTGCTTCCGGGGTTTGCCCGAACATTTGAGTATGTGGAAATGCCCACCAAATACATTAGCGATTACTCCATCGTGTTTGGTACTGCGCTTAGTTCGTTGTTTTGGTATCTGCGCTTGCTGGTAGTTCCTTACCCTCTAAGTTTTTACTATGGTGTAAACTACGTGGAACTGACACCGATATGGTCGCTGCTTGCTGTATTGTCATTTTTGCTACATGCCGCTTTACTAGCCGGGGTAGTTTATTTCTATAAAAGAAACCGGTTAGTATTTTTCTTTCTACTGTTTTACCTGATTCAAATATCGCTGTACTCAAATGTAGTGATACCCTTAGTTGGGGTAGTGGCCGAGAGGGCATTGCTGTATGCCTCTTTATCGTTTAGTGTTTTAACGGCTGCCTTACTACAATATTTATTTGCATTACCCGCGGATACTGCTAAAAAAGCTTCAGGCAAAACCGCAGCTTCCACTTTAGCCCTGCGGATAACGTATAATCATCTGGCCGTAATTGGTTTATTAGCGATAGGTTACGGTATACTTACAATAAACAGGAATACTGACTGGAAAGACACCATTACGCTGTTTGAGGCAGACATGCCCCATCTTGAAAAATCGGCAAAGGCCAACTATATGATGGCAAAGGAGATACGCCGTATATACAGAACAGATAAGAACCTTGACAAAGAAAAACTGGCAGCAGGCTCGGCGCGATCCGCTCATTATTATAATATGGCCCTTAAAGCTTACCCCGACTATGCACAAGCCATGGAAGAACTGGGTATGTTATATGCTGTAGAACAAAACAATGCAAGCATGGCGCAGCCCCTTTTCGAAAAAGCGTGGTCGCTGGATTCAACCCTCTGGCGCTCGGCTTATAATATCGGCCTTAGTTATCAGTTGGCAAAGGACGATGGCAATGCCATAGCCTGGTATGAACGTACCTTAAAAGTTAGACCCAACTACGATAAAGCACTGATGGAATTGGGCAAACTCTATTATAAACAGGGCAGCAAACAAAAAGCCCTGGCTTGTAACGATACACTTTTGAAATACTATCCGGAATCGCCACTGCCTTACGATAACTACGGGGTTTATTACCTGCTGGAAAAAGATACCACCAAAGCTGCAAGCTACTTTGAACAGGGCATAGCACACGGCGACCAGCAAAAGTTTACCTACCTGTTTTTATTCGATTATTATTTGAACCTGAAGGATACAGCAAATGCCGTACGGGTACGCAATTTGGCTCCAGCCGCTATGAAGGGCCGGTAATTAACCAAACTTTTATTGCTTGCCTGTACGGAACTTCTCCAACCATCCGAAGGCTACTTCGGCAGGCTTACAAGTAGCACAGAAGAACAGCACCAAGGGCACAAAACAGAAAAGTCCACGCTTGAAAGAACTTTCCATTAATGAGCTCAGCGGAGCATTCTGGGCTTTTTCATTGATCAGGTAGAACACTGCAAAGTACAGGAAGAATGAACCAAAGATAAAGACCCATACTGACAGGTTCTTTTGCAAAAAGCGTTTGATGCTCTCCCAATTGGTGCCCATAAAAAAGAGGTTAACCACGAACAGGATAAAGAAGAGCACGAATACAATACCATACAACTGCCCTCCATCAATACGTCCTTGTTGACCACCGAATAAAAAAGCATCCACATAGCCAGTCATTAGTTTCATACGCTCGGCGTTGTAACCAATACCCAAATCGAAACGGGCGCCCTGCACTGCGTGTATTTTCATTTTCAGATACAACGTCCATATAATAAAAGGAGCCACAGCGATGGCGCAGTACGCTATATACTGCTTAAAGTTGCGCTGACGGATAAGATCGATCGTCATTACCAACAAGGCCGCAGCCGTAAACACGATCGTATCGCTGCGTATCCAAATTACAAAGGCCATCAGTATAGCTCCAATCCAAAAGTACTTTGTATCCCGTTTATCAAGCCAGGTAAACGTGGCAATGGCCGCAGGACCCACATAGGCTGTAGTTGGCAGGTTGCCTAATGATAGCGCAGCATGCGAAAACAACTCAGGAGTTATCATTAACAAGAAAGTGAACAAAGCTGCAGCGGTTGTACCTACGTAATTTTTAACGAGGGCATAAAAGCCGGTAAGTAACGACAGGAAAAAAAGCGTTGTTACAATTTTGGGCATCAGGGCGCCAAAGATGTAGACGTAGGCATAACTGCCATGGAATAAAGGAGGATATACACCACCAGCTCCTTCAAGGTTGTATTGAAACAGACTGATCTTCAATTGCCCTTCGATTGCCATAATTTTACCTAACTTATCAAACGAGCCAATGGCATCGTGATCAGCCGGGGGCCAGAAAAGGTTCTTAACCGTTATAGCATAAAACAGGTAGGCTGCATAAGCAAAAATGGCAAGGGCTACCAGGTTGATATCCTTCCATTCAAAGGAGGGCAATTTAAACTCATCCTTGAGCGCAAGCAGGTTTTTATAGTTGGCACCACACAATCCAGCAATAGCCACCAGATTTAAACCAAGCAGAATACCCTGCGAGTAACGGATGCCCACCACATCGAGCAGAAACAGAAATACGGTTTCGAGGCCCATGCCTATTAAAAACGAAAAGCTAACCAGTTCGGCAAGCGAATATTTGCGGCTTATCAGCAATAACACCGATAAACCCAACAGATAACACAACAAAATAGCGAGTGATAGCATACTACGTGCAGGTTTTAGGTTTACGGATTAGTTACAGTTGATGCAGAATCGGGAACTAAACCCGGTGGCGGTTGATCGTAGGGTAACACCGCTTCTTTGGGCCGTTGATTAACAGGCACATTGTATTTCAACTTATCATAGCCCTTACCCTCGATAATAACCACATGGGTAATGCGCTTTGCCAAATCGGGATGTTCGCCTTCACGGCCGATGGCCAGGCACAAGCGGGGATAGAGAAAATATTCCATCCATTCAGGATCGTAAATAAAGTTCCACTTACTGTTATTGGAAACCTCGGCATCGCCTTCGGGCAATAAAATTACAGCGCTATCCGGCGTACTCTTTTTAATATAGTCAATAAAATTATAGAGCCCTACCTTGCGTTTAAGTTTAGCCTGCAGCAGCGATTGTTCTGTAGAATCTTCCCCACTCTGATGCATTTCCTCTTTCAGCTTTTTGATGCTTTCGAGATTTGAAATGGCGAGTTCATTAATGGCCCAGTCGTAACCGCGGGTTAATTTCTTAAGATAACCGGTATCGGCGTAGGCCTCGCGCTGCAGTTCCATAATTTGGTTATAGAGGGGCTGCAACTCGTTATCGCGAGCGCCCTGTGCACGCATATCGTAAAACTGCTGCGTTAACTCGTTTATTTTATGCTCGTTGGTGAACATACCGGCAAACAAGCCATACACTAACAGCAAGCCCCCCAATACGGCCAGATTGCGCAATAAATACCCACCGGCACCGGTAGTAGTATCCTTGCTTTTAGGGGTAGGCTTGCTAACGGGTTTCTTTTCCTGCTTTGCCACTTGGGTACTAATTTTAGTTACTGCGATATAAGGAATAAAAAGCTATCTACCAAAAGGGCTTAGTTCACAAACCTGAACTTAATAAGCACCCAAAGCGCTTTAATACCATCGCGCCAATTCATTTTCTTACCCTCTTCAAAACTGCGTGGGTAATAGTTCATGGGGAGTTCCTTGATCCTGTAACCCATTTTACTAACCTTGGCGGTTACCTCAGGGCAAAATTCGAAGCGGTTATATTGAAGGGGAATTTGTTTCAGTATATCGGCGCGAAACACTTTGTAGCAGGTAGCTTCATCCGTAATGCGCTGGCAGTATAAAATATTAACTACCCAGCTTAAAAAGCGCGCGCCAAATTTATACGCAAAGTATAAACTCTTCTCGGTGCGATTTAGATAACGCGAACCATATACAACTGCGGCTTCGCCTTTTTTAATAGGCTCCGTCAGTTTCACAAAATCGTTCGGATCGGTTTCCAGGTCACCGTCCTGTATACTGATGATTTCGCCGGTGGTGTAAGGAATACCCGTTTTAATAGCCCCGGTTTTACCTTTGTTTTGTTGATGGTAAACCACTTTAATATTGGGTTTGCCTTCATATTCCTTCAAAATATCGCGGGTGCCATCGGTGGAACCATCATCTACTATAACCAGTTCTATATCAATAGGCACAGCCAATACCTTCGCAATTATCTCGCGAATGGTCTTTTTTTCATTGTAAACCGGCATTATAACCGATAGCTTCACGTTGTCCGTTTTTGGGAAGGGGCAAACCTAATAGAAATTTTGGTTGTTCTAGGGGCATTTAGGCCCCTTAACAAGCCCTTAAAAATAAAAAAGGCCGCACAACTGTGCGGCCTTATAAAATTGGGAACAAAGAAATATTACTTGGTTATTACCACCTTGCGGCTGTGCACCTCGTTACCGGTATGCACTACAGCAGTATATGTGCCGGCTGCCAGGAGGTTAAAGTCGAACGGAACCACGTTACCGCCTTTATTCAACCCTGCCACGCGGTCCATGATGCGCTCACCGATTATGTTATACAATTCGATGTTTACCTCCTGCAGCGTGCTGGAAGTAATAAACAAATTGGTTTGACCTGAAGTTGGATTCGGTATAAAATCAAGCACTTCAAAGGTAACATCACCGGCAATTATAGCGCTTACGATAGCGGTGTATTCAAACTGACCATCGTTATCCATTTGCTTTAACCGGTAGTAGTAACGTGTACCGGCTACCACATTCATATCGTTATAGCTATAGGTATTGGTTACGGTGCTGTTGTCATGACCATCTACCCAGGCTATCGCATTGAAGTTAACGCCATCTGTACTGCGCTCTACCCAAAATCCATCGTTATTGATTTCGATAGCGGTAGCCCATTTTAACTGTATATAAGAATTATCAATGGCGTTTGCCTCAAAGTAAATCATCTCTACCGGTAAGGCCTGCGCAGGCTGCGAACCGTGTAACCAGAATTCGCTAAAGCGGTCGACATTTAATTCCACATAGTGGTGGCTCTGCCCTCCGTTAAACAGGGTGGAGAAACCACCTGAGGATTTTGTCAGAGCACCGTCAGTAGTATTGTAAGCATTGTTATCGCCATATACTTTGTAAATACCGGCAGCATCGTTGTTGTTGTAGTCATTATCCTCAAAGTTGCCGCTGTATTTGGTTACATAGAGGTCGTTGATTGATGTAACGTCATCATTACCGGTGCAAATATCACCCGACACGTTGTTGCCGGTAGAGGCTGTTATGAGACTTGACAACTCGGCATTACTGAAATACAGACGCACGCCTACATTGGAAGCAAATGGCTGTGCAGCAGAAGAGGTAACTCTAAAGTGACGTTTCATAGCTTTCAGGTCATCAAAGCCGGTACAAGTGCTGGCTGAATCGTTCGAGAAGGCAACAGGTTCGGCTCCATCGCGGTACACCGTAACGGTCACAGTTCCCAGATCCTGGTTGTTATCCTGTAAACTCAGAATGGCGTCGTTGTTACCATCGCGATAGGTTACCCACTTATTGAAATTTTTCTGATAACAATCCACTGTAACGCTACCGGTAGTTCCGGCATAAGGAATATCGGTAGGATGGCCAGTTGGTGCTGTAGCGGATGCGGAACCCGAACAACCCAGGTTATCGGTTACGGTGTAAGAAGTAGTTGCGCCGGCGGCCTGCTCATAAATACGTTCTGTACCTGACAGGTTAGAAACCGGGGAGCCGCTAAAGGTGTATGGACCGGTACCGCCTGCAGCCGTAAGTAATACATAATAATTATCTGTGCCGGCAGAGTTCATACATGCATCTACCAATGGTGTAGCCGTTACTCCTGATACATAATCTGCATCTGCGTCATCAGTGCTGGAAGGACATACCCCGTTAGCCACAGTCCAACGATAGGTATATACCCCACCGGTAGTAGCCGAAACACTGGTGGTAGCACTATGCGTATTGGCAAATGTACTTGTGCCGCCACCGGCTATCTGTATCCAGGTACCTGTACCAAAAGTTGGTGAAGTGCCTGCCATACTGATGGCCGATCCACAACTGGTACTTACATCAATGCCTGCATTGGCAGTAGAAGGCGCATGCCAAACTAGGATGTCCTGCTTAGCGCTACCGCACACATTGCCTGATATGAGATAGGTAATGGTAGAATTCGCAGAGTTACCCGGTGGTGTTGGTGCCGTGAATGTTATACCTGAAACACATGCGCCACAATCGCCGGTAAATGAACCGCCGCTAACGTCAGCTGTTAAGGTACGTGTATCTCCTTCGCACATATCTGCAGCTGAGGAGGTGATGGTGTAAACATTATCTACCCGTATAACCTGCGTAGGTGCACAAACTCCATTGGTTGCCGTTACTGTAACGTTGGCATTTGCAGTAGGCACTGCAATATCAGCAGGGTCTAGTACTCCGGCCGCACTAATATTACCGCCTGCCATATTCTGGCTCCAGGTAACGTTTCCATCTCCAAGGTCCACATTGAAGTTAGCAGTAGTGCCTGCAGCATCGCACATCGTGGTTGGAGCAAGTGTGAATACAGGCTCGTTATCCGTACGAACAACTTGTGTGGCAGTACAACTACCATTAGTATAGGTAACTGTTACGTTCTGATTAAGCGTTGGTGAACTCAAGGCCGGAGGAGTGAGTACTGTGCTGCTACCTGTGGAAGGCGACACACTACCACTCGAAGCCGACCAACTAACCGAAATATCGGCAACAATTGAAGCGGTTGTATTATCGCAAGCGGTAGTTGGAGCTGTAGTTAGAGCCGGTGCATTATCCACCTGTATGTTGCCATTTGCTGAACAAGCACCATTGGTACCTGTAATGGTAATTGTGGTATTTGCCGTTGGGTTGGTAATAGCAGACGGGGTATACGTACTACTGGTACCGGTAGTTGGTGAGAAACTTCCTGATGCGGCCGACCAGGTCACAGCCTTGGTACTGCTAAGGGTAGCGGTGGAGTTATCGCACACGCTTGCAGGTACTGAAAGGGTGGGTTGTGCATACACGGTAATATTCTGTGTTGGAGCTGTGCACGAACTGCCAATAACATAGTACGTAATGGTATAAGTAGCCGAATTACCCGCAGGGGTTGGAGCAGTAAAGGTACTACCACTAACACATCCTCCACAACTGGCGCTCCAAACACCAGGGTTTACACTGGCTATCAGCGCACGGGTGCTACCCTCACACATATCCGCAGCGGAACTTGTAATAGTGGCAGATTTATAAACTGTCAGCACTTGCTGATCCTGACAACCGGAGCTATTAGTAGCGGTAATAAAATAGTTAGCCGATGTGCCACCTGGGTTAGGCGCAGTAAACACCCAGTTAGGGTTTACGAACGAAACGCCTGTTCCACTAAATGTTGTACCGTTAACATCGCTGGTAAGTATGCGTGTTTCGCCTTCACACAAACTGGCGCTGCTGCTGGTAATGGTCGGCTTATTATAAACATTGATATTATAGTTGGTTACACAAGCACCGTTCGTAAGTACAATAGCACCTGTGGCACTTTGTGTAGGCGTACTGATGTTAGCCGGTGTAAAATATCCTCCACTGGTAATGGACCCAAGCGAACCAGGCGAAACACTCCAGCTGGTACTACCCACGTTGTTGTTATATAATACGTTGGTAAGATCATCGCACACGGATGTATTGCCCGAAACGGTAGCCTGCTGATAATTATTGAGGTTTACATCGTCGTAGCTGCTGCAGGTTTGGTTAGTGTGCGTCCAGCGCAGGGTTGTAGTACCAAACGGCACGGTGGTAACCGTTGTGGTAGGTGAGTTGCTGTTAGTGATGCCTACCCCTGTGCAACCCGACTGACAAGCCCACACGCTCGTAGCCCCTGTTACGCCCGGAGTATTTCCTGCCATGGTAAAGGTGCTTGTATTGCATTGATTAATATCCACACCGGCATTTGCTGCAGTAGGATCATTATCCACCCTTATTACAGCAGTTGAATTACAAACGCCATTTGTTGCAGTTACCGTTACGTTTGTATTTGTTGTTGGTTGAGCAATATCAGCCGGATCGAATACACCCGTTGAAGAGACACTTCCTCCTGCCATATTCTGGCTCCACGTTACGTTACCGTCTCCCAAGTCAACATTAAAGTCGGAGGTGTTACCGGCAGCATCGCACATAGCAGTAGGCGCGGTTGTAAAGGTTGCTGCATTATCAGTTCTAACAACCTGTGTGGCCGAACATGCCCCGTTGGTATAAGTAACGGTTACGTTTTGATTCAACGTTGGGGAACTTAATGAAGGTGGAGTTAAGGTGGAACTTGTTCCACTGGCAGGCGACATACCTCCTGCAGAAGCAGACCAGCTAACTGTAAGATCGGCGTTAAGGGCTACAGATGAGTTATCGCATACAGCGGCTGGCGGACTGGACAGGGTTGGCATATTATATACCTGTATAGCGTAGTTAGCGGTACAAGCACCATTAACCACTACTATATTTCCTGAAGCGCTCTGCGTTGGAGCCGAAATAGCGGAAGGTGTAAATAAGCCTCCGCTGGTAATTGAACCCAACGAACCCGGAGATACCGACCAGTTGGTGCTACCCACACTGTTTGTATAGGCTACAGAAGAAGCATTTTCGCAAACAGAGGTACTACCGGAAACCACCGGTAATTGATAAACTGTAATAGCAGGAGCGTTAGAGGATGTACCATTGCAACCATTCGCAGCCGGGTATACAGAATAAGTACCTGAAGCCGGTGATGTTACCACCGTACTTTCAGCGGTATTATTGTTGTTAGAGTAGGTACCGCCCGGGCCACTCCAAGTATACGTGTAGAAGGCCGAATTGGTGCCCCAAGTAGCTGCCCCCGATAGCGTAGCGGGATACGTTCCCGCCTTTGAATCTGTTCCGTTGTTATCAAGCTTGTAATAAGCTACCAGGTTGGCCCAGTTAGGATGTGAAGCGGTTAGGCCACGGGTCATCCAGTCGCTTATCGTATTTTGAGATAAGGTAGTATTCCAAATACTCATCTCATCGAACTGACCAAACTGCTGCCCTCCGCCCTGATAGTTACCGATGGCAACAATATTATCTGTAGCCTGCGATGCGGAACGTCCCACAAACACACCATCTACATAGAAGCCTGTTCCACCACCGCTACCCACTGCAGCAATATGGTGCCAACCAGCCGATAGTTGATTGACATTAAATCCGGAGGACTGGAAGCCGCCAACATAGCTACCCAGGTATTTATTCGTACCATCATTATTACATATAATGTGATGGTAGGAAGTACCGCGGACTAACGTATTCCAGTTTCCTGCACCACCGGTGTTAGGTAAAGGAAATTTCACCCAGCCCATAATTGTCCAGTTACTGCCAATAGGCACTGATGAAACGTTCACATAATCGGTGCTGTTCGCGCAGTTAGCGGATTGCCCAGCCGGTGCCATGCCGGTTACAGATAAGGTAACCGTAGATGTAGCACAAACGCTGGTGGACGATGCAGATACAGACGGACCCGGATAGGTAACACCGGTAAACGTTTGCGTAGCAGAGGAAGTATTACCAGCAGCATCTGCCCCTCTAAAATTAACAGTGGAACTACCTGCAGCATAAGTTTGGAATGCCTGCATAGAGGCCAATGGGGCCTGCATGTTGTACTTGTAAGCCAGGTAGCCTTCTACAATCTGGCGCTCGGCAGCGCTTAACACACGGTTATAATAGATTACCTCGGCTATTTCGCCGCTCGACATTTCACTCAAACCGTTATTCCATCCGTTTAACTGAATAACACCCGGTTGGTTAGGACCGCCTGCTGTACCAGTTGCAATAACATTCCCATAATCATAAAAAGTTGTTCCACTGGCACCACTGCCTGTACTGGTAACGCTATACATATGCGCACTGGTATTAGGCGAAGCTGCCGGATTACTTATCCAGTTGTTGGCATAGTGCTGATTTTGATAACCACCCCAATAACCAAGGAGCCAGTTGGTGCTGGCCGAAGAAATCAAACGGGAGTTGGTTCCGCCATTCAAACGGCTCACCGTAAACATGGTATAGGTGCCGGTAGCACTGCTGCCTATATTCGTTATGTTGGTAAGGAATTGAGAAGTGGTAAAGGTAAGCGAAGGATTATTATTGAAATTACTGTTGCTTGTAGTTAATGTAGGACGGTAACTGAAATTTGATTGCTTAAAGTGGTTTCCATTGCCGCTCAGATCGCTCCATTGCGACACATTGCCACTTGCATCTTTTACAACGCCGGCATCCGCGCGTGTCCATAGCACCAAACCGCTAGCAGGTAGCACATTAATACCAGCACTTGCTCCCGTTGCACAGGCGTCGGAAACAGTTCCGTTAGAGAATACACCTGCTGCCTTGCAGGTATTGTTTGGCGAGGTATTAACAGAAACTGCTGCAGGCGCATTCGTGGTAGGCGCTGTGCTTTCCAGGTTTACGGTTAGGTTAGCTTCAGCAGCAGTACTTTTCGTTCCGCTACACTGGGTGGTAGCATTACAAACATCTGTTACACGCGCGTAGAAGGTTTGTCCACCACCTGCAGTTAATGTGGTACCGGTACCCAAATTATTGCCTGAAGCACCCGAACCTGAATACCAGGTAACGGTAGGTGCTAAACCGGAAATACTATTAGCCGTTAGCGTGGTGGTTCCCTGGCCGCAAACAGGGTTAGCCGCTGCTGTTACATTGCTGATTGCAGGGCCGGTAGGCACAACCAATACCTGCGGCATGGTTACCGCAGTACAAGCGCCGTTAGCACTCGGAATAACTACCCACATCCGGTCGGCATCAGTGCTGGCGTGTTGATACGGGAAACAGTTGTTGCCCGGTGCGCTATTACCCGAACCCCAGGAGTTTACGGCCCCACCGGATGTGCCCCAATACCAGGCAGGGGTTCCACCTGTATAACCGCTCACGCTATTGGTTACAATAGTCCCGGAGGCGTTTCTTGTATAGCCATCGCACTCATATAAAGTAGAATAAGCATACGTACCGGCAACAGGAGCAGCATCTACGGTTACCGTGCGGCTTGCAGAAATACCACAAGAACCTGCTACCCCGTTTTGAGGTGTACAAATAATATTAACCGATCCTGAACCGGAGAAACTTACACTAATTGAGGTAGAACCCTGTCCGGAATTGATAGCGGCTGTAGCTGTACCTGAAGCGGTAGAAGTGGTCCAGGTGTAGCTGGTTGTATTGGCTGTTGCACCCACTGTATAGGTTTGGCCGCTTGCCCCAGTACAAACCAGCGTTGGACCGGCAGAGAAAGCAGGTGTGCCAGGAGTGGAATAGCGGTAATAAATAACGGAAGAATAGCCGTTCCAGGCTCCACCCTGCGTAGTTGATACACGCACATAGTTGGCACCAGATGGAGCCAGCGATGTACCCCAGGTATTCAAACAATTGGTATTAGGGCCAACATCACCAGTAGTCCAGTATGAATAGGAGGCACAATTGGCATTGTTAGCGGTGCCCGTACAATTGGTTTGACAATAGATATCAATATACGTTGCAGCACTTAACGTTGATGGAAATTGGTAATAACGGAAAGCTCCTGATCCTATACCTAAGCCACTAGCAGTTTGGGTACATCCGCCGATAGGACCTTGTTGCGAACAGGTAAAAGCGGTTGGGAAGGTAGTATTGCCTTCATTACTTGTAAGCGTACATTGTGCTGAGGTTGTTTGCCAAAAAAGCATGGCTACCATGCTCCAAACAACCGTCCGGAGACAATAACTCAGAGGCTTAATAGAAGTAAAACGTTTTTCCATCCCGTATTCCTTTTAATTAAAAGAATTATTTTTTAAGGCATGTTTTTAATAACATGCTATAAATCAACACATAACGACACAAGAACAGAGGCCAGGCTTAACGCAGGCACAAAACTTCTCCTGTCAGCTGCAGTTCATTAGAAAAGCAACAAAACGGGTTTCTACTAAATTTTAATTCCTAGATCCGTGGAAAGTCTGGTTCAGGGGCCTCCACTCAGTGCTCTCAGAGTTACGGTTGCATGGGTCTCGCTACCGCATTGTTCACATTTTTGAAAATAATATAACTATATACTCCTGTATTGTCAATTAGGTTCCAAGTTCAATCAGTATGCCAAAAACAAAAAGTTATGATTTCAGGCATTTTTTATCCTGATTTTGATCACTTATGTTAAAAGTATCACTAAAAATGAAACACTGCAACTTTACAGCGGATATTTTACAAGACATAAGTTGTATAGTTTTCTGTGTTAGAAAACAATTAGAGAGAGTATTTGAAACTTGAATTGCGTTTATCGTACGTTAACGCCCCGTTCCTTTAACTTAAGATAATATTGGCCAGCCCGATAAGAATCTCCGGTCTCAACAGCCAATTGATAAAGGGTTTTCAGCACATTTAAATCATTCTGGTTCAAAACGTAAGCTTTTTCGAAATATACAATCGCACTATCTTTCTTTCCGGCATGGGCATAGGTTTTAGCTATATTAACCGTTGGTTCGTAGGCATTGGGCATAACCTTAAGCAAACGTTGATTGGTATTTATGGCCTTATCATAATCACCCAGCCTGAAATACACATAGCTTAGATTGGCGTATGCTTCTTTCTGATTGGTTATCTTACTCAAAAAGCGTTCATAATCAATGATTGCGGCTTGTAGATCGCCTTTGTTATCCATAATTACTCCCATTTCAAAACTCGGTACCACAAAGGTGGAATCGATTTGAAGGGTTTTGGTGTATTGTGCGTAGGCCAAATCGGCAAACTGAGCAGCTTTTAAAGTATTTTTCTGATAACTATACAAACTGGCGATCGCATAGTAGCTACGACCTAAGTCGTAATTGGCATTCAAAAACGGCGGATAAATTTCAACGGCCTTCTTAAAATGCTCGCCACTCTCCGTTAAAAGGGCAAATTTTTCATTGATGTCCGTGCTTTCCTGGGCCTTCTTGAACAAATGCACCGCCAGCAGGTTTTGCGCCTGGGCAGAGTTGCCTACCACTTCAATATCATGCTGAAACAGCGTGATGTGATCCTTCCACTGACTATTCCTTTGCACCGTTAGCAGAATATATATAGCCATTAATACTACGAAGCTTAATTGCAGCGGTTTGGTCCAACTCCCACCAAAGACCACCGGTTGATCAAAGGGTTGCTTAAACAACCTATAAGCCCCATATACCAATGCAACGGCAAATCCAATAGAAGGTATAAGCAGGAAACGGTCGCCAATTACACCGGGGACAGGAATAAGCAGGTTGCTGAAAACAAAAATGGAGGCCAGGTAAAAGAATATACTGTAGCTTATTATAGGTATTCTTCGGATGGTTAGAAAGGCGACCAGAAGTAACAACAGGTGACTTATTAAAATTACAAGCGGCCCAGCCTCCAGCATGTCGATAGGTTTAAAATAGGCATAGCCGTAATAGTAGCTCATCGGGTAAGGCACCAATATCATTTTTAAATACTTGCCTAAGGCACTTAGCGCAATACCAACCCGCTGCCGTATAGGGTCATTAGCCGTTACAGGGTTTTCGATGTAGTACAGCGGACGAACGGATTTTACAGGATTGAGGTCGGCCGCCTTCGTAGTGTTTAACTGATAGTACGTACGCTGAACGCCCGACACTATGGAATTATTAAAGGACGGCGGAGCGAGCAGAAAATAGATTAACATAAGCACGGGTATACTTACTACCGAAATCGCAGTCTGCAAGCGGGGTTTGGCCTTCCATAACAACAGCACTCCTGCCAGAAGCACAGGCGACGAGGCCAGGCTAAAGGTAATTACCTGTGCTCCCTTGGCTACGGCTACCAACCTTACAACAAAAAAGGCCAGCGCAGCAATTGCCAAGGAAGCTGATACGGGCCACAAACGCCGGTTGAAGAACATAATGAAAACCAGGACAGCCCCAGGGAAGAAAGAGTGCTTAAACACAATGGCCACCAAGGCATACACAACAAAGCTAACAGCCGTCATAATTTTGAACTGCCTGTTGCCATGCATATACTGGGTTACCAGGAAAGTCAGGAAGGCAGCCTCGATTACCATGGTATTCGATTGAAACTTTACCAGGGTAAAGCTTACGATAAGCGTAATTGGCAATAAAAGAAGGTAACGCAGGGCAGGCCTCACCAATAAAAACAAACCGGCTAATACCATAACAGGCGGAATTGCCATCCATAATTTACCCATCACCAACCCCGATAGTGTTATTGCCAATAACAGCACTACCCCTGCAAAAAAGGAGACTGCCAGAATGGGATTCCTTAGCAAGCTGAAATCAAGGTGCTGTTCATCCGGATTTGATGCGTTAACGTTGGTTCCCTCCGAAGCAGGCTTGCGCAGGGCGTTAAAAACGGCTTCCAGATTTAACCCATATCGCAGGAAGTATAAGCCATACACAGCAATAAAAATTGCGGCAACAAATAACAATTGTTGCGACACAGAATACAAGCGCGAGTAGAATACCGAAGGCAGCACTAACACCAGGGTAAGTAGAAGCAGGCGCAACGCGCTTACCTGCCCAAGCATAATAACTGTAAGTGGGATAAGTATAGCGAAGGTAATAGTGGTAGACTTAGCTAAGATGCCCAGGAACAACATTACCGGCACCAATAGTAATTTCCACCAGGTGCCTTCCTGTGCATATTGCCAGGCATACGATAAACTAAGCAAGCCAAACAAAAGTGCCAGTATTTCATCGCGGTTCTTGATACTGGCCACCACCTCGGTATGCATGGGGTGCGCTGCGAAAATTATTGTAACAAGGAATGCGAAGGTGATGTCGTAACCGCTGAACAACCGCTTCAATACGTTAAATAACAGCAAACACATAAGGCCATATAGCACTACATTAAAAACGTGACTTATATGTGGGTTGTCACCAAAAATGCTGTGCTCAATAGCAAAGCTTACCAACACCAGGGGGCGGTATTCGTACTTATAACCGGCTCGATCTTCGTAATACGGGGAGCGGAATATTTCGGGTATGGCACTTATGCCTTTACTCGTTAACCGGTGATTTTGGGTCACCAGTTCATCATCCATGCTGTAGTTGTTCAGAATGGAATTGAAATATATGAGTGTACTGAAACCAAACACCAGTAATGGGAAGAAATGCCTGATGTCTTTCTTCTCCAGCACAGCCTTTGCAGGTTTGGCAGCAGGTATTTGCTTTTCGGACTTCTGTTTAGCCATAATTACAATCCCAATTCAGTGGCAATTTTCCAAATAGTGAATTTAACCTTATCGGTGAATGGCTGAGGAAAGAACAATTCTTTTCTACTCAGATCAGTTTTAAATTTTTTGAGCGCTTTCTCGTACTGTTCAAAGTACGGTGCCAGCAGTGGGTCCTCTTCTGTAACAATCTGATGGATGGTATAGTTGTTAAAGTGAATGAACACTAGCGGAAACTTCCCATCAATAACTACTCCGCCGTCAACTGCTCCGCGTGGGCATAGTTCAGTATTCCAGCCTGCCACGTTGCACCCCTTATGGCGCACTATATGGGCCCCTTCATCTATAACAGGCACAAGGTCCAGGTATTTTTGATCATCAAATAACCCCCGCCAGGCGTTCTTTTCGCAACGGTAGGCACAACTTTCAGCCCACCATTGCAAAGTGCTTAATGCGGCTCGGTTAACCCCCACAAACCCTGCATTATACAGCCCTACTCTGAAGTTAGCCTCAAACCAGTTTTGCTCACGTTTAGGATCGTATTTATAGTAGTGCGGGGTAAGCAGCACACTGTGCGTTTGCAACAGATCAAATAAAAATTGCCAGTTGTTATAAAAGAACAGATCATTATCCAGATAGATGGCCTGCCCGATTTCAGGTTGGTTTAGCAGCCATTGCAGTACAACAGGCTTCAGGCTCCAGCGCAGTTTATTGCTGTTGCTTTTATACTTGGTAATTATGGTTTGGGCAACATCGGTGCTTGCCACGTTTTCCAAACCATAAAACATGCAGTTATGGAAGACGGGGTTATCGGCGCTATCTACAACCAGTACATGCAGCGTGCAATTCCCATACTGTTGCAACGACTCAGCCAGCGCATACACCTTATACAGATGGCTGGCCGTGGTTATTGTGCAGAAATGGTTCATGCTTCAAATTAAATCAATTTTCGGGCAGTTTGACTGGCTTATAACCGGTGCACCAATGCACAACGGAATTAACGTTGAGAACAGCATCTTTCCACTATTAAACAGCGTAGGCAATCAAGACTATTTACAATCTCCAGCGCCCAAAAAAAATGCCCGCTAAGCGGGCATTCTGTATTGAACAGATAGTTTAGTATTTCTTGATGTAAGAGTTATCGTCAACTATTTTGCGGAAACCGTGCAGCTGATTTTTAACGCTGGCGTCAATCATCTTGTCGCCGTATTTCAGCACAAAACCACCTATCAATTCCGGCTCAATGGTTTCGGTCAACTCAACCGTTTTCAGGTTTTCCTTGGCCTTTAACGAGTTGATAATACTGGCTACCTGAGCAGCATCCAGTTTAACTGCACTGGAGAAGGTTACCGGTGTAATGCCCGAAACAATGTTGTATTGCACGATAAATGACTCAGCTATTTCATGTATAAAGGCTTCGCGGCCCTTTTTGATCAGCAGCACGATAAAGTTGAAAACGATCTCTGTGGTTTTGCCTTCAAACAACTTTTTGGCAACAGCCAGTTTCTTATCCGAAGCAATAATGGGGCTCTTGAAAAAAGAGCGCAATTCGGCGCTGCTTTCCAGGGCGGCATCCACCATGCGGAAATCCGCATTTACATCATTAAGCTTTCCCTTTTCCTGGGCCAGCGTTAATAACGATTTGGCGTATCGGTGTGCTAAACGGTATGAACTCATCTCTACTACAGATTACTGCTTATTAATTCAGGTTTGTTTCTTTGGCCAGCTTGTTCACATACTCTGTATGTTCGCTGCTGCCTTTTAAATCGCGGCGGATTACTTTTTCAGCAATTTCCAACGCCATTTGACCTACCGAGTTCTTTACTTCGGTAATTGCGGCCATCTTTTGGTTCTCAATTTCGCGCAAGGCCTGCTTCAGTTTTTCTTCTGCTTCCTTATTGGCACGCTCCATAATATCATTCTTCACTTTCTCAGCAGCTTCGCGGGCTTCGTGTAATATTTTGTTGCGCTCTTCCTTAGCCTGGTTCAGTAACTCTTCGTTCTTAGCTACTAACTGACTCATTTCCTGGCGGGCCTTGTTAGCTTCGTTCAGGTTGTCTTCAATGGTTTTTTCGCGCTCCTTAATCATTCCCAAAATCGGCTTCCACGCAAATTTGGTAAGGATGAACATCAATACGCCGAAAACGATTACCATCCAAAAAAGGAGACCAAGCGCCGGTTTTACTAATTCCATGTTATTCTATTTTCTAGTTCTTTTTTAATCAATTTCTTCTTTCAACATCATTCCCTAATATAGGGGAAAAACAGGCAGCGCAGCCAACCGCTTTTGCTGCCTGTTTAAGTTTGCGGATTCCTTATTTGAATACAACAAGGAGACCTACTACCATGGCGAAGAAGGCAGCACCTTCTACCAGAGCGGCGGTAACGATCATGTTGGAACGGATGTCGTTAACGGCTTCAGGCTGACGAGCGATTGACTCAACAGCACCTTTACCGATTTGTCCGATACCAACACCTGCACCCAGAGCAGCGAATCCTGCACCCAGAGCAGCAACACCGTAACCTATTCCCAGGCCGGCAGCTTCTAACATTACTGTGTTAAGCATGATGTTTGGTTTTATAAATGAATAATGAATAATGAATACACAAATTAATGATGGCCGTGTGGCTCTTCAACCGCATTGCCGAAATACATGGCCGAAAGCAGGGTAAATACATACGCCTGAATTAAAGCCACCAACAATTCCATAACGCCCATAAACGTATTGAATGCTACTGCCAGCACACCTGCACCGATACCCGCACCGCTGTTCATTTCACCAAAGATGAAGATGAGACAGAAGAATGACAGGGCGATAATGTGACCTGCTGTAATGTTGGCAAACAATCGTATCATCAATACAAAAGGACGTAAAAACACACCCAGTATCTCGATAGGGGTAAGGATTAATAAGATAGGAGCAGGTACGCCCGGCATAGCGAAAATATGGTGCCAGTAGTGCCGGTTACTGCTAACGAGGGTAATTAAAAAGGTCATTACCGCTAACGCCATCGTAATGGTAATGTTACCGGTTAAGTTAGCACCACCCGGAGCAAACGGCACCAGGCCTAACAGGTTATTGAACCATATAAAGAAGAATACTGTTAACAGGTAAGGCATGTAACGCTCGTATTTAGGGCCGATATTCTGTTTAGCGATATCATCACGAACAAACAGGATGATGGGTTCCATAAATGACTGCAGGCCTCTAGGCGCCTGGTTAGGATTACGCTTATAAGCGTTCGCCACGCTCAGGAATACAAACAATAACAGGCAGGCACTAAACAACAGTGATGCTACGTTTTTAGTGATGCTGAAGTCATAAATATGCGCGTTGGCTTCCTCGTTCACAGTGCCGTCGGCATTAACAGCTACAATTTTGCTACCTTCTTCTAATGCGTAGGTGTATTTGCCTTCTACTTTCTCGTGACCATGATGAAACTTGCTGCTCATGAACACGTCCAGGCCTTTATCGGTATACAGAATTACCGGCAGAGGGATGGCTACACTGTTTTCCCCTTCGCCCATTACATGCCAGTCGTGGGCATCGCTGATGTGTTCCACAATCAGTTTACCGGCGCTGAACTTTTCTTCAGCCTGTTCGCCGCCATCGGGTTCCTGTTGACCTTCGGCAGTTACAGTTTCCTGTTTTTCAGCCTCTTCTGCAAAAGCCGGAGACAGTAAAAACAGGCTAAAAAGAGCTGTTAGAAAGAAAGATAAACGTATGTTGTGGAAATATTTCATGGCACCCTTTTCAAAATCGGCCGCAAACATAACAGAAATGGGCAATTAGGGAAAGGCAAAACGGCTAATTTTTGGGGAAAACCCAGGTTATTTCAAGGTTCTGTTAATAAACCGTGGTTTGGGGCCTGCCCAGGCCCCAATAAGGCCCTCGGCACACTAAAGCACACTATTCGCCTATTGACTATCTTAGCACCCGATGTTTTCATTTAAGAACCTGTTTAAGAAGGATAGTTATAACCCCCTTCACCCCGAAATTCTCAGCGCTTACAACGCTACCCGCCCTATGGGCGCCCAACCGCTGGTGTGTTATGCCCCCTTCCGGAGTATGTATTTCGGGCACCATGGCCGGGCACATACGTGCTGCTATAACCGTACGTATATATTAGGAGAGTATCCTAAACGCAGTATTAAAGACATTTGGTTTGGCGAAGAAGCCAACAAACTGCGCGACTATATTAAACATGATGATTTTAGCCTGGGCTGTTTGGGCTGCAAGCAACAGCTGGTAGCCGCCAATTTTGATGGTGTTAAGGCCAAACAATACGATATAAATAAGGCCAACCCGAACCGCTATCCCAGCGTAATGGAGTTTGAGTTAAGCAACCTCTGCAACCTGGAATGCGAAATGTGTAATGGCGAGTTCAGCTCGCTGATACGCACCAAGCGCGAGAAACTGCCGCCCCTTGAAATACCTTACGATGCCGAGTTTGTAAAGCAATTAGAAGAGTTCATCCCCTACCTGGAAGAGGTAAAGTTTTATGGCGGTGAACCTTTCCTGATTGAGATCTACTACGATATCTGGGAAAAGATCATGGAGTTAAATCCATCGGTGCGTATCTCGGTACAAACCAATGCCACTACCCTCAATAACAGGGTGAAACGCATTTTAGAGAATACCAACTTCCACATCAACATTTCTTTCGATTCGCTGCAAAAGGATACGTACGAAGAAATACGTAAGAATGCCGTGTTCGAACGCACCATGGAGAATATTAAATGGTTACGTGAATACACCAAACAACGAGGAACCTTTTTTGGTATCAGCATGTGCGCTATGCAGCAAAACTGGCGCGAGCTGCCTGACTTTATTAAGTTTTGTAACGAGTTGGAATGCCCGGTTTACTTCCACACGGTGCTGTTTCCCACGCAATGTTCCATCCGGAACCTGGAACAGGACGCCATCAAGGAGATTGTCGATTACCTGGGGAGTTTCACCTTTCCTGAAGAAACCGACCTGCAACGTAAAAACAAGCAGCACTACAACGGTATTTACAACCAGATAAAAAAATGGCACGACGATAGTTTTAAAGATCTGCGCAAGCGCAAGATTGACACCTGGGAGGATCTCGAGAATATCATCTCCGAGCATATCATACAGGACAAAGCTTCGAAAGAAGATGTACGTGCGAAACGCCGCGAGAAGGTAGTTGGTAAGTTACGGGAACTGCGCGGCACGCTGGGCGAAGAGTTCTTTAAACAAAACGTACATCGTTTTGATCTGGACAATCCCTTCCTGCTGGATGTAATAACCTTTCAGTTGGAAAAGCTGCCGTTAAGCGTATTGCTGGTAATGGCACGGAACAATATCACGTAATCTATTCACTCCGATCCCTAAATAAATTGCTCCCTAAAACATTCGCAGGCCTATTTCTGTCAACCCTTTTTTTAACCGGTTGTAACGACCTTTCGAAGGTACGCACGCAACAATTGATGTTGCAGCAAGATGTAACCACGGTAACGCTTCAAAGCCAAAACGAAGCTGCCTTAATAGAGTTAGTCCTTGCTAACAACAGCCCTCAACCCTATAGCTTTTGCCTATCGCCGGCAGGGTTAAACTTTACCAACGACTCCACCATCGTAAACAGTGTTTGTGCGGATAGTATGTCAACGGCAGAGAAAGCGAAGGCTTTATTTAATTGCGTGAGCGATTATACCAGCCGTTGCAACCAGCAGAACAAATACCAGGAAGAACCTGAACTTCTGTTATCTGCCTACGGCTGTGGCTACTGCAGCGATATCAACCACAGCCTGATGCAACTACTGGGTAAAACAGGTATACCTGCGCGTTTATACAGTCTTACGGGACACGTAGTTGCAGAGGCGTATTACGATTCGGCCTGGCATATGCTGGATGCCGACCGCAAGTTTTACGTATTTGATTCGAGCGGTGCCATAGCATCAGTTGATTACATCAGCCGGCACAGCCAGATTCTGCAGGAGTATGCACACTTAATTATCCCATTCAGCCCCTGGCGGTCGTGGAAAGACTTACGTGCAATGTACGAAAGCCGGAACGACAACTATGTCAGCGATACGGCTTCTTCTGAAACTGCTATGCAGGTAGTGCACTATACCCTGAACCAGGGTGATGAAATACGGTTCAAAGTTTCGCCGGTTAAACCCTTCCTGAGCTACGTTCAAAAATTGTGTTTCCCGGATTTAACGGTAGCTGTTGGGATGGGGGAATTAATCCATCGTAACCTGGAACAATCGCCCTGCATCAAGCACGACTCCGTTTACTATATCTATTCATTACCCGGCACCGCTGTAGAAAAAGAGCTAGAGGTGGTGCGCCAACAACCCTGTAAGGCCTCGGAAAACCTGCTTGTTTACTACAGCGCCGATAGCCTTTTTTGGTATTTTAAAGGAGAACTTGATAATGCAGGAGCCATTCATTTCAGCATACCGACAAATGAAGGTGCCGGAGAAACACGACGTGCTTACTTTAAATTTACCCCGGTGAACCAGGTAAAACCTGCCAGCCTTGAAGGCGTAGAGGTGCATAGCCACTTCATTTTCTCGCCTAAACTTTTTTTGAATGAGGCGAAATGCTTTAACATTACCGGCGGCCCGGGCTCAGCTAATGTAACCGGTCGTTTTACGGAAGCAGGTTATGACATCAGATAAGTTTGTTTTTGTGGTTTGTGGTGCCCGCGAGCACCTGGATACGCTGCACTATAGCCTGCGGTATCTGAAGCATTTTTCAAAGAACGATATTGTTGTTATTACCGATAGCAGCCGCAACGAAATTGCGGTTGAGCATGATAACATTGTTGATGTAAAGGCACCTGAACACTTCGATAACCACCAGGCCAGCATTTACTTAAAAGTGGGTATCCATAAGTTTTTGCCCAAAGGTTTTAACTACTGTTACCTGGATACTGATGTGGTTGCGCTAAGTGCCGAATGCGATGACATCTTTAAACATAAGCGCGGCCCCATCACCTTTGCCCACGACCACTGCCGCATGCCGAAGTTTAGCCCGAGCGCGGTGCGTTGCAATTGCCTGGAGGAAAACAAAAAAGACATTGCCAACCTGGAAGCATTGATGGAGCAATACGACCCCGGCCGTAAAGTGCAATCGCCGTTGATGGAGCAAAAGAAAAAGGACCTGATTAAGAAGTTTGAGGTAATGAAGAAGAACAAACTTCACTATGCCTGGATCTCCTTCCGGTTTCTTACCACGTTGAACCGCTTTAAGCTGGATGACGACACCTATTACCACCGTTGGCGTAAAGTATGGCACGATAAAGAAGGCCGCGTAATTATTACACCTGCCGAGAGCATGGTGAAGGACATTGAACAAAACAGCCATTGGCGGTGGAACTATATTAAGCGCCGCTGGTATGGACCCGATGGACGGGATGTATATGATCTGGAATGCCATCACTTGCCCGAATACATTAATAACCGATTTGGTATTAAAGTGGCTGATAAAAACTTCCACCACTGGAATGGCGGCGTGTTTTTGTTTGGCGATGACAGTCATCCTTTTCTGGACGCCTGGTTTGATAAGACCATGAAGATATTTACTTACCCTGAGTGGCGGACACGGGACCAGGGCACGTTGATTGCTACTGTATGGGAGTTCGGGTTGCAGCATCAGCAACCACTGTCGAAGAAGTTCAACTTTATTGCCGACTACAACAATAACCGCCTGATGATGGATGCCGAAGGAAACTTCAGTGATGATGCCTTCCGCACCAAAACCAAACCGGCACTTGCTCATATCTACCATAACTTTGGATTGAAGGGTTGGGATGTTTGGGATTACGTTGAAAAAATTGGGTCCACCTTTTAGCTATGACCGAACGCAAAAAGCGCCTGCTCTTTCAGTTCAGCTTTTTGCTGGTAGCCTGCCTGCTGCTGGAACTGGTGCTGCGCCTGATGGGTTACAAGCCCGGCGACCTGCGCCCTAACTGGCTGCACTTTCAGCCCGTAGACTCGCTTTATGTTATAAACGACTTTTATACCAACGAAAAAGGCCTGCTGGTGGCTGACAGCTTATACTGGGACCCTACAGGACTATGTATTAACCCCGATGGCTTCCGCAGCAAGCCCTTTAACCAACTGGACAGCAACAAAAAGAAAGTGCTGTTTATAGGTGACAGCTTTACCTGGGGTATGAGTGCCAAGCCTTTCTTTGATAGCTCGTTCTGCGACCTGTTGCAACGCAACACGGCTTACGAGATCATCAACACCGGCATACCGGCTGCCGACCCCGCACAATATGCGGCTATTGCCAACTTATATGTTCCGCAGTTGCATCCCGACCTGGTAGTAGTTGCCTTTTTTATGGGCAACGACCTGATGAAAGAAGACCGCACCGTAGCACCGGACCGCGCCTTTTATTACTGGACCAATGCAGGTGCCGTGTTAGCTGATATGGACGACCACCACTACAACACCGCACAGGAAGCCTACAACTACTTAGTGAATGAACGTTACTACCTGGTAAACCCTCCGCACTGGTGGCAAAAGGTTATCGGATGCAGTTCGCTCCTCTCCCGTCTTTATGCCGTTAGCTTTCGTATACGCGAGAAGATTGAATATGAGGAGTTGACAAAGCATACCGGAATCACCAAAAAATACCTGAACGCAATTGCAGCTACCTGCGCAAACAACAAGGTGCCATTACGGCTGCTGCTTATACCTGAGGTAAAAGAAGCAGCTATGGAACGCGCTTATTATATTAAAAAATACAACGATCTATTGAACGACCCGGCCTTAAGGAACTATTGGCTGCTGCTGGACAACCGCAAATCGTATTTCAATGACTACCCCGACGGGCACCTGAATAACCAGGGGCATTTTTATTACTTCCAAAAATTGCAGCAGGTAATTGATTCGACCATGCGCCAGCCTGCCGTAGATTAAGCGTTAATACTGCTTAGCAACACCAGTACCTTTTCCTTTATCAAATCTCTCACCTTATTGAATTCCTCCGGCTCCATGTTGCGAGGGTCTGGGATGGCCCAATCCTCGCGATGAACAGCTTTTAAAAACGGACATTCATCGCCGCAGCCCATCGTAATAGCATATTCAAAAGTTACATCTGGTAATTGATCCAGGCCTTTTGAATCGTGCGTGGAAAGGTTGTAACCAAGTTCCTGCATAGCGGCCACGGCCTTCGGGTTTATTTTACCCGAAGGTCGTGAGCCTGCGCTATATGCTTCTACTTTAGCAGCGCCATAGATGCGGGCAAAGGCCTGCGCCATCTGGCTACGGTTACTGTTTTCGATACAAACAAATACTACGTTCTTTTTCATGAGCAGCAATCGGGCCCGCAGCAGGCAACCGGTTTTTCGGCATACACGGTAATGCTAAAGATACCTGTAGTGCCAGTTTTAAAATCCTTCAAGTCCTTTTCCGAAAGATACTTACTTAAGATATCATCGGGTATTACGATGGCTTTCTCTTTTTGCAGTTGCACGTTTACAAATCCGTTCTCCTTAATCAAGCGCAGGTATTCCTGCTTTTGAATAGCACCAGCTACACAACCGGCATACATCTCGGCATCCTGACGCAGGTTTGCAGGCAATTCGCCTACCAACACCACATCGGAAATACTGAAGTGTCCGCCCGGTTTCAATACCCGGTAAATTTCGGCAAATACATTCGCCTTATTAGGCACCAGGTTCAGCACGCAGTTGCTTACCACCACATTGGCTGCATTGGCGGTTACGGGCATATTTTCGATATCGCCCTGGCGAAACTCTACGTTATTAAAGCCCAACTTTTCGGCATTGGCGCGAGCCTTCTCGATCATGGCAGGCGTAAAGTCGATGCCTATTACCTTACCGCTTACACCGGTTTCGGCACGGGCTACAAAACAATCATTACCAGCTCCGCTGCCAAGGTCAATTACCGTGTCGCCTTCCTTAATGCGGGCAAACTGTGTAGGCAAGCCACAGCCCAGGCCCAGGTCGGCATCGGGATTGTAGCCCTTCAATTGCTCGTAATTATCGCTCATAATGTTGTAAACCTCTGTTGAGCAGCCCCCGGCCCCGCAGCATGAGGATTGGTTGGTGGCTTTGTCCTGCAGCGCTATTTCGCTGTATTTCTGTTTTACCAGTTCTTTTAATTCGTTATCGGTTTGCATAGTATATGGTTTAAAATTTATTATCGGTATATTACGATTAATTCAAGCAAAAAAAATCAACAACACTTTGCAGGCGCCATGCTCATCAATTCATGTATGCAGGCTTTGGCCAGGGCCCACTCCTCTTCATCTATACAATAGCACACTTTGGCCCCTTCAATATCGCCTTTAATTAAGCCGGCAGCTTTCAGTTCTTTCAAATGCTGCGAAATGGTGCTTTGCGAAAGCGGCAACTCATCTACAATATCACCACAAATGCAACTTTGCCTGCGCAGCAATAATTTAAGAATAGCTACGCGTGCAGGATGTGCCAATGCCTTGGCATAGCGCGCCAGGCGATTGTCCTTTACGGTAAACTCTTCTGCTTTACTTGCTCCCATTCTATCGCAATATTACGATTAAAGAATTAAACTTCCAAATTTTCAGGCCATTAAATCGCCGGGCGGGGCTACACTAACATCGGCATCCTTCCCATAAATAGCCCGGGTTATGATATAGCCTATCAGATCGGCACCGGTTTTAAGGAACAGGAACAGCGCCATGCTGGGGATGTTAAGCAGGGTAGGGAAAATGATAGTAAGGTGCATAGGCACTACCCGCAGGTAAGGCAGGAAAAACAAGGCCCCTACGTTAGCGGGGTGTGTTTTTTCATATTCCCGTAGGCGGATCAGGTTCCATAGCTGGTCCAGCACCAGGGTACCAACGGCTACCTCTAATAAGCGGTAATCCACCACCTCCTTTGAATCGGTAATGGTGAACAGAAATACCAGATATACCAGGTGAAAAAAGCCATAATGAAATGCAAAGAAAGGCCCTATACATCCCACTACCTGTGCCGGAGTTTTTACCTTTTCCTTATTTATTTCGATAGTGCCGGGTTCAATATTTTCGATTGTAACCAGGTGAATGAAATTGAACACCCCAATTACCACACTTTGGCACCAATACACCCACACCAGTGTTTTAAAACTGGTATGGTAATAATAATAGTAGGCTATAATTATCAGGTTGATAAGCAACAGGCTCCAAAACTGACGGTCGCGATAAAAGGGTTTCAAGGCAAGGGGTTTAGTTGATGAAATTAAAAATGTTTGGGTGATTAGAATCACCCTTTTGAAACAGGTGGGGCGGGTTTAAACCCTGCCACAGTTACTGGTAAAGTGATTACATTAGAACCATAATTCCACAAAAAATGAGCCTCATCGTTTTTGCCATTCCGGTGTTCTTTCTCCTCATCGGTATCGAATTGCTGATCAGCAGAATGCGCAAGCTTAGTTATTACCGCTATCACGATTCTATCACCAACCTCAGTTGCGGCATCGGTTCGCAGGTGGCAGGCATCTTTCTTAAAACCGCCACCATCTTCGGCTATAAGTATTTGTTTGAGCATTACGCGCTGTTTTCTATTCCTACCAATGCTGTTACGTTTATCCTGCTGTTTTTGGGAGTAGACTTTTTCTATTACTGGTTCCACCGGCTGGCGCATGAAATTTCGGTATTGTGGGGCAGCCATGTGGTGCACCACCAAAGCGAAGAATACAACCTGACCGTTGCACTGCGGCAGGCCTGGCTGCAGGGAGCATTTAGCTGGGTATTTTACCTGCCGCTGGCGGTAATCGGTTTCAGTACCGAATCGTTTATACTGATGGCCTCTATCAATACCCTGTATCAGTTCTGGATACATACCAAGATGATAGGCAAAATGTGGGGACCGTTTGAACTGGTGTTTAACACGCCCTCGCACCACCGGGTACACCACGGTGTTAACCCGCAATACATTGACAAGAACCACGGCGGTTCGCTGATCATCTGGGACCGCCTGTTCAACACCTTTGAACCCGAGCAGGAAGAAGTGGTGTATGGCATTACCACCCAACCCAAAAGCTGGAACCCCATTTGGCTGAACTTTGAATACTGGATTGACCTGTTTAAGGATGCCTTCCGTGTTAGCCGCATTACCGATGGTATAAAGATGTTTTTGAAAATGCCGGGCTGGAAGCCCAACGAGCTGGGCGGTATGCTTGATTATCCGAAAGTGAGCGTGCAGACATTTCATAAATACGATACCGAAATTTCGAGCGGGTTGAATAATTATGTATTAGCGCAATTTGTTGTAGTGCTATTGGGCACTACGGCCTTTTTAGTTTTAATGGGCGGCAAACCGGTAGGCGAGCAGTTAGGTTTAAAGGTGGCTATTGCCAGCTGGATTATCGCTTCGCTTACCAGCTTTGGTGCCATTTTTGAAAAGCGCACCTGGGCCCTTCCACTGGAGTTTATACGCCTGGTAGGCGGCATTGCCCTTGTTATGGCAGCGGTTACCCCGCTGGAGCACTTTACCGGCACCAGCATTATTGCAGCGGTTACCGTTGGCAGCATAGCATCGGTAATTTGGTTTTGGGCCTACCGCAGTGAGTTTGCCGAAACGCAAACCCAGCCGCTTAGCACCAATAATTCCGCTTAACTGCTTTAATATTGCCGCATGCTTCTCCTCTCTATTTTTCGTATGATGGAGGCACAGGACGACCCTGTTACCTATGCCATCCCTGTGTTTTTGATACTGATAGCCATTGAGCTTTATGTGAACTGGAAAGAACGTTTGCACTTGTATGAAACCAAGGATGCGCTGGCCTCGATAGGTATGGGCCTGGGCTCGCTGGTGGTAGACTTGCTGATGAAGTCGCTGGCGTTTGGTACCTATACCCTGCTTTACCAATACCGCCTGTTTACCATCGGCTGGCATTGGTGGAGCTGGCTGCTGATCTTCATCGGCGATGATTTTACTTTCTACTGGCATCATCGATTGAGTCATGAAGTGCGGGTGTTTTGGGCAGCGCATGTTAACCACCACAGCTCGCAGCACATGAACTTTGCTACGGCCCTGCGCCAAAGTTGGGGCGAGCAGTTCTATAAGTTCATCTGGTGGATGTGGATGCCCTTGCTTGGTTTTGACCCGCTGATGATGTTGATGATGATGAGTATTTCGCTGATTTACCAATACTGGCCACATACCGAACTGATACGCCGCATGCCGCGCTGGTTCGAGTTTATCTTTAACACGCCTTCGCACCACCGGGTGCATCATGCTTCGAACATCCGCTACCTGGACCAAAACCATGGCGGCATCCTTATTATATGGGACCGCTTGTTTGGCACCTTTGCCGAGGAGCGGGATGATGAGAAACCTGTTTACGGTATTACCAAGAATATACATACGTATAACCTGTTTAAAATTGCCGGCCACGAGTATTACGACTTATGGCAGGATGTAAAGAACGCTCCGGGCTTGACGAACAAGCTGAAATACATTTTTATGGCGCCGGGCTGGAGCCATAACGGACCGGACCAACGGGCGAAAACGTTACGAAGACAACTCTTCGGGAAATAGGAACTATTAGCCACAGATTACACGGATTGAATACAAAAATCGTTTGTTGTTTGGGGTTAGTTGTTTGTCGTTATTAGAGAGCAGAAATCAGAGATCAGAGAGCAGACAGTGCAGTGCATGAAAGTTTTCAGTTTACCGTTTTCTGTTTACTGTTGGGTTTAGTTTAAATTTAAAGTTTCGAGTTTAAAATTGGCCGAAGGCCGATGCTAACTTTACACTCCTTTACACTTTCTCTTTAGAGAGCAGAAATCAGAGATCAGAAAACAGACAGTACAGCGCATGAAAGTTTTCAGTTTACCGTTTTTTGTTTACAGTTGGGTTTAGTTTAAATTTTAAAGTTTCGAGTTTAAAATTGGCCGAACGCCGATGCAAACTGTACACTCCTTTACACTTTTTCTATTAAGCGAGCAGAAAGCAGACAAAGCCCCTATCCTAAAGCTGGGCAAGGCAGTAAAGCACGTTTGGATTACCCCAGGGTTATCAACACTGCTTGTGCATGCTTGTGCAGGTTTTTTGCTTGTGCACAAGTTAGAGAAAATTTCATGTGAGGTTTTTTTGTGTTAAATGCAACGAAATGGCAGCATTTCGAAATTCTCCCGTCTCGATTTGTGCAGATTTGTGCAGTTGATTTGCAAGTGCACAAATTGCGTAAATTTCTATGTGTGCTGCTTTTAAGGCATTTACCGGGGAAGCGCTTAGCATAGAAACAGGGAGAAGGGTTATCATCTTACTTATAGTTATAGTCTGCCGCCGCAGGTAAGTCCTGTGTTTGCGGGCAGTGATCCAAATGCAACTATAAAGGTAATTCTTTTTGAAACTATTTACAATTATAATTCTCTTTTTTAACAGAATATTTTTTTGCCACAAAGGCACGAAGCATAAAAGGTTGAATACAAAAGGTTCACCACAGATGCACACAGATTGACACAGATTAAATACAGGGAGGATTGCCCAGTACAACAACAGTCTGTTGCTGAAACAATTCCGATATCTCGGGACAGCATGACGCCAGTTAGTAGGCTTTATTGCGCCGGGGTCCTTGCCACGCCGGTGCTACGCATAAGAGACCCCAGCAGGAGAAACAGCATATTTTTTTTGCCACAAAGGCACGAAGCATAAAAGGTTGAATACAAAAATCGTTTGTTGTTTGTGGTTAGGTGTTTGTGGTTGCCTTTGTGGGCAAGTGTGTCTGGACTCACCCCCATCTCCCGCTGCGCGGGACTTCGACCAATGGGTCTCAGCCCTCCTTCTGCTGGCGCAAAGAGGGGTGTATGATGCTTCTACCAAGGAATGAAAGGTCTTATGGTACGACTGGGTGTGCTGAGCCTTAGTTACTCAAAGGTTTGCCAACGCCCGAAGTTTCGGGCTAGACTAATGAACACGGATTGAATACAAAAATCGTTTGTTGTTTGGGGTTAGGTGTTTGTGGCTGCCTTTGCGGGCAGGTGTGTCTGGACTCACCCCCATCTCCCGCTGCGCAGGACTTCGACCAATGGGTCCCAGCCCTCTTTCTGCTGGCGCAAAGAGGGGTGTATGATGCTTCTAAGAAGGGCGAAAAGGTTTTATGGAACGATAGGGTGCGCTGAACTTTAGTTGCTCATGTCCCAGTTGGGACACTGACTGGGCGCTACCATCCCGGCTGAAGAAATTATTATCCTTTGTTAATGTGGAGCGTTATAGAAGGCCGCATATTTGCCTTACTTAATCAGCGATATATGAAACTACCCATTGCACAGGTGCGCATTGCGCGACCAACGGATAAACTCGAACAACTGGTCCGGTTCTATCACCACGGGCTTGATTTTCCCATTATAGGTTCCTTTCAAGAGCATGCCGGTTATAACGGAGTTATGCTGGGCATACCGGATGCGCATATTCATCTGGAATTTACGGAGCACGTTTCGGGCAGTGCCTGCCCTGCCCCAACCAAGGACAATTTGCTGGTGCTGTATTACGATGGCACCGAGGCGCGCGATACCTATGTAGCCCGATTAACAGGTATAGGCTATTTGATTGTGGAACCAGAGAATCCTTACTGGTTAACCAATGGCATTACTATCGAAGACCCTGATGGCTGGCGTGTGGTGCTGTTCGATAAACCTTCCTTTCTAAACGCCGCTTCGTAAGTGATGGCTTGAATCGATAATTCAATGGAACGGATGCAAGGTTAAAAGGGAATTAAGGTGGGTGCGTAGGAGAGGTTAGCGCCTTATTGCGCCGGGATCCTTGCTATGTCAGTGCTACGGATAAGAGTCCCGGGCGAGGGAAAAGATTAATACAAAAGGCTTGCTTTTAAGAATACTTCTTAAATCTCAATCCTTCCACCTTCATCGCCTGTTTTAATTTGGGTATTGAGGTTTTGCCCATACCATGCAGTTGCAAAATCTCCTCCTCCGTATAAAAAGCCAACTGTTTAAGCGTGGTTATTCCCGCAGCTTGTAGCGCCCGGCGTGCCGGTGCGGCAAGTAATGTCATAAAACCATCGACCGGCTTTTCTGCAGCCTCGCAAACAGGGCAGGTAGGACAGCTACTGCTCTTAACATAGCGGTGGCCCTTGGGACAAGTGCGTAAGGTTTTGGGTGCAGGCATTAAAATAAAAATAGCTAAAACAAACCTTACCTGTAGCGTATTACTTCTTCCATTCTTGTTCAAACAGGTCTATTACTCTAAAGGGTAGTTCATTCCAAACTATTTCCTGTGGGTACATGGCATTACACAACACCACTATACCAAAGTTGTTACCCGGAGACACTACCAGTGCTGCCGAATAACCGGGGTCGTTGCCATCGTGAAAAACATACTTACCGTATTTCTTTGAGTCTACCACCCACCAACCCAAACCCATAGAGGTACTAAACGTAGGAATAGGCTTTTGTGTGGTCCACATGGTTGTAAGTGTGGTGTTCTTTATAACGCCGCCGGTGTCGGTGTTGTTATATATACCCAGGTTATGCAGCATCCATAAACTCAAATCGTACGAACACGAATTTAAATTACCACAGGGTTTATCCTGCGGTATATCGGGGTAATAGTTTGACACTACAGGCTTACCAAGTGCACCTTTTATATGGGGCTTGCTACGGCGACTTTCGGGTATTTGCCTGTAACGAAAGCTACTATAGTTCATACCTACAGGCTTAAGCACATGCTGTTCCACATAGTCGCTATAGGATTGTCCGGTTACGCGCTCAATTACCAGGCCCAGTATATTATAGGCTGTGTTAGAATAGGTATGTGCGCTTAATTGCACCCCGGGCGGGTAGCTCAACCTTTTGCTTTTTAGCTTCCGGGCAAAGAGGGTCAGTTCAAGGCTATCAGCACCGGGCCTAATAAAGTGCCTATTGTAAATATTGGGCAGACCCGATGTATGCGTCAGCATCTGCTCAATGGTAATTTCCTTATAGCGCTTGTCCTTCATATAAAAGTCAGGCAAGTAGTCCGTTAGCTTTTGGTGGATGTCGATTTTGCCCTGCTCCACTAACTGCATAACAGCCGTGGCGGTAAACAATTTTGAAACAGAACAGGTTAAAAAATTGGTGGCACTATCCACCGGGCTATCTTCCCCTACAGCCTTTGTACCGTAACCTTTCAGGTAAAAAATATGGCCGTCCTTTACAATACCCAATGAAATTGCCGGCATTTTATTGGCCGCCATAGAGGCATTTATTACGCTATCAATACGGGCTAAAAATGCCGGTGTATTTTGTGCGCCGGCTAAAACCGATGCCAATAATGCCAGGGGAATAAGTGCAAGATGTTTCAAGTTGATTATTTTATGTGCGGTATGCAAACGAAAATACGTTAAAGAATATTTTGTTGGGGAAACCCGTGTAACCCTAATTTATCTCTCGCTGAGAAGTGAAGAACGCGGTTGCGATTAATATTTATGCCACGAAGACACGAAGCATAAAAGGCTGAATACAAAAACCGTTTGTTGTTTGGGGTTAGGTGTTTGTGGCTGCCTTTGCGGGCAGGTGTGTCTGGACTCACCCCCATCTCCCGCTGCGCGGGACTTCGACCAATGGGTCTCAGCCCTCCTTCTGCTGGCGCAAAGAGGGGGGTATGATGCTTCTACGAAGGGCGGAAAGGTTTTAAAAACATAAACACAAAGCGGAAGTCCCGAAGATTCGGGAGCCACGGGATGATTTGGCTAATTGATTGTTATTGAATATCCCTCGCTATGACAACCTGTTTTATGGATTTCATTATGGAGCTACTCAAAATAAAATCCCTAAGCCTACTGCCAGTGTAAAGGGCCATTTGTAGAACATATCCTGCTGGAAGACAGGGGCGGTGGATTCGAAGTGGTGTTCGCGGAGCCGGTAGGCGCGGGCGTATTTGTAGCCGCCGCTGAGGTTAAGATCTATTAGGACAGCATCTACCGGTATGTGGTAGCCGAGTTCTAAACCTGCGCTGACCAGCACCTGGGTCAGCTTATACGTAAGGCTATAATATACAAACGCGTCGCGCATTTTGTTTGTCATTACATACGACGCTTCTATATAGGGGCCCAGATAAAAGCCACGTGGACCTTTGTAAGGTTTGCTGAGCGGGAAGTAGGCATATCGTACACCAAGGTGTGGTCCGTGGTTGACGCTGGGCACATCAATCCCTTTAACAATCATAGCACCTACCCCAACTATGTTGGGTATAAAATAGCCTACAGGTATGCGCAGGGAGTGGCGTCCTTTGATTATCAGCTCGCAACCCGTGGTAATGGTTTGCATGTAAAATGATTGGGAGAAAGTAACCAGGGCCGGGGTAGGTATGATGGGGAATACAAGTACCTTCTTGTTCCATTTAGGCGTGCTGAAGAGGCTATCAGTTTTGTGCTGGGCACAAAGCAGGGCGGGCAGCAGGAGCAGGAGGAGCAGTGTTGTATGGAAGATGGGTTTCATGGGTGTTATCGCAAAGTAAAAAAAGATTTTACCACCGATGGGATATGGGGTTGGTATGTGGGGGAAGTTGGAGCGGTTATTGCGCCGGGGTCCTTGCCGCGCCGGCGCTATGCATAAGAGACCCCAGCGGGAGAAAACATGAATAATAAATGTCCGGCTAAGCCTGCTCCGCTTGAGTAAGGTCCTGGCTTTCCCTAATCTCTTTTATTCGTTTTCCACTATCATCACTTTCCTATACAAAACTTACTAAAGATATTGCCCAGAATCTCGTCGTTGGTTACTTCGCCGGAGATTTCGCCGAGGTATTGCAGGGCGCGTTTTAGCTCCAGGCTGATGAGCTCGCCTGTGGTGCCGGCCTGCACAATGGTTTTTATATCGCTAAGGGTTTCGTTGGCTTTTATAAGTGCCTCGTAGTGCCGCAGGTTGCTGATGATGGTGTTTTCCGTCAGCACGCTTTGGTGTACGTTGAGGCGGTAGAGTTTTTCTTTCATTACATCTATGCCCTTCTTCTGCGCGGCAGATACAAACAGCAGATGCTCGTGCAGGTTAATGGCGTTGGTAGCGGGATTGTTTTTCAGTATCCAGTAGAAAGGGGCGGTATCCTGCCAATGGGCGCTATCAATTTTGTTGCCTACCAAAATGCCTTTAAAGTTGGTGAGCTGCAGTTCCTTTACATCGTGCAGCAGTTCTTCGGGTGTGGTGGTGTTTACATCGAACAGGTAAATGTACACCGAGGATTGCTTTAGTTTCTCCAGCGCCTTTTCTACCCCTGCCTGTTCAATTACATCGGTGGTGCTGCGTATACCGGCGGTATCAATAAAGCGGAACAACACGCCGTGCACGTTTATCACTTCTTCAATGGTATCGCGCGTAGTGCCGGGTATATCGCTTACAATGGCGCGTTCTTCGTTCAGCAGGGTGTTCAGCAAGGTGCTTTTGCCGCCGTTGGGCTTGCCGATGATAACGGTGTTAACGCCGTTCTTTATCACGTTGCCCAATTTAAACGATTCGGCCAGGGGCGAAAGCAGGTGCTGTATTTCGTCGATAAGCGCCAGCAGTTGTTGGCGGTTGGCGAACTCTACATCTTCTTCGGCAAAGTCCAGCTCCAGTTCTATGAGCGAGGTAAAATTTACCAGCCTTTGGCGAAGGTCTTTTATCTGGGTAGAGAATCCGCCGCGCATTTGGGTAAGCGCCAGTTGTGCTGAGGCAGAGGAATTGGAGGCAATTAAATCAGCTATGGCCTCGGCTTGCGATAAGTCGATACGGCCATGCATAAAGGCGCGCAGGGTAAACTCGCCGGGCTTGGCGGCGCGGGCTCCTTTGTCTATCAGCAGACGAATGATTTGTTCGGCAATGTAGGGCGAGCCGTGGCAACTGATCTCCACTACATCTTCGGTGGTAAAGCTTTTGGGTGCGCGGAATAGGCTTACCATTACCTCGTCGATGGTTTTATCGCCTTCGGTGACATGTCCGTAATGGATGGTATGTGAGGCTTGCTGCAGCAGGTTTTTGCCTTTAAACACGCTATTGGTAATGGCAATAGCCTGCGGACCCGATAAACGGATTACGCCAATAGCCCCTACCCCCTGCGGGGTAGCCAGCGCCACGATGGTATCATAATTGAGCACGGGGCAAAGTAAAGGAATAGCAGCAATTAGTTGGCTATGCTTTATACGCCCAGGGGCCGCACTTCTACCATATCGCCATCCTTATACGAGGGGCAATCTTTGGCAATTTCCACCGCATGCTGCAGGTGGTCGGCCTCGATAATATAATAGCCGCCGATGCCCTCCTGCGGGTTGCGGAGCGGCTGCACAATAAGTTCGCCGTTGATCATTTCTATCAGGCGGCCATCGCTGTCGATACCATTGCCATCCTTAAAAATGTCTTTGGCGGACAGTTCCTTTGCCCAGTTGCGGTGGGCTTCTATCAATTTGTTGAGTTCCTCTTTGGGCAGGGGGTACCGCGTTAAGTCCTCGCGGATGAACAGGATGAATTGGGCCATAGTTTGGGGTTTAGCCTACTAATGAAACAAGAATGTTCCGTTCAGCCAAAACCTGCTATTTTCAATCTGCTAAATGCTAAACGCATGCGTATTCCGCTATCCCTGCTATGCTTATTTTTTGTACTTACTACCCATGCCCAGGACCTGCCGAATGGTTTAACACCGGGCGAGGTAGAACTGCTGAAAACATATCAGCCGCCTTTTACTGATTTCAGCGAGCGGAGTTATTCACCGTTTTTTAGTCCGCCCCAAGGGCCGGTGCGTGCCATGGCTGAGTGGGAAGAATCGCAGGGGTATTTAATAACCTGGACCAGCTACAGCAGTATGCTGCGCGAAATTGTACGCTATGGCAAACAGGAATGCCGCATGTATATAGTATGCAGTAATGCAACCAACGTAATTACCGATTTGCAGAACAACGGTATCGATACCACCAACATTACCTTTTTGACGATACCCTATAATACCGTTTGGGCAAGGGATTACGGACAGAACCCGGTTTATCTGAACGGGGTTGATTCGCTGGTGCTGGTGGATTGGATTTATAACCGTCCGCGCCCGAAGGATGATACCATACCTGAAGGGCTGGCGCGCAACCTGGGTATACCGGTTTACCATACTACACAAGCTCCTTATGCCCTGGTTAACACCGGCGGTAACTATATGAGCGATGGCATGGGCACTGCTTTTGCCAGCAAACTGATACTGGAGGACAACAGCACAGCCGGCGGCTTTGGGGTAAACCACACGGTTGCCGAGATTGATACCATTATGAAAAACTTTATGGGTATTGACCGCTATATTAAGATGGAGACCCTGCCCTACGACGGCATACACCATATTGACATGCACATGAAGTTGCTGGATGAAGAAACACTGCTGGTAAGCGAGTATCCGCAGGGGGTAGCAGATGGACCGCAGATTGAAACGAACCTGCAATACATACTGAACAATTATAAAACGGTTTACGGCACCGATTACCGCGTAGTGCGCATGCCTGTGCCTTCGGACGGTGGCATTTACCCCAACAACGGCGGTACGTATTATACCTATACCAATGCCTCGTTCATCAACAAAACCATTATAGTGCCTACCTATAACAAGGCGATGGATACTACCGCCCTGCGTATTTGGCGCGAGGCCTGCCCCGGTTACCGGGTGGTGGGCATTAACAGCACCAGCAGTATACCCGCCAGCGGCGCGTTGCACTGCATAACCCACGAGATTGGTGTAAGCGATCCGCTATTGATTAACCAGATGCGCCTGCGCGATACCTATAACACTACTACCGCTTATAATGTTACAGCCAGCATCCACCACCGCAGTGGTATACAAGCCGCTACGCTGTATTATACTACTGACACTACCCAGGCTTATCAGCCGGTTGCTATGAGCAATACAGGTGGTAATGATTGGCAAGCCAGCATACCTGCACAGCCGGCAGGCACAGAGGTGTTTTATTACATCCACGCGCAGGCCCTTAGCGGCAAACAGCAGGTGCGGCCTATTGTAGCGCCGGAAGGTTTCTACAATTTTCATGTGTTGGGCACTGAAACCGGTGTTGCTGCGTCAGGCGCTGATGCCAATACCGTTGGGGAGGTTTTCCCGAATCCCTCGCACGGGTTAACCTGCTTACCATTTACCACCACCGCCCCGGGGCAGGTAGCAATAGATTGTATGAATGTGCTGGGCGAAAAAGTAATGACAGTGTTTGAAGGCCTGAGCAAGCCGGGAGACAACAAAGCCTTTTTGAACAGCAGCAGCTTAGCGCCCGGCATTTACCTGCTGCGTTACCGCATGGCAGGTATAGAGGTGGTGAAAAGGATGGTGGTGAGGTAGAGGCGGGTAAGCATTCAATTAGGGGCGCAAGCCACTAACTCCCTAAAGGGAGAACCGCGGCGCTGAAACAATACAAGTTAGCCACGGGCCTCGCATCCCACTAACTCCCTAAAGGGAGAACCCCCATGCAGAGGGCAGAAATCCAGTAAATAGCATATCTTACAGGAATGAATAGTAATGGCATGCAGGGGATGTATTATGGTGCTTCGCCAAAGTTGATGGTGTATGCGCACCAAATGCGAAATCATGCTACGATGGAAGAGGGGATTATCTGGCAGAAATGGAGAGGAAACCCGTTACAGGGTTTTAATTTAAGAAGACAGCATCCGATTGCCACATTCATTGCAGACTTTTATTGCCATAAAGTACGGCTGGTAATAGAAATTGACGGAGATAATCACCTGCGCAAAAATGCAAAGGAGTTCGATGGTTTTCGGGATGAGGATATGCGGCGATTAGGCATACATGTTCTGCGTTTTACAAATGACGAGGTGTTTAATGAGCCGGATATTGTTTTGGAGAAAATAAAACAGACGATGATGACATTGAAGAATAGAGTCAACGATAATACTGACATATAAACGCGTTGAATGACTCAGCTATGATTAGGGCTATGGGTGGCCCTGGGTAGCGGTTCTCCCTTTAGGGAGTTAGTGGGAAGCATGGCCAAGGGGTGGCCCCGCTCTCCGGAGAGCTGACAACAAACCCCAAAATCCCTTTGCCCCTTTCGCCGCTAATTGTATTTTCAGGCCCAAGTAAAAACGCGCGGCAATGACCACCAAACAAATCCTCGACTACGTTAAAAACCATCCTTCTAAAAAAGTTAAACTAGCCATTACCGACATCGACGGTGTGCTGCGCGGAAAGTATGTGTCGGTAGATAAATTTTTGAGTATTGCCGATGGCAACATGGGCTTTTGTGATGTAGTGTTTGGCTGGGATAGCAGCGATGTGGCCTACGATAACACCAACTACACCGGTTGGCACAGCGGCTACCCCGATGCGAAGGCGAGGATAGATTTAAACACCTTCCGTAAAATACCGTGGGAGAATGATGTGCCTTTCTTTTTAGGCGAGTTTATTACCGATGAAGGAAAGCCCTTATATGTTTGTCCGCGCCAGTTGTTGCGCAAAGTAATTGGCGATGTAGATAAGGCCGGGTATTCAATTGTGATGTCGCAAGAGTTTGAGTGGTTTAATTATGCCGAGACACCGCAAAGCGCTGCAGAAAAAAACTACACCAACCTTACCCCGCTAACACCGGGCATGTTCGGTTACTCGATATTGCGCAGCACCCTGCGTAACGACTTTTTCACTGCCCTGTTTGAGGACATGCGCAACTTTAATGTGCCGTTGGAAGGTTTGCATACGGAGACCGGACCCGGTGTTTATGAAGCAGCTATTACCTATGGCGAGCCACTGGAAGCGGCCGACCGCGCTGTGTTGTTTAAAAGTGGCACCAAGGAGATAGCTTACCGCCATGGTATCATGGCCACCTTTATGGCCAAAACCAATGAGAACCTGCCCGGCTGCAGCGGCCACGTGCATCAGAGCCTTTGGGATAAAGCGGGCAAGAAAAATCTGTTCTTCGATGATAAGGCGAAAGACAAGATAAGCGAGGTGATGAAGAGTTATACCGCCGGTCAGCTTTACTGCCTGCCGTTTATACTGCCAATGATTGCCCCAACCATTAACAGCTATAAGAGGCTTGTGGAAGGTGCCTGGGCTCCTACAACGCTTACCTGGGCTATAGATAACCGCACCGTGGCTTTGCGCGCTTTGCCGGGTTCTTCAAAATCAACCCGCCTGGAAACACGTGTAGTAGGCAGCGATAGTAACCCCTACCTGGCGCTTGCTGCCTGTATGGCCGCCGGTTTATATGGGGTTAAAAACAAATTAAAATTACAGCCCGCCACCAATGGCAGCGGCTACCGCGATACGAGCCACGGCACCCTGCCGCGCAACCTGTGGGAAGCCACCCAGGCTATGAAAGAAAGTAAAGTAGCAAAGGAGCTTTTCGGGGCGCAGTTTGTGGAGCACTTTACCCAAACCCGCGAATGGGAATGGAGGCAATTTAGCCGTGTGGTTACCGATTGGGAAACCAAGCGTTACTGGGAGATCATCTAAGCCTTAACTCCGTTAATTAATCTTCTTCTGTAGCCGGTGTTTGTTTATCGAAGCGCGTACGGTCCTTGTCCAAGGGCAGAAGGAAGAAAAAGGGCACGATAGCATAGATGATATATGGTAATAGCAGGCTGATGAAGGAAACAGCAGTGGCCATCAGCAACAGCAATGGTGCCAGCAGAAAGGAGAGCCGCACATTCTTAAGCACCGATTTTTTATCGTACGCATCGTTGAGGTGGTTATTGGTAATATAGTTATAGAGCCAAACCTGGAGCAGCGATGCGAGTGTAGCCACCAAACCGAAAAGCAATACGGCAGGCCGGTTATGCGGGTATTCGCCCATTAGCGCAGTAGGGAACGGCAGAAATGACACACAGAGCAGCAACAGGATATTGATCCATACCACACCGTAGTCTATCTGATTTGCCATACGCAATACGTTATGATGCTGCACCCACATTACCGCGATGAAAAAAAAGCTGACAATCCAGCTGAGAATCTTGGGTGCCAGGGCTGCCAGAGCATGCAGCAATTCGGTGCTGTTGGTATGGTCGGCAAGGTGCGGAACCTTTATTTCAAGCACCAGCAGGGTAATAATAATGGCGAAAACACCATCGCTGAAAGCTTCGGTGCGGTGCTTGGAAAAACGCCATATTTTAAATCGACTAAAGAATCCCATAATGCTGCGTTAGGGTTATCTTAAAGCGTAGGCCATACGAGTATAAAAATCTTATTCCATATGGCCAAAATCATCGCCCGGTGCCTTGATTATTGCTTAATATCGCAACGCCTTGAAAAGCACCATCCAACCTCTTGAACACACTTATCAGACCCCAACATTGCCATGCATGGCGGGGAACCTTGTGCCGGCTAATTTTTCTATTACTAATAAACTAAATGCCCCCATTGCTTAAATGAAGAAGAACCCCTCTCCTGCTCCTGCATTTTTCGCCAGCGACTGGCCCAAGGATGGCCCTATTGATTTAAAGTTGCACGATTTGCCGCATGCCAGCAGCACCACCGAGTGGTGGTACATGCACAGCCATATTACCGCCAAAGGCGGACGGCAGTTTTCGCTGTTTGCTTCGTTCTTTGTTACCGTAATTGATTACGACAAGGAAAGCAAGAAACCGATTTACGGTCATTCGGTGATATTTGGTATCAGCGACCTGGAGAAGAAGAAATACTATACCGTTTCGTTGGTAGACCGCCGTGCCCCTAAACTGGGTTTGGAACGTTTGGAGAGAGGTGAAATGGTGAAAGATCCCTTCATCCGCCGTGCCGGCATCGAAATGCTTAAAAAAGGCGTGGTGCCACTGCCCGATGAGTTGCTGAAGAAAGAGCCCACCCTCAGCAATGATAAACTGTATTTGAACTATGATGGCAACACATTTACCAAACTGCCTGATGGCAGTTATGTGTTACACCTGCAGCACAAGGGCCAAAAGTTAGGCGTCGACATCCGCTTTAAACCGCAGAAGCCTGCCACACGCCACGGTAATAATGGCGTAGTGCGGGGTGTATCGGCCGAGGATATGTTCTATTACTTTATACCTAAGTGCGAAGTAACCGGCAAACTGCAGATTGGTAAGGAAAGCTTTACCATTGATAAGGCGACAGGTTGGTACGATCATGAATTTGGCTGCCACCCTGAGAAGAAAAATGATAAACTGAAAAAGGATGTATCGTGGAACTGGATTGCTATGCAACTGGACAACGGTACTGAGTTAACAGCCTACGACCTGATTGACTTGAAAACAGGCGAAGACTGCGGTTCGTTTATTATTATGATAGACAAGAACGGTAAACGCCACCACAGCACTAAGTTTAAGCTGACGCAGAAAGGTGAGTCGTGGACCAGTACGCGCACCTTTAATGAATATCCGCACACCTGGGCATTGGAAGCACCGGAGTTTGGCTTGAAGGTGGTTGCAGAAGCAGCCTTCCCTAACCAGGAGTTTGCCACCGTAATTTCGAAGCCGGCATTTTGGGAAGGACGTGTAAACGTAACCGGCACCCTGAAAGGCAAGAAGGTAAGCGGCCCCGGGTATATCGAGCGTCACGGCTTTGTGAACAGCAGCAATATGAAGGAATTTTTGAAGGCTGTTTCGAAAACCACGCTGAAGTCGGTAGAGCAAATTGTGCCATTAGCTTTCGGTCAAGAAAAATTTGAAGAACTGGTATCGGCTAAAGGCAATAAGCACTTTACCGAAGGATTGGATAAAGCCGCTTACATCGAAGCATTCCTAAAACCTATCCGCACCATTACCGACCGTGGAGGGAAATCGTGGCGTTCGTATGCTACCATTGCCTGCTGCGATGTGGTAGGCGGTGATTCGCAGGTGGCTATTGATTGGCTGGCCTTGCCGGAATTGCTACACGCAGGTTCGTTGATGGTAGATGACGTGCAGGATAAATCGCTGGTGCGCCGCGGTGGGCCTGCTGCGCATATTCTGTTTGGCGAAGCGAAGGCCATCAACTCCGGAACAGCGGCCTATTTCCTTGGTCAGGTTTGTATTTACCGGGTAGATAAGGGCTTTAAAGAAAAAGTGCAGATCTATAACTGGTATTTCGAAGCCATGCGTGCATCGCACAGCGGTCAGGCTATGGACTTGCACGGGTTGAACTACCTGATGCCATCGGCACTGAAAGACGATAAAGTGGCCCGTTCCTTAATAAAACATGTTACCGCCACGCACCGTTTAAAGTCGGCCGCACCGGCTGCTTATTTAGCACGTATCGGCGGTTTGTTAGGATCAGGAAGTACCGAGCAAATTGAAGCGCTGGGCAATTACTTTGAAGCACTGGGCGTTTCCTTCCAGATTATTGACGATACCCTGAACCTGAAAGGTTTTAAAGACCATTTAAAAACCAAGGGGGAGGATATTACCGCAGGCAAAATCACTTACCCGGTTGCCAAAGCAATTGGGTTGCTGGAGAAAAAGGACCGCAAGCGCCTGTGGCAGATTGTTAACTCGCACACCGACAGTATTGAGCGTATTGGTGAAGCTGTAGCTCTGCTGGATAAGGTAAAAGCTATTGAAAGCTGTGAGCGCGAAGCCAAGAACATATTAGAAAAAGCATGGCAGCGGTTAGACCCGCTGGTGCTGGATAGCATGGTGAAACTAAACCTGCGCGCATTTAGCTGGTTTGTGTTGGAGCGAACCTACTAGATAATAGAAAGCAGACCTAAAAGCCCCGGAGCATTCAGTGTTTCGGGCTTTTAATTTTTACAGCGTCATTAGCTCGCGCGCATTGGCCAGGGCCGCTTCGCTTGGCTTTTCGCCGCCCAACATTTTGGCCAACTCTATGATGCGCTCCTCACCCGTTAAGGTTTTAATGCGGGTAACGGTACGTTCGCCGGTGTTTTGTTTGTAGATATATAAGTGCTCATCGGCAGCACGGGCAATTTGCGGCAAGTGGGTAATAGCGATTAACTGGTGATTGCGCGATAGCTGTTTCATAATCTCACCTGTCTTAAAGGCTACCTCGCCCGAAATACCGGCATCAATTTCATCGAATATCATGGTAGGCAGCAGATCCGAATCGGCTATCAGCGATTTGATGCAAAGCATCAATCGCGAGAGCTCGCCGCCAGAGGCTACGTCCTTGATTTCCTGAGGGGCAAAACCACGGTTGGCCGAAAACAGGAATTTCACTTCCGTTAAACCGGTATCGCTTAAGTGGTGGTGTTCGGCTTTGCGTATATCTACCTTAAACGAGGCATTGGGCATACCTACTTTGGTAAGCAGCACTACTACATTATTCTGAAACTCGCGCAGCACTTTCTCGCGGGCCACATGCAGGTTATCGGCCATAGCCGATAGTTCCTTAAACTGTTTATCCAGGTGCTTCTTTAAAGCCTCCAGTTCGGCATTGCTGTTATCAACGCCCTGTATGCGTGCTTCCAGATCGCTTTGCAGTTTCAAGAGTTCCTCCACCGAATTGAGGCGGTGCTTTTTCTGCAGTTTATAAAGGGTATTCAGCCGATTGCTTACTTCCTCTAAACGGGCCGGGTCCAGGGCTGCGTTTTCCTGTAGTTGGTCCATTTCGCGGGCCACATCTTTTAGTTCTTCCTGCACGGTATGCAGGCGTTCGCTAAGGGCCAAAATATCCTTGTTGTAATTCTTTACATTCTTCAGTTGGGTTTGCACTTCACCCAGTTGATCGAGCGCGGCGGCTTCGCTGCCATCCAATAACTGCAAACAGGCCTGCAGGGCCACTTTAATCTCTTCTACATTACTTAGCGTGCCTTGTTCTGTTTCCAGTAACTCCTGTTCACCGGCTTCCAGATTAGCTTCTGCCAGTTCCTTGTATTGAAACTGCACATAATCCATCTCTGCATTGGCGGCGCCGGCCTTTTCTATCAGCTCTTCCAGGCGCTTAAAGTCCTTTTTGTATTGGCGGAACACCGCTTTATAGGATGCGAGCGGCCCCTGGTTTTTAGCCAGGGCATCAATTACTGCCAGTTGAAATCCGCTGCGGGTAAGTTCCAGCGTTTCGTGCTGGTTGTGCAGGTTCACCAGCTTTTCTCCCAGGCTTTGCAGCACATTTAGTGTTACCGGTGTGTCGTTCACAAAAGCCCGGCTCTTGCCGTTCTGGTTAATCTCGCGGCGCACAATGGTATGGGCTTCAAAGTCCAGTTCCTGCTCGGTAAAAAAATCGCGGAGGTTATAGCCGCTGATATCAAAGTCGGCCTCTACAATACACTTTTCCTCCTGGTTATACAGCACCTTGCTATCGGCCCGCTCGCCCAGTATAAGCCCTAAGGCCCCCAATAAAATGGACTTACCAGCCCCGGTTTCGCCCGTTATAATATTCAGGGCGCCGGAGAACTCGATATCCAGTTTATCGATGATAGCGTAATTGCGGATAGATAGCTTGTGAAGCATGTGACGAAGATAAACGTACTTTTGATTAGGTGGGTATGCGAAACCGGCCGCAAGCGTTAAAAGAAGGGGCAAAGCACTGTCCTTCCTATGCTTCAAAATTTTCCACAGCAGGTTTGCAATAATTGAAAACGCGGTATCGTTTAATTGTATCGCTCCACCCCTTTCTTTTACATTCGTGCCCAAGCGAAGGCAGGAGAAAGGCATTTTGAGCGGTATTTTTTATTGCATTCCGTTACCTGCCCTGTTCTGCCGCTTACCCCTATGCCTGTCAATTATCTTAAATATTCCGTGCTGGGCACAGCACTTGTAATCGTAAGCCTGCTGGCCTTATATGCGATTCCTGAATTCGACCTCGGTAGTTTTCATTTTAAGCGTATCAATATACTGGCGGATATTATGAAGCACGACAAAGGCGATACCACCGCCATTGACAAGTCGCTGCTGGTAAAACCGGTGTTTGCAGATACCTGCAAAACAGGCGTTACCTGTGTTGAAGATTACACGAAGGATACCAGTGGCCTGCGCATTTTCCTTTCGGCGCTTGATTCGGCTAAATTCCGCGCAGTGCGCATAGCCTACTTTGCCGACAGCTATGTAGAAGGTGACATTATGCTCGATCCTTTACGCGACACCATGCAGGTTACCTGGGGCGGCAGCGGTGTAGGTTTTGTGCCTATTACCAGCGAGGTGGCCGGATTCAGGCAAACCATTACCCATAGCTACGAAGGCTTTACTACTTATTCTATTATCGGTGAACGCAGCCCGCAACACCCGGTTGGCCCGGCGGGGCATGTATTTGTACCGCAAGCAGGCAACCGCGTTACTTACAGCGCCGTTAAGCGAGCCAGACTCAACACTCTGCCTTCGGTAGTGCTTTATTACAGCAGTGCTACCGGTGCTACCCTACAGCTAAACGAAACACAGACTGTTGACTTACCGGCTTCGGCCAATCTGCGCAAAATTAAGCTTGGCGACAATGCTCAATCGGTGAAGTTAAGCGTGCAGGGCGATGCCGATTTATACGGTATGTCCTTTGAAAGCCCAACCGGAATTACAGTCGATAATTTCTCGGTGCGTGGTAACTCGGGTATGGGCCTGGGATATGTAAGCGAGCAAATGTATGCGGCGTTTGAAGCCCAACACCACTATGACTTAGTAGTTCTGGATTACGGATTGAACGTTGCCAGCGAAAAAGCCAAAAATTACGATTGGTATATCCGGGGAATGAATAAGGTATTGGAAACGATGAAGAAGGCTTTCCCGCATTCGAGTATACTGCTGGTGGGCTGCAGCGACCGCGGCGCTAAAGTGGATGGAGAAATTAAAACCATGCCCGGCATTAAGGAACTGGTTGCCTCGCAACGCAAAATGGCTGCCGATAACCAGGTTTGCTTTTGGGATATGTTTGAAGCCATGGGGGGCGACAGCACCATGGTACGCTGGGCGGGCATGAAACCGCGCTTAGCCAATACCGACTATACGCACCCTACTTACTATGGCGGTAAAAAGGTGGCTGAAATATTGATGGGAACGTTGCTATACGAAAAGGAGAAATATGACCGAAAGAAAAAGAGTCTGTAATACAACTACCAGTTGCAAAGCTATTGCAGCCTTGTTGGTGCTGCTGTGCATAGCCACAGGTATGTACGCCCAAAAAGGGCAGATACAGACTGCGCCTTTAAAAAAATACTCCTTTATACACCAGGAGCGCAACGAGCTGGTGAACCCCGGGAGCCTTGATTCGTTTTTTGAGAAGTTGTATCTGCAAAAGATGGAGAACAAAAGCCGCCTGCGCGTGCTGCATATTGGCGACTCGCACATACAGGCCGACTATTTGAGCTCTACCATGCGCACCAACATGCAGAAAGATTTTGGTAACGGCGGCCGCGGCGTGGTAGTACCTTTACGTGTGGCGGGCAGCAACGAACCCTTTAACTATAAAATTACAAGCAATGTAGCCTGCACCAGCAAGCGCTGCATTTTTGTAAACAACCCCATGCCTATCGGTATAGGTGGTGTAACCATACAAACCGATACACCCGGCATTTACTTTCACCTGAGCGCTTTTGACTATCCTCCACTGAATTATGCATTTAATAAAGTAACGCTGTTTTACCAAAAGGACTCCACCTCTTTCGACTTCCGTATTACCGACACCGTAGGCAACCAGTTAGGAATTCTAAGTAGTAGTTCGCTGGAGAAGTATCCGAACATTTCATCTACGACACTGCCCTCCCTTACCAGTGATATAATTATACGTGCAGAAAAGAGCAGCGAGAGTCAAACACAAGCCACCATTTTTGGTTTAAGCCTGGAGAATGACAGTGCCGGGGTGGTTTACAATACTGTTGGCGCCAACGGAGCAGAAGCCTTCCACTATGTAAGGGCGCGTTACTTTGCCGAGCAAACTGCCGTGGTAAATCCCGATCTGGTGATTATATCGCTGGGCACCAACGAAGCCCAACGGCGCCCTTTAGATGCCAACATAACCAAAGCCCGGCTCGATTCGCTGGTGCAAGCCATAAAGGGGTATAATCCCAATGCTGTATTCCTGCTTACCACTCCGCCCGATTCGTATTACCGCCGCAAGTATTACAATACTTCCGTAGGCACCATGCATACGGTAATTGTAAACTATGCCAAGGAACACGATATAGCCGTATGGGATTTGTACTCCATCGGTGGTGGTTACAAGAGCTGTTACAGCTGGAAGAAGTATGGCCTGATGCAGCGCGATGGCGTGCACTTTACCCGCGCCGGCTATCAATACCAGGGCAATTTGTTATACACGGCATTTATTCAAGCTTATAATAAGTATGTTTCAACCCGACCTCAGTAAACTACTGGAACAGTTCGTTTACCACGAAAAGGAGCCGATGATCTTCAGCTCGGGGCTATTCCTGTTCGTGTTTATGGCATTCATCAGCATTTACTATTTGCTGCATAAATCTTTCAGGGCCAAACTTACTTATGTAACACTGTTTTCGCTTTTCTTCTATTACAAAAGCAGCGGCGGGTATTTTGTATTGCTGCTTATTTCTACGGTAGTTGATTACACCCTAGCCAACCTGATTTACAAATCGGAGTCGGATGCCCGAAAAAAAGCCTGGCTGGTATTGAGTTTGGTTTTAAACCTGGGGCTGCTGGGCTTCTTTAAATACACCAACTTCTTTTACAGCATGTATTGTGATGTGGTGAACCATCCGTTTGAGCCTTATCACATTTTTATACCGGTAGGGGTTTCGTTCTTCACGTTCCAATCGCTTAGTTATACCATTGATATTTACCGGAAGGAAATAAAGCCCATCGACAACATATTGGATTACGCTTTCTTTGTTTCCTTCTTCCCGCAATTGGTGGCAGGGCCGATAGTACGTGCCAAGGACTTTATACCGCAGATCTATAAATCGACTTTTGTTTCGAAGGAAGATCTGGGTCGTGCGGTTTTTCTGATTGCGGCCGGACTGTTTAAAAAGGCCGTGATCTCGGACTACATCAGCAGCAACTTTGTAGACCGCATTTTTGAGAACCCCACTTTGTATACCGGCCTGGAAAACCTGTTTGGCGTTTATGGCTATGCTATGCAGATTTACTGCGACTTCAGCGGTTACAGCGATATGGCTATAGGAATAGCTTTGTTAATGGGTTTTCACTTCAATATCAATTTCGATTCGCCTTACCAATCGAGCAGCATTACCGAATTCTGGCGACGCTGGCACATATCGCTCAGCACCTGGCTGCGCGATTACCTGTATATATCGCTGGGCGGTAACCGCAAAGGGCAGTTCCGCACCTACCTGAACCAGTTTCTGACCATGTTGTTGGGCGGCTTGTGGCACGTGATAGGTGGCTTATCGTATATGGCGGCTTTCCGTTTTATTTTATGGGGGGCCTTACATGGTGTGGCCCTGGGCATCGACAAATATGTAAAGAGCATTGTAAAAATACCCGATACCAAATGGGTGAAAATTGGCGGAGTATTACTCACCTTCCATTTCGTGTGCTTCTGCTGGATCTTCTTCCGGGCGGAGGATATGGGCAAATCGTGGGAGGTGATTACACAGATTGCGGGCCATTTTACACCGGGTATATTCTTTAACTTTGTAGCCGGTTACCGCAACGTATTATTGGTAATGCTGTTAGGTTATCTTCTGCACTTTATACCCAAAAGCTTTGAACTTAAAACCCAACAGTGGGTGTCGGATATACCACTGGCAGCTAAAGTTGCAGTATTGGTGGCGGTTATAGTAGTGGTAATGCAGGTTAAAAGCTCCGACATACAACCATTCATTTACTTCCAGTTTTAAAGCAACGGCTATAAATAAAAAAAGCGCCCGGAACATCCGGGCGCCTTTGCTTACAACAAGCAATGTTACCTGCCAGCTATAAACAGTTTACGGGTAGTAAGCTGATCGTTGTTTTTAACGCTGATGATAATATACGATGGCTCTGTTAATGCCAGGGTGCGCATAAACAAGGTGCCGTTACGGAAATGATCGTTGGTGAGTTGCTGACCAAGCACGTTGTAGATTTGTATTACTGCATCCACATTGCTTTGCTTGCTAAAGTCAACATACACCTTCGCGTTATTGCTCCAGATGCGGAGGCCGTTTACTTCCACCACATCTATACCGGTAGCGTTCTTAGCCGTTACAGTAACCGTTTGTGTTATAGTTGAACTGCAACCATCAGCATTGGTAACCGTTAAGGAAACGTTGTAAACGCCTTCGGCTGTAAAGCTGTGTGTAACGCTGTTACCTGCCTGTGTCGCCGAGCCATCGCCAAAATTCCAGGTTGTGGTAGTGGCATTGGCGGTAGTGCTGGTAAAGGTAAAGTCCTCGCCTGTTTCGGCAACGGTAGTGCTTACACTTAGAGCAGCCTGCACCGGTGTAACGCCATTTACCAGTATGTTCTTAACTACGGTGTAGCCGTTGTTATCGGCCAGGGTAACCGTGTAAACGCCTGCCGGCACACTGGCCACCACTGCGTTGTTGCTGTTCAACACTCCGGTGCCAATGGTTACGTTAGCGCTGTTTACGATGGTGTAGGTCCAGTTAGCAACACCGGGCTGGGTGATATTAATATTACCCATTGCATTGCACGTGGCACTGTTGCTGTTGAACTTAGCCGCCGGTGTAAAGTGGAGCACAAAACGGTTCCAGTTATCATTTGCATCCGCGTTAAAGGTATAGTCGCCGCTGCGCACATCGTGGAACACATTCAACAACTTATCCTCTAAGGTGATGTAGCTGGTAGGATCGAATGTATTGATGCCGTTAAAGCTGAAGCTATAGTTGCCGTTTACGCCCGGTTCAAAGTTCAATGGAATGCTATTGGTGGTTTCGATATCCTTCACCACGTTTAAGCACAGCCAGCTTGGGCTGCCGCTCATAGTAGTATAAAGGGTATGACGGCTTAAGGCACCGGCGCTCTTAATAGCATCGTAACCGGCATCAAAGGAGGCGCTGGCATCGGCATTAAAGGCAACCGTAGTTACATCCAATAAATTGGTGCTGTTGTTTTTGGCAGTAACACTCAACTCGTGATCGTTAGCCTGTTTCTGGAAGGCAGGTGTACCGCTGCGGGTACGTTGCGTGCCGTTAATAGGATAGTTAACCGATCCACCGGAGGTGCTCTTACGTACCATAAATGCCTGGAACGGCGCCACTACTGTAGCAGGCTGGTAACTTCCGGCAAAAGGCCCGGTAGTATTCCATACCATCTTTAACGGATCGAATCCGGCAACAGCACCACTGATATCCAGGTCGGCCAGGTAAGGGTTAGCTACCAGGTGCCAGCCTGCATCTACCGAGCGCAATTGCTTGGTTAAATTATTCCAGCCGTTGTTGCCCAGGTTGGTGGCTGTGTACGAAGTATTCAAATTTGGAGCACCTGTAACAGTTACCGTACCTGAACCAACTTTGTAAATTGAATAACCTTTTGCGTTGGTAACGCTGCCCGATGTTTCCACCTTCCAGCCAGCCATGGCGCAGGTTGTACCCTGCGTTTGATCGTAACTGAATACGGTGCCCCATGGCGAGTTGCCTGCGCTGTTTATCTCATCGCAATCGGAAGTAGGGATAATGTAGCCTGCCGAACCGCTTGCACCGAATGCGCTGAGCGGAGCTGCGTTTACAGGGCTACCCATCAAGTGCTGATTCTTGGCACCCGAACCGGCGGCATCGTAATAACGCTCGGCAGTAACATTGCCGTTAACCGTGCCACTAAAGCCGGCACTGAAGTTATCGAGCACGGCATATGCGGTTGATGAAGTGCTGCGGAAACGCAATATACCTGCGGTAGTATTAAGCGTGCCACTTTGTAATTCAACGGCAGTAAATACATCGAACGATGAGCCTGATTGCAATACAGCACCGGTGCTGTTGTTCAGGCGAATGGTATTAAACTCAGACTTGCCGCTTAGCTGTTGCGAGCCGCTGCCGTTTAAGGTTAATATACCGGAACCCAATACTTGCGAAGGTGTAACTGCACCACCTGTATAATTGCCGCAAACACCCATGTTGGCGTTAAGGGTTAAGGTAGCCCCGGCACGTAATTCGATGTTACCGATGTTTACAGTTGTGCTTACCACAGGGTCTATGGCCAGGTCAGGAATTAATACATCGTGCGCACAAAGTACAGGAACATAACCATTGCTCCAGTTAATGGCGGTATGCCAATCGCTGGTATTACCCAGCCAGGTATTAACACCACAAGGGTTTACTGTAACCGCAACTGAAGCCGAGGCCGTACAGGTATTGCTGTTAGTTACCGTTACTGTATAGGTGGTAGACGATGCCGGGCTAACCGAACCGCTCGCCACATTACCCAAACCAGCGCTCCAGCTATAATTGGTGATGCTGCCGCTACCGGCTGTTGCATTCGCACTTAAGGTAGTGGAGCCCCCATTGCATATAGTAGCTGCACTGGCCGATGGCGTAGCAGATGGTATTGCATTTACCGTTACGCTTGTAGAACCGCTGGCTGAACAGCTGTTGCTGTTAGTTACAGTTACATTATAAGTAGTATTGGTAGATGGGCTAACGGACCCGCTTGCGACATTACCTAAACCTGCACTCCAGGCATAGCTGCTGATAGTGCCGCTGCCGGCTGTGGCGTTTGCATTTAAGCTAGCGTTGCTGCCATTACAGATAGCCGCAGGTGTTGCAGCAGGCGTTAAGCCCGGCAGGGCGTTCACGACTACTTCGGCCGTATTGGAAACTGCTACAGGTGCGCAGCTACCGGATACTTCCACATAATAATACTTAGTGCCCGAAGCTGAGGCCGGTGGTGTGTAAGTATCGGTTTGGGCGCCGTTACCCGAACCAAGGTTAGTGCCGCCAGAGTTGCTATTGGTGGTATTGCTGAACCACTGATAAGTAAGCGTTGGTGTGCCGGTAGCCGTAACGGTTAAGTTGGCAGGCACTTCATTTACACAAAGCGACTGTGTGGTACTTGGGTTGGCCGTAATAGCAGGAGCCACGCACACAATAAATTCATCGGCTCCGATATCCGGGGTAGTAGCATTACGGGTAACACCATCGTAATCGGTGGTAATGCTAAGCGGTGTAGCGCGGTCGGCTACAAACTTGTAGCTCTGGTTATCGGTGATCTTAATATGTAAATCGGAAAGCGCATTATTAAAGAGGCTATCAGGATTTAAAGCACCTGTAGCAAAGTTAGATAAACCACTGCTATAGGTAGCGGTGTAACTTAGCTGTGCTCCGCTGGTGGCATCCTTGCCGGAAGCGGTAGCCCAGTCAGCATGAGTAAGTTGCGATGTAGTTCCCCATAATCCAATATAACTCTTGGCTCCGTTGCCGGTAACCAACAGGTTATGATCGCTGGCATTCCAATTGGCACCATATCCCGAAGTGCCCAAATTGGCGATTGCAAAGTGGCCAGAGGTAACAGCATTACTTACAACACGGGTATTTACCAACATGTTGTTCTTTAAGGTAAGCGCATCACCGGTTGTGCTACCCGAAGCGCCCGGGTAACGGATAAAGGCAAACGAACTAAAGTCGTAGCCATGCACCGGGCTACCCCCGTTAGAACCACTGATGTATACCGTGTTATAGGCAACATTGGTAACAGAAGCTGAGTTCAGCTCCAGGTCAATACCAAACAAGCCGATAGGCACGCCGGTGTTACCATTGTTTTTAAGTGTTATAAAGTTGTTAGAGATATCCCAATTACCGTTACCGCCGGTGGTAGACCAAACCACGATACCTTCGGTCATACCTTCTACTTCGGCACTACGCATGTCCCAAACAGTGTTGCGGCGAATTGCACCGTTGATAGTATTGCTGCCGGTCATACGGACGTAGATACCGTTGTTGGTAACACCATTGCCTGCGCCGGAGTTCAAAACATAAGGGCCTGCAACCATATTGCCTTCAATGAGGGTGCCGTTTGAGCTAATGGCAGATTCAACGCGTATACCGAATTGGTTTAAGGTTACGCCAGAAGATTGCGGCCCATTGATGCGATTGTTGGTAATCGTTGCCGGACCAGCAGCCATGTGTGCTAAACATTGCACCTGACCGCCCTTACAACTGGAGCAACCACCGCTTTGGAACAGATAATAGAAATCGTTGCCGGTATAGGTTGCCATACCGGTATTTGTGCTGGTGTTATAAATACCATAGATAAAGCCGTTGTTAAGGCCGCCTAAAACACCACCTCCTGAAACCTGAATAAGTTTTGAAGCGCTTGGTTGGCCGTTGGTGCCGGTACCAAACACGTTACCTGTTACGGTTGGAAGGGTTTTGCCGGTCATACGCAGGCAGTAATAACCCGAGTAATCGCCGTTTGAAATCCAGATGTTTGTTATGTTGTTATTGCTGATAGTAATGGTGTTAGTGCTTACCTCCATACCGGTGCAATCGCCCAGGTAGCTATTGCCCCAATAGGTAACTGCACCACCTGTACCACACTGCGGCGAGCTGCCACCGATAAAGTTATCGCTGATAACGTTATTAAAGGAAGCCGCACCCGGCGCTAACTTAATTGCTGTTTGCGGGCCTTGTCCATCAATAAACGAGTTGTAGATGCTGTTATTGGTGATACTCCAGGTTACGCTGTTAGGTGCCGTACTATCCACCAATATTGCCGTAGCCCGTTGCCCCGAAGAAGAACTGCCAAAGTTAGAGAAGTCGAAGAAGTTACAATTATCAACCGTATACGTACCGGCTCCTGTAGCTGCTGAATAGAGCAGGTTGTTAGGTACTATACTACTGGTTGTTCCTTTTATGTTACAATTAGTAACAGCAACGCTACTGCCATCGCCGGTATTAAGTATCAGGTTACCACCGGTAAGATTGTGGCCCTGGCCCTCGATAGTAATGTTGGTTAACGTATCGTTCTGGCAGGTGCCGTTCATATAAATAGTTCCGGCAATGTTTGTTGTGGCAGTGTAGGCGTTGCGGAAGGTTAAGTAGTTGCCGCTGCCACCAAAGCTGCCGTCGATTTTAACGCGGTCGGCCCCTACAATTTTGATAAAGCCATTACCACCGCCATTGGCCGCCGCAACCGAAATAACCTTAGTTCCGGTAGTTTGCGGTTGTATGTATAAATGATAACCTGTGCCGCAGTATTCGGTCCATTGATTTAACTGGTTGGTGTTGATATCGATAATGTTACCGGTTACTAGCGCAGTTAAATCGCCATTTAAACCGTAGGTGTTGATAGCCTCGAACAAGCCACCTGTGCCGCCAAAGGTAGTGTAGGTGCCACCCGGACCAACCGTTACCGTACCTGATATAGGCAAGGTAGTTGGGATGGTAAATTGACCCGGTGTAGTTGGTGGTGTAACCTGCACCGATGGTGAACTGTGAACGGGCGAAGTTGCATCGTATGGAGCATACCAAATGTTGGAGGCATTATCCTGCGCCACTACGTAGTATTGATAGGTATCGCCAAGTGTAGGAGAAGGAAAAGAAACGGCAAAATTCCATAAGCCGTTGGTTGAACTGCCTGATTGGAGGGTTCCATTTACAGAAGCCCAGGCAGTAGTAGTAGGGGCACTGCGACGCCACCATAAAGCAGGTGCACCGTTAAGGCCGGCACCCATGTCCTTAATAGTAACATTCACATCCAGATCAACCACCCCGCCACAGATAGCCTGGTTAGGGATGCCTGCAAATGTAAATACCGGGGTATAGATATCCTCTGCCGAAGTTAAGGCTGCAAAACTGCCTTCGTCGGCACCGATATCCGGTGTAGAAGAACGCAGGTCGCCCTCGCGGTCAGTAGTTATACCGGCTATGCTGCTGCCTGCATTTGAAGCAGAAGAAGGTGAATTAAGTTTTAAGCTAACGGCACTTGTGTCGCCGGTAGCATTTGCAAAGTTGATTTGACTTAAAGTGGCAACCCCTGAATTCAGGTTTGAACCCAGAACAGTGTAGCGCAGGTTTTGCATTTTTAAAGCACTTGTTGCACCGGAAAGCGAAGCAGGTGTTGCTGCAATGCTAAACAATGAGTTATCCTGTGAGTGATAGATGTTATTATCAAAGGTTGCTGCCGTATAACCGGTAACTGTGTTAGTAGCAAAGGCCAGGTTTAAACCACCGCCTGTGCGGTTGTTTGCAAAAATGTTGTTCTGCACATTTTTAGTTCCAGACGAAGCATTGCGACGGAACGCATAGGTATTGGAGGTACCACTACCTGCAGCACCATTAATAAGTACCGTATTAAAGTAATAGCTGCTGGTGCCGGCAATGTTATCGTAGATACCTGTAATAATGTGTGGCTGACTTACGGAAGTGCCATCTGCCTTACGGCCCAGGCGAATCATATTATTGGTAAGCGTGGCATTGTAGTTTACATAAATGCCGATTTCTTCGGTTGAACCGGAGGTATTGCCGGAGTTGAAGCTATGAATGAAGTTGTTATTGACATTATATACCGGCGTGCCTGTTACCATGTTTAAAAGTATACCATATATACTGGTTGCAGTTACAGAAGCGGCATTGTTGCTTTGCAAAGCATAAATTGTATTGTAACGCACATTACGTGCCGGTGAACCACCAGCGGCAACACTATTTAATATACCAATGATAGGAGCACTTAATACTGTACCGCTATTATAGGCTTCACTTTCCAGGTTGCAGATCGTATTGCTATCGATGCTGATGTTGGCAATGCTGGAGTTGGCATCAATACCCGAATTTGCGTTGATGAATTGGCCGCTGTTGTGGCATTTACATACAGGCTACGAATCAGGTTGTTGCTAACAGTGATATTGCCACCACTATTGCCAGTTACCGTAATACCGCTTACCGTTTGTGCCGTACCGGCTGCTGTAACCGTTGTTGGATTATTTGCTTTAATACTGCGGCTGGTTGTAGCACTGCCTATTTGGTTATTGGTAATTTTAACGGTAGCTGCACTGGAGTTACTGTTGATAGCAATAAAGCTGTGCGATACAGTGGCTGCGGAACCAGTGGTTGTAACGCCCCCCACCTTGTTGTTATTAATAATTACATCGCCGCTGCTGCTGTTATTGATGCCAAAAGAAGCAGCACCTGCAGTACCGGCGCTTAAGGTAATAAGATCGTTGCCGGTTATGCCACCAATGGTATTACTATCAATATTGGCCTGAGCGCTGCCCTCGGTATAAATGGCGCTAAATATACCATAAGCAGTATTCGCTCCCGAAGTACTGGTTACACTCATGTTGCTAATGGTGTTGCCCGTTATTTGGTTTTGCGCACCGGAGCTAGTAGCGATGCGAATACCTACCATACGTGCATTATTGGTGCCGTTAAAACCATAAGTGCCGGTACCTGCAGCGTTTGCCCCGCCGATAATATTGTTGCTTACGGTGTAACCGCCCAGTGTGGCTGAGTTAAGATAAATAATGTATTGCTCGGAGCTTGCAACGTTTGGTGTACGGGCAGCCTGATAAAAACGGTTATTATCGATGGTCCAGCCCTGATTGTTAGATTCTAAACGAATACCGGAACTTTGTCCGCCGTTGAAATAGAAGTTACCAATGGTATTGTAGCGGATAATGTTGCCGCTGTTGGCTTTTAAGCCTGTGCCGCTGGCATAAATGGCATTATACGGTTGAGCACTTCCATCGCGGATATCGCAGTATTCAATAATGTTATCATCGTTGCCTGTGGTTACAGCCGTGCTGAATACCACGGTACCGCTTGAAGTAGATTGGTTCTGACCCTCGATTTGCAGATAACGCAAAACGTTATCAGAAGCATCATTTATAAACTGGAAGGTTGGGGTATAAGTAGTTGCCGTTTGGCTGTTGCGCAGTATCCAGGCAGAGGTGCTTCCCGTACCGCCCGCGCGGCCATCGAAGAAGATGTTGCTGCAACCATTCAGATTGATGAAGTTTACACCTGAACCCGGATTGCCAATAGTAGAACGTGTGCTTACGCCTGCAGCCGGACGGAAGGTTACATTCCATGGCCCTCCAGAATAATTTACGGCATTAATATCCATGGGGAAAACCTCACCGGTTGTTCCATCGTAGGTGCTTTGCAATTCGAAGTACACATCGTTACAAACAATGCCTGCATTTAAGGCGCTGATAGCTTCATACAGTTTGGTGAAATCGTAGCTGCCGCCGCTGCCTACGGTATAGGTGCCGCTTAAGCAATCCTTATTACCAATAATAAAGAAGCCCATGGCTACCGGAGCCGTTAACTGCGAGGTAATATTACCTGCAGATGGAGTGTTTATATTGGTACCACCCAAACCATTAAAGGTGCCCGGGTTAGTAGCGGAATAACCAATAGAGGTAGTTGCCGTAATAGTTTCGCCTGCATCGAACAAACGAACAGTTCCCGGCGTGGTTAAGTTAGCGCTACCCGAGGTAACACTGGTTTGCCAGTAACGGTTTGGAACGGGGCTTACAGTAAAGCCAATGCCAGGTGTAACGGTTGCTGCAGCATCAAAAACCTCTGCCTGAATATCAACCGTACCGCCTGAAGTAGTTTTAGGATTAATTAATTCAAAAGAGTTATAACCGCTTTTGCCAACAGGGAATAACAAGGTTACGGCCGCTGATTGGTTGGCAGGTATGCGACGGCGCATAGGGCCATTTACAAAACTGCTACTACCCGGTGTACCGCCTATGCCCGCTGTGGTGGTAATAGTGAGAATGTTGGTTGCAGTGGTATTTAATAAACCATTGGTTAAAATGAGCGGTGTTGTGGAACCGGTTACGTTAAGTGGTGCGGTTAACGTTAAACCAGATGAATTGGCAACATCTAAACGGCCCAGGGAGCTGCTGGTGTACGTACCAATGTTCAACGATTGAGGAGCGCTGCCATTAAAACGTAAGGTACCGCTTGCGCCTGATCCGTTAAGTGTACCACTGTTGGTATAGGTGCCTGCAATAGGTAATGTTTGACTACCTAAATTGAAGAGGCTACCAGAGGCAATAGAAAAATTTTGAACAGGAAAACCGCTACCCGCTAATGTTACACCCGATGCATTTGTATTGGTTATACTTAAATTAAACAGTGGGCTGAATGTTCCTCCATTTAGAACGTTGTTCTGCACATTTGTGCCCGCCATAATAATTGTAGCTGAACCGGTAGAGGTGCCGCCTATAATACCGCTGTTGGTAATAGGCGTAGTTGCACCGTTGATGGTTAAGTTGTAATTACCTAAATCAAGTTTGCCAAGGGTAGCCACTGTTAGTACACCGTTCAGCACTGTATTGCCAACTAAACTTTTAGTAGTGGTAATACCTGTTACGTTCACTTTCAGGTTACCGTACGAAGTGATATTAGATATATCCTGTGCCATGGTGGAGTTGTACTCCACGGTTGAGGCAGGATCGAGCGAATAGGTAACAAAGTTTGTTGGGAACGGACTGGTTACCGAGTTATTTAAAATACGCAGGGTTCCATTGGCTGTTATGGTAAACACACCGGTGGTGCCCAGCGATTTTATTTGTCGACCGTTATCGTTTACAATACCGCGGGTAATGGTGAAGCTGCCACCTGCTTGTCCGCTTACACCTACGTTAAATAACGAACCGCTGCTGTTGAAAGTCAGTACCGTTGTGGCAATAGTGTTGTTCACATTCACGTTATTATAAAACCCTGTTATAACCGGAATGGAAGTTTGTGCAGCACCGCCATTAAACTCAACGGTATTACCTACATTGGAGTATCCTGAAATTTGGATCAAGCCGGTTAAGTCGATGTTATTAGCAATACCAATAGTGCCGGATGCAAGTGTTATAGTTGCAATAGGACGAGTACCTGTAATAGCCAGGTTATAGTAGTTTACTGCGGTAATGGTTTGCGAAGAACTACCATCGTAAGAAACAGTGCTGGTGCCCATGGTAAACGTACCGGTAGCAACAAAACAAGCACCTGCGCCACGAAGGCTGATGGTATTAGCACCTGCCGTAAGCACTGTGCCCGTACCGATGGTTAACACGCCGTTAACGTTTAGCGCACCGCCTACGGTTTTTGTACCGCTGCCGGAAGTATTTAAGTTGTTATAGGTAAAGGCAGGTATGGTTTGCGCTGCTCCGTTAAAATCAACCGTGTTGCCGGTTGTGGTATAAGAAACGCTGCTGGCTGTTATACTAAGCGCAGCAGCCACGCCAATAGTGCCGGGGTCGAGCGTTACCACGTTAAAGCTGCGGTTACCACTTATGGTTAAGTTGTTGTAGTTAAACACTGGAATGTTCTGCGCACCCGTGCCGTTAAAATCAAATGTAGTACTTGTAATGGTATGGCCAGTGCCGCTACCTGGGGTAAACGTACCCGCTACGGAGTAATTGACTGTTGAGTTAAGTGTTTTGGCAAAGTTGCTGAACGTTAAATTACCATAGGTGCCACCAACTACAGTTTGCCCAGCCGAACCCTGGTTATAAATTACAGTACCGGTTGCACTGCTTGTTAAAGTACCGGTAGAGCGTGTGGCATTGCCATTAACTGTTAATGTAGTAGTACCTATCGAAAGCGCTCCTGCAGTTAACGTTAAGTTGACCACTGTACGGCTTGACGGTAGGGTAAGTCCCGATGCGTTGTTTACCGTTAGGTTGATGTTAGTAGTAGCCAAGGACCATTCGTTGCTGGAAGCTGTTTGTGCCGCAGAGCCTTTATACTCGATTGTAGCACCGGCAGAGTAACTAGGAGCTATGCCACCTGCTGTTGCAGTGCCTTGCATAGAAAGTGTGCCGGCAATTGACATGCTGATGTTGAGCGTTTTGGTGCCGCTGCCCGATAGAATTAAGGTACCACCTGTAGCTATGGTTAAAGCCGGTAAGGTTTGAGATGTACCACTAAAGTTTATGATACCACTGCCTGTTGTTACCAGGCCGGTTGCACCGGCACTATTGGTAAAGGTTCCACCGCTGGCGAAATTTAAAGTGCAGCCTGCTCCCACTGTTAAAGTTTTACCCGATGCTATGGAAGAGGTGGCTGTGGTATTGCTAACCGTAAGGTTTAATGCAGTAGTGCTTGACAGCGTTAAGCTGTTGTTGAGCACGAAACCGGAGGTGCCGCTAATGGTTAATGTATTACCTGCTGTAGCCGCCTGCAGAGTAACCACACTGGTGCCACTACCGCCAATGGTAATTGAGTTAAGTGAAATACTGGGCACACCGGTAATGGTGAACGTTGCGCTGGCCGGATTGATTACCACATCATCACCTGCAACGGGTGTACCACCAGTCCAGTTGCCGGTAGTAGTCCAAACACCGCCTGTGGTGGTGGAGGTCCAGGTTTTGGTAGCTGCCTGTGTTGATTGCACACAGCAAAGCAGCAGAACAGCAAACAGGCCCGTTAATAATGAGGTACGGAGACGACGCTCCATAAAGTTCGAGGCGAACTTGCACAGGGAAATGGGTAGAAACATGTAGTGCTAAGTAATAGTTAGTAATGTCTTACAAATAAGATACAAAAAGCGCTGATTTAATAACTTTTTAACCTAAAAACCATCCTTATTTTAGCCAAAAAGGGAGCAAAATAGTACGATAATTTATGAAATAATTACCCTAGCTGCTTCAAATCAAGCAGATATCCGAAAAATGAAGTGTAAATAATAATGAAACCATATTGTTATTAAACCTTGTAATTACCATCAATAAGAAAACATGTTTACCAAGGAGTATAATACCCTTACCTGATTTGGCCGGGAGGCTTACAGAGGTAGATAAATAAAAAAAGCCCCGCAATAGCAGGGCTTTAAAATATAGTGAAAGAGCATCCGGAGATTAGTCCAGACTCTTGCCGGTTTTCTTAGAGAAACGTACGGTTTTGCCTTTTTCTTCTTTGCGGCCTATACGGGTTGGCTTGCCATCGCTCAACAGGGCCACGTTAGAGATATGAATTCCACCGGGAGTTTTTACGATACCACCTTGAGGATTCTTAGGGCTTGGCTTGCTGTGTTTGCTGTTAAGGTTCACACCATCCACAAATACGCGGCTGTGCTTATAGTCAACGTCAATCACGCGGCCTTTTTTGCCTTTGTCATCGCCACTCAGGATGATTACGTCGTCGTTCTTTTTGATATGGAATTTCATAACCTACTTAATGTTTTGCTTTTTGATAAAATTACAGCACCTCAGGGGCCAGGGAAACAATTTTCATAAATTGCTTATCGCGCAGTTCGCGGGCAACCGGTCCGAAGATACGGGTACCACGAGGTTCGTCCTGGGCATTGAGCAACACAACTGCGTTGTCGTCGAAACGGATGTAAGAGCCATCCTTACGGCGAACCGAACGGGTAGTGCGCACTACTACGGCTGTTGAAACTGCACCTTTTTTAACACCACCGGTAGGTAATGCTTTTTTAACGGTAACAATCACTTTATCGCCGATGCGGGCATAACGTCTTTTTGAACCGCCCAGTACACGAATAACCAGTACTTCTTTTGCACCTGAGTTATCGGCTACGTTTGCTCTTGATTCCTGCTGTAACATCTTTTTAAATTTTGCTTTTTGATATCCGACCGGGGAACAGCCCCCAATCACCAATCACACTTCTAAAATTACTTGGCTCTTTCAATAATTTCAACCAGTCTCCAACGCTTGGTTTTGCTCAACGGACGGGTTTCAGCAATTTTTACGGTATCGCCCGATTTTGCTTCATTCTTCTCGTCGTGCGCCTTAAAGCTTTTGGTTTGCTTTACGAATTTACCGTAAATAGGGTGCTTCACCTTTCTTTCGATTTTAACGGTGATGGTTTTATCCATTTTATCGCTGGTTACCAACCCTGTTCTTTCCTTTCTGAGCTTTCTTTCCATGACTCTATTAATTGATCTTGCTTATTTGCGGCCTTGCCTTTCGGTTATGCCTTGTTTTCTCTTTTACGACGGTTTGCCTCGGTTAACAGGCGGGCAATGTTCCTTCTTTTGGCAGTAATGCCGGCCGAATTTTCCACAGTAGATACGGTGTGCTGGAACTTCAGTTTCTTCAGTTCAGCCTGTTCGGTTTTAATTAAAGCATTCAGGTCATCGGCCACATACTGGCGAATATCTTCCTGATTCAGTTTTTTATTAGCACCCATGATTTGGTGATTTTTTAGATTTTACTTTTTACGTTTTTCCTCTTCCCGGTTTAACTAGGCTTCAACAGCATCGCGGCGGGTGATGAATTTTGTTTTCACCGACAGTTTGTGAGCAGCCAGCATCATTGCTTCCAGGGCTACTGTGCGAGGCACACCGTCTACTTCAAACAGGATACGACCAGCCTGAATAGGTGCTTCCCAACCTTCGGGGTTACCTTTACCTTTACCCATACGTACTTCTAACGGCTTGCGGGTAATTGGTTTATCGGGGAATATGCGGATCCATACTTTACCTTCACGTTTCATAAAACGGGTAAAGGCTACACGGGCAGCTTCAATCTGCTTATTGCTTATTTTACCGCTCTCCAGCGATTTAAGTGCATACGTACCGAAAGAGATTTCATGACCACGCTGGGTAACTTCAGCTACTCTGCCCTTCTGGGTCTTTCTCCATTTTGTCCGTTTAGGTAATAACATGATTTCCTGAGTTTATCTTGATACTATAATCTTCTTAATCGCTTATTTCTTTCTGTCGCCACCGCCACGGTTGTTACCGCCACCGCCACCAACGCGGCCTTTAGGACGACGACCTTCTTGTTTCTCTTCACCTGCAAAGGCACCGGTTAAGTCTTTTTTACCGTAAACCTCGCCGCGGCAGATCCATACTTTGATACCCAGCTTACCATAAATGGTTTGTGCTTCGGTAATAGCGTAGTCGATATCCGCTCTCCAGGTGTGGAGTGGGGTACGGCCTTGCTTGTATTCTTCGCTACGGGCGATATCGGCTCCACCGATACGACCACCGATACGCACTTTGATACCTTCGGCACCCATGCGCATGGCAGAAGCGATAGCCATTTTAACCGCGCGGCGGTAGTTGATACGCGCCTCTAACTGCTTGGCAATAGTTTCGCCTACGATAGCGGCCTCCATTTCGGGACGGCGAATCTCTACTATATTGATCTGAACGTCTTTGCCGGTCAGTTTCTTTAATTCCTCTTTAATACGGTCAACCTCGTTACCACCACGGCCGATGATAATACCCGGACGTGAAGTATGGATAGTAACAGTTACACGCTTCATTGTTCTTTCGATTACAATGCGCGACATGCCACCTTTGTTGATACGTGCCTTCAGGTACTGACGTATCTTTTCATCTTCGATCAGTTTAGCAGCAGCATCTTTACCGCCGTACCAGTTGCTGTCCCAGCCTCTTACAATACCGAGGCGATTTGCGATAGGACTCGTTTTTTGACCCATTCAGGTTGAATTTTTGACGTTTAAAAAATGGCATAAAAAGCCATCCCTTCCTAAAAAGGGACTGCAAAAGTAATCTTCTTGTGCAGAGTTACAAACCCTAATTGAATAATTTTTAGGGCAAAGAGTGGAATTGGGTTAAAAATTCCGTGAAGTGCTTGTGTACCTTAATGTACACACTCTTTGCAGGGTTAAATATATGCTTTTAGCCAGGAACCCGCCTGGTAGCATGAGCCCATCACCATATACAACCTAACTTAAAGCGCCGGAATCAGTAAGGCCGAGCTGCCCTCTGGGGGAGTAAGGGAAGAAATAGCAGGAAAAGAGCAGTGGCACCTGATGGCTTTAACAAATAGGCGGGGTTACAGAATTTGACGATACCCCACTTAACTATTTGACTGTCAATACAAATTTTGGGTACGGGGTTACAAACCGGGGTTACAAATGTTCATATTTAATATATAATATGAGCTTATGTAAATAACTGACCGGCATGCTAACCAGGCTGCAAGCAGGTAGGGGGTTACCAGACTATATAATAAAGACCAAAAAAGGCAACAAACTACTAATGCTTACCGAACCTGCAGCCCTACGTGCCGTTTGTATACTCAAACCTACCGTTCATGAATTACAGCGCACCAATTATGGAGGGCGGACGATGTTTGCATTCCCCAAACAGCAGCGGTAACCACTGTGGGTTTAAGGGCCACTTTGTGCAACCAGCCTGCCGGGGGGCAGGTGGGTGAGCAAAGTAGTTTTAGTTAAGGGGTGATTAAAAGAAGGCCGAGTGCAGCTTTCATTAGCGGCACCTGAAGGCTCCGTGCTAAACGGGGCCTTTTTTTATAGAACGCTGAGAACACGGATGGTTATGATTAAAATGAGATAGCAGAGAACGGCTATCAGAAATTAAACGGCGTAAAAAGCGATGATTGCTATAACTGTGAACTACCGAATTTGGAAGTACTAATCGCGTTGCAAACGCGGAGTTTAGTAGTCACGCGTTTAAAACGCGCGACAGATAATGTGAATTAATGATTAGCCTGGGTGGGATGTAAGGAGCCTGCCATGTATTCAGCCAGTTTAAAGGCCCAGGTAGCATACATTTTACCCGAAGGATGCAGCCCGTCGCTGGCAATAAGTGTTGTATCTGTGGCTGCTAAACGCGAGTGATAGGTAATTTCGAGGTAGTGCACATGCGCCTTGTTGGCCTCTCCATGGTTAACGGCATTAAAGGCATCTATTTCGTGGGCGATGGTGCCTGCACTGCGCTGTTTTGCATCCTGTGTTACAAAAGGTGTTACGCCCCAATCGGGAATAGAGATAACCACCACCCGCGATGTATCGCCACCGGCATACTGCAGCGCGGTTTGCAGCAAATCAGCAAACTCTGCACGGTAATTTTGCAGATCGCGGCCACGGTACTGATTGTTTACACCAATCAGCAGGGTTACAAAATCGTAGGTGCCCGTCAGGTTTCTTTCTTTTATTGCCCCGGCCAGTTCATCGGTGGTCCAGCCTGTTTTGGCAATTATTTCAGGTTTTGCAAAGCTTATTCCTTTAGCCTGCAGCATAGCCACTGCCTGTTCGGGAAAGCGCTCCTTCTCTTCTACCGATTCGCCGATGGTATAGGAATCGCCCAGGCACAGCAGGGTATATTGTTTGGTATTCATAAAGCCGGTATTGCAAAGCAAAATAGTTAACCCTGCGCAAAAAACCAGCAGGGTTTGTGCTTTGTTGTTAGTAAGGTAACGCAGTAATGCCATACTTGGTACAACTACGAGCTGCAGTAGTTATTGGATTGTTCTAGTACCTACGATCGAAAACAAAAACGCACCTGTGGGTTAGTACCGGCAGGTGCGCTTCGTTATTGGCTAACAGCAATGCTATTTATTTTGGCTGTGCTTCCTTTAATTGCCGGGCCTGTTCTTCCAGCATTTTTGTAAGTGCTTCCAACTGTTGTTGTTGTTTGGCGATCGTTTCTTTGAGCGCTTCCAGTTCGTTCGTTTGTTTTTGCTGATTGGCATCCAGCGCCTTTACACCGGCTACCAGCAGGCCGTCCATATCATTCAGACTATAGCCCATTATAAACCCTTCCTGCGCGGTAGCTGCACTGCGGGTCATATCTTCTACCACTACTTCTGCCGGCAAACTTTGTGCTGTAAAGCCAAGGTGCGGATTGGTACGTTTTAATTGTCCGCTATACGGTGCGGGATCGGTTGCTATTTCGCTGTTATATAAATAGCGAATGGAATTAATCTGACGGATCTGCACCAGGGAGGCGTTGAAGTCCTCACCGCTTAAGGGCTTAATATCCTTCTTCATATTCACATCGCTGATGGATTGAAAGCCCAGCGCTGCTACATTCGCCCAGCCACCACCGCAGCAGGTGCCTGCGTTTAACCGTTCAGGCCCATACGCGCCGTACCATTGCGGTGCGGTTTGACCCGGGTTATGAAAAGAGATGCTGGGGTAAAAAGTTAAAGCGCCGTTACGCTGTAATACCAGGTCGGCCTCGGGCCAATCGCCGCTGGCGCGACCTTTATAGAGCACTGCCCGGTTGTTACCTGTACCGATTTCAAAACGCGGTGTGCCCCATCCGCCATTGTAACCATCTTCCCAAATCATATAGCCATGGGCGCCGCTGCCGTTTTGTATACCGGTAGCCCATGTTTTGGCGCCCCGTTTATGGAAGCCGATGCGCGGGCCATCCTGCGATTGTGCGCCGTTATCATACGTTTCAAGCCCCAGCATTATGCCATAGGAGTGTGTGCCGTTCTGTCGCATCAGCAGGCTTGGTGTATTTACTCCTTCAATATGTGTTCTCCATTCAGGGGCGGTTGTACCTATCCCTACATTACCCGAAGGCATAAGTGCAATATGATCGTCGGCATCGTTTTTATTACCAATTTCAAGTGTGGTTGATTCGCCGCTACGCGCGTAGTGGGCTATGTAGGCCTCATCGCCGCAACCGCCGGTATTATCGCGTACGTAAATGGCCATATCGGCATTGCTTACCCAGTTACCACCGCAGGTGTTAGGCACCGCATAAGCAAAACCTGCATCGCCCAGTTCCATACTACCGCGCACATACACACGGCCGGTACCCGCTTCAACATCCAACAGGGGGTTCCAACCGGTGGAGAAGAAACCGAAGTGTTTACCTGCATCCATATGTATACCAAAGCCGGGGCGGCCAAATGCACCGCGGGCACTGCTGCCTTTGATAAGACCTTCGTCCCAACCAAGGCCTGTGTTGCGCAGCCAGGTAACTTTAGGCCATTCGTCGGCATCGGCCGTAGTAAAGTTGCCGAGGTTTATCTGGGCGCCATCGTTATACAAGTTGCTGGTGCTAACCCAGGTGCTGCCAGTATTATAAAGTGTTTGACCCAGGGTGCCGTTTACATCGGCTGTTACCATGCGTGTACCTGCGCCGGCCAGTGCGGGAACCTGCACCGCTGCAGCGCCCCAACCACCGTTATAACCCAGTTGCATTACACCGCCGCCCGTACGTATAAAATCAACACGGCTGCCGGCGTCATGAAAACCTATGGTAGAATAATCTAATGCACTTAATACCATGGTGGTGCCGGTGGTGGTCCAGTTGCCGGTAGTGGGATTATAGTTAACCGCCTGATTACCGAGCGAGATAACGCCATCGGTAGCCCCCGGATCGGTACTGGTAGTGCCCACACGCAAGGCGCCTGCATTTACATGCAATTTGGTAGTGGGTGCCGTAGTACCTACACCTACGTTACCAGCCGTTACAGCCAGTTGTGTATTGTAATATGTTTTTAAAGAGGGATGCGCGTTATCCTGCCCATGGTCCATATCCGCGCTGGTATACCAGGTATTCAGGCTTTGCGTTTCGACACGCAGGGGAATACCACCGCCTACGTCGGTTTTATACAGGCGGGTACCCCACTGGTTAGCACCTATATAGCTACTGGTATTTAATTGCATGCCCTGACTGCTGTTATCGGAGCGCAATTGCAACATGTTATTGGTAACAGCGGTGCCTACACCTATGTTGCCACCCTGGCCCGCCAGGTATATGTTGTTTTGGCTATACCAGTTAAGATACGTAGCATAGGTGCCATTTTTTGCATCCAGATGCAGGTTACCATTGGTAGCCGCTACAGAAGCGCCGGTGGTAACGCGGCCGTTGCCGCCCACCTGCAGATACTCGGCCCAGGTGCTGTTGGGCCCATAATACGTATATCTATCGCCATACATATGAAACGGTGCAGCCGGCGTGTTGGTGCCTACCCCAATGTTAGTGCCGTTATCAAAAATCTGACTGTTGCCCAGTACCGTACCACTAGGGGTCCACTTGGGCATGTAGTTGGTAGTACCACTGCCGGTAATAGTGCCACCACTGCCGGTAATGGTAATGGTGCCGCCAAGGGCAACTGTGCCGCCGCCGGTAATGCCACCGGCCGTATTAACGGTAATGCTGTTGTTAGCCAGCTGGGAATTGCTCACACTACTCCACGAAGGTGCCCCAGCACCATCGGTGCCCCACACTTTATTAGGGTTACCGCTGCCGGCCGGAACCAAACCCGGCGATGCAGCACTGTTGGTTGCTACGTTTACAGTTACGTTGCTTCCTCCCACTACCTGCCCGGTGCCGTTGGTAATGCTAACTCCGGTAGTAGCTGTTGTAATATCGTTTTTGGTGAGTGCCGCATTAGGGTTGCTCCAGGTTGGCTGACCCGTACCCCCGCTAACCAGTACCTGCCCTGTGGTACCTACCGGAGAAAACGCATACGAACTGCCATTGCTGTAGGCTACCGAACCACCGCTACCTAAACTATTGGTGTTGGTGCCGCCACGGTTAATGGGGAGTATGTTTGTTACCACACCGCTGCTGAGGTCAACCGAGTTAGGACCCATATCGGCACTGGTAATGGTGTTAGGCGCAATTTGGGTGGTGGTTACGGCATCGTTTGCAAGCATACCGGTTTGTACCCCCTGGTTAGCAATACCGATTTGTGTGGCCGTGCCTCCATTGTAACTAAAGGTGCCCAAACCACCACCTGCAATATTGCTGAGTGGTTGTAAGGAACCGGAAAGGGAGACATTGGTAATAATGCGCACCCAATCGTTAGTTGTTGCACTCCAACTATAAATACCGGGTGTGGCATAGGTACCGCTGGTACTGGTGTTATACACCAGCAAGCCATCGGGCTTTGCCCCGTTTATAGGGTTGGTAGTACTTACCAGGGCCACGCGTGGTAACAACACCCCTTTATCGGTAGCTGTTAAATCGAGCAGGGCATTGGCATTAGGGGCGGCCGTTCCTATACCTACGGGCCCCTGGATTATTGCACCGTTGGCCGGCGCTGCGGTACCCGAGTAGGTGTTACCAATAGTCAAATTTCCCTTTACATCCAGTTTAGAGGCGGGAACGTTTGTGCCGACCCCCACATTTTGAGCAAACAGCAAGGCCGGTGAACACAGCAATGCCAAGAAGGGTAGAGTTCTTTTCATAGTGTAAATAGTAAAATGATAAATTATATAATCGCTTTCGTAAAAATAGCAATAAGGCGGCAGCATACCTTATAGCCCGGCTTATTTATTTCAACTTTATATATTATATTTTTTGCAATACATTATAGACTTGTTTCTATACCACTTACGTAAAAAACAAAAAAGGGCTGCCTCTTCCCCCGAAGAAGCAACCCTTATATTACAGGTTAAGTGTTAACGCTTATTCCTTACCCGGGGCAGCAGGCGCTCCTGCATTTTTGCGCGGAGCATCTTCGGGCACATAGGTGTATTTTGCTTTAGCTTCCTCTGCCAGCCGTTTCTTCTCAGCAGCATCTTTGGCCACATCAAAAACCGGTTTAGCAGGATCTGCTACGACTTGCTGATTGCCGTAAATTTCCTGTTGGCGTTGTTGCTGTAATACCACTGCTTCGCGCTGTGCTTTTCCTTTCAAAGCTTCCAGGGTGTTTTCCGGCTTCAGGTAATTTGCTTTAGCCAGGGCTTTGTTTTCGGCACTAACGTACATCTGGCTGAGTGTTTCAGCTGGTACATCGGCTGCTGTTGGTGCTTCAGTTTTAACCTTTGCCATGGCTATGTAATCAATTTGCAGACCACTACTGCTGCCGTTTACTTTTACACGGAAACCTTTATCCGATTTTTCGGTGATATACATTTCAGCCGCCTTATTGCCGGTAAGTGTAACTACCGGTGTGGTGCCGTTTAACTGTTGTATAAAGTCTTTATCAAAACTTACAAAGGCTTCATCAGTGGTAACTGCCAGCGTGCCGAACGATTGTACGGTAATGGTGTTTCCGCTCCAACCCAACGCTGTTTTCATTTCTTTAATGTCCTCGCGGTTAACTTTGGCCGCTGCAATGCCCAGGCTGGCGGTAGCGTATATATCCACCCCATCAAAGGTTTGCGCCTGTATGTAATCCGGGCTTTCATCAACCAGTAAGCCCATGTGCAAACCCGGGCGGAATTTAGCTTCCTTACCTTCTTCCGGTGTTTCTGTTTCAATTTTGTAGCGATATAAATAAGGATGCAGTTTATCCAGATCCTCCATCACCTTTGCGGCCACGGCACCTGATACTTGTGTAATATCCTTTTTCGATTCGCGGGTGGATGCGTTTACAAAGTTGTAACCCCATATCTGATACCAGGCATTACCGCTTGCACCCAACAGGCCCCAGGCATTAGCATCCGGCGCCACGCGTTTATCGTATGGGCCTGCCCCCGAGGTAGTGTACATGCGGTATAACATATCCCAACTGGTGTTATCGGAACGAACGGTTAAACCGGTGCTGCCCCGGAACTCCGTCCACGCATCGTTGTAGTCAAAGAAACCGCCATCGTCGGCCACCAGTATACCGCCACCGCCAACATTATCGTAATTGGCATACATACGTGGGTTAGCGCCATACGGTGTGCCCAAACCATTATTTCCATAGCCTGCCACACCGCCACTGGCCAGTATCGGTTTGTTGCCATAGGTGCGCAGCCAGGTGGCATCGCTCATGTTCCACCCGCCGCCGTAGTTTTGCCAGTAAAGGCCACCGGCACCGTTTAAACGGAACCAGCCATTGGCATACCATTCGTTACCGGTAGCTACGTTTATATTAGAACCGTTGTTCATATCCCAGTAGTACCCGGTGTTATCGCGGTCGTATAACACTTGTCCGTAACCGGCGCCGAAATAAAAACCACCATATGCTTCGGTATTGCTGTTATCATCGCGGAAGCGCCAGTTACCGTTAGGCGAAAGCAAACCGAAGTTGTTGCTGCCCGCTGTGCCATCCCAGTATACATAACCTGTTATAGTGCCCTGGTGCCCATTCCTAAATATCATACCATTACCGCTGGCGGTTGTCCAGTAGCTGCCGCTTTCGCTGTAAAAGTGGCGACCGGTATTCTGGTTATACAAACCCGTGTTAACGTTATTGTTGCGCCACCAACCGTTTACATATGCATCGCTGATGTTGGTGATGGCCTGCCCGTTCATGTTCAGCGTGGTAGTGGCGGTGTGGTTACCGAGGTTATCGCCCGTAGGTGCAGTTATACCCAGAAAAGACAATACTGCGGCAGCGGAAGCCGTGCGGTGGTTGTTATCACCGGCTTTCACCACAATGCCCGTTACGCCGCTACCCACTGCGTTATCGGTTGTATTTACATAAGCCGAATTCATAGTGCCGGCATGCCAGGCGGTACCATCGGCCCTGAAGTAGTGATAGAGGTTGCCACTATACTCGCCGCAGCCGTAACCTACGCAGGAATTGCCGTAAATGCGGAACTCTTCGTTGTTATCATCATTCAACTGTAATTCGAGCCAGTTGGTATTTGAAACACCCATCACCTTACGCAGTCGGTACGGATCGCTATCATCGCCGCCACCCACGTTGCGGAATTTAATTTCATTCACGCTCATCGCATCACGTACATCCAGTTTATCTACCGGGGCTGTAGTGCCAATGCCCAGCCGCTTGTTGGTATTGTCCCAATACAAATTGCCATCGCTGGCAAGCGTATTGGTACCGCTCCAAAAGGCAAGTTGCGTTGCAGTGCCCGTACCGGATGGCTTACCACTAAAGGTGTTCCAATCGGTAGAAGACAACCAACCATTACTGCCGCTTCCGGCCTGCGTCATCGAAATGTTAGGTGCAGTAGTCGGGTTAGTAACGCTGATAGGTGCCGTTGCAGAAACAGAAGTTACTGTACCGCCGCTACCGGCCAGGTTTAAGGTACCGCCTAAGGCAACTGTACCGCCACCAGTAATACCACCGCTGGTATTAATGGTAACCGAGTTGTTTACCAACTGTGCGTTTGTAACCTGGCCCCAGGTAGGCTGGCCGGTACCACCGCTTAGTAATACCTGTCCGTTAGTGCCTACCGGCGAGAAGCTATACGAAGTACCATTGCTGTAAGCAATGCTGCCACCACTACCCAAACTGTTGGTGTTGGTGCCGCCGCGGTTGATGGGTAACACGTTTGTTACCACACCGCTGCTGAGGTCAACCGAGTTAGGTCCCATATCGGCGCTGGTAATGGTATTAGGGGCTATTTGCGAGGTAGTTACCGCATCGTTGGCTATCATACCCGTTACTACACCCTGGTTGGCAATACCTATTTGGGTAGCCGCACTACCATTATAGCTAAACGTACCCAAACCGCCACCTACGCTGTTGGTTAATGGTTGTAAGGAACCGCTTAGGGTAGTATTGGTTATAATGCGTACCCAATCGTTGGCAGTAGTGCTCCACGTATATACACCTGGTGTAGAATACGTACCGGTAGTGCTGGTGTTATACACCATTAAACCATCGGGTTTGGTACCGCTAATAGGGTTAGAAGTACTTACCAGCGCCACACGCGGTAACAGCAAACCTTTATCGGTGGCGGTAAGGTCCAGCAACGCGTTGCCATCGGGCGAAGGCGTACCTATACCTACAGGGCCTTGAATGATGGCACCATTGGAAGGTGCGGCTGTAGTGGAATAACCCGAACCCACGCTCAGGTTACCTTTTACAGTAGCCTTGGATGCGGGATTGTTTTCGCCAATACCTACATTTTGTGCCATAATTGCGCCGGTTGAAATAAGCGCCACGGTAAGGGAATAAAGTTTTTTCATCGCTCGGTTTTTAAAGTCTGTCCTATTAAAAAAATATTTGCTATTTATTGCCCGGTTCGGCCGGTACGTTTTGAGTGGCCGTGCGTTGACTTTCGCCTATTTGTACGATGCGTTCGTGTTCAGCTTTCTGCCTTGCAGCTTCGGCCTGGTTATGTTCTTTCTGTTGTTGCCAATACGTACGGATGGCAGCTTTCTTGCTCTCATCCACTTTTAACTGACTGAGCAGTTCAGGAGCTATGCTTCCCTTTTCTTCCGCAGCCGGTTGGGCAGCAGGCACTTTAGCCATGGCTATCCAGTTAAATGTGCTGCCGCTTGTATTGGTGGATGATGTCACTTTAAAACCTTCAGCGGTTGTTTCGGTTACACTTAACACCACACCTGTCTGATTAGCGCTAACGGTTACCACCGGTGTAACCCCAGCCTTATTCTGTGCTTTAAATTCTGCTGAAAATGGCACCCATACTTCGTTACCGCTCATAGCTTCATTTCCGAAGTCGCTGATTTTTTGTGAGGCGGAAGCTACGGCTGTTTTCAGTTCCTTAATATCCTCGCGATTATGCTTAACACCTGCCAAACTCAACGATGCCAGCGCATAAATATCCACGCCACTGAAAGCCTGGTCCTGTATGTAATCTGGCGCTTCGTCGAGAATTAAACCAATGTGCATGTTAGGGCGGTATTTAGGTTCGTTGCCCGGTTCCATGTCGTCGGTTTCCAGTTTGTATTTGTAGAAAGACGGTTTCATTTTATCGATGTCTTCCATCACATAATCGTAAGCCGATTTATCGAGCGGGGTGATATTGCGTTTTGTTTCGCGCTGCGATACATCCACATAGTTATTGGAATACATATAATACCAGTACTGACCGCTGGTGCCTACATAGCCCCAGTTACCTGTGAGTGGCACATACTGGTGTCCATCGCTGGTGTTCTCGGTTTGTGTAATACCGCTCATCCATCCGCCCACGTTATAAGCTCCTATACCATAATAGAGATAGGCCAGGCGGTTGGTGTTATCGGGGTTCATGTAATAGCCTGCATTGTTTTCATCGTACCAATGGGCATTCCAGGCATAGGCATTGCCCCGGATATAATTGTAGTTATTGCCGGGATAAGGGAACCAGGAATCGTTGGTATTGGTATGATAGTAAGGTGAGTTAACACCGTATACACCGCCATAAGCATTTGCCAGACCGGCAGTGGCTAAGCCCTGGTCGGCCCGGAAAAAGCCCGGGGTATACGTACCGGAACTAAAATTGGCGTTTTGGTTTAACCGCAGCCAGCTATCATCGCCGCGAAGGGCCAGTTTGTTTTGGATGGTTACATCGCCATTAGCCAACACACCGAACACATCAGCACTTTGTCCGTTGCCGATACGTAACTGTTGTGTTCCGGCACTAACTGCCCCGTTATCCCAGTTAAGAATTACGGCATAACCACCGTTAGCATTCAAATGCAAGTTTGGTGTAAGGCGCATAACGTTGTTGGCAGGGCTATATCCGTTAAGCGTTTGCAGTGCACCGCCGCTATACAACCAATCCCAATTATTATCGCTGCTGTTGTAGATACCGCTGTTAACACTTGTAATCATGAGGGTTTTCTGCAGGTTGCCTGCTGCATCGCGGAAGCTGATACCACCCCAACCGTTTTTATCGCCCTGGATGGTTAAGGCACCATAATTAGAGGAGGAACCTGAGCCATACAAGCGATTACCTTCGATACGGAAGTTGCTGCCGTTGTAAGTACTCATTAAGCCGGATGAAGGAGAATAAATACCTGCCGTAGTTGCCTCGTTATATAAACCCGTACCTGCTGAGCTGTTGCGGAACCAGCTACCTACGCGGCCTTCGCCGCTAACCCAGAAGTTAGCACTTTGCGCGCCCCCATATTGGTTTTGAATATAGTTGCCATTACCGGCAGGCAGGTCGCCCGCACCGGCAATTTGCAGTGTGCCGCCCGAAGCTTTTACCAGGCCCGACCCCAGGCTGCTGATAATAACATTTCCATTATCCTTTATTCGCATGCGTTCTACCGAGTTATCGGCATTAGCAGCAGTAAGACCTGCATTTGTGTAAAAGGCCAGATCGGTTCCCTGGCTTAACCAACTGCAGCAAACATTAGTGCGCTCGGCAGTAATTTTTGCGCTTATGGCATTGGGTATCACATCGCGGTAACCGTAAAATTTAATAGCATACGAACCGCCATCAAGGCCCATCGCATCGTTGGGGTTGCCAATGGTGATGCCATCGCCTTCACCCGCTCCCACATGCAGTTTTGCGGTTGGAGCAGTAACTCCCACCCCCAGGTTATCGGTAAGCGTGGTGTTATACAAGTTAGTACCGCTGCGGGTCCAGTAACCTAAGCTGCCCGAAGCCGGAGCAGTAGTTGTTAGATTTTTGGCACCATCGGTGTAAACAGCCGCATTGGTTGTTAAACCGGAAAGGTTTAAGCCTGCAAATGTTGGTGAAGCACCGGAATGAATGTTTTGTGGTGTAGAAAGCGTAACAGCCCCTACAGAGGCCGAAACACTTACCTGGTTAGGAGTACCGCTTAATGAAGTAACACCCGCATTATTAAGTGTAACGCTGCTACCTAAAGCTACTGTGCCGCCACCACTAAGTCCGGTGCCTGCATTTATAGTAACCGATGAGTTTGCAAGCTGTGCATTGGCTACCTGCCCCCAGGTAGGTTGCCCGGTACCACCGCTCAACAAAACCTGACCTGTGGTGCCTACCGGAGAAAAACTGTACGAAGTTCCGTTGCTGTAGGCAATACTTCCGCCACTGCCTAAACTGTTGGTGTTAGTTCCTCCGCGGTTTACAGGCAATACGTTTGTTACCACTCCACTGCTCAGGTCCACCGAGTTAGGACCCATGTCGGCACTGGTAATGGTGTTGGGTGCAATTTGCGTAGTAGTTACGGCGTCGTTTGCAAGCATACCCGTTACTACGCCCTGGTTGGCTATACCTATTTGTGTAGCCGTTCCACCGTTGTAACTAAAGGTTCCTAAACCTCCGCCTGCACTGTTGCTTAGTGGTTGTAAGGAACCGCTGAGGGTACTATTAGTAATAATGCGGACCCAATCGCCTGTAGTGGTGCTCCACACATATACGCCGGGTGTAGGATACGTACCGGAGGTGCTGGTATTATAAACCATTAAGCCATCGGGTTTAGCACCGCTGATTGGGTTGGTAGTACTTACCAGCGCTACGCGCGGAAGTAATACCCCTTTATCGGTTGCTGTAAGATCCAGCAATGCTTTGCTATCGGGCGAGGCTGTACCTACCCCCAACTGGCCTTCTATAATGGCACCGTTGGCAGGTGCTGTAGTGCCCGAATAGGAGTTACCAATGGTTAAGTTGCCTTTTACATCCAGTTTAGATGCGGGGTTGTTGGTGCCTACACCAACATTTTGAGCATTTGCCATACCTATCAGCAGCAGCAGCAAGGCAAGTGAGTAGAACTGTTTCATGAACGTATCTATTAATTGATTTGTACGAATGATTGTTTTCAGGGCTTATTATTCGCTATGAGCATTTACAAAATCTTCGGCGCTCTTATTTTCACGTAACAGCTTTTCGTATAACTGCGGACTGTTCTGTTTTACACCTTCCAGGTATACTTTGTATTCAGCCTGTAATTGCTCTTTTGATTTTTTCCAGTAGTCGTGCACTTTATCTTTAATAGAAGGATCTACCACCAGCTGATTGGCCAGTGCGGGATCAACCGTTGACCTGCTCTCCGCCACAGTTGCGGAAGGAGCACTTACCTTTACCGCCTGCCAGTTGAAACTCATACTACCATTAGCAGTAACAGTAAACGATTTGCTATCCACTGCACTTAAATAAAAACCGCTATTGGCGCTGGTAGGCGTAATATTTATAACCGGGGTTTCGCCCTGGGCGCAAAAACCTGCAGGCAACTGAACGGTAACAGATGTACCGGTAACTGTGCCGGTGCCTACTGCCATGTTGCTGTTTACCTGTTGTTGTAACTCCTTAATTTGTTTCTGCTGGTATTTAACACCGGTTAAGGCAAACACGCCCATGGCGTAAATGTCGACCCCGCTAAAGGCATTATCCTGCAGGTAATCCGGCGTTTCATCCAGTATCACCCCCAGGTGCATATTAGGACGGTAGCGGGTTTCAAAGCCGGGAACTATCTCATCCGATTCGCCTTTGTATTTATAGAAGGAAGGTTTAATTTTTTCGATGTCGCTCATTACATAGCCCATCATGGCATCATCCAGCGGAAGGATGTCGCGTTTCTTTTCGCGGGCCGAGGTATTGGTGTAGTTATCGGAATAAACATAGTACCAATCGGTACTGTTTTGCCCCAGGTAGCCCCAACCGGTTGAGCCTGGTGCATTAGGGTTGGGTAACTGGCGGTGACCATCGCTGGTACTGTTACCATAGGCATAGCCGCCATATACCGAAGCCGTATTATAAGCTCCTAAACCATAGGTAAGTGCTTTATCGCCATAGCAACGAACATAAGAGCCATCCACCATGTTCCATCCGCCCCCATAAGTTTGGCTATACCAGCCTGCGCCACCATCGCTGCGCAGCCAGCCCGCGCTCCAAAGATCATCGTGTATACGTACCCAGCCATTATAGTTGCCACCATCGTTTTGAATACCGCCGCGATGCTGTGAAGCCGCTTCGAAATAAACGGTACCACTATTAAAGTAGGCACCGCCCGGTGAGATAAAATAAGAGGAGGCATTAATATATGGATTGGCAGCATCGAAATACAAGCCACCACTGCTTATATACGCACGGCGGGCTCCTCCATCGGTGTAGAAAGAAACATCGGAGTTAGTGCCGTTGGTACTGCCCGAAGCGCGAATGGCCCAGCTGCCATCCTTCAGAATGCCTATACCTCCGTTGTCTGCATAAAAATACCCCCAACTATTACCATCGTTACGTAACAACCTAAAGCCACCTGAACTATTATTGTCGGAATAAACGTTCTCGTAGGTGCTTGCTGTATGGCGGTAGTTGCTTACATACATGGTTGGTGTTTGGAAATAATTACCTGCATAACCGTAGCCAGTAATGTTAAAGTTGGCGGATTGTGAACCAGTACCATTTTGAATATAGTTGCCGCTGCCGCCGGGTAAATCACCACCACCGGCTATTTGCAGTGTGCCGCCCGATGATTTCACTAAACCACCTGCACTGAGCGAAGGCAGCGTTACAGCCGTACCCGCAGCCACAGACATGGCCAGGGAACCGGAACTTCCGGAATTTCCGTTTACATACAGGTCGAAACCACTGCCGGCACTTACCATGCGGGTGTTAGCGCCTGAACCGGCATCCAGCGGCGATAACCATACAAAGCGGTTAGCGCTGGTGTTATCCTGAATTTGCAGGGCACTGGTCCATGCGCCGGGATAAGAGCCGAAGTTGGTTTGCGCATCGCCGTCTTCTAAAATAGTAAGTGTACGTGTGTTGGAAGATGCGCCATTTGTACCCAGTAACATACCACCGCCGCTAACATGCAAGCGGGCCGAAGGACTTACACCTATACCTACATTTCCGTTGCTGGCAAGTGCAGTTATGCGCGTAGTGCCATTGGTTTGCAATAACAGATCGCTGGTATTATAGCTGCTGAACTGACCGCCATTTACATATATAGGATTGCTAAACCAGAAAGCGGGCCTATCTGTTGTAAAATGGCTCCATCCAGAATTTTGTGGACCTACTTCGGTATAACCATAGCTGGTGGTAGTGCGCATGGAATTTCCGCTGCCTTGCGTAAGAACTGTATTGGCATTGGTGAGTTGCAAGGATGAAGTGCGTGTGGCCCCGTTTACTTCTAACCTTACATTGGGTGCAGCGGTGCCTATACCTACGTTGCCTGTGGCACCTTTAATAGCAAAGAAATTTGCTCCGCCGCCCCGGGCATCAATACGGAAGTCGATTGGTGTTCCGCCTGTCGCATCGGTGGTACGGGCCAGATCGAGATAGAAGCCATTGGGTGCGGCATCGTGGTAGAGCACTGTTTTATTATAGTTGCCGCTGCCAATAGAGGTAAAGGTTAAAGGCATTGCACCGGCCAGCGTTCCATTACCACTGATATTAAAATTGGCGCCTGCCTGTTGAACCGTTGTATTTTGTATGTAGCCGTTGTTGCCGGTAGGTAAGCTTATAACACGGATGGAACCACCCGCGCCGCCGGCATCAATAGTACTACCGTCGACCTTCACTGCTATGTCATCGGCATTTACAGTAATACCTGTTCCGGCACCTACATTTACAGTAGCGGTAACTCCATCGCCCAGCGCATCGGCAGCTACACCACCGGTTAAACCCGCACCCGCACTGATAGTTGCGGTTTGGTTACCCTGCACAGCAGTGCCGGCAGTGGTACCATAAGCTACGCCGAATGTTTGCGCAGCAGAGCCATCGTATGCGCTACCGGTTAACCCGGTTCCCGGTGTAAGGTCGGCATTTAAAGAGGATACCGAACTCCAGGTGGGTTGGCCCGTGCCACCGCTAACCAGTACCTGGCCTGTGGAGCCTACCGGAGAAAACGCATAAGAAGTTCCGTTGCTGTAGGCAATACTTCCGCCGCTGCCTAAACTGTTGGTGTTAGTTCCTCCGCGGTTTACAGGCAATACGTTTGTTACCACTCCACTGCTCAGGTCCACCGAGTTAGGACCCATATCGGCACTGGTAATGGTGTTGGGTGCAATTTGCGTAGTAGTTACAGCGTCGTTTGCAAGCATACCCGTTACTACGCCCTGGTTGGCTATACCAATTTGTGTAGCCGTTCCACCGTTGTAACTAAAGGTTCCTAAACCTCCGCCTGCACTGTTGCTCAACGGCTGTAAGGAACCGCTGAGGGTACTATTGGTAATAATGCGGACCCAATCGCCTGTAGTGGTGCTCCACACATATACGCCGGGTGTAGGATATGTACCGGAGGTGCTGGTATTATAAACCATTAAGCCATCGGGTTTAGCACCGCTGATTGGGTTGGTAGTACTTACCAGCGCTACGCGTGGCAGTAAAACACCTTTATCGGTGGCTGTAAGATCCAGCAATGCTTTGCTATCGGGGGCGGCAGTACCTACACCCAACTGGCCTTCTATAATGGCACCGTTGGCAGGGGCCGTAGTACCCGAATAAGAGTTACCAATAGTTAGGTTGCCTTTTACATCCAGTTTAGATGCGGGGTTGTTGGTACCTACACCAACATTTTGAGCCATAGCAGATAGAGCTGAAGCCAGTACCAGGGTCAGGGAGTACAGTTTTTTCATTCGGGGGCGCTTTGTGGGTTAAAGTGCGCTGCAATAAAAAATATACCCGGCCTCGCAAATCCCGTTTAAGCGGAAACGTTCAGCCGTGCCTGTATAATGTTAAAGACGGAATCCGTCTAAAAACATATACAAATATTTATATGTTACAACACACAAAAAACAATTCAGTAACGGCACTCAGCTCAATTTGCGGAGTATTTCACTCTATCATCCCACAGTAACCATAGGTAGTTATCTTACCGCAAGGAGGCCTATTTATTAATCCTGTCTTAAATATAGCAAGCGGAGTACCAAAAGTCAATCCTCTAATATCATTCTAATGAATAGCACACTTATGCGTCTCCTGTACCCAACCATTTTCGAACAGACACAATAATTTTTTAGTTCTAACGAAATATTTTTTTAGATTTGTCTAAAATTTGAATTTTGGGAGAACATAAATCTTTGTCGGAAGTGCATAGCAGCATTGACACCACCGGCGGTAAAGCCGGCTGGAGGCGTTTTATGCTGTTTATCGGTCCGGCATTTTTAGTGGCTGTGGGTTATATGGACCCCGGCAACTGGGCTACGGATATTGCAGGCGGCAGCCGTTTTGGCTATCAACTGCTGTGGGTGTTGCTGATGAGTAATGTAATTGCCCTGCTGTTACAATCGTTGAGCGCCCGGTTAGGCGTGGTGGCAGGTAAGGATTTAGCCCAGGCCTCGCGCGAAACCTATCCTGCCATTATTAATATACCCTTGTGGCTGCTGGCCGAAATTGCCATAGCCGCCTGCGATTTAGCCGAGGTTTTAGGTATGGCCATCGGCTTAAACCTGCTGTTTGGCCTGCCGCTTATCTGGGGTGTATCGTTAGCCGTGCTCGATACCTTTATTATCCTGTTTTTACAAAGCCGCGGCATGCGGTATATGGAGGCCTTTATTTTTGCGCTGGTATCCATCATCGGTATCTCGTTTTTTGTGGAGCTGTTTTTTGCGCACCCGGCCGCCGGCGAAATTGTGCGTGGCCTGGTGCCCTCCGCGCTTTCCAGCGATGCTTTATATATAGCCATTGGCATTATAGGCGCTACCGTAATGCCGCATAACCTGTATCTGCACTCGGCACTGGTGCAAACCCGGTATGTAAAACGCGACGAAGCAGGTCTGCGCGAAGCCATCCGTTATAATTTTTTCGATTCGGCTATTGCCCTTAACCTGGCGCTTTTTGTAAATGCCAGTATTCTTATACTATCAGCTGCTGTGTTTTTTACGAGCGGTCACCACGAGGTGCGCAGTATTGCCAGTGCCCACAGTATGCTGGAACCTTTATTAGGTAAACAATTAGCCCCCTTGCTTTTTGCCATTGCTTTAATAGCAGCCGGACAAAGCAGCACTATAACCGGTACGCTGGCCGGGCAGATTGTAATGGAAGGCTACCTGGACTTACGAATAGCACCGTGGCTGCGCCGGTTGATTACGCGCTTAATAGCAGTAGTGCCTGCCGTGCTGGTTATTTATTACCTGGGCGAATCGCAGGTGGATGGCATGTTGTTGCTATCGCAGGTGATACTGAGTTTACAATTAGGATTTGCCGTAGTGCCGCTTATACAATTTGTAAGCGATAAAGAACGCATGGGCGAGTTTGCCATTGGCCCTAAACTAAAATTGCTGGCCTGGCTTTCGGCGGCGGTCATCTTAGGGCTGAACATAAAACTGACCTACGACACGCTGAGCGAATGGCACGAGGCATTGGGCGAACACTTGTGGGTGTTTAACTTCATCATTTTGCCCGTGGTATTTGCCATTGGCGCCTTCCTGGTTTATATCCTCTACTTTGCCATCACCAATAAAAAGGCCGTACGCGAAAGTGGCGTTCCGCATGGCAAAGCCGAGATGCTGACCGCCATTAAACCACGCTCGTATCAGCGCATAGGTATCTGCGTCGATTTTTCGGGGAATGATGTGCGTGCCATTACGGAAGGTGTGGGTATGGGCAACCCCGATACCGAATACTACCTGTTGCACGTAGTAGAAACAGCCGGTGCCCGTTCGTATGGCTCCGACATTAAAGATTACGAAACCAACCAGGACTGGATTGAATTGAAAGCCTATGGTGCTAAACTGCGCGAGCAGGGCTTTCATGCTATTGAAGTGCTGGGCTTTGGTGACCCTAAAAAGCAATTGCCGGTACTGGTAGAAAAAAGCCAGGCCGACTTATTGGTTATTGCCCAGCACGGCCACCGCGGCATAATGGATATCATCCTTGGCGAAACCATTGCCGAAGTACGCCACAATGTAAAATGCCCTGTGCTGATTGTATAAGTTATGAAATGGTTCTTCTCCATATGGCTCAGCGGCGTGCTTTACAGCGCGGCGGCACAGGACATGGAAGTAAGCGGAACCATACACGATAAAAACACCGGCGAGTCGGTGCCGTTTGCAACCACCGTGCTTACAGGCACTACGGTAGGTACTACGGCTGATGAATCGGGCCGCTTTGTGCTGCTGGTGCCTGCGGCCTACAGCAGCCATACACTCAGCTTTCAATCGTTAGGTTATGTAAGCGATACCCTTACCATTGCCGAATTTTTGCGCACTAAAAACGTGCAGTTACAACCCAGTGGGGGGCACATAAACGAAGTGGTAGTATCAGGAACTATGCGAAGCGTTACCAAGCTGGAATCGCCCATACCGGTAGAAGTTTATACGCCGGCTTTATTCAAAAAAAATCCCGCACCCTCGCTGTTCGAATCGCTGAACATGGTAAATGGCGTGCAGCCCCAGCTTAACTGCAACGTTTGCAATACAGGTGATATTCACATCAACGGACTGGAAGGCCCCTATACCATGATATTGATTGACGGCATGCCCATCGTATCGTCGCGTTCAGCTGTGTATGGTTTACATGGCATTCCATCGGCGCTGGTGAAGCGGATTGAAGTAGTGAAAGGTCCGGCCAGTACCCTTTATGGCAGCGAAGCCGTGGCAGGATTGATTAACGTGATTACCCGCGATGCCATTACCGCACCTTTATTAAAACTGGATATTTCAGGCACTACAGTAGGTGAGTTTAACGCCGATGTAAGCGCTAAATGGAAAGTTAAAAAGGCGCACTCGCTGTTAGGCGCCAACTACTTTAACTACTGGTTGCCACGCGATGTAAACCACGATAACTTTACCGATGTAACGCTGCAAAACCGGGTATCGGTTTTTAATAAGTGGGATATTGAACGCAAGGATGGTAAGCCTTTTTCGATTGCCTTCCGCTATGTGTACGAAAACCGCTGGGGCGGCGAAATGAACTGGAGTAAGCGCTGGCGCGGTACCGATAGTGTGTATGGCGAAAGTGTAATTACCCAACGCAGCGAAATGTTTGGCGTGTATGCGCTGCCCATACCAAAAGAACAACTGCGCATTGATTACTCGTATAATTATCACTTTCAGGATAGTTATTACGGCAAGGTAAAATACCTGGCGCAACAACACACGGCCTTTGCGCAACTGGTGTATGATAAGCACTGGCCCAAAGTAAACCTGCTAACCGGTGTTCCTTTCCGCTTTGTATATTACGATGATAACTCCGTAGCCACCAGCAATGGCGATAGCGCCCATTTGCGCAACAAACCTGCTTACACCTATTTACCCGGTGTGTTTGCGCAATTGGAATACAAGCCCGTTACACAGTTTACCGTGTTAGCCGGTTTGCGTTACGATTATAACACTACACACGGATCTATTTTTACCCCGCGCCTTAGTTTCCGGTATTCGCCTAATGCCAACCACACCATACGCTTAACAGGCGGCAGTGGTTACCGGGTAGTAAACCTGTTTACGGAGGACCATGCGGCACTTACCGGTGCAAGGCAGGTGGTAATTGCTGCAGCGCTAAAGCCCGAGCAAAGCTGGAACGGCAACCTTAACTACAATGGTTTCTTTAACCATAAGGCAGGTTTTGTAGAAGTGGATGTAAGCGGCTTTTATACCTACTTCACCAATCAAATAACCGGCGACTTTTTAAGCGACCCGCAAAAGATTATTTACGATAACCTGAAAGGCCATGCAGTATCGGCAGGCCTATCGGCTAATCTTAATTTTTCTTTTACTAACGGCTTAAGTATCTCAGCCGGTATGACCTGGCTGGACGTATACCGCGTACAGAAGGATAGCACCGGAGCTACGCAGCGCAAACCACAACTGTTTGCTCCCGTGGTTTCAGCCAATTTCACAGCCAGCTATAACTTTAGCAAGATAGGTTTAACCGTTGACCTAACCGGTAAATTAACCGGCCCTATGTATTTGCCGGTGGTGCCGAACGATTTCCGTCCGGAGAAATCGCCAACCTATTGCTTAATGAATTTACAGCTTACCAAGCGTTTGCCGAAAAACTTTGAGCTGTATGCCGGGGTTAAAAACATATTGAATTTTATCCCTAAAAATCCAATCCTGCGTCCGTTTGATCCGTTTGACAAGCACCTGGATGAGAACAACCCGTACGGTTATACCTTTGACCCCAGCTACAACTATGCCCCTATACAGGGCGCCAAAGGTTTTATAGGTATGCGCTGGACTATGTTAACGGCACCGGAGAAGAAAAAGTAGAGTCCTGCGTTTTATTAATGGCTATCTTTACTTAAAAGCACAACAATGAAAACCTTCACCATAACGGTACAAAGTGAAAAGGACGCTGACCAGTTAAAGCGTTTGTTGAGCGAGGCCAACTTTAAGGCGGAAATAATTGCCTGGGAGGATGATGAATTTACCAGCGAAGAAATTACCATGCTGGAAGAACGGCTGGAAGAATACCGTAAAGATCCAAGCAAAGGCAAAACACTGGAAGAAGTAAAAGAATTTATGCGTATCAAGTATGGGATATAAGATCACCATTCTTGAACAAGCTTTACATGAATTAGATGAAGCCATTGAATGGTATTGGCCCATCTCAAATCTTCTGGCAAACAACTTACTTCAAGATTATTACTCCACATTAAATGAAATAGGAAAGGGGCCATTCCAATTTGAAAAAACTGATAAAAAGTATAGAAAGCACAATCTTCGGAAATTCCCCTATAAAGTTGTTTACCAGCTTAAAAACAATGAAATCATTGTAATTGCATTTGCGCACCATAAACGTAAACCGGGGTATTGGAAGAACCGGTAACATTCACATTGCACATTTTTTAGCACCTTCGCCCAGTGAAGAGCATTTACCGCAAAGGGGATAAAAAGACGTTTGAGCGCCTGGTGCGTGCCGAGGATACCGCTGCTTTTGAAAGTGGTGCCGTACACCCCGTGTATGCCACCTTTGCCCTTACCCGCGATGCCGAGTGGAGCAGCCGCTTATTTGTGCTGGACATGAAGGAGGATACCGAAGAAGGCATCGGCACGTTTGTAGAAGTAAAGCACCTGTCGCCGGCATTTGTAGGTCAGAAGGTTATTTTTGAAGCGGTAATAGAAGAACTAAAGGGCAACGAGGTAAACTGTTTGTTTATAGCCAAGGTAGAAGACCGGGTAATTGCCAGCGGCAGAACCGGTCAGAAAATATTACCAAAAGAAAAAATTGAAAAGCTGTTCCGCAGTTTGGAATAGGTTGTAAAAAAGGAAGGAAGGCGGCGAATAACAGGAACGAACATGATTAGTGCAGATAAGATTAACGTACAGAATAAAAAGGCAGGCTTCGAGTTTGAAATACTGGAGAAGTTTGAAGCAGGCATACTGCTTACCGGCAGCGAGATAAAAGCTATACGCGAAGGTGGCGGCAGTATTTCGGAAGCGTATTGTGTGATACGCGATGGGGAGGTGTATGTGAAGAACATGAACATACCGGAGTATAGCCACGGTGCGTATGCCAACCACGAGCCTATGCGTCAGCGCAAGTTGTTATTGAAGAAACGCGAGCTGGCTAAAATTGAAGCAAAAATTAAAGAGCGGGGGTTTTCGCTTATACCTATACGATTATTTATAGGCAAGCGCAGCTACGCCAAACTGGAAATAGGTTTAGGACGCGGCAAAAAGAAATTTGACAAACGCGAATCGCTGAAAGAAAAAGATACGAAGCGGGAAATTGACCGCGTAATGAAGAAATACCGGTAGCTTAAAAACTAAGCAACTTAAACTCGGCACGGCGGTTTTCGCTTAACTGCTCGCTGTTACAGGCAGGTGTGCCTTTACAATTACAGCCATTGGCCGGGCGTTCGTTCCCATAACTTTTTACAACTACGCGTTTTAAATCGGCGTTGTGCACCATCAGATACTGGTTAATGGCATCCACTCTTTTCATGCAAACATCGGCAGGTTCCGAACAATCGGCATGCACGCTTATTTCGAGCTGCAGGGTAGGATATTGTTTTTGCATTACTGCAATGTTGTTCAGCGTAGCAGTATCCTCTACACTGACCTGTGCACTTTTGGCATTAAAATACAGGTTGGGTAAAAACGAATAATCGCTGCGCTTAACCTTTTCCAGTTCTACTTCAATAGGCCGGTTGGTGGCAAAATCGCGCTCGGTAATTACAAAGGAATATTGCAGGTAGCCTACGCTGGAACCTTTTGAATCCTTACTAACGCTGATGCGGTAGCGCGAAGTTTTGTTTACGGGGAATAACACCAAACCACTATCGTTACTGAAAGCAGCGCTCACCTGTGTAGCTACCAGATCTTCGATCTTGATCTCGGCATTTACAATGGGCTCGCGGTTGCGCTTGTCCATTATTTTAAGGGCAATAATTTTTGTATCCGCAGCCTGCAGACCCAAACAAGTTGTAAAAAGAATAAACAACGCTATGCTACGCATACATGGGTTACTTTAAAACACTTTGCCCTTTAACATAGGCACAAACGAAAATTTACCGAATACTTCTTCGGTATATTGACCTTCGGCCTGTTTGGTGATACGGATCATATCGCAATCGGTTTCGGTTCCAAAGGGCATCACCAATATACCTCCTACGGATAATTGCGAAAGAAGTTTCTTGGGTAATTCAGGAACTGCCGCAGTTATGATAATACGTTCAAATGGAGCAAAGGCCGCCAGGCCCTCAAATCCATCGCCGAAAAAGCACTTAATACCACGGTAGCCCAGGTCTTCCAACAGGGGCCGGGTGCGTTCATTCAACTTACGGTGGCGCTCGATGGTATACACTTTAACGCCCAGTTCGGCCAGCACAGCAGCCTGATAACCACTGCCGGTGCCTATTTCAAGCACCTTCATGCCGGGGCTTACCTTTAACAGTTCCGATTGATAAGCAACGGTATAAGGCTGCGAAATGGTTTGCCCCTCTCCTATCGGGAAGGCCTTGTCCTCGTAGGCATGTGTTTCGTAAAACACCGAATCGTTACCGAAAAACAGGTGGCGGGGCACACGCTCAATAGCGCCTAATACGTTCTGGTCTCTTATTCCCTTGTCGCGCAGCTTTACGGCCAGTTCCTTCCGCAAACCTTTGTGGCGATATGTATCTACACGTTCCATTACCATTGACGTAAAGCAATATAAAGATACCCATAAATGCCGGGTCGCTTTCCAACAAAAAACGGGGAAAACAATACCCTTGTGTACTAAATTGACTATCTGCCAACCTTCACTTTACCGCGGTTTTTTACATTTACCGCTTCAAAATTTTGTGATGATGGATAAAATTAAGTTTGGAACCGACGGATGGAGAGGCATTATAGCTAAAGATTTTACAACCGAAAACGTAAAACGCGTGGCCAAGGCTACTGCCGATTGGGCTAAACAGCGCGATGCCAATGCCAAAATTGTGGTGGGCTATGATTGCCGCTTTGGCGGTTACCTGTTTGCGCAAACAGCTATTAATGTATTGTGCTCGCAGGGCATTAAGGTGTATTTCGACGAACACTTTGTTTCTACCCCTATGATATCGCTCGGCGCATTTAAACTGGAATGTGAACTGGGCGTAATTTTTACAGCCAGCCACAACCCGCCAAGCTATAACGGTTATAAACTGAAATCGAAACACGGCGGACCGCTGATTCAGAAATACATTACAGAGATTGAAAATATTATTCCGGAGTCGTTTACCGGCGAGGAACTGAGCCTGAAAGAATGGGAAGCCAAGGGTCTGCTGGAATATGTAGACCTGGAGACTATGTATTTTGAACATGTACAGGAACACTTTGACCTGGAAGCGCTGAACGACAGCAGCGACCTGGTGGTAGCCTACGATGCCATGTATGGTGCCGGCCAAAGTATTTTTCCGCGTATTATGCCCCATGCCGATTTCCTGCATTGCGAATACAACCCCGGCTTTTACGGACAGGCCCCTGAGCCTATCTCGAAAAATCTGAAAGACCTGGAGCATTACCTGCGCGAAATGAAACACGTGGATATGGCTATTGCCACTGATGGCGATGCTGACCGTATCGGTTTATACAACACAGGTGCCCGGTTTGTAGATGCACACCATATCATCCTGCTGCTCATCCATATTCTGCACAAATACCAGGGCATGGACGGCAAAGTGGTAGTCGCTTTCTCGGTAAGTAACAAGGTGAAGAAAATGTGCGAGCAGTATGGCTTGCCTATTGAGGTAACCAAAATCGGCTTTAAATACATCTGCGAAATAATGCAGAACGAAGATGTGCTGGTAGGTGGTGAAGAAAGCGGCGGTATTGCTGTAAAAGGACATATACCTGAACGCGATGGTATTTGGGACGGACTAGTGATTGTGCAGCACCTGATACAGAACGGCCAAAAACTTCAGGAGTTAATTGATGAAGTATATGCTGTTGTTGGTGCATTCTCCTACAACCGCTTAGACCTGCATTTAAAAGAAGAGCAGAAACTGGCTATTATGGACAACTGCAAGAACGGTTCGTATAAAGATTTCGGTGGGGTGGCTATCAGCAAGGTGGAAGACCTGGATGGCTACAAGTTTTATTTGGAAGAAGAAGAAACCGTAATGATACGTGCCAGCGGCACTGAACCATTGCTGCGTGTATATGTTGAAGCTGCTAATGAAGGCCGTGTAAATGTGCTGATGGAAAAAGTACGCACTACCTTAGTAGGTGCTGCCGCAGCGCATTAATACAATCGGAATCATAAAATTCAAAGGGGCCGCAAGGCCCTTTTTTTGTTGGCTTAAGGTGTATTTAATTACCGGATAACGGGGTTTGCTTAAATTGGCCCCACAAACAGCTGAGCCCCCTGCATGAAGCAACTTTTCCTTACCTTATTGCTTATTGTTTCTATCAGTTGCATGGGCATGCCTGTTTGGGAGCAGGATAGTCTGCAACTACAACCAGGCGATACAACTTATTGTCCGCCGTTTAATAAAGAGCAGGTTAAAAATTATTGCAGTCCGCATTGGTTATGCTGGAGCCCAAAACCTAATGTAGCCAGGCTTACATCTCTTTCCGTAGGCACCGTAGGCACCTACGCAGCTATTATGACCGGTGTAGGCTTTGAGTGGTATGGCAAACAATCGCTGGGTAAGTTTCATTGGTTTAACGATGCCAAAGAGTGGCAGCAAATTGACAAGACCGGTCACTTTTACGTTCCGTATTTTGTAACCTGCTGGAGTTATAATATGCTGCGCTGGGGCGGCATGAAAAATACACCGGCTGCACTGGCCGCAGGAGCTTTTGGCTTTTTAAGTTTATCGGCTATTGAAATACCGGATGGCTTCAGCAATAAATACGGGGCCAGCTGGAGCGACCTGCTATTTAACTTTGGCGGTGCTGCACTTGCCACAACGCAATACTTATTATGGAAAGAACAGCGCATACAATGCAAGTATTCTTTTCACATAATCAATTACCCGAAAGGTGAATTGCGTGACCGCGCCAACGAGTTATACGGCAAGGGTTTTCACGAGCGATTGCTAAAGGATTACAACGGCATTACAACCTGGCTGTCGTTCAACCTTTATTCGTTTAACCATAACATACGCCCCAAATGGCTGAACATTGCCTTTGGCTATGCTGCGGGTAATATGTATGGCGGTTTCGAAAACAAGTGGACAGATAAAAACGGTGTGCTGCACGATCGTACGGATATAAAACGCTACCGCCGTTTCTTTATATCGGTAGATGCCGACTTGACTAAAATTAAAACCCGCAACAGGGTTGGCAAAGTATTACTGGGTATATTAAACATTGTAAAGATTCCGATGCCTGCGCTGGAGTTTAACACGCTGGGGCAAATCGTACTACACCCCATGTATTTCCTGAATTTTGAAATGCCCATTACGTTTCAGCTAAAAAAATAAAAGCGCTATCCGAATACATCGGCAAGCAGTTTGACCAGGGTTAATGCCAGCACTGCTAACAAAAGCAGTTTCATCCACCAGGTGTTATAGAAGCTTTTGTAAGTAATGGCCGACGAGCCTTGCTCGTTGTGTGTTTTAATTATTTCTACCATAGCCACCAACGCTTCGCGGAACTGTGCTTCAGCGTCTTCATTTTTTTCGGCAGCCTCTACGCCAATGCTGTAGGGCCAACCGTTTAAGCCCAGCATAATGTATAGTTTATCGCCGGCACCGCCGATGTTGTAGGTGCGGATATCGGCCCCCTGTAAGGTAAAGGAGGATAATGCAAGCAAGCCATCACCGCTAAATTGAAACTGCATGCCGTTGGCAGCCAGCGTTAAAGTGCCGGTGCTTATACATTGTTTTACCAGGTAAAAAGTAAAACCCAGCACTAAGGCCATTAAACCAAAGATGCAGGCAAACACCATGCCTTCGCTCAGGTTTGGCAGGTAACGGGCTAGCAGGTAGATGCCGGGCAGCACGCCAATTAACGGTACAAGTACCATGGCGGCCACCAGCGGATAATTACGTGTTACTTTAACCGGATATACCTGCATTGGTTAAAAATAAAAAGCCCCGGTAAATTCCGGGGCTTCTCTTTTTATTCTTCGGCTGGTTCAGCTTTTTTCTTACCGGCCTTGTGTGTAATTTTTAATTCGTCGGCACCTGCTTCCAGTTCTATCAGGAAGGTATCGCCTGCTTTGGCGTTGGCGCGTAATATTTCCTCGGCCAGCGGGTCTTCCACGTATTTCTGAATAGCGCGGTGCAGCGGTCTCGCGCCAAACTGCGGGTCGTAGCCGCGTTCGGCTAAAAAGTCGCGGGCTTCGTCCGTAAGTTTTATTTCAAAACCAAGATCCAGGATACGCTTGGTAACATCGCGTAAAGCAATGTCGATGATTTTGAAGATAGATTCCTTCTCCAGCGAATTGAAGATGATCACATCATCAATACGGTTCAGGAATTCAGGACTAAAGGTGCGTTTCAGCGCTTTAGAAATAATGTTCTTCGAGTATTCATCGCTCTGCGACGATTTAGCGGTAGTGGCAAAACCAACTCCCTGTCCAAAATCTTTCAGATCGCGTGCACCGATGTTCGAGGTCATAATAATCAGTGTATTCTTAAAGTCTACACGGCGACCTAAGCTATCGGTAAGTATACCATCGTCGAACACCTGCAGTAACAGGTTAAATACATCCGGGTGTGCCTTTTCAATTTCATCCAGCAACACCACGCTGTAAGGCTTGCGGCGTACTTTTTCGGTTAACTGCCCACCTTCTTCATAACCCACGTATCCCGGAGGCGCACCTACCAAACGGCTGATGCTGAATTTCTCCATGTATTCGCTCATGTCAATGCGTATCAGCGCATCTTCACTATCGAACAGGTAACGTGCAATTGATTTGGCTAACTCGGTTTTACCTACACCGGTTGGTCCCAGGAAAATGAAGGTGCCTATTGGCTTTTTCGGATCCTTTAAACCTACCCGGTTACGCTGAATGGCTTTTACCACTTTCTTAACGGCTTCATCCTGTCCAATTACGGCGCTTTGTATTTCGCCGGTCATGTTCACCAGTTTGTTGCTTTCGCTCTGGGCAATTTTGTTTACAGGTATGCCGGTCATCATGGCCACTACTTCGGCAATATCTTCCTCGGTTACCGGATAGTGTTTGGTTTTGCTTTCCTCATCCCACTGGTTCTTGGCTTTATCCAATTCTTCCAGCAGGCGTTTTTCGGTATCGCGTAGTTTAGCAGCCTCTTCGTATTTCTGGCTCTTCACTACATGGTTCTTCTGGCTCTTGATATCCTCTACCTGCTTTTCGAGCTCCACAATGTTTTTAGGCACGTGGATGTTTTTAAGGTGCACGCGTGCGCCTACTTCATCCATTACGTCGATAGCCTTATCGGGCAAAAAGCGGTCGGTTATATAGCGGGTAGAAAGCTTCACACAGGCTTCTACTGCTTCTTTCGAATAATCTACGCTGTGGTAGTCTTCGTATTTGTTTTTGATATTGGATAATATCTGCACGGTTTCCTCAGGGCTTGGCGGATCTACGATTACCTGTTGGAAACGACGGGCCAAGGCACCATCCTTCTCTATATACTGGCGGTATTCATCCAGGGTGCTGGCGCCAATACATTGCAGTTCGCCACGGGCAAGGGCCGGTTTAAAAATGTTGCTGGCATCTAAAGAGCCGGTTGCACCGCCCGCACCAACAATGGTGTGTATCTCATCGATAAACAGGATAACATCGCGGTTCTTCTCCAGTTCATTCATAATGGCCTTCATGCGCTCTTCGAACTGGCCACGGTATTTGGTGCCGGCTACCAGGGCAGCCAGGTCTAACATCACGATTCGTTTGTTGAACAACACACGCGAAACGCGCTTCTGCACAATGCGTAAGGCTAAGCCTTCCACAATAGCAGTTTTACCTACACCGGGTTCGCCTATCAGTATCGGGTTGTTCTTTTTGCGGCGCGATAAGATCTGCGATACACGCTCAATTTCATTCTCGCGGCCTACAATTGGGTCCAGCGCGCCTTCTTCGGCCAGGTGTGTTACGTCGCGGCCAAAGTTATCAAGCACCGGGGTTTTGCTTTTTGCGTTACCTGCTTTTTTGGCAGGTGGCTGTTGCGAAAATCCCTTGCCTTTGTCGTCCTCAAAAGGTTCTTCCTCGTTCGGGTCGTTTGGCAATTCGGCCTTAATATCGTTGGCTACGCTTTCCAATTCGGCCTTAAACACGTCGTAATCCACGTCAAACTGCTGGAAAATCTGGGTTACCACATTGTCCTTGTTTTTCAGGATACTGAGCATAAGGTGTTCGGTGCCAATTACATCGCTCTTCATCACCTTGGCCTCTAAAACGGTTATTTTTAACACCTTTTCGGCCTGTTTGGTTAATGGCAGGTTGTTGGGGTTAAAATTGCCCTTGGCAGTTTTGTCCTTTATAGAGTCTTCGATGGTTTTGCGCAGCATTACCGGGTCAATATCCAGACTTTGCATGGTTTTAATGGCTAAACCCTCTCCTTCGCGGATAAGGCCCAGCACCAGGTGCTCGATGCCAATAAAATCATGATTCAACCGCAGGGCTTCCTCGCGGCTGTAGGAGATTACCTCCTTAACTTTCGGTGAAAATTTTGCTTCCATTCACTTTGCTTTTCAAATATCAAACCAACTGCATAAACAGGACAACCTGTCGGGTTGTTCTACCATTAAGACGCAATAATTACCTGTTTCATTGCGCGCTGTTAATCAAACCTACATTAAAATACCCTAAACATCAAAATACGCGCCGCCCCGGCGGATGCAAATGCTAACACTATTTCTTTAAAAGAATGGTTTTGCATACATTGCACCTGAATTTCACGTTTTATTAAAAAAGTTGTAGTTTAGACAGGATTTTCAATTCTAAAGACCCGCATATGAAGTTTCAAGTTGACAAAAGGGATCGTTTGGTGATCGTAAAGCTGAACGAAGAGAAATTGTTGAGTAACCTGGCTCCGCATTTAAAGTCGGAGTTAGTAATACTTAACAACGAGGGATTCAGAAACGTTGTGCTGGATCTTACCGAAGTGCAGTATGTAGATTCATCGGGACTTAGCGCTCTGCTGGTTGGCAACCGTTTATGTAAGGAAGCCAGCGGTATGTTTGTGCTTACCGGTCTTAACCCACATATCCAGAAGCTGATAAAGATCTCGCAACTGGAGCCAATACTGAATATTGTTCCATCGCTTACTGAATCAGTTGATTTTGTAATGATGGAAGAACTTGACAAAGATCTCCGAAGCTAATAATAAAGCTTTGCGTAGCGTCTGCTGTTACCCCCCGGCCGGCAAAAGCAAGTGAAGTTTGAACCACTATTAATGAGCTTTACCCAAAGCAGATGCATTTTGAACTGACAATTCTGGGAAGTAACGGTGCCATACCGGCTTACGACCGTTTTCCAACCTCGCAAATAGTAAACTATAACAGCAACCTCTTTATGGTTGACTGCGGCGAAGGTGCCCAGTTCAGAATGAACAAGTTTAATATTAAACGGGGCAAACTGGATAACATCTTTATATCGCACCTGCATGGCGATCATTTCTTCGGCCTCATGGGCTTAATCACTTCCTTTAATTTAAACTGGCGCGAACATCCTTTAAATATTTACGGACCTCCGGCTTTGCAGGAAATCATAAACCTGCATCTGCAGAGTTCATCGACCCAGTTAAAATTCGACATTCATTTTCATCCGCTACTGGCCGACAAAGCGCGGGTGATTTATGAGGACCATGCTATTTCGGTAGAAACCATAATACTAAAACACCGCTTACCCACCACCGGTTTTCTTTTCCGCGAGAAACAGGGATTGCGCAAAATGCGCAGCGAAAAACTGACGGAACATAACATACCGGTGGAATATATACCCAACATCAAAAAGGGGGATGATTTCGTAACCGCAGAAGGCCTGGTAATACCGAACACCGAGCTTACTATTGCACCGCATGCTCCGCGCAGTTATGCCTATTGCAGCGATACGGCTTACCATCTGCCTATTGTAGAACAACTGCAGGGTGTTGATTTGTTGTATCACGAGGCCACTTTTATAAATGAACATCAAAGCCGTGCTGAGGAAACCTTTCATAGCACCGGTAAGCAAGCAGGCATGATTGCGAAAAAAGCAGGTGTAGCGAAATTAGTGATAGGCCACTTTAGCGCCCGCTATGAAAACCTTACGCCACTGCTAAATGAAGCACGCGCCGAATTCGCCAATACCGAATTGGCTACCGAAGGCCAAACGTTTAGCATACAGCCACTAATGAGTGGCTCAGTAGCTTAATCCCTCACTTAACTTCTCTCTGGTTTTTCCTGCGTTTAGTATGCAGGGCAATCGTCGTTTATATCCCAATCAAACTGCTACCCTTGTGCAAGCAAACAAAGATTGTCCGGAAATAAATTTTATTTTATTATATATTCAATTTAATCATTCTTTAAGTTGTAATAATCGCTAAAAACAATAGCTTTGAAATAGAACTCAGCTTTTGCCATTGCTTTGCCACTACCCTGCTGCAAAGTTTCGGCCGGTTACTACTTTTTTCCAACTAACCCGGTAAGGTATGAAACTAACCCTTGACAGGAAGATACTTATTGGCTTTGCCTTGTGTACACTTGTGCTGTTAGCCGTAGCAGGATTTTTATTCCGTAACAACGAAAAATTTATAGGCACCAATAAGTGGGTAAACCATACCCGCGAAGTGCTGTATGAACTGAGCCAGGTGCTCAGCAACTCGGTTGAAATTCAGGGCAACAGCCATAGCTACCTGCTTACAGGTAACGAAACCTACCTGCAGTTACTGAATACAGCCAAATCCAATGCCTTGCAGCACCTGAACCTGGCACGTGAATTAACACGCGATAATCCTGCCCAGCAGCGCAACCTCGATGCACTTGAACCCCTGCTACAAGCCCGTATAAAGTTTTCAGAAAAGGTGCTGACTGTTAAACAGGAAAAAGGTTTGGCGGAAGCCCAGAAACTACTAGCGGAGGGCGAAGGCCGGCGCCTGCTGGAGCAGATTCGCAGCACCGTGCAAAGTGCTGAGGATATGGAAAACAGATTATTAACCGAGCGGCAAAAAGCCAGCGATGAAGACGCAAACAGCTTTTTATTTACCTCGCTGCTGATGGTACTGATAATTCTGATAGCGTTGATAGCTGTTTATTTCATTATCAACAGCAATTTGAAAGCGTTGCGTAAAGCCGAAACGGAGAATGCACTTAAAAACTGGAGCCTATCCGGTACCGTACAGATGAATGACAAACTGCGTGGGGAGAAACCGATACCTACGCTGGCCGAAGATGTTGTAACCCAGCTAACCCAATACCTGAATGCGCTGGTTGGCGCTTTTTACATCTACGAGAACGGCCTACTGGAATTAGCAGGCAGCTATGCCTTTAGCTTCCGGAAGGATAACGTTACGTCGTTTAAGCCCGGCGAAGGCCTGGCTGGTCAGGTTGCGCGCGAAAAGAAGGCCATCGTATTTAGTGAGGTCCCCGCCGATTACATGCGAATCCAGTCGGGCCTGGGGCACACAGCACCTAAAAACATATTGGTATTCCCCGTTCTATATAACAACGAACTGCTTGGCGTAATTGAAATAGGCAGCATTAATACAATTGCCGAACACGAATTATTACTGATAAGTATACTGGCAGAGAACATTGGTGTTGCGCTTAACGCGGCACAGGCAAGTATAAAAATGAAGGAACTGCTGGAAGAAACCCAGCGCCAGGCCGAAGAATTAGAAGCGCAGCAGGAAGAACTGAAACAAAGCAATGAGGAGTTACAGGAAAAAACCGAGCTGCTGGAAAAGTCGGAAGCCGAATTAAAAGCACAGCAGGAGGAATTGCAACAGGCTAACGAAGAACTGGAAGAAAAAGCCAACTTGCTGGAAGAGCAAAAAGAAATACTGGAAAACGCCAAACTGGATATAGAAACAAAAGCACGTGAACTGGAGATAACCAGCCGTTATAAATCAGAATTTCTGGCAAACATGTCGCACGAGCTGCGCACGCCTTTAAACAGTATTTTGATACTGGCACAACTGCTTACGGAAAACAAGCATAAAATACTGGGGCAAAAGGAGGTAGAATATTCCTCCAACATCTACAATTCGGGGCTTGACTTGTTGAACCTGATTAACGAAATACTGGACCTATCAAAAGTAGAATCGGGACGCATGGAACTGGATGTTACAGATGTTGCTCTCGACACCATCAACGACAAACTGCAGGCTATGTTCAGCGAAGTGGCGCGTAACAAATCCATCGACTTTAAAATTGACTATGATCCTGCCGTTACCGGAGCAAGCATTCATACGGATAGTCAGCGTATGGAGCAGATATTGCGCAACCTGCTTTCCAACGCATTTAAGTTTACGGTCAAAGGCGGAGAAGTAAAACTCAGTATCACCAAAGCACCGGCACACACCGTTTTTAAGAATGCCAACCTGCAGCACTGCAACGATGTGCTGCGTTTTGCTGTATCAGACACCGGCATTGGCATACCACACGAAAAGCAGGGAATAATTTTTGAAGCCTTTCAGCAGGCCGATGGTTCCACCAAACGAAAATATGGCGGCACGGGGCTGGGCTTATCCATCAGCCGCGAATTAGCCCATGTGCTGGGTGGCGAAATACATCTGCTTAGTATGGAAGGACAAGGAAGCACCTTTACATTATACCTGCCGCTTACTTACGGTGGCAGTTCGAACATGGCCAGCGAACAATTGAAATCGGCCCCGGTAGATGCGGGTAAAACAAAGCCCTTGATCTCCGGCGATCAAAAGCAGGCAACTGATGACCGGCAACATACAACCGATAAAGACCGGATGATATTAATTATGGAAGACGATGAGCAATTCGCCCATGTGCTGCTCGATTTTGTGCGCGAGCGAAACTACAAGGGCATAGTTGCTGCGCAGGGCAATACCGGACTAAACTATGCACGCATTTATAAACCCGATGCCATTTTACTAGACCTGCAATTGCCGGTGATGGACGGCGCTGAGGTGCTGCGGCAATTAAAAAATGATCCTGAGCTGCGCCATATTCCTGTGCAGATAATTTCGGGTTACGACCGCCGTAAAGAGAGTTTACAATTAGGCGCATTCGACTTTTTAAACAAACCTGTGTCGAAACAACAGTTACAGGGCGTGTTCGACAAAATTGAGGGCTTTATGAGCCGCAAATTGAAACAGTTGCTGGTAATAGAAGATAACCTCGCTCAGAATCAGGCAATCTGCGATCTTATTGGCAACGGGGATGTAAAAACCATCTCGGCTTTCTCGGGGAAAGAAGCATTTGAAAAACTTGCTGCGCAAGAGGTGGACTGCATTATCGTGGATCTGGGGCTGCCCGATATGAGCGGCTTTGATATACTGGAAAAAATTAAAAACGATTCTGCGCTGAATAAAATTCCGGTGGTGGTTTATACCGCAAAGGATCTTTCCAAGGAAGAGGTTAGCCGCTTAAATAAACTGGCCAGCACCGTAGTATTAAAAACCGCTAATTCGCAGGAACGCCTGCTAGACGAAACAGCTTTGTTCCTGCATCGGGTAGAGGCTCGGCTACCGGCAGATAAACAGCAAATCATCCGTAAGCTGCACCGTAGCGATGAAGTACTGAAAGGCAAAAAGGTGTTGCTGGTGGATGACGACATCCGGAATATTTATTCCTTAAGTCATTTACTGGAAGGCGAGGGTATGCAGTGTGTTATTGCCGAAAACGGCAAAGCTGCGCTTACCATGTTAAAACAGAATCCGGGCACCGATATTATACTGATGGACGTAATGATGCCTGAAATGGATGGCTATGAGGCTACACGTGCTATCCGGCAAATGCAGGCATTTTCAAAAGTGCCCATTATTGCTTTAACCGCCAAAGCCATGAAAGGCGACCGCGAAAAGTGCCTGAACGCCGGCATGAGCGATTATGTTTCGAAACCGGTAAATGTAGAGCAACTGATTTCGCTGATGCGGGTTTGGCTTTATAAATAACAGCGCATGATGAACCCTTTAGAAAATTTGAACGAACGGCATGTGTTATTGGTGGACGATGAAGCCAGCAATATTTACGCACTAAGCAGCTACCTGGAAAGCAAACAAATGCAGGTAACCGTAGCCCGAAACGGGCAGGAAGTGATGGCATTGCTGCACACCGGTATGCAGCCCGATGTGATTTTACTGGACATGATGATGCCGGTAATGGACGGCTATGAAACGCTGGTTGCTATGAAACAGGAAAACCTGCTGGATAAAATACCGGTAATTGCCGTTACTGCCCGCGCCATGAAAGGTGATAAAGAAAAATGCCTGGAAGCCGGTGCCTGGGATTATGTATCAAAGCCCGTGGATTTAGCACTGCTACTAACAAAAATAAGCACACATGTAAGCTAAAACTATGCTGGAACTGGAGGAAACACACTTGCAACAATTTCTTAAGGCTATACATAATGTATACGGCTACGATTTTACCGAGTATGCCGAAGCCTCGCTCAAGCGCAGAGTTTTGCATTACATGGAACGCAATCGCAACACCTCACTGCAGCAATTGCAGGCTTTGCTATTGAGCAACGATGTGTTGTTTGAACAGTTTATCCGAGAGCTTTCGGTAACGGTTACCGAAATGTTCCGCGACCCGCCCTTTTACCAAAGTTTGCGCGAAAAAGTAATTCCGCGGCTGGCCACCTATCCTTTTATTAAAATATGGATAGCAGGCTGTGCCACGGGCGAAGAAGTGTATTCTGTTGCTATTGTATTAAAAGAAGCAGGCCTGTTAAACCGTTCGGTAATTTACGCTACCGATATCAATCAGCGCTCGCTGCAACTGGCTGCCGAAGGTATGTTTCCATTAGCCTCCATGAAATCCTATACGGCAAATTATCAAAAATCAGGGGGGCACGAAGACTTTTCGATGTATTACAAAGCCAACTACGATTCGGCCCTATTTGATAAAGACCTCCGTAAGAACATCGTTTTTGCACCACATAACCTGGCGGTGGACCAATCATTCAACGAGTTTCAGTTGATCGTATGCCGCAATGTGCTGATCTACTTTAATCAGGCACTGCAAAATAAGGTCATCAACCTGTTCTACGAAAGTTTGTGTCCCTTCGGGGTATTAGGCCTGGGCAATAAAGAGTCGCTGTTGTTTTCCGAAAAGCGGGCCCTGTTCGAAGATGTAGACCGGAAAGAAAAAATTTATATCAAGCTCTCCTGAATGCGTAACACCCACCCGATAGATATTATCGTTGTAGGCACCTCCGCAGGAGGATTGCAGGCTTTCGCAGTGCTGGCGGAAGCTCTTCCGCATGATTACCCTATACCAATAGTGCTGGTGCAACACCGCGTAAAGGAACATAACGACCTGCTGGAAGAAGTACTGCAGAGTAAGTGCCGGATCACTATTAAACAGGCAGACGAAAAGGAAAGCCTCCAAAGCGGCATGGTATACACTGCCCCACCCGATTATCATTTACTGATAGAGCGCGATAAAACCCTTTCACTTTCATCGGATGAACAGGTGAATTACAGCCGGCCTTCTATTGATGTATTGTTTGAGTCGGCGGCACTGGCTTTTAAGAGTCATGTGCTGGGCATACTGCTAACCGGCGCCAACAGCGATGGCACCAATGGGCTTTTAACCATCAAAGCCAAAGGCGGTTTTACCCTGGTACAAACGCCTGAAGAAGCCCTTTTTAAAACAATGCCGGAAGCCGCCATAAAAGCAGGGGCGGCTATGCAAATATTAAGTTTGAAACAGATAGCTGATTTTCTGATAAAACTACCGACCCATGAGTCAGAAAAATAACGATAAGGCCACCATACTGATCATAGACGACAAACAGGCCAACATTTTTGCGCTTGAGAAACTGCTGGAACGCAAGGACCGCGAATTCCTGAATGCCACCAACGGAAAGGACGGCCTGCACATGGCTATCAGCCGCGAAGTAGACCTTATAATACTGGATGTGAACATGCCGGATATGGACGGTTTTGAAGTAGCGCAAATTCTGAAATCGAACCGGCGCACCAAGGACATCCCCATCATTTTTGCCACCGCCGAAAAAACCGAACACACCAACATTTTAAAGGGGTTCGACGAAGGTGCGGTGGACTATTTGTTTAAACCGCTTGACCCGGAAATTACCAGGGCTAAGGTAGCGGTGCTGCTTCAGATACAATTGCAGAAACGTGAAGTGCTGGCTAAAAATATGCAGCTGGAGAAAAGCGCACTGCTCATCAATAACTCAGCCGATATTATTGGGATAGTGGACGTAAACACCTTTAAGATTGAAGAGATCAACCAGGCCTTCACCAAAATATTAGGTTATAGTTTGCAGGAGGCGCGCGAAAATATTCTGCCTTACTTTTTAAGCCAGGAGGATCGCCGCCGCTTATTGTTACTGAGCAAGGAAACCGAATCTCAACTTTCGTTTGAAACAAAAGCTTACTGTAAGGACCGCAGCACGAAGGTATTGCACTGGCATGTGGTGGCCCGTAACGGCAAGTGGTTCGTTAACGCCCGCGACGTTACCGATATCAAAGCGGCCGAAAAAGTAAAGCACTATCTGGCTACTGTGGTTAAGCAGTCGTCAGATGCTATTTACATCCATGATGAGGAAGGCCGCGTAATCTCGTGGAATGAAGGTGCCGAAAAGCTTTATGATTATACCGAGGAGGAGGCTCTGCGCATGAAGGTATGGAACATTATACCCGATTACCTGCAACCCCATACACAGGAGTTGATCAGGAGTGTGTTTGATGGTCACAAAATAAACCTGCTGGAAACCAGGAGGATTAACAAACACGGAAAGTTGTTAGATGTCCTTTTCTCGGCTGCCGTGGTAGTAGATGCCCACACCCACAAAAAGTCGATAGCAATTACAGAGCGGGATATTACGGAACAAAAAATTGCTGATGAACAGATCAAACAATTAAACAAGGATCTGCAGTCCAACATTATTAAACTTGAAAACGTTAACCGCGATCTGGAATCATTTTCCTACTCGGTTTCGCACGATTTGCGCGCACCGTTGCGTGCCGTAGGCGGCTTTGCACGGATGCTGCGCGAGGATTATGCCAACCTGATTGGCATGGAAGGACAACGCCTGCTGGAGAACATTGATATAAACGTCAAAAAAATGAATATGCTTATCAGCGAGTTACTTGAGTTTGCCAAGCTCGATAACCGTGTAGTGCAAAAGCAAAGGGTAGATTGCGGCGTTCTGCTAAACAATGTTATCAATGCGCTTAATCAATCTACCAGGCATCAGGCCGAAATTCAGGTAGCCGAGCTGCCACCGGTTATGGCCGATCAACCTTTGCTTGAACAAGTATGGACCAACCTTCTTTCCAACGCCGTAAAATACTCGTCGAAACGCGAGAAGCCATTGGTAAAAATAGGAGCTGTAAAAAACGGGCAGGAAACCATTTACTACATAAAGGATAATGGAGCTGGCTTCAGCATGCAGTACGTAGGCAAGCTCTTCAACACGTTTCAACGTCTTCATTCGGCACAGGAATTTGATGGCATAGGAATAGGCCTGGCCATGGTGCACCGCATTATTGACAAACACGGGGGTAAGGTGTGGGCCGAAGCAGAGGAAGATAAAGGTGCTACCTTTTACTTTACCCTGCCCGATAATTAAAACAGTCACTAACCGATAAAAATATTCTGTGCCGCCATTTTGCTGATGGTGGCCTTCTTCTTTTTATCCAATTGTATGGAAAGCGACCCGTCAAATTCAATAATCTCGGTTATCTCAATTTCCGACCCCAGGTGAATTTGCTGGGCATCCAGGTATTGCAAAAATTTGGATGAGCTGTCTTTTACACCTACCACCTTGCCTTTCTCCCCTTTCTTCATTTTCGAAAGCAGCACCTGCCGTACGCTTTGTATATTACCCGATGCATCGGGGATGGGGTCGCCATGCGGATCGAACTTAGGGAAGCCCAAAAATTTATCCAGCTTATCAATCATCTCCGCCGAGTGAATATGCTCCAGTTGCTCGGCAATATCGTGGATCTTATCCCAGCCGTAACCAAGCTTCTCTACCAAAAAAACCTCCCACAGCCTGTGCTTGCGTACTACCCCCTTGGCAATCTTCTCTCCTTCACGCGTAAGACGGACGCCATGGTATTTTTCGTACGTAACCAGTTTCTTTTGCTTCAGCTTTTTAATCATATCCGTAACCGAAGCAGCCGTAGCATTCACGGTTTTGGCAATGTCGTTTGTGGAAATGCTTTCATCTCCATCTTCGCCCAGGTGAAAGATAGCCTTAATGTAATTCTCCTCTGTACTGCTGAATTCCATGCTTCGTATTAAATAGCTTATTCGCTTTTAGCGCCGCGTACCATTTGTTCAATGGCATCCCATTGTTCTTTGGTCACATCATCAAACAGATTGAACTCGCCTGCGCCCTGCAGCCATTCGCCACCGTCGATAGTTACCACATCGCCGTTTACATAGGCCGAGTAGTCGGAAACGAGGTAAGCAGCCAGGTTGCAAAGCTCCTGGTGTTCGCCCACACGGCGCAAAGGCACCTGTTTCACCAAATCATATTTTTCGCGGAACTCGCCCGGTACTAAGCGGTCCCAGGCCCCCTTGGTAGGGAACGGCCCCGGAGCAATAGCATTGGAACGAATACCGTATTTGGCCCATTCCACCGCCAGCGAGCGGGTCATAGCCAATACACCTGCTTTGGCACAAGCCGATGGCACTACATAAGCGCTGCCGGTCCAGGCATAGGTGGTAACAATACTTAATATGGCTTTATCGCGCTGGTTATTCTTTATCCAGTACTTACCAAGGGCAAGTGTGCAGTTATACGAACCTTTTAAAACAATATCCACCACGGTATCAAACGCACGTGCACTCAGGCGTTCGGTTGGCGAAATAAAATTGCCGGCGGCATTATTTACCAGCACGTCTACACCACCAAAGGTGCTAACCGTTTGTTCCACCATTTTTTCTACCTCCAGCCAGTTGCGCACATCGCACTGCACAGCCAATACCTTACCACCTGTTTCGGCTTCCAGTTCATTAGCGGTTTTTTGCAGCACTTCCAGTTTGCGGCTGGTAATAACCAGGTTAGCGCCCAGTTGCAAAAAATATTTGCTCATCGATTTCCCCAGGCCGGTACCGCCACCGGTAATAATGATGGTTTTACCTTTTAATGCGCCGTCCTTCAGCATGCCTTCGGTATATTTCATGATGTATGGTTTTATTGTGTTTATGAAGGTAACAAAGGAAAAGAAATACGGGTAATTACCGCCCCTGTTGCTATCTTTTTTAAAAGCAAAAACCCCGGCATTACCGGGGTTTTTATTTTATCGCTTTCAGGGCATTACGAAATGCTCATCTGAATTTTCTTTTGGATGTCGGCCACTGCTTCGCGGAACTCCTGATCGGTATCAATCAGGTTTTGTACCGCCTGGCAAGAGTGGATTACGGTAGAGTGATCGCGGCCACCAAAGTGCTTGCCGATAACTTTCAGCGAGTTCTTGGTGTAGTTCTTAGCCAGGAACATGGAAAGCTGACGGGCCTGCACGATCATACGTTTGCGGGTTTTCTCGCGCAGCATATCTACGTTCACGTTAAAGTAATCGCAAACCGTTTTCTGGATATAATCAATTGAAACTTCGCGGCTAATGCTCTTCACAAAGTTCTTGATGATCTTCTTAGCCAGGTCCAGGTCTACTTCTTTCTTATTTAAAGAAGCCTGTGCCAGTAAAGAGATGAGGGCGGCTTCCAGTTCGCGGATGTTGGTGTTGATGTTGTAGGCAACAAACTCCACTACTTCGCGTGGTAACTCAATACCGTCGGCATACATCTTCTTTTCGAGGATTGCGATACGCGTTTCGAAATCAGGCACCTGTAAATCGGCACTTAAACCCCATTTAAAGCGGCTTAATAAACGCTCTTCCATTCCTTCCAGATCGCGTGGTGCACGGTCGGAGGTCAACACCAACTGCTTACCGTTTTGGTGCAGGTGGTTAAAGATATGGAAGAAGATATCCTGTGTCTTCTCTTTATTACCAAAGAACTGGATATCGTCCACAATCAGCACATCTATTAACTGATAGAAGTGTACGAAGTCGTTTACCGAGTTATTCTTAACTGCATCGAAAAACTGGTTGGTGAACTTTTCGCTCGATACGTAAAGAACGGTTTTGTTAGGGAAGTTCTGCTTCACCTCGTTACCGATGGCCTGGGCCAGGTGGGTTTTACCCAAACCTACGCCGCCATATACCACCAGCGGGTTAAATGCAGTGCCACCGGGCTTTTGCGCAACAGCATAACCTGCGCTGCGTGCTAAACGGTTGCAATCGCCTTCTACAAACGAATCGAAGTTGTAGTTAGCATTCAGTTGAGAATCAATGTTGATTTTCTTAAGACCCGGAATAATGAACGGGTTCTTAATTTGATTGCCGGTTAAGAAATAAGGGAAACCAATCTCGGGATTGTTGCTGTTTCCTGAATTGTAATTTGGATAATCCACTGTGGATGGCGAGCCGCCATTCGATGAGTTTTCCACTACTATACGGTATTCCAGTCTGGCGTTGTTGCCCAACTCGCGCTTAATCGTTTTGCGCAACAACGAAACGTAATGCTCTTCGAGCCACTCGTAAAAAAACTGGCTTGGCACCTGAATAGTAAGAACGGTTCCATTCAATTCCACAGGTCTTATCGGTTCGAACCACGTCTTGAAACTCTGTGCACTTACGTTATCTTTTATGATCTCCAGACAGTTGTTCCAAACCGTGCTTGCCGATTTTTCCTTCATGCTCACTAGTAGGTTTTTAAGGGTTAGGTAAAACTTTTTTGCGTGTCGTTGGCGACGTGAAAATGAACAAATGCGGGGGAAAAAAAAATTTTTTTCCACTTGATTTTCTCAAAAATTGTTTTCAGTAAATTTTTCCAAAAAATAGTTTAGGTGTAATTCTTTTTTTTAAAAAAAAATAGTAGAACACATTTAAATTTTGGAGATCAATTGCGGCGCGCCGGGTATCAAAATTCCTTTCTTTTTCTTCTCAAAATAAAAATCCAAACGGCCTAAATAAATGCCTGCCCATTCTACCTGATTCACCAGAACCTTTGCCCCGTCAGCGTTTCGGAACTCTTCAGGTTTTTCAAAATACGTATGCGTATGCCCGCCTAATATTAAATCGATGTTGCGTGTGCTTTCCGCCAACACCACATCGCTCACTTTTTTATCGGTGTATTTGTAACCCAAATGCGATAAACATATGACCAAATCACACCCATAATCATGTTTTAAAAGGTCCGCAGTTTTTTGCGCATTTGTAACCGGGTCGTTATATTTTACTTCGCCGTACAAATCGGTAGGCACAAGTCCTTCTAATTCAACACCAACACCAAAAACGCCCACTTTTATATCCTTCTTATCAAACACTTTATACGGAGCAATTTTGCCCTCCATAGGTGTATTGGTAAAGGTGTAGTTACAGTTAAGAAACGGGAACGCTGCCAACGGTAATTGTTTCACAAATCCTTCCAATCCGGCATCAAAATCATGATTGCCGAGCGTAGACGCATCATACTTCATTTCGCTCATCAACTTAAACTCCAGCTCGCCCAGGTATTTATTAAAATACGGCGTGCCCTGCCATATATCACCACTATCCAGCAGCAATACGTTGTCTTCCTGCTTACGCAACTGCTCAATTAGCAGCGCACGCTGGGCAAACCCGCCTAATCCCTGGTATTTACCGCCATCCATCGGGAAAGGCTCAATACGGCTGTGCTGGTCATTAGTGTGCAATATGGTTAGTTTGCGCACATCGCCGTTTTTTGCCAGCGCTTCCAACGGAAAGCCACCGGCAGCCAACAAGGCTCCTGCCGTTGCTGTTTTACGTATAAAGTCTCTTCTTTTCATGGCCGGTTAGTTTACTACCTGTATGCGTCCATCCAATAAACTGCGGATGTGTTCTCCGCGGCTATTCATGTCTTTAACTCCTTCAATCAAAACTTCGCGTAATATTTTTTTCAAATCCGTGTAGGGCCGCCCCTTAAGCATGGTGCAGTTATCGCCGCCACCCGCCAGGTAGTCCGAAACCACCACAGTATACGTACGGTTAATATCCAGTGGCATTCGCTGTATTTGAATGTCGGTAGCCCTACCGTCTTTTATTTTGTACCGGGCACCGCTGATATGCCAGCCGCCTTTGCCGGCCATGTGGTTAAACAACGAATCTACCGTTGTGCCGGGCAACTGCATAATTACAATGCGGTTATCAAAAGGCATCAGTTCAATCATTTTGCCCAGCGTTACCGGCCCCTTTGCCAAACTCGGCAAACGGATACCTCCATGGTTTAAAAAGGTAAAGTCAATGGGTTTGCCGTAATACTCGCGGGCCTTCTTTAAAATCAGGTCGCACATAAAATTCCCGAGGTCGCTTTCAGGCTGGCTTTTGGTAAGAATGGTATCGGCATAACCGAGGGCCACATTCATTTCCTTATCCAGCGAATCTTTGTAGGGCTGTATGATGGCCTGTAACCGCTCATCAACGGGCGCAGTGCCTTGTATCTTCTTTTCTTCAAACTGATATTGTGCGGGGGCAAGATGCCTGTTGCAGGCCGTTATGCCAATCGCATACAGTAACAGCCCGGCGATAAACCACCGGCTTTCTAATTTCCATTTCATGTGTCCAGTTCTTACTTAAACTCTCCGTAAATGCTGCGTAGCGCATCCGAAATTTCGCCTAAGGTAGCATAATTCTCCACGGCGTCAATTACCGGATACATGAGGTTTGTATCCTCCCGGGCGGCGGTCTTTATCTGCTGTAAACAAGCCTGCACCGCCTCGTTATTTCGGCGGGCTCTCAACGATTTCAATTTCTCGCTCTGCACCTTGCGGATGGAGTCGTCAATGCGCAGAATATCGGTTTTGGCTTCCTGCTTTTCAGTAAACTGGTTAACGCCCACTATAATCTTCTCCTTGTTCTCGATAGCCGTTTGATACTTGTACGAAGCGTTGGCGATTTCCTGCTGCATATAGCCTTGTTCAATAGCCGCCACACTTCCGCCAAGTTCGTCAATGCGCTGTATGTATTTCCAGGCGGCTTCTTCTACCTGATTGGTCAGCGTTTCCACAAAATCGGAACCAGCCAATGGGTCTACACTATCAGTAACCCCGCTTTCGAAACCGATAATCTGTTGCGTACGCAGGGCAACTTTAGCCGCTTCCTCGGTAGGCAGCGATAAGGCTTCGTCGTAACCATTGGTATGCAGCGATTGCGTACCCCCTAATACAGCCGCCAAGGCCTGCAATGTTACACGGGCAATATTGTTTTTAGGTTGCTGCGCCGTTAATGTGGAGCCCCCTGTTTGGGTATGAAAACGCAGCATTTGTGCGCGCGCATCAGTAGCGCCTAACTCCTTTGCAATTTTAGCCCACATACGGCGGGCAGCACGGAATTTGGCAATCTCTTCAAAGAAATTGTTGTGCGCATTAAAGAAGAACGACAAGCGCTGCCCGAACTGGTTAATGTCCAGTCCTTTTTTAATTGCCGCCTCACAGTAGGCTTTGCCATTTGCCAGTGTAAAGGCAACTTCCTGTACTGCGGTGGAACCGGCCTCGCGGATGTGATAACCCGAAATGGAAATGGTATTCCACTTGGGCACTTCCTTATTACAGTATTCAAAAATATCCGTAATAATTTTCATGGATGGCTTTGGCGGATAGATATAGGTGCCGCGCGCTGCATATTCTTTCAGTATATCGTTCTGTACCGTGCCGGAGATCTTCTTTAAATCAGCACCCTGCCTTTTAGCCAACGCTACATACAAGGCAAGCAGGATAAATGCAGTGGAGTTGATCGTCATAGAAGTAGACACTTCTTCCAGGTTAATACCTTTAAACAACACTTCCATATCCTCCAGCGAATCGATCGCCACACCCACCTTACCAACTTCGCCTTCGGCTAAGTCGTGGTCGGAATCATAACCAATTTGTGTAGGCAAATCAAAAGCCACACTCAAACCCATTACCCCCTGCGAAAGCAGGTAATGGTAACGTTTATTGCTTTCCTCGGCAGTAGAAAATCCCGCATACTGCCGCATGGTCCATAACTTGCTGCGATACATTTCGGCATGTACACCACGGGTAAACGGAAACTGCCCGGGCTCTTCCCAAATGCGTTCGTTCAGCTTATAAATGCGTTCAATCTCAATTCCTGAATCGGTGGTAAATTTCTTGCTCATGGTTGGCTATGCGCTGCGAAGTAAATAAAATGCGCGCGAACGTAAACCGGCAGCAGCAACCGGCTTAAAACAACTGCTGCACTTCCGCCTTCAAAAAATCAAGCGCCTGTTCGGTAGGCAGTTGCGCATTGGCATTCGAAATACCATTCAGCAAGGTGGCGATAAACTGGCCTGCCGATGCCTCGGGTGGCATTTGATTGCCAATCAGGTTAATGGTTTTCAGTATCTCTTCTTTGCTGGTAACAATCAAATTCCAGGTGTGCGGGCTCACATAAATCTGCTGCGACAGGTTGTGCTCATATTCCTCGCGTACATTGCGTACCATGGCATATTGTAATTCGTTGGCCAGCATATCAGGGGTACGCACCCGTGTGATAACACTTGCCGGGTTTATCCGTTCCAGAAAGAGCGCCAGGCGTTCGTAGGCCTGCAGGCGCAGCATAACCACTTCTTTATCCCGCTGCAGTTTCAGGTCAATGGCCTTTTCGGCAGCTTCCTTGTGCATGTATTTGGTAAGCAGGTAATACGCCGTAAAAAACACAATTAGTGCAGGCAGGGTATATTTCAGTACTTCAATAAGGTCGTGTAGTATCTCCATGTAGCCGGGTTTATGCTATAACGAATTTCAGGTTAAAAATAGTGCGTTAAAATAACAGGATTGCCGAAATAGCACAGCACGGACTTGCAGAAGCCACTTCCGTGCGGGTAGTTAATACTTTTCTTCCTCAATTTTGGTCTTCAGCTTTTCCAGAAAAAGCTGTTTGGCCGTATCCTTCTTGCTCTTGGCCAGGTTAATGGAAATACCCAGCAGGGCCAGGTATTTGTTTTTGTAGGGCCGGCCATCTACTATCATGTTCATGGCGGCAATCAATTCCTTCTCCAATACATAATAGCGGCCTTTGGCTAAATAAAGCTGGTCTATAAATCCATCAAAGTCATCTTCTACAAACCGCTTTATCAAATCGGTATAGTTGTTCTCCACTTTTGCCAGTTGGTTTTGGCGGATGGAACTTAATGCGTCTAAATACTTTTTGTCCTTGGTAGCCACATAATGGCTGCCAATGCTATCCAGCAGGGTTTGTTTGCAATCTACCGTATCGGTAAAAATACGGGCCGCATTCAGGCGTATAAAGTCCAGGCGCTTATCAACGCTATCCATTAAAAAGCAGGGGTGGTAAGTAACCTTGCCGGTTTGCGCAACCAGCCCCAGACTTAACAGCATTAAAACAAAAACGGGCAATTTCTTCATGGCACCTAAAGAGATAAAAAAAGGCTGCCGTAGCAGCCTTTCGGTTTGTTGTTAGCGGCGGCTTTGAACATAATCGTTCAAATCGTCGGAGCTTGAACTAAAGCTGAATACGTTATTAATATTAAAGTAGTTGTTTGGCTCAGTGCAGAAGTCGTAAGCATATTTGGCAAAGTCAAGCTTGCTTTCTTCAAAACCAAACACCTTGCATATCTGTACAATCTGCGCTGTATTTAAGCAGTTACCGCTGGCAACCTGTTTAGCGGTTTTCAGTTTACCATCTTCAAACGATTGGTTTTTGATAGTGTTCAGTGCATTGCTGAAGTTACCGCTGCTCATGGGATACGCATTTACGCAACCAACAGGCACCGGTGCAGGAGCCGGGGTTTGATCAACTACTACAGTACCACCGGTAGTGGTAGATGTGGTAGTAGTGCGGGTAGTGCTAGTAGTGGTGCTGCCGCTGATCAACGGATCGGTAACACTAATACCAACGTTTATACCGCCCACATTCATATTAACGCCTTCGGTTACACCGCCGGTAGTAGTAGTGGTAGTGGTTGTTTGGGTTACCGTGCCGGCAGGGGCTGTAGTTACCACGGTAGTAGCTGCAGGCGCAGGTTGGCCGTAGTGCATTACATATACATTGCTTGGGGCAACAAAACCCTGGCGAACCGGTACCGCCGAAAAATAATTCATGGTCATTTTACCATTATTCTTATTCTTCTTGATCTTGTAGGTAACGTCCATTTTTATACCGTTACCATCGGTTAACTGTAAGAAGTTTTTGCTGATTTCGCCCAGGCTCTGGTCTTCGAAAATCACCTTGGCATTGTAGTAATCCTGTGTAAGGTCTTCAACGCGTAGGTTGGTTTGGGCAGCTGTGTTTTGTTTTTCGCCGTTTAGTATCAGAAAGAACTTGTCACCATCTTCCGAAAAGATGGTTAAGTGAGCTACAGGCACGGGCTGAGCCTGTATTACAAAACTGATTAAGAGTAAAGCGAACGGAAGTACTAATTTCTTTTTCATGATTAAAATGGGTTTGATAACAGGTTTTCCAATACCTGTGCCAAAAATCAGAGAAAATAACGGTTTTACCAATTTTAAGAATTAAGTACCCTATTAGCCCTTATCCTACTTATATAATTCAGCAACCGTAGCCGTATGATGGCCATTATGATAGATGGTAAAATACAATAACTCGCGGGCGGTAAGTTTACCCAGCAACGGGTGGGCTATCCGGTAGGTATCCAGTTGTTCCTCAGTCCATTTCTCCCCCACGGCATCGGCCAGTTTAAAAGCCCCTTCGCGTAGCGAATGAAGCAAACGCTCCTTTTTATAATCGGTTTTTTTTGGCACGTAAACACCGCTGGCCTTACCCCCGGCCTTTAAGGTATTGGTATACATGGTCACTATTTCCTCGTAACTGCGCGACCCGGTTTTTGATTTGCCATATAACAATGCTGGCAGCAGCTTAGGCAGGGTATAACCCATAATGGTCATTTTAGTAGAAGTAACCAGATGCGCCAGGTTTTCGGCAGCGGTCCATTTGTTCCCCTTCGACACATTAAAGTTTTCGGGCTTTACGGCCTCACCGGTTTTAATCAACTCGGCAAAGGAGGTGTTCAGCTTTTTTAGTAGTTCCTGCTTATTCATACGCTTAAAATTAGAAATAGATAGTACACAAAAAACGCAAAGAGGTTAAGATTATCGGTTTATGTCCTCCCCCGCCATATCTTCTCCGGTTTCCTATCTTCCTTTCTTAGCGTCTTCGTGTTAGTCAGTTATTTTCCATTGCCTTCTGGCAACATTGCCACAGTTTTTCGGCAGTTTTATCCCAACTGAATTTCTGTAACTGCACTTTCCCTTTTTCAACCAGCTCTTTGCGTAGTTGTTCATCGGCAGCTATTTTTTGCATGGCAGCAGCTATGTCTTCTACTTTATAAGGGTCCACCAACAAGGCCGCCTCGCCGGCTGCTTCGGGCATGCTGGTAGTGTTGCTGGTTATTACCGGTATGCCGGCACTCATGGCTTCTACAATAGGTATCCCGAAACCTTCAAACAGCGAAACATACACCATGGCCAGCGCGGCGCTAACCCGTTCGCCCAATTCGGCAGGCGGTACATGCCCAAGGAAAGTAACGTCGTTCTTGAATTGCATCTGCTGCCACGTGCGGTCCACCTCTTCAAAATCCCAGGCCTTGCGGCCCGCCAATACCAGCTTTACCGGCGATTGCGTAGTACGCTTAAACAACTCAAATGCCTTTAAAAGGTTTACGATATTCTTACGCGGGTGAATGGAGCCTACATAAATAAAATAGTCCCCGTCCTTCGTTAATCTACTCTTTACCACGGCTGTAGCAGGAGCATAAACTTCCTTAGCGCCATTGTAAACCACATCAATCCTGGAGGGGTCTATGCCATAATGTTTTACAATATCTGCTTTCGAATATTCCGATACAGTGGCAATACGTCGTGCCTTGCGCGCAAAGCGCGGCATGTAGTATTCATAATATTTAAGTGTCAGAAAGGCCACCTGGTCCTTAAAGTGCTCAAACGATAGATCGTGCATTACCAGTACCTGCGGCACATTACTGCCTAAACTGGCATAGCCATCGGTGCTTAAAAACAAATCGGGCTGATGCTTATTTAACCAGCGCGCCACTGAAACCTCAAACCAGCACCACCACAAAAACGGATGACGTGCCGGAGGAAACAACACCACCGGTTTTACATTGGGCGCAAAAATAAAGGAGGCATCATACGGCCGGTCGAACAGGAAATAGAATTCAACTTCCGGATGGGCGGCTACGATGCGCTTTAAACTTTCGGCAGTAAACAAGCCTATGCCTTCCAATTTATCTTTAATCAGGAAACGGGTGTTGACTGCTATTTTACGGCTATAACCCAAGGCGGTGGTTGTTGATTGGCAATAATATCTATTTTTATCGTTCAACTGCCGATGCGCAAAAAATTTGCTTCCAGTCTTGCTATCCTGCTTTTTGCCAACCTGCTGGTTAAGCCCTTCTGGATTTTTGGTATCGACCGGGTAGTGCAAAACCAAACCGGACCGGAAGTATACGGCACCTATTTCGCCGTATTCAACTACAGTTTCATCTTCAGCATCCTGCTCGATTTCGGCATCAACAACTTTAATAACCGGGCTGTATCGCGCAACCCCAAACGCCTGGGCGATTACCTGCTGAACTTGTTGCTGCTGAAAATGGTGCTGGGCCTCCTGTATTTTGCAATAACGTTTTTTAGTGCCGTGGGTGCGGGTTTCAATCAAACCCAACTGCATATGCTGTTATTGCTGGCGGCTAACCAAATACTGCTCTCCGCCATCTTGTATTTCCGATCCAACCTCGCAGCCCTGCAGCTTTTTAAAACCGATTCGTTTATATCGGTGCTTGATCGCCTGCTAACAATTGTTTTTTGTTTGGTATTGATGTATGCCCCGGCCTTTGCGGGTAAGTTCAATATTATGTGGTTTATAGCCGCACAAACCGGGGCCTTGCTGTTAACCGCGCTTATTGCATTTGCCATTGTTGCCGGCCGTACGGTGGTGCAACTCAATATCTGGCACCACCGCTACTCGCGCATGATCCTGCTTAAAAGCGCGCCTTTCGCCTTGCTGGCGCTGCTGATGGGTATTTACTACCGGATTGATGGGGTAATGCTGGAGCGTATGCTACACGATAACGGCCTTGAAGCCGGCATCTATGCCGCCTCCTTCCGTATGCTCGATGCACTCAACCAGTTCGGCTACCTGTTTGCTACCCTGCTGTTGCCCCTGTTTGCACATATGATCCGCAAGAATCAGGATATACGTCAGCTGGTAAAATTCAGCAGCGAGTTAATGCTGGCAGGCAGCGTGGCAGCCGCGCTGATCTGCTACTTCTACCGGGCCGATATCATGCAACTACTTTACCACCGTAACGATGCTTACTGGGCTACCATCTTCGGCTGGCTGATGCTGAACTTTATACCTATGAGCAGCGTGTACATTTTCGGCACCCTGCTTACGGCTAACGGCAGCCTGAAGGTATTGAACCTGATTGCCGTTGGCGGCGTAGTGCTGAACGTATTGCTGAACCTGTATATGATACCGCACTACGGTGCATTGGGTGCCACCATTGCTACGCTTATTACCCAGGCAGTTGCAGCTGCGGCGCATGTGGCCGCTGCTTACCGCCAGTTCAGTTTCGAATATGATTTACGGGATGCCTTGAAAATAGGCGGGTTTGTACTGGCCAGTTTGCTCAGTCTGCTGGCTCTGCAATATTCGCCGTTGTCCTGGGCGTACAATATAAGTATAGCCATAGGCGTTAATGCCCTCGCCGCCGTAGCGCTTAAACTGGTGCCCGTGCAACAGGTTTTGCAAATGGTGCGCAGCAAAGTCAATACGTAAAAAATTCTACATTCGCCCAAATTTTAATTGCCCATGAGCCAGGAACTGAACCTCGTTAGCGCCTTACGAACCCTTATTAAATGGAAGTGGCAAATTGCCGGTGCTACCCTTATTGCCGGTATTGCTGCCGCACTGGTATCGGTATTTGTAATGGATGAATACTATTACTCGTGGAGCACCTTTTACCCGGTTAACCAATACCTGAGCGACCGCGCCATGATCTTTAACACCGAAAGTACCGGTGGGCAGATCGAATACTTTGGCGCTAAAACCGATGTAAACCGCGCTTTAACTATTGCCAACTCAGCTCCTATCATCGACTTTGTAATCGACTCGTTTAAAATTACCGAGCATTACAAAATTGACCGCACCGAGAAATACTGGAAAACCAAGGTTACCAAGAAGTTCCTGAAAAACTACAAGGCTATTAAAACCGATAAGGAAGCCGTGGAAGTATCGCTGTATGATACCGACCCTAAACTGGCCGCGGAAATCGTAAATACCATAGTAGCAAAAGTAGATGCACAAAACCGTTTAACCGTGGAAGAAAGCCGCAGCCGCTTATACAACTTAATGGCCCAGCAAATTACCGAGCAACAAACCAAAGTAGCTGCCTTCGATGATACCCTTACCAAACTGGCCACCAAATACAACATCAAGGCCAGCACCGGTGCCGAAGGCGCTGTTATTGTTACGGGTAACGACTTTAAAGCCGTGCAGGATTACAAAACCATCATGGAAACCGAAAAGAACGCCATGAAGGAACTGAACAACCGCATTAACATTAAGGAGCAAATGGAAGTATCGATGAAGAACAACGCTTCCTCGCTGTTTATAGTAGAAAGCGCTTTTGCCGCCGACCGCCGCGAAAAACCCGTGCGTTCGCTGGTAGTGCTTATTACCATGCTTATCACCGCTTTTGTTTGCACCATCGGCGTGTTCCTGATCGAAGAATTCCGCGAAATACGCAGTCAACTTTAAATAAGCAGGTGCCATGAGCGCCCTTACAAAAGGTTTCGACAAACTACAATTGGGCGCCTTTGCTGCGCTGGGGGCAGTTACCATTACATCGGTACTGCTGGCTTTCCATTTGCAGATGAGTTACCTGCTGCTAATCCCTTTTGTGGTATTGGTAATAGGCATCGGCATTGTAAACTTTAAACTGTTATACTACCTGTTGCTGGCGGCTATTCCATTAAGTATGGAGTATTCGTTCTCCGCCTCCCTCAGCACCGATTTACCCGACGAGCCACTAATGGTGGGCCTGATGCTGGTAACGTTCTTATACATTGCCCGCAACCCGCGCGCACTACCCAAAGGCTTCTTTGGTCACATCATTATCCTGGGGCTTATCCTGCACCTGTTCTGGATTTTTCTAACGGCCTTTACTTCTATCAACCCGCTGGTATCGTTTAAAGTATTTGCTTCCAAACTATGGTATGTAAGTGCATTTACACTGCTAACGGTATTGGTTATTAAAACCAAAGAAGATGTAAAGCGTGCGTTTTGGTGCATGTTCTGGCCGCTCACCTTTGCTATCAGCACCGTGTTTGTACGCTTTGCCTTAATGGGCTTCCCTTTCGATGAGGTAAACGAACCCATGTGGCCCTTCTTCCGCAACCACGTTAACTACGCGGCTATTATGTCGGTATTTCTGCCGTTCATTTTTTTAGCACGCACCTGGTATCCTAAAGGCATTATTCGTGCGGGCCTTACCTTAGCCGCGCTTTATTACCTGGTAGCTATTTACTTCAGCTACACCCGCACCGATTATTTGGCTGTATTATTAATTCTGCCCTGCTACTTTGCCATCCGCTGGCGCTTTATGAAAATAGCCATGGTAGCTGTAGCCATTGGTGCAGTAGGCCTCAGCTATTACCTCACCCACAACAACAAATACCTCGATTACGCACCGGAGTATCTCGAAACCACCGTGCACGATGAGTTCGGGCAACACCTCAGCAGCACCTTCGAAGGCAAGGATGTATCGAGCATGGAACGCGTGTATCGCTGGGTTGCCATCGGCCACATGTTTCAGGCGCGCCCTGTATTTGGTTTTGGTGCCGGTAATTTCTATCCGTATTATAAAGATTATACCGTACGCGTGTTCGAAACTTACGTGAGCGAAAATGAAGAACACTCAACCGCACATAACTATCCCTTGCTGTTGCTGGCCGAGCAGGGTGTGGTAGGGGTGCTCATCTTCTTTATTCTTACCGCCATCCTGTTTATCAAAGGCGAAACCATTTACCACTCCCTTACCAATAAGGACGATAAAGCCATTGTAATGACCCTGCTGGTGGTACTGGGCATGATCTACGTAAACATCATGCTCAGCGATTTGATTGAATCGGATAAAGTGGGACCTTTCTTCTTCATGATCATCGGCTTGCTTGCTGCTTACGATATACGCAACAAGCAAGGCCTGAAAGGCGAAACGGCCAACAGTTAGCTGCTTATTCTTCAATCTCCTTTTCTCCTTTATGGAAGATCTGCAGGTTCCAGATTTTTTCGGCACGCATACCAATTAAACCAAACGATACTGCCAGTATAAAGAAGAAGACAGCTTTGTGTGTACCATCCCAAAAGTATTCGAAATAGCGGGTATACAGGTTGATGAACAAAAAGGTGATACCAAAACCGCGCGCAGCTCCATCATCAAATTTTAGCCCATACACAATTGCTGCGATAGCAACTATAGCAAATAGTAAACTCCATTTAAACAATTCACCGTGGCCGGCATGGTGCCAACTTTTTATATCGCCATAATTGCCGAAGATGCTCATAATCCATAAAGCGATAAACAGGTAAAGCATACCAACTACATAGGTGCTCTTAAAAAATCCGGAGACAGCCGGTAGGGCCTTCACCAAAAAACTGAAACCTACCAGTGCGCCACCAAACAGCACGAAACGAATAGGAAAGTTCATGCCCAGAAAATACATACCCCAGCCCGATACATAACCGGTTTCGGTACCAAACCAGGCTCCCAGCGATAACAGCGCGAATACCCACACTAATCGCGAAGGGAACCACAAACCAAGCACGCCATACACCAGCGTAGAGAGCAGGAACAACAAGGCATAATGCTGATCACCGGAATCCAGCGCACGACCCAAATAGGCAATAGAACCCGCCGTAGCAAGTACCCCGCAAAAAATAATGGCCTCGTTGCTGAACGTTTTCTGTGGGTGTGTATGCCTGCGGCGTAAACCAAAGGCATATATACCACCCGATAAAATTGCAAAGAATACAAACAGCCCTACATTGCTGGATGAAAAGAAATCTTCCAGCAGTTTCACTAAATAATCATCGGCAACAATGGCCCCTATGGATATTACACCGCATATCAGTGCAATCCAAAAGGAATACTTTGCCAGCCGTTTCCAGTCGAAGGACTGCACGGTATAACTGTTAGTTAGTTTTTCGGCTAACTCGGGGTTTATAACACCTTCCTCCGTCCACCCCGCGATTACCTGCTTCAGGAATCGCCCCTGTTTTTTATTTAGTTGCATATTGCCGTTTTAAACGCAGCTGTATTTTTTTTGGTGTGTTGCAGCGTTTCACTTTTCTAAAGTATCATTTATAACGCATTGATAACAAGGCCCAAATAATCACCGGAAATTTTAGACACCTAATGGCGCTTTAACATCGCTTTAAGAAAAAAAGAAATTTGGCACGGATAGTTTAGTATACAAAGGGCATCAGCAGATTTTCGCTGCATGCGATAAAGTATCTAAGGAGTTTACTTTGCACCCAGGGCTGCTGCAAAAATTACCAGTACTAAAAACAACACTGCTATCAGCAACACAAACCTAAAACGCCAATCCAGTTGCTTTACAAACGGTACGCCCGAAGTCAGCTGTTCGGTAAAGTTTTGCAATAGCGTAGGGCGTTCCGTATGCTTTTCATCAAAACCCGCCATTTGTAACACTTCCAGGGCCTTTTGTGCCTGATGTTCCGGCACCTGCAACTTAACACCACCTATGGCATTCGAGTAAAAGGGGTCTACCTGCACGGTTAATTCATCCTGCAATACATGGTCAATACCCTCGTTCTGCAAAACTGTGCAGGCCACCATTGCCTGCGTTGGAACGGTAAACGTGCGTATAGTAACCCATTTCATAGTTCTACTAAAATAACACATCTGCAACTAATCAAAATTGTTGCATAAAAAGGGTTTTGTATTTTTCGCCCCTCAACCCAGCGATCATGAAACACCTGTTGCTTCTATTGTGCTTACTAAGCACGTGCTTTGCAACAACCTTTGCCGCCGAACCTGCCATACCTACCGGTTACAGACAGGTGGTTAAACTTAGCACCACCGCCAAACAGGAGGATGTTTACCAGTTAGCCGAAGAATGGTTTAAAAATGCGCCGGCAAAATTCACGCAAAAAAACGCCGAGCCCGAAGTAGAAGAAGGCGGAAAAAAAGCTAAAAACAAAGCGGTGCTCGATAAGGAGTTCGATAACAGCAAACCGCTGCAGGTGCTCGATCCTTCCGTTTACAAAGTAAGCGGCCTGGGGATGGTAAAATATTACGGCGGCACCACCACTTCTATCCGCCTTTTATATATTAAATACGATATAACTATTTTGGCAGAAGCCGGGCAAACCATATTCGAGGTGAGCAATGTGCGCTACTTCCACTTCGATTCAAAAACTTTTCAGGAAGCAGGCATTTACGCTTTCGAAGGCGGCAAGCCCTGCGACCACAGCGGCACCATGCAGTATTTAAACGATTGTCAGCAAGTCAAGGAAGAATACACCCAGGTGGCGCAGTATTTCAATCAGCAACTTACCAGCCTGTTCACCGATTTCAAAAACACGCTGAAAGCTAAAAAGCTGCTTTACGTTGCGCCCGCAACTACTAAAAGCAACACAAAAAAAACCACCACTAAAAAGAAATAAACGTTAGAGCCGCGTTACAACGGCAGGCCATTACAATAAGCGCTGTAAAATCCAGAGCTACTTAAACCGTACGGTCAGCAGGGTAATATCGTCGTCAAAGTCGGTGTCCTGCTTAAAGGCAATTACATGGTCAATAAGGCGGGTATTAAACTCCTGCAGGCTTAGCTGATTATTGATGTTCAAAAAGTTGATGAGCCCTTCTACATCAAACAGCTTCCCTTCGTTATTCATGGCTTCCGATAAGCCGTCAGTATAATTTACCAATATGGCATTTTCGGGTATCTGCACCTCGCCGAAGTTTATGTAAGGCAGGGTATCGAACATTCCCAGAATGGTGCATCCCTTATCCAGCAATTGTATATCGCCATTGCAAAACAGTATGCTGGGGTTATGGCCCGCATTGATATAAGTAAGCATGCGGGTTTTGTAATTATAGGTAGCAATAAAAAGGGTAATAAACTTTTCGCCCTTGGTTATCTCGCCCACCTTGGCATTCAGCACATCAATAAACTGCTGCAGCGAATATTTACGCGTCAACAAAATGCGCAGATTGGCCTGAAAGTTCGCCATCAAAATAGCAGCCGGTATACCCTTGCCCGATATATCGCTGATGCAGAAGGCAATTTCGTTATCCGAAACGTGCACAAAGTCGTAATAGTCGCCGCCAATGTTTTTGTGGGGCTTATAAAAAGCAGAAGCTTCGATACGCTCGTTGTTTGGTAGTTTCGAAGGCACCAGCATGTTCTGCATATCCGCCGCCAGTTTCAACTCCTTCTGCATCACCATCTGATCAATCTGGTTCTTGAACAGCTTCTTATTCTCGTTGGCAACAACTATTATATTGGTAATAGTTTGTATAAATTTCAGTTTCTCCTCCTGTGTATCGCGCTGGTCGTTACCAAAGGGCCCTATAATAGCAAACCCGATAGGCTCCTTCTTATGCGTTACAGGTATCAAAAATTCAAAGCCACCCAGGTTCTCATCCTTTAAAGCAGCAATAGGCGCAATAAAGCTGAAAGGCGTAAAGCGCTTCTGCACATCATAGTTCAATATTTCATGCGGCAGTTCGCCGGGAGTAATACAAATCCAGGCATCATCCTTATCGCGTATAAAAAGTGCTACGCGCTTAACACCCAACTGGGCATGCAGTATGTTTTCGTAAATACGGGCCAGCGCCGTTATAGGCATGTTGTTGTTAACGGCACGGGTAATTTCCAGCAGCGAATCAATCTGTTGCTGTTTTATAGCCAGCAACCGCTCAGTAGCACTCAGGTGCTTCTTAAAAAAATCAAGTTCAGTAAACTGCTGCTGCGACATAAGGGCAAGTTAAAGCAAAGTTGCGGTTATTACCAATACGGGCCGCAACGCGTTTAGTTTTATTGACTTATGCCGCTTGTATCCTTTGCGTTGCTGCGGGTTGCATGGCCTTTTTACAGCTTTCGCAGGTAACTTACAGGCATAGCTTGTGCTTAAATATGCCGGGTTACGGGGTTTACTGTTGTAAAACAGCCCCAAACGCAAAGTTTTTCTATCTAAAAATCAAGCAGTTACGATAATTTTAAAAAAAAGCCCCCCTATTTGTAACCTTCCAGGGGTCTTGCCGTTAAAACATATACCATAGTGCTTAAGTTTAAAAGAGTCGGAGGTCAGGGGCCGGCTCTTTTTCTTTTTATACCTACCGCAATATTCCCCGCCCTTTACGTTTCCTTTTGGTATTAATAACCCGGTATTTACTGCCTAAAGCGTTCAATTTTGTTAGAATCTGTCAAATACCTTGCTATTACCTCAAAACCTGTGTAATACTGCTCAAAAATCTATCTTTGCCGCCCTTTATGCCATTGTTCAACGTTCGTCCATTGCAGTCCGCAGCATTTATGCGCTTGCCTTTTGCCTTTTTGATGCTGCTGCTATTACTCAATAGCTGCGATACACCCGAGAAGGTGCTCAAGAGCCCCGACCTGGCTTATAAAGAAGCCCGTGCCCGTTACTGGTTCGAAAAGAAGGAATACTTTAAGTGTATACCGGTATTGGAAGAATTGATTGGCCTGATGAAAGGCCGGCAGAGTGTGGAAGACCTGTATTTTATGTATTGCATGGCTAACTACAAGCAGGGCGATTACATGATTTCGGCTTACCACTTTAAAAACTTTTTCGACCAGTATGGCAGCAACCCCAAGGCCGAGGAATGCCTGTATATGTATGCCAAAAGCTACCAGCAGCTAAGTCCCAAGCCATCGCTGGACCAAACCTACACCTACAAAGCCCTGGAAGCGTATGCGTTTTTCCTGAGCATGTATCCCGACAGTAAGTTTGTAGTGGAAACCAACACTGCTGTAAACGATCTGCGCCGCAAGCTGGAGCGTAAAGCCCTCAGCAATGCCGAGCTTTACTTTAAAACCGGCAACTTTAAGGCCGCCGCCACCAGTTACGAGAACCTGTTAACCGATTTCCCTGATATTCAGGAAAATGAGAAGATCGGCTACATGATCATCAAAGCCAATTACAAATACGCGCTTAACTCTATCCCCGAAAAGAAGGCCGCCCGTTTTAACCACGTAATTGAAAGCTATAACGACTTTAAATACAAGTTCCCTACCAGCAAATACCTCGACGAAAGCCGCAAATACGAGCAACAAAGTCAATACCAGGCCGTTAAGAGCGCTTTTGAATGGGCCGATTACACCGGTTTAGCCGATAAGGACCGTGCCTATGCCATAGCCTTTAACGAGGTTAAAAAGCACGAAGGACAGCTAAAGGATGATAAAGAGAAGGCCGATTTTGCCGAATGGGTTGAAAAAGGGCACTTTATGCTGATAAAATACAGCTATCAGCTGGGCGAAGAGAAGAGAACTGTCGAAAAGAAGGCAGTTTTCGAAAAAACTGTGCGGAATTATACTAACTTTGTCAACCTTTTTCCAAAGAGCCGTTATCAGAAAGAAGCCGAAAAGCTTTACAATAACGCAAACGAACAACTAAAAAAACTGGCCAGCCATGGATAAATTGAAAAAAATCAAGATGACCCAAATTAACCCGGTGCTTGAAACACAAAACCTGATGGAGATAGGTAAAAAAACAGGTAATGTGTACGAGGCATTGTATGTTATTGCCCGCCGTGCCAATCAGATTTCGAAGGATATGAAAGAGGAGTTACACTCCAAACTCGAAGACTTTGCTTCGCATACCGATAACCTGGAAGAGATCCACGAAAACCGCGAACAGATTGAAATTTCGCGTTTTTACGAGAAACTGCCTCACCCAACCATCATTGCTACCAAGGAGTTTCAGAACGATGAGTTGAACTACCGTTTCGAAGCTGAGGAAGAAGAAACCCAACAATAAGCTCGTATGAGCCCACTGAGCGGAAAGAAAATAATACTGGGCGTTTGCGGTTCTATCGCAGCTTATAAGGCTGCCTATTTAACCCGGATGCTTGTAAAAAAAGGAGCCGAAGTAAAAGTTGTAATGACTGCTTCGGCTTCTCAATTTATAACCCCGCTTACCCTTTCCACTTTAAGTAAGAACCCCGCCTATACGCACCTTAGCGAGGAAGGTACCGCCTGGAATAACCACGTGGAATTAGGCCTTTGGGCCGATGCCATGGTAATAGCTCCGGCAAGCGCCAATACCATTGCTAAAATGGCCCACGGCAATTGCGATAACATGTTGCTGGCTGTTTACCTAAGCGCTAAATGCCCGGTATTCTACGCCCCGGCTATGGACCTTGATATGTGGCGTCATAAATCGGTAAAACATAACATCGAGTTGCTGCACAGCTACGGCAACATCCTCATCCCCGTTGAACACGGCGAACTCGCCAGTGGTTTAGTAGGCGACGGCCGCATGGCCGAACCCGAACACATCATCGACCACCTGGAAACGTATTTTTCGTAGTACTATCTTGTATTTGTCATGCTGACGCAAGAAGCATCTTAATGCCTTGCAGCGTAATCCCCTTTCCGCTCGCTACCGACTACCAACATACCCCCTTTTTTTAATCTGTGTAATCCGCGTTAATCTGTGGTGAATGTATTCGGCTGTTCAACTTTAAATTTTAAACTTTAAACTCGAAACTAAAAACGCCAAACCGCTAACAACAAACGCCAAACATTATTCAAACACCGCAACAACCACCCCATCCGTCTCCGACTTCAAATTCGGCACGTTTAAACGGCGGCCGTTAAAGTAAAGCGGAATACTACCTGCAGGCGAAGTGGCAAAGTACACATCCCTAGCCGTAAGAAACGAATTAAGGAACGAGAACAGGAACGGCTTTGTTAAATCGGTTTGCTGGTTGTTATTGTCATCATACAAAAACATAGCAATAACCGTAGCCGAGGCCGGTGTAATAGCCGAAGTAGAAAGCGGAACATTGTTAACGGCCAGCGTATCTCGGCCCGCAACCGTAGCCTGGTTCGCCGTAAACACAGCCATCACGGTTTGGTTATCGTTCTTAGGCAACCCGGCTAACAACTGACCGGCCAGCGAAGAAGAAGGCGGCAGCGTGCGCAGATACACCAGCGGGTTGTGGTGCGAGAAACGTTCGCGGTAATAATGGATAACCCGGTCATTGGCAACATTGCTGATCACCTCAAATTCATAGTTACTGTTAGCTAGAACATTCTGCGGCCCCCAGTAGCCTTCTGCATTGGCCGTTAGGGTAAAATCCGGACTGCTGTTCAAACGTGCACCCGTGTTAGCGTCCAGCTTATAAATGTGAACGGTAGCACCGTTCAAAGGCGCATTCTCACCCAGCGTTACTGCCTTGCCTGAAACAGCTACCTGATCACCCTCAGCAGAAAAGGAAGAAGACGAAGGCACTTTGCCGTTATTGAAGAACTTGTAAAGCTCTATAAATGTTTCAGCACCTGTAGCCACCTGGTAGTGGTCGGTTCCGTTAAGGCTTACATTAGTAGCACCCGTAATGGTAGTAGCACCGGCAACCGCATCATCCGGCGAGGAGATACAAAGCGTTGGCACCTCGCCATGTGCACCGGCCGGCTGTGTTTGCGAACTGCTGCCGATATGCACGTAGTGAGCTACCTTCAGCGCATGCAGCGAATCCTGGCAATACGTATAACCATAGCCCCCACCGGCGGAGTGACCCACCAGATCCACCTGCGTGGCACCGGTGCGCGCCAGCACCGTATCTACAAACGCATCCAGCAAAGCGGGATCGCTGCTGCCGCCTACGCTGTTCCAGTCAAAAGCATACAGCAGGTTATCGCAGTAACCGTTGGTGTTAAACCGCATCACCTGGTTGGCCCAGGTATCGCCCGAGGCTAAAAAGCCGTGTATAAAAATTACAGGGTGCAGCGTTTTACAGGCATCACCATTGGTAGGTGTATGGTCCTTATCCTTACAACACGAGGCAATACCGCTTAACAGCGCTACCAGCAAAAACAGACGTAACGTAAATTTCATAGCCGATGGTTTGGGTTTATAACTCCAATATATAGAGAAAGATTTAATTGGAGAAAAGCTTAAATTTTAGCCCCATTTTCATTACATTGAAACAAGTTTTTACCTATGGAAATTGAAAGCTTTTTAAAATTTATCAGCCATATATGCAAGAGGCCCGCTATGTTCGCCGTAAGTGGGGTAGAGGATCTCAACCTGGTAATTTTTGGCTACCAATGTGGACTGGGACAAACGCCTATGGCCAGGGAAGTTTCAGATTTCATGTTTGAATTCAGGAAACTTGTAAACAAGCGCTATGGCAGCAGAAAGGACTATCACTGGGCCAAGTTGATACGCTTCCATTCAGGATCTGATTCCCATACAATAGAAATTTTTGCAAAACTTTTTAATGCTTTAATTGAAAAGAAGGGGTACAAAATTGAGCTTTCGTAGAAGGACTTACGCAAACACACAAAACAGGCTCAACCTTAAATTCCCCCTAAATTCATCAAGAAGACATATCATGAAAAGAACTGCCATTTTATTCGCACTACTGCTTTGCGCAAATTTCTTAATAGCTCAAAATGAAAACTTTGATACCGTCAAATACCAGCATTGTAAAATTGATCTGAATATCCATTATAAAGATTCACGTGCTGACTATGAATTCGCCAAGCCCTTGGACACGGTTGAGTTACTGTTTATCTACTTCGATAAAAAAGGAAGAATAACGGAGAAAAAAACAGGCTATCTTAAAACGCGGCTCATAGATGGAAAGTACTTCACCTACTTTATATCTTCTGAGAACATACGCAATAGCAAAGAGGTTGCGGAGTTTCCCGTTTTTAAGAATGTGCTTTGCTATCGCTTAAACTGCTATAATAGTGCTCAGTAAAAGTACTTGCCTTGTTAAAGTATAAGATTGAGTTTCTCCAAACCTTATCACAAGAATCGAATCATCTAGAACCGGAGGGAGCTAAAGACTTTCAACAAATTGAATAGTGTCTGGATTACCACTACTTTCATAAATGATATACTCCAGCGTATTGATACTATAGGGGATGCCATTAATCGCACATACTATTTCGAATCCATTAGCGAACAATTGCGAACTGAACCACTCCCATTGTCTCATCCTTAAGGCATCCAGCCATGAACCATAATCCCACAATATCGGATTGCTATGTATCATTTGAATAGTATTGCTCTTAATAGCAGCTACAAACCATATCGGTAATCGGCGTGCCCATTCCTCTTCTGTTGGCCATGAGTCGGCATTCACTGCAGTGAGAACTTCAGCAATGGCCTTGATTTTTGTTAGTGCCTCAGCAGGTAAAGCGCATTTTACACTAAACAATACAAAGGACCCGGCTGGTCTCTCTCCATTAATATTTGTCTTTATTCTATGCAGTTCTGTCATTCCCATATTCAACCAAGGCACTAATTAAGCACATTTCCATCCCTTAATAATAGATGTTATTGTATGGCAACAAAAGTGTTTAGCATTTTCGCCAGAGCTGTAATCTCTGACTGCACTTGGCAAAACCATCACTTAACATAATGCGATTCCAATATTTTACCGGTATGCACATCCAGCCGATTATTATGTCCGCCATAATAATTATATCCCCATAGTTCATCTCCAACCATCCAAATGTCTACATAATGCGCATAGCGAGGTATTATACTATCAGCAGGTACACCGGCTAACATATCCTCGCATTGCCAAACAAGGTCACCATCAAGGGTCAAACAAAACAAGTTTCTATTCTCCACTTTGTTACCTTCTGTCCCTAATAAAACAAACAAGTAGGGATCAAATACAAGGATTTTCTCGATGTCATCGCTAAACCATCTTAGTACTTCTTTGCCCTTAAACAGCGTGCCTTTATTATAGTGGATGGATTCCATTTTGTGGTTAAGTCAAATCAATAATAACCTAAAATTACAATTAAGAACAAAGCGCTATACATGTGTTAAGTAAAATAGGCCGTTCATTGCGATGGACGTTCAACTAAAAATCAATTAGAGCATCGTCCGGAAGCTTCCGAGGCTTTGGAACTTCTGCTTTGTATTTATTAGCCAAGCTACTGAAACACCACCCTTCCTGCAGTCACTCGCCCTTCGGCATCCATTACCCTATACAGGTAGAAGCCCGCTGCGATACCTTTCCGCTCGAACCGCATGAAGGGAGTTGTCACATTACGTTGTTCAAAAATCTGTTTACCCGTTACATCGAAGAGGACAATAGTATAACGTTGGCTAAAATCCTTAATGGAAAACAAACAATAACTCTCAGCCGGATTGGGAAACACCTGAACCGACGGCACCGTTGCACCAATAACCTGCGGCAAGCCACCTGCAACAGCTAACATCGAAGAAACGGTATTGGTTACAACAGGTGTGTTGTAATCAAAATAAATAGAGGCGCGGTTACGGATGGCACCCTGCGTTACACTTGTGCGGCGCTTTATTTTAAACTGAACGAATCCTTTGCTGTGCACCGGATCAGTTAAGCTATCCACTAACCGCAAAGGATTAAACGTCCACGTTAAAACCCCGCCGCCCGAAATAGTAAAATTGGAATAGGGATGACTGCTTGCTACATTCCGCACTGTTGCGGGGTCTAACAAGGGCGAAAGCGTATCCCTGATAATCACGAAATGCGTTGAATCGGTTCCTGTATTCTGAAAGTGAATGGTATAAAGTAACACCGAGTCAGAAGTAGACAGAACACCGGCCGGTAATACATCCTTGGCGTTCGGGTCCAGCGATCCCGTTACCATCTCGGTACTCGTAGCAAAGTTGCTGGAGGTATCGCAATCGCCTGCAATAGGATAAACGGCATAGTTGCTGTGCAATACCGCACTTGGTGAAACCGTAGCCGGCACCAAAAAATTAGCATGTAACGGAACTGCCCAAACCGGCACTAATCCCGATGGATAAGCCGGAAGCGAATCAACTAACCAGGTAAGGGTATGCGTGGAAGGATTATGATTGGCTGCAGGCAAAGAGCTTTGATAAACAAGGGCACTATCGTACGCAAAGCTTATATAAGCCTGGCTTAAATATGGCACACCTGTTTTATTATAAGCGCCCACGGTATATTCCTTTACAAAACCGGGATTAGCAGAGTTACTGATGGCAAACACTTCCAGGTCAAACGAATTATTGTTGTAGCCGAAATTATTTCCCGGCAATGCCACACCAGGAACGCTAACGTGTACCTGTTGGGTAGGATTATTACATAACGCAACCGGCTGGCAACCGGTGGAGGAGGTTGAAGCAGACAGTGTCCATGTTCCGGTATCACTTACCTGAAAACTATAATACCCATTACTATCGGTAGTTGTAAACTGAAAAGGATTGCCGGAAGCCAAAATGGTTATACCCGCCAAACCCGGCTCGTTATTATCTCTGCTGCAATTAAAATTGGCATCATAAAAAACCGAACCGCTAATGGTGCTGAAACAATTACTGTTTATGCCGTAATAAGCCGTGGCGGTGCAACCCAGGGCATCGGTAACCGTTACATGGTAGGTGCCGGCACCCACTTGCGCAATGCTATCTGTTTGAGCGCCGTTGTTCCACTGGTAAGTAAACGGACTGTTGCCCTGTACCACTTGCGCTTTAACCGTACCGTTGTTCCCGCAATTAGCTGCCGTTCCATCGATTACTACATAATAACCCCAACCGCTTATAGGCGCCAGTTGATGCGTAAAAGCAGCAGAACACCCTGCGGCATCGGTGATAGTTACAGTATAGTTGCCGGGTGAAAGGTTGGTGAGCGTTGCGGTGGTGGTGCCATCATTCCAAAGGTATTGATAAGGCCCTGTTCCATTGCCTGCGCTTACTTGTAGCATACCGCTGGTTTCATTTATACAATTCGGTTGCGTTAGTTGTACTGTCTCCTGTAACCCTAAATACTTTACCGAATCAGTTAGCGATAACAAACACCCAAGGCTGTCGGTAATAAACACAACATACGCTCCGCTTTGTGTATAAAAATGCGTTTGCGTTGAGCCTCCATTGCTGCTGTTTAAATCGCCCCAATTAACATGAAAAGGAGCAGCGCCGTTTACAACACTTAGTAAAGCGGTATCAATGGTATGGTTACAATCCAGATTGGTATGTTGCATAGTCGCCTGTAAAGGTAGCGCACCCGGTGTAGTGGTATATTGGGCTGATGCTATAGCAGTATCGCCGACAGCATCTGTAACTGTTACGCTATAGAAACTAGTTTGATCCACCTCGGCGGTAACCGAGGAACAAGCGTAACAACTTAACGTACCGGCTGTAGCGCTCCAGTTATAGGTATAAGGAGGAGTTCCTCCCTGCACCTGTGGTACTAAATCAACCAGGCTGCCCATGCATACCTCTTTACCGGCGGGCAGGCTAACAATAAGCGCATTGCTGTTGATGGTGACAGTAACTGTTTTACAACTCTGATCGCTGCCCGAAGTATTGGTTGCAGTTAAACAAACTTGATATTGCCCCGCCACAGCAAACGTGTGAACCGGATGTTGCAGGGTGCTGCCAGCCCCATCACCAAAAGACCATAACCAGGCAGTAGGCAGGTACAGACTGTTATCGATAAAATGTAATTGATTAGTTGCCTGCGGAATGCTCCAGGTAAAATTCGCTATGGGAGCTTGCGCACGGCCATTAGCAGCAAATAAGCACAGTACCAGATAGATGTAAAGTTTTCGCATAGGTAGCGGCTTTCCTCAAAGCTACTAAATACCCCAATGCCCGCACCTTCAAAATCAAATCTTACAATAACATGACAAAGAGGCAACAGTCTCACCGGCCATGTAGTATAGCCATTACCGCAGGTATCCTGAGCTTTATATTTCTATTTTAAACGTTCGCCTGACAATTATAGACGCTTCGTTTTCATCTAATGCTTCGTATGTTACATGAAGTAGTTTCCCTCTAACCTTCGCCCTTTGTATTTCCATAGTTGGTGACCGCGAAACCCAGGGTGCGGGTTTTAATAGGAACGTTTGTCGGTTTTTCGTCTCTACATTTAGTACGTGTAAATATTCATTGTCCCAATCGCCATAAACTAAGTAATCGCCCTCACAGCCAACAAAAAGATCCAACTCAAAAATACTATCTGTTTCATTCTTAGGGCAAACGATGGCATAATAATCAAGCGGAGCAGGATTTCCTCCACTTGAGAATTCAAGTATATTGGTAAAAATCAGGTAATTCCTGGTTTCCGAATAATATTTGGGCACAAAGTCCCATAAACCGCTTCCCCCACTATCATATGCGCATTCATATAAGGAGTCATAAATTCTATAGTACGAGCTATCGCCCCATGAAATTTGAAATCTACCGTTGCGATATAAATAATGGATTGCTGTACCCATTTGGGTAACCGTATCCGTTTGAATGCAGGCATCGCTCCATGGAGGATATACAGGACTGATTGAATCAATACGTGGAGCAATAGTACCCTTCTCATCTACCCGCCTATAACACCCGCTAAAGAACAATAGGATAAATAACAGACTCAATAGGTGATTCATAGTTCGAAGGGACATCGTTGCCAGCATTTTGTTAAAATAAAGTATTTTTATTTGAAACTTTAAACCATTTATACTATCTTTATAAAGCTTTAAGTTCTTTGACAACCTGGAAAACGCTAAAACCATCGTTAACCCTAGCCCATCGGTCTGTTCGCTATTAAACGTAAAACAGACGAGTTGTTATTTTGTGTCGCGGCCTCTGCGTCGCCAAAAATGACATCTCTACGAACAAACTCTGCCAAACGCAAAGGGAGAACTACGCCCAAGCAGTAATCAAATTACTCTTTTCCGAATTTGTGCACGCAAAATCACTTGCACAAATCTGCACAAATGAAAACTTTGCTAATGCATTCTGTTTCCGTTTAATAAATCCCCCCTTCTCCGTCAGAGAGGATTGGAGTGAGGACTGAAACAATGTAAAGAAGTGTAAAGTTGGAGCTGGTCAAAGCAAAAAAGTGTAAAGGAGTGTAAAGCTACTACGGCCCGTAATCACTACCCTGTCTGCTTTCTGATCTCTGATTTCTGCTTTCCTTTCAAAAAAGTGTAAAGCAGTGTAAAGTTTGATCTGTTAAAATCCTTTGCGCCTTTGTGTGAAACCCTGATTTCTCACAGTTTTAACACAAAAATCCATCATATGACTTTTTCTGTAACTTGTGCACAAGCTGAAAAGTGCACAAGCATGCACAAGCATGCACAAGTAGCTGTGGATAACGGCCGACTAAACAAAACGACAAACGTCAAACACCTAACACCAAACGCTTTTATCGCTTAACGACTTAAATACATGCTCTTCTTCTTAAACAGATCGCGGAAGTAAGGGTCGTAAAGGTCTTTTATAAAGCGGATGGCTTCGCCGGTACTCTTCATTTCAGGGCCCAGTTCGCGGCTAACACCGGGGAACTTATCGAAACTGAACACGGGCTCCTTAATGGCAAAACCAATCAGACGCTTATAGTAGGTAAAGTCCTTCAGCTTGTTTACGCCTAACATAACCTTGGTGGCGTAGTTCAGATACGGAATACCATAAGCTTTGCAGATAAACGGCGTAGTTCGCGATGCACGAGGGTTCGCTTCTATCACATACACCTTCTCGTTTTTAATGGCGAACTGTATGTTGATCAAACCGCGGATATCAAGCGCGCGGGCAATTTTATCGGTGTAGTCGCGCATTTGTGCCAGCACATTCTCGCTCAGGTTATACGATGGTAACACCGCGTTGCTATCGCCTGAGTGGATACCGGCCGGTTCAATGTGCTCCATAATGCCCATTACCTCAACCTGTTCGCCGTCAAAAATGGCATCAATCTCCGCCTCTTCGGCACGGTCAAGGAAGTGGTCAATCAAGATATTGTTATCGGGGAAGTGCTTCAGAATCTTTACTACACTATCGGTAAGTTCTTCGTCGTTAATTACAATCCGCATGCGCTGACCGCCCAGCACATAGCTGGGGCGCACCAGCACCGGGTAACCCACCTTGTGCGCTACTTCAATCGCCTCTTCGGCAGTTTTAGCAGCACCGTAATTAGGGTAAGGTATACCAAGTTCTTTTAATGTATCGCTAAAGCGTTCGCGGTCCTCTGCAATATCCATGTTATCGTAGCTGGTGCCAATGATCTTAACACCGTTCTCGTGCAGATACTTCGAAAGCTTCAACGCAGTTTGACCACCCAGCTGCACAATAACACCTTCCGGCTTTTCGTGGTCTATCAACTCGCGCAGGTGCTCCCAGAACACCGGTTCAAAGTACAGCTTGTCGGCAATATCAGGGTCGGTAGAAACGGTTTCAGGGTTACAGTTCATCATAATGGCCTCGTAACCGGCTTCTTTAATGGCAAGCACACCGTGCACGCAGCAGTAATCAAACTCAATACCCTGTCCGATACGGTTAGGCCCGCTGCCCAGCACTATCACTTTCTTCTTATCGCTTACCGAACTTTCATTGGTAGCATCAAACGAAGAGTAGTAATAAGGCGTGCGGGCTTCAAACTCAGCAGCGCAGGTATCAACCAGTTTATATACGCGGCGCACGTTCAGTTCCTTAGTACGGTAGTAGTACACTTCATCTTCGGTACTGCCGGTAAGGTAGGCCAATTGCAGATCGCTGTAACCTTTTTCCTTCAGCTCCTGCATCAGGGTCTTATCAATATCCTTCAGGTCCAGTTTGCGTACTTTCTTTTCGGTATCTACCAGCTCCATAATCTGGGCCAGGAACCACGGGTCAATGCGCGTAATATCCTGGATGGTTTTCATAGGCACACCCAGTTTCAGCGCATCATAGATACGGAACAGGCGGTCCCACGAAGCAACCTTAACGCCCTGCAGCATATCATCGGTACTCACCCATTGTTTACCATCAGCACCCAAACCAACGCGGTTGTTCTCCAAACTCTGACAAGCCTTCTGAAGCGCTTCCTGGAAGGTACGCCCAATGCCCATTACCTCACCTACACTCTTCATCTGCAGGCCCAGTGTATCATCGCCGCCGGCAAACTTATCGAAGTTCCAGCGCGGTATCTTAACAATCACATAGTCTAAAGAAGGCTCGAAGAACGCAGATGTAGTTTTTGTAATCTGATTTTTTAGTTCATCTAAAGTATAGCCGATAGCAAGCTTAGCAGCGATCTTGGCAATTGGGTAACCCGTAGCTTTAGAAGCAAGGGCAGAAGAGCGCGATACACGTGGGTTCATCTCCACCGAGATGATGTCCTCGGTTACAGGATCTAGTGCAAACTGCACATTACAACCGCCGGCAAAGGTGCCAATCTCTTTAATCATGCGCTTGGCATATTCGCGCATGCGCTGGTAAGCGGTATCGCTGAGGGTCATAGCCGGTGCCACGGTTATTGAGTCACCGGTATGTATTCCCATCGGGTCAAAGTTCTCTACGGTACAGATAACTACGAAGTTATCGTTCATGTCGCGCATTACTTCCAGCTCAAACTCTTTCCAGCCTAACACCGCTTTCTCAATCAGCACCTCGTGTGTAGGTGAAGCAGAAAGACCGCGCTGCAGTTTCTCATCAAACTCTTCTTTAGTATGAACAAAGCTGCCGCCCGTACCACCCAGGGTATAACTGGGGCGTATTACCAGTGGAAAGCCGATCTTCTGTGCCGCCTCTTTACCTTCCAGAAAGGAGTTGGCTACATACGAAGGAGCCACCTGTATACCAAGGTCCAGCATAAACTTGCGGAAGGCTTCGCGGTTTTCGGTGGTTTCAATGGCTTTAAAGTCGGCCCCCAGCACCTTAACATTATACTTTTGCCACAAGCCCAGTTCGTAGGCTTCCATGCAAAGGTTAAGAGCTGTTTGGCCACCCATGGTAGGCAACACGCTATCAATGGGCTTACCGCTCTTGGCCCGCTCTTCCAGTATCTGCACAATGCTTTCGATACTGATAGGCAGCAGATATACATTGTCGGCTACCAAAGGGTCGGTCATAATGGTAGCAGGGTTGCTGTTCAGCAGTGTAACCTCTATACCTTCTTCGCGAAGGCTGCGGGCTGCCTGGCTACCTGAATAGTCGAATTCGCAGGCCTGGCCTATAACAATAGGTCCCGATCCTATGATCAGGATGGATTGAATGGAGTTGTCGCGTGGCATCGTGTGTTTTTGGAGTTTGGATTGCGGACACCGGGCAAGAAACCCGGCCCTCAATCGGCCTTACGGTTGGAGCGCGAATATAGCAAACCTACCCCTTGCCCCGGCTAAAACAGCCCGCTAATTGCAGGTAAAGTTTCCCTTTATGTTGGTACTTTACCCGGCATTTTTGGCCCGTAGTTCGCATCTTAGCGCTTTGTTTCTGTAGGGTAACGCTTTACCCGCAGCGGCAAACCCTCCCTCCGATGCCCCCTGCGGGCTGTTGGTAAAAACAAGCCCAAACAAGCCATCAAATTTTCAAATTCGCGCATTCATGTTCAGCCCCTTATTCATAGCCTCTGTAGCCCTGTCAGCGCTTTACCTGCTGATGGTGTTCTATTATTTTGTAGGCTGGCTGCGCTTAAAAAGGCATCCCACGCCCGATGCCCAAAGTGCCGGTAAACTGCCCTTTGTTACCGTGTTGATACCCGTGCGCAACGAAAGCGCCCATATTCAAAGCTGCCTGCAAGCGGTATTTAAGCAAACCTACCCCAAACACCTGTTCGAGGTAATTGTAATAGACGATTACAGCACCGACCCTACCATCCGCCTGGCGCGCGAAATAGATGAGAAGAACCTGTTGGTGCTGGACCTGCAAAACTACCTCGGCAACCCCGGCGAATACTTCCCGAATAAAAAGAAGGCCATCGCCCTGGGCGTCAAGAATGCCAAAGGCGACCTGATCATCACTACCGATGGCGATTGCCTGGTTGGCGAAAACTGGCTGCTGGCTATGGTAAGCTATTACCAAAGCAACGAGTTTAAACTGCTTACAGGCCCGGTGTTGATGAAGCCCGCCAAACTGCCGTTAGAGTGGTTTCAACAATTAGACGTGATCAACATGGTAGGTATAACGGGAGCTACCATCCGCAACGGCTTACCCACCATGTGTAACGGTGCTAATATGATGTATGCCAAAGAGGTGTTCCACAGCGTGGATGGCTTTAAAGGCAACCATGATGTACCTACCGGCGACGACATCTTCCTGATGCAAAAGATAGAAGCAAAGTATCCGGGCAGCATCGGCTTTGTAAAAAATTACGATGCCTGTGTGTTCACCAGGCCCGAGCGCAGCTTTAGCGGCTTTCTGGCACAGCGGGTGCGATGGGTATCTAAAAGCTCACGCTTCAGCGATCTGCGTGTGGCATTGGTACTATACTTCGCCTATATCTTTAACCTGTTTATTATAGTAGCAGGTTTGTTTGCCCTTGACCTTAGCCAATGGGGCTGGTTACCGGTAGCCATTGCAGCAGGCACTAAGTTTTTTATCGAACTGGTATTCAATATTCCCATTACCATCTTTTTCCGTAAGATTGTTCTGCTGTTGCTATTGCCGTTTATGGAAGTGTTTCACATTCTATATGTAGTAGTAATAGGGGTGCTTAGCCTAACAGGCAAATACCGCTGGAAAGACCGTCAAATACGCTAATGAAGCCCGAAGCAACGCATAAAGCCATCGAAAGTGTATCGCTAAACCAAAAGGCGTGGAAGCGCCTGAAGCGCAACAAAAGCGCCATGTTTGGTTTAGGGGTAGTGCTGTTTTCGATACTGCTGGCGGCCATGGCTTACGTGTTGGCACCCGATAACTCGCCCAACGGTAACGAGCAGATATTACAGTTAGAAACACACCCGCCGGGCTTTAGCACCTATATTTTAAAGACCATAAAGCCCAACACAGAAAAAAGCAATTGGTTCACAGGCTTATGGAATGGTTATAAGAAGGATTATACCCCAATGCCCATCAGTCAATTCAGCTACGAAGCCGATTCGCTGGCTTACACCGAATACCGGGGCAAAAGCTTTAAAGGCCAGTTACATAAAAAAGCCTACACAGATATACTCGGACCGGCCTATGCACAACTAAGCAGCACCGATAAAAAGAACCTGATAGATCAGTGCCAAATCGAGAAACGCACCTATTGGCTGGGCACCGATAAATTCGGCCGCGATATCCTTTCGCGCTTACTGATTGGTGTTCGTGTATCACTCTCCGTGGGATTTATATCCGTGATCATATCACTTATCATCGGTATTTTCTTTGGTGCATTAGCGGGCTATTTCCGCGGATGGGTGGATGATGTGATTATGTGGGTCATCAACGTTTTCTGGAGTGTGCCCACCTTGTTACTGGCTATGGGCCTCTACATAAGCGTGGGAAGCTGGATTGAAAACAAGCTGGTGCTCATCTTTATTGCCGTAGGCTTAACCACCTGGGTTGAAACAGCCCGTATGGTGCGCGGTCAGGTAATAGTTATCCGCGAGATGGAGTTTGTAACAGCTGCCACCAGTTTAGGTTACCGCCATGCGCGAATTATCTTTCGGCATATACTGCCCAACATTATGGGACCAATAATTGTAGTTGCCTGCTCCAACTTTGCAGGTGCTATTCTTACTGAAAGCGGTTTAAGTTATATCGGCCTGGGCATACAACCACCTGCACCAAGCTGGGGCAGCATGCTGAATGAATACCGTGACTTTATTGATACAAATAAAGCTTACCTGGCCCTGTTTCCGGGTTTGGCAATTATGTTGCTGGTGCTTGCCTTTAACCTGGTAGGTAATGGCCTGCGCGATGCGCTGGATGTAAAAGGTAATGTGAACGAATAAGCATCGGCGGTATTAATGTTCACCACCAATCAGCTTGGCTAAACCAAAGGCGGCCCCTGCTGCAAGTGCACCTATAACCGCCGTTTTAATAGCCCCCGTAACTGCAGGAAGCCCGGTTGCCTTTGCCTTTAAAAAGCCAAATATTAATAGCGCAGCCAGGGTAATACCAACCGATATCAGCAGCGCCGTTTGAATATCCTTTACAAAAAAATACGGACTAAGCGGAATCAACCCGCCACCTATATACGAAAGGCCAATGGTAAGGGCACTTTTGCCGGCACGCTTAGGATCGGGCTTTTCTAAGCCTAATTCAAAACGCATCATAAATTTCACCCACTTATCTTTATCCTTACTCATGGCTTCGGCAATTTCGCGGCTGCTGCTTTCGCTCACACCAAACTCCTGCAGCACCTCCTCTACCTCCATCTTCTCCTTTTCAGGAAACACCTCCGCTTCGTAGTATTCACGTTTTAATTCACTGTTGTAATGATCTACTTCTGTTCGGCCGGCCAGGTAACCACCCAAACCCATGGCGATACTGCCTGCGGCAATTTCAGCCAGTCCCGCAGTAATAATAATTGGTCCGGAATCAACCGCGCCGCTTAAGCCGGCAGCCAGGGCAAAGGGTACCGTTAAACCATCGGCCATACCTATTACAATATCCTGCACCAATTGCGTGCTTTCTACGTGTTGTTCTTCGTGTTTTTCCATTGCAATAGTTTTAACCAGTTCAATCTTAACTTACCCAATCGCTATTCGCCCATCGGCTGCCATAGTTCAATCTTGTTGCCTTCAGGGTCTATTATCCAGCCAAACTTCCCATAGTCGTAGCTCTCCACCTTTTCCATCACCTGCACGCCTTCACCTCTTAACTTGGTCAATAAACTTTCCAGATCGCGTACTATAAAATTGAACATAAAAGGCTTTTCGCTGGGCTTGAAGTAATCGGTGCTGGCTTTAAAAATGCCAAAGGTGGTGCTGGCCTCCCGCTTGCTTTCATAATCGCGCCACTTAAACATGGCATAACCCTGGCTTCCGAAATTAGTACCCAGGTGCGCATCATACCAGGCTTGCAGCTCTTTTGGCTTTTCGCTTTTAAAAAACACCCCGCCAAAACCTACTACGCCGCTATCCTGTGCGGGTGCATATTTAGTAAGGATATCCATTGGCACTTTGGTGTCAGAATAGGCTTGCCAGGCCGCAATCTTATCGCCCTTTACAACTGCCTTCCAGGCGGCAGGTAAACGCCAGTGTGCATCAGTGCTATCACTGTTAAGTGTTCGGAAGGTTCCGGAAGCAAAGCCAAACAGGGCCAGGGTGTCGCCTTGTTGCAGCACTTGTTCAACTTCTATTTTAAAATCAGGGAACCACTCCAGGTACGAGGCCCATGCCTTAAGGGTAGCCACTTTACCCGTATGCTGGTTATTCGCCGCATCGGTAAACAGATGATCTTCGGTTAGCAGCAAGCTCATGCGTGCTGATTGATGTGCATTAACCGCCTCTATATAGGCGCGTACAGTTTGTTCATTCATATTCTTACTAAAAGCTGGTAAACAGAACAGTAGGAGCAGTCCTGTTGTAATAAATCGCATGGCCTAAAAATAACACTTTTTGAATCCACCACTATTTTAATGGTAAGGCTTTAGGGTACGGTCCTTACAAAAATACAGGAGGGGAAACCACCACCTGTTCGATGGCCACGCCTGATTGCAGGGCCTGGCTCAATGCATCAAAATCGGCGCTGTGCTCCAATACAGCCATTATTTGTGCTTCGGTGGGACCGCTTCCAAACTTATTAGAGGTAAAAGTGGCAACCTGTAAAAACAGTGCATTTGCTGCAAACTTCTTGGTAGTGTACTCACCCTTTTCATTCATCACCAGATACTCGGCAGGATAGTGTACTTCTGGATAAAAGCCGATAAAATAGGCGATGGGCAATAAACGGTAGAGTTCCTTCGCTAGTTTCTCGTCGTTTACCTTGCGGGCAATTTGGTCTATTATAACTTCGGAAGTTGCGCCGGGATTTTGCTCAAATACCTGCACGGCACTTTCTATCTGCTCGTTATAGTTCGAGTAGGTTTTAGGATTGAGCTCCTCATTCTTTAAAAAATCGAATACACCCATAGTGCAAGCGGTACTACCAAGGTACGCATAAAAACAATGCCATGCCTACAAACAGGATTACGCAGGGCGCTAAAGCATGTTACAGCAAATCGGTAATTAGTTTATCGATGCTCAAACCTTCCGCTTCAGCCTTGTAGTTCTTAAATACACGGTGGCGTAAAATAGGTAAGGCAACAGCCTGTACATCTTCAATATCCGGAGAATACTTACCCCGTAAAGCGGCATGACATTTAGCTCCCAGCACCAGGTATTGTGAAGCACGCGGACCTGCTCCCCAGCTGATATAGTTGTTTACCGAAGCCAGCGAACCGGCACGGTTAGGGCGGGTATTGCTTACCAGTTTAACGGCATACTCCAGCACGTTATCGGCAATAGGAATACGGCGCACCAACTGCTGGAAATAAAGAATCTCGGAAGCGCTCATCATTTTATTCAGTTGAACGCGCTTGCCGGCGGTAGTGCTTTTAACCACGTTTATCTCCTCTTCATAGCTGGGGTAATCAAGGTTAATGCTGAACATAAAACGGTCCAACTGCGCTTCCGGTAGCGGGTAAGTTCCTTCCTGTTCAATAGGGTTTTGAGTAGCTAAAACAAAGAAGGGCAGATCTAACTGATGCTTTTTGCCGGAGATGGTTACGCTACGCTCCTGCATGGCTTCCAATAGAGCCGATTGGGTTTTAGGAGGCGTACGGTTAATCTCATCGGCCAAAATGATGTTGGCGAACACAGGGCCCCGGTTAAAACGGAACTGACGGTTTTCGTCCAGTATCTCCGACCCCACAATATCGCTGGGCATTAAGTCGGGCGTAAACTGTATACGGTTAAAGCTCAGGTCAAGCACTTCGGCAATGGTGTGCACCATCAGCGTTTTAGCCAGGCCGGGAACGCCTATCAACAGGCTATGTCCATCGCAAAACACCGAAATAAGGATGTTCTTCACCACTTCATCCTGCCCTACAATAACGCGGGCCACTTCGCCCTTCAGGGTTTTATACTTAGCAGCAAACGCATCTAACGCTTCCACATCCGAATTATACATGCTTCCTGTTTTTTAACTGTTCAATTCTAAAACTTTTTTGGCACAATGGGCTTAATTCTCTTTTATCCATTTCTTCATCTGCTCACACTTCAACATCGAATCATCGATATGAATAAAGTTGCGGTCTTTGTGCAATAATACCCACTCGTCTAACATTTTTTGTTGCTTTTCAGCTTTGGCAGCCTGCTGAATTTTCGGATAGTCCTCATCCAAACTCGCTTTGTGAGGTTTGGTTTCGGTTTTAAGCCAAATGATACGGTAACCCTGTTTGGGTTTTCCGGTGCTTCTGTCCTGCATGGTATAAGGCAGCACATCGCTATAGTCACCAACCTTCATACGGTCAAGGGTAAAAATCAGGGTGCCGTCTATATCAGCTTTTTCAAAATAAGTGGTGCCGCTTTTGGAATTGGTGATCATTCCGCCCACGCTCTTTGATTGCTCATCCTGTGAGAAGGCATTCACTGCATCGCGCCAGCTGAGCGAATCCACTCGCAACTCATGTAGTATGCTGTCCATTTCGTCCTTTACTGCTGCCAGATCGCTATTCATGGTTTTGGGTTCACGTAGAATATGGCGCACATGTATTTTATCGCCCAGGCGCTCATCCACCATTATAAGATGGTAACCAAAGGGAGTTTCCACAGGTTCGCTCAATTCACCAACCTTTAACTTAAAGGCAACCGCCTCAAACGAAGGCACCAATTCACCACGTTCCATCCAGCCCAGGTCGCCACCGTTCAGATACGATCCGGGATCCTCCGAATACTGCACGGCTGCTACGGCAAAGTCCTTTCCTTCCATTATCTCCTTTCGAATACCCTTCAGTTTATCAAGTTCAAACTGCTTCTGCAATTCATTCACTTTTGGGAACATAGTGATCTCGCCAATCTCCAGTTCCGAGTTAAAATAGGGAATGCTATCTGCGGGAATACGGCTAAAAAAGTCCTTTACTTCGGCCGGTGATATTTTAATAGTGCCAAACACCTTGCCTTTCATTTTATCGGCTGTAAGCTGCTTCTCAATGTCATCGCGGAAATCATCTTTCAGTTCCAACACGGTTTTGCCGTAGTATTCTTCCAGCTTTTCCTTGCTACCAAAAATGCTGATGAAATATTTGATACGGCGATCCAGTTCAGCTTCTACTTCATCGGGGTTCACCACCACGCTATCCAACTGGGCCTGCGCTAAAAACAAACGCTCCATCAACAGGTTCTCGAATATGGTGCAACGGCTGTTGGTATCCACTTCCTCGCCCTGGCTTTGCTGAATCATTTGCTGGTATTGCGCCTCTACCTCCGACTTCAGTATTACGTTATCACCTACAATAGCTACTACCCTATCAACCACCACACCTTTTTGTGCAGCCATCGGCAGTGCAATTGCCAGGAACAATAAGGGTAACAATGCTTTTAAAACTTTCATTCGCTTATCTTTTTCTTTTGCCTTAGGCAATGCTAAAAACGTCTATTCCTTCTTTTTCTTGTCTACAAACACAAAAAAACCAACCTGGAAACCAATACGGGTGGTAGGCAGGCTGCCTTTATAACCGGATACAGCCGCATAAAAGGCCGATTCGAGCGCGATATGCGGGTTAAAGAAATACGCCATACCGGCTGAGCCGCCTACATTAAAACCATTGGTGCCCGAAACGCTGCTTTTGCGAAGCGTTGTTACAGTCAGGTAGCTGGCATTCAAACTAACCAGTCCTTTCAAAGGTTTATTGCCGATATAATACTTAAACACCGGACCAATACCTGAACTAAAGGTGGTGGTGGCAACGTATTCCTGCTTGTTATTATCGTAGTTTTTTGTGTTGCCTACGGTAAACGAATAGCGCCCGCCCACAGCAAAACCCTTTACCACAAATGCTGCAAAGGTGGGTGATAGCGACAGGTTAAATGTGCTGTTTTTACCTGTACGGGAGGCACTGATATCGGCACTGCCGCCTAACATAAACTGCCCCTTTTGCGCCTGGGCAAATACGCCCAAGGCCAGAACACACAAAACCGATATGCCTACAAATTTCTTCACTTTACAAGTATTTCAAACGTCTTCTCTTTCACACCATCCTGATAAATCCTGGTATAGGTGCGCTCCAATAAATCCATCTTCCGCTTTTCTACAATTAACTTCACCAGTTCTTCCCGCACAAACCAAACCGGAGCAGGTTCGCCCTTATGTTTTACTTCAGGTGCTTTAATAAACCACAACTCATCGTTACGGCTAAACTCTTTAAAGTTGCTGCCCAGCTGTCCCATCTCGAAATTGCTAAGCGAAAATGTCTTTAACAGATCAGCGCTATTAAGCCAAATACCTTTATCCAACAAGTAGCTAATAGCGTATTCTTTACAATAACCCTCCAGCTTCCGGGTATCTTCTTCGTTTGCGGGTCGTAAAATCCATTTGCGCACGTCGTTTAACTGGGGAGCATCTTTCTTGAGTTTCACATAATATACCTGGTATACATCATCCTCCAGCAAAAAGTCGTTCTTCATTTTGTCATACCACTGTTCCAGTTCCTGATCTTTTACAGCCGTATCCAGTTTCTGATTGATGAGTTCTTTCTCGTATTCATACAAGGTAAGTGTTTCGCGGTAGTCCTCTATCTTTTTATTGATGCTGACATCATCATCAGGAATATTCTCCTGCGCTTTCACCAACAGTAACTTCTTACGCACCCAGGTTTCGGCATAACCACGTAATACTGCAACACTATCGGCCCCTTTTAATCCCCGGGTTAGGTTCTGCAGGTCACTGGCATAGAGGTATTCATCATTCACACGGGCTATCACGTCCTTATCTGCATCCTTCTTTTTTTTAAAGAAGGAGCAGGCGCCCAGGGCCAGTATGCTTAGTATCAGAATTACGTTTTTCAATTCTCTGCTTTAAAACAAAGAAGTGCAACGGTAATTGCACTTCTCCGAAAATAAGGTTTTTAAGCCTCTGGTTTTACTATTTTGCCTTAATCAGCGAGCGGAACACATTCTCATCCACTGTTACCGGGTATTTTTTGCGCAAATCGCTCAGCCATGTTTTTTCCAGATATTCCTGATAATCGGCCACAATGTAACCGCGGGCTTCTTTCAGACTCTTAGGTTCAGGTGCTACTTTACGTTTTACCCAAACAAACTGGAAACTGCTGTCGTTTAATTTTTGAACCGGTGTTAAACCAATAACCCAATTGGTTTTGTCAACCACATCGTATTGGCCTTTTTCGTACTTGCCTTCAATGGTTGATACTTTGCTCTTGCTACCGGCTTTGTTCAGTTTGGTTTTAATTTCTTCCACGCCCTTGCCTTTGCTGGCCAGTTTGCGGGCGGCATCAGCAATTTTTGCATCGGTAGCATTAAAGATTACTGCTTCGATGCGGTCGCCCCACATGTATTTTTGAGCATTTTTCTCCCTGTAAGCTTCAAGGCCTGTGCTATCTTTTACGGCTTTGGTCCATACCTGCTTGTCCATCAGTTCAAACAACTGGATGCCATCACGGTATTCTTTCATCAGGTTGCGGAACTCAGGCTTCTTGGTTTCCAATTGGCTCTCTTCATATTCCAGACAACGGGAGGTTACAAAGCCATCGTAGTATTCGTTAACCAATCCATCCTTGTTCTTATCACTGCGGCGTTTCGATACTTTTTCGATGTAATCGGCAAAGTCGCTTTGGGTGTAATTTTTACCGGCCAGAACAAACAATACTTTGCTGGTACGCAGGATAGAATCAGCTTTCCAATTACCCTTAGCCAGGTTGCTATCAACCTTTGCACTAAAGTCGGCTTTAACATCAGGGAACTGGGCAAAGCTATTTTCTTTTTTAATGCGGTCTATCAGTACATTCTTAGCCACCTGCGAACGGGTATCGCGTTCTACTTTCTTCTTGATATCGTTTTTAACCTCACTGAAAGGTTGTATAGGACGGCGCTCAAGACGCTTGATTATGTGCCAGCCGAATTGTGTTTTAACGGGTTTGGTGTATTCACCATCCTTGGTTAAGCTGAAAGCAGCATCTTCAAACTCAGGAACCATGCGCACTTGAGTACCTGAACCGAACCAGGACAGTTCGCCGCCTTTAACGCGGGTAGCCTTATCATCCGAATACTGCTTCGCAGCATCTTCAAAACTTAGTTTACCGGAAGTAAGCAGGTTGTAAATTGAATCGATACGGCGTTTTACAGAATCCTCCTGGGCAGGTGTTGGCTTATCGGGGAAACGCAACAGGATGTGTGCTGCATGCATTTGGCCACGGGCTTCGCGCACACCATTTACTTTTACCAGGTGGTAGCCATATTCCGTACGAACCGGCTGGCTAAGTTCACCCGGTTTTAAACTGTAGGCAGCATTCTCGAAAGGGTAGATCGTACCAAACACGGTAAACCAGCCAATATTGCCTTCGTTGGTTTTAGCCGATTGATCTTCCGAGTTCTCTTTTGCTACCTTTTCAAAGCTCTCGCCTTTCTCTATGCGCTTACGCAGGGCCATTATCTTTTTGTAGGCGGCCATGGTGTCGGCGGGATTTGCATTTTCGTCGACCCGTACCAGTATGTGGCTGGCGTTCACCTCTAACTTGCTGCGGTCATAGGCTTCCTGAATCAGTTTATCGCTGATTTCGCGGTCCGTTAAATACGATTTAGCTAATTGCTTGCGGTAACCTTCCAGCTCAGTTTTTAAACTGGTAATGGTATCCATGTGCAGGGCAGCAGCTTCCTTCACTTTCAAACGGAAATTCTCATACAGATCCAGATAATCACGCAGGCTCTTCTCGCTAAAGTCAGCCTGGTTATTAATGTTGTTTTTGGTGTATACGTATAAGAAGTCGGCAACACTCACCTTTTCGCCGCCTACTGTAAACAAGGTACGTTCGTCGGTACTTGGTTGCGCGAACAGGGAAGCACATACAAAAAGTAGTGCCAGGGAAGAAAGTCTCTTAATCATACTCAGCTTAAGGTTTTTAGAAGCCCGCAAATATTCAAAAGGGGCCTGACAAAGCGGGGCGAAGTTAGTTTTTTTTAACAGGGTGGAAAGATGGTTCTTAAACCCGCCTAAATGATTGATTTTAAGAAAATTGTAGGACATTTGCCCTTTCCCCTGATTATTGGTATTAAAAGAGGCCCTAAAGGCCGCTCTTAAACCGGGCAAGTTCGGGCATTTAGTCCTTCGGCAGTCGTTACCTTTCAAAATCCAAAAACAGCCGCATCTTAGCGCACAAATGGAACAAGTGAAGAAGTTGAAGCAGCCCAAAATTTTACAGGGCCTGGAAATTACTGCCTTAAGCAGTGACGGACGCGGCATTGCCCGTTACGATGGTAAAATTGTATTTGTGGAGCTAACTGCTCCGGGCGACATAGCAGATGTTGAAATTCGCCGGGATAAAAAGAAATACCTGGAAGGTAAAATAACAGCCCTGGTTACTCCTTCGCCACTTCGGGTTAAGCCCAACTGCGTGCATTTTGGGGTGTGCGGAGGTTGCAAACTGCAACATGTAGCTTTTGAGGAACAAGTGAAGTTTAAACGGCAGATGGTGGTGGACGCCTTTGAGCGAATCGGGCATCTGCGTTTTCCGGAAGTGCCGGAGGTAAAGGAATCGGAACGGCAGTATTACTACCGCAATAAAATGGAGTTTACCTTTACCGACCGCCGTTGGTTAACTGAGGAAGAAATACGTTCGGGAGCTACTTATGAGCACCGCAATGGAGTAGGATTTCACGTTCCCGAAAACTTTTTAGGCGTAATTGATGTAGAACATTGCTGGCTACAGGAAGACCCCAGCAACGCTCTTCGCCTGGCAGCAAAAAACTTTGCTTTACAACAAGGTTATACCTTTTTTAATCTGGCCAAAAAAGAAGGTTTGCTGCGTAACCTGATGGTGCGCACTGCCAGCACCGGCGAACTATTGGTATTGTTCTCCTTCGGCGAAAACGATATGGAGAAAATTACCGCCATGCTGAACCACCTGCTACAGCAGTTTCCTAATATTGCTTCGTTACAATATGTAATCAATACTAAGAAGAACGATACGATTTACGATCTGGAAACCATCGTCTATCATGGTAAAGACCACATTATAGAACAACTGGGCGATTACCGCTTTAAAATCGGCCCTAAAAGTTTCTTTCAAACCAACAGTGCGCAAGCCAGGGTACTGTATGATATAACCAAGGAGTTTGCGGATTTAAAAACCACCGATATCGTGTATGACCTTTACACCGGTGTGGGAAGTATTGCACTATACCTGAGCGGAAATTGCGCACATGTTACAGGCGTTGAGCAAATTGAAGCGGCTATAGTAGATGCAAAAGAAAATGCACGCCTGAACAATGTAACCAACTGCGATTTTTATGCAGGCGATGTACGCATGGTGCTCAACCCTGAATTTATTGCTGCAAATGGCAAGCCCGATGTTGTAATTACCGATCCGCCCCGCGCAGGGATGCACGAAGACGTTGTAAATACCCTGCTACAACTGGAAGCGCCGCGCATTGTATATGTGAGCTGTAACCCGGCTACGCAAGCCCGCGACCTGCAATTAATGGCCGTTAAATACGATATATTAAAAGTACAGCCGGTGGGTATGTTTCCGCAAACCACCCATATAGAAAACGTGGCCCTGTTGGAACTGCGCCCTAAATAAAAAAATGGCATGCGTTACCCTTGCTTGTTTTTACTGCTGGTTTGTTGCACGTATTTCGTGCAGGCACAACAGTGGCAGCAATTGGGGCCATGTGGCAGCGATACGTATGGCAACCATGTAGCGTCGCAAAGTGGAACCGGACAAATACATTGCATAGCCTTTGATCCTGATAATCCACAAACCGTTTATGCCGGCTCGGCGTATGGCGGTTTATGGAAGAGCAATGATGGTGGTAAAAACTGGAGCAGCGGTGGCTTGGATACAACCGAAGCGTTGGAATGGAGCAGCGTAGGCGACATAGCCATTACTAAAAACACCAATAAAAAAACCATTTGGATTGCCACCGGGCACCCTGGTGCACGGGGGCGGCACGGACAGGGTTTTGAAGTTTACACCACCGGCATTTATTATTCAACCGATGAGGGTCGCACATTTAAACCACTTACCTCCTTCAACAACAAGTTTCACTTTCAGTATGCCGACCATAAGCATATTAGCCGGCTGCTGGTACACCCACGCAATCCGGCAATTATGTATGCAGCCACATCCGATGGGCTATATCAAACCATGAATGCCGGCAAAAAATGGAAGCTGGTATTAACCGAGGAGGAACTACCCGGCAGCTATGAATATACGCAGGGTATTGCTGATGTTGAGTTTAGCATCACGGACCCTGACCATATCGTATACGCCGCCGGACGTGATATTTACCGCTCCGCTAAAGCAGGCAAAAAAGGGAGTTTTAAAACATTTACACGTTACGGTACCGCCTTAAATATGGAGGATGATTGCTTGCGCAATCTTAATTATTGGCTGGACGTAAATACAAACGGCAAAGAGGATGTGTTGTACGCCAACACTTACTTTTTAGGAGACACCTGCGGACCCTATAAAGGCCGGGGCGGTTGTACGCTCTTTTATTATGATGGCAAAAAATGGAGCCAGCGCCAGTCGTTTACCGAATTTGGTATGGCCGATGCTGTACGCATTAAGGTGGCTTCGGTACCGGGCAACCCGGCTATTGTATATGCAGGTGCAGTTACCAGCAGTTTAAGTATCGATACTGGCAAAACATGGAAACAGGCCACTGATTACAATGCCCCCGGGCATGCCGATATACATGCCATTGAGATAATACCCGGCACCAGCGACATGCTTATAGGTACCGATGGTGGATTATTCCGTTATCATTTCAACACGCGGAAAGTAGAAGAATACAACAACGGTTTGTGCCTGGGGCAAACTACTGACCTGGCCACTTCTACAACAAATCCCGACCGCATTTTAGTAGGCATGCAGGATGTAGGAAGTGCCATGTATGATGGTACAGGTTGGCAAAAACTACCTTTTGGCGGTGATGGATACCCCGGTCAGTATATTGATGTAACAGATGAATGGCATATATACACCTGCCATAACAGCAGTTTTGCCTACACAAACAGCGGAGCAAAGATTCAATGGAAGAATTATTCGCTATGCAATAATACACTGGGGAATTTCCCTAATAATCTCACCCAACACCCTACCGACCCGACCCGCTATTACTATACGGGAAAAGAACTATACCAATCCGACAGTTTTGGGATTAATAACAGTTGGTGCCAGGTGTCGGACTTTCAGCACATGAAAGATGTTTGGATAAACCCAACAGGACAACAAATTTCCGACTTTCATATTTGTGAAGCGCAGCCAGAAATAATGTACGCGGTTTTTAATGCCCTGCCGGAGTGCTGCAATTCGTATCTATTCAAAACTACTACGGGGCCCATACCATGTTCAGGTAACGCATGCCGTGTGCCGGCCGGTGAAAACAACTGGCGGCTAATGAACCTGCCGCGCATAAAAACAGGCGATGATCATTCCGACTTTATCGCCAACTCCAATTATGGTATTAGCAGTATGGCAGTAAACGATAGTAACCCTAACGAACTTTGGATAAGTTTCGATTATAGTGAGACGCGTGATCCCGTCTTTAAACTATACCACAGCACCGACGGGGGCGAAAACTGGCAGGCCGATGAAAAAGGCTTGCCCAACTATCCGGGCACTAAACTGGTATATATAAAAGGTAGTGAAGGTGAATTGTTTTTGGGCACTTATAATCGTGTGTATTATAAGAAACGTAATCAACCCTGGCGTTTATATGGGGAAGGTTTACCTCATACATTTATTGTAGACATGGAGATAAACTATACGGCACGCAAGTTGCGTGTGGGCACTTTTGGGCGTGGAGTTTGGGAAATTAAGCTGCCCGAATAATCGGAGGTATCGTATTTCTTTTTTTCAGAGATTTGTTTCATGTTTGGTTTAGTGAAAATAGACGAAGAACTTTTTAACTCCTTACACACCGACCTGGATGTGTGTCGCGATTACCTGAGGCAAGTATCCTCCGGCATGGTAAAAGGCGGCGTATCCAAGTACCCTATTTTTGTTGCCATGCGGGGCGAAATGGATGCGGATATTGGCGTGCCCATTGTTAGCCGTGGCGATTTAGACATTAGCTGGAATTTTAATGCTTCGCATCTGGAAGAATTTGTTGCCAAGAATATAGTGAGCAAAGAAAAGGTGGATGAATTCCGTAAGACTTACAAGAACCCGGCAGAGTTCATGTGCATTTTTGTGGCAGAAGAAAGCGCTATGAGTTTCGTGTTTATGCCGTACGACCGCCATCGCGAACTGCTTAATTAAGCAGCATTGGCGATTCGAGCTGAAAATCGGGCACCTTTACCTCAAATTCCTGCCCGGTTTCTTTATTCTGAAAAATATAAACACCCTCCATACGCCCTATTGGTGCGCGAAGCTGGCAGCCACTAACATACTGGTAACTATCACCCGCATACAACACAGGCTGGCGGCCAACTACCCCTTCCCCTTCCACAACTTCCGTATCGTGGTTGGCATCCCGTATTACCCAACGACGGCGTAGTAACTGCACCGTAAACATGTTGTGGTTGGAAATAGTAATGCGGTAGGCGAACAGGTAATCGTTCTTAACCATGTTGGAATACTCCTCGCGGAAAGACGTTTCTACCGTAATTTCAACTCCGTTTGTAATAAGCGTTTCCATGCGGTAAAGCTTTGGCATATGAAAATACAAGGCTTAAATTAAAATGCAAGCAACGGTGCGCTTCTTAACTATTTTGTTTTACACCCTTATATTCACCTTATGAAACAAGTACTGGTATCCTTTATTTTCCTTGCATTCAGTGCCTTAGCAAGCGCTCAAACTACCGATACAGTAGCACCTGTTAAAAAATCGACTGCACTCAGCCGGGGCGATTCCTTATACATGGTAAAACTGAATACCAGCGGCAACCTGATGATTGCCGGAGGCATAGGCTTAACCGGCGTAGGCAGCTACCTTGTATACCAGGGTTACAAAGTTTATACCACGAAACCTGCTACCACCGGGGCTACATATAATGACGACCTTAACCGCAATCACAGGCAGGGCACTATTTATTTAGCGGCCGGGGGCGTGGCTATTGTTGGGGGTATTGTGCTTACCGCCTTTGGCGCTCGCAATAAAGTGGAATTCAAAAACCGGAAACGCAAGTTGCAACTAGACACCGGCATGTTGCCCTCGGGGCAATTGGGTTTGGCGCTGGGGTTTTAACCCAGTAATTTTTGCTGCAGGGTTTTGGCTACCGCCTCTGCCGCACAGCTTACATGCAGCTTAGCGTAAATGTTTTTTACGTGGCTCTTCACCGTTTCGCGGCTTACAAATAACTCATCCGCAATCATTTTTAATGAAAGCCCTTTTACCAATTGGGCCAGCACATCCTTCTCGCGATCGCTTAGGCCATAATTATTTTGAGGATTTGGAGCATTTTGCTGCTGAAAGTGAAACATCACCTTACGGGCAATACTGGGTGTCATAGGTGCACCGCCGCTCTGCACCTCTCGTATGGCCTCCAGTAATTTTTGGGGTTGCGTGTTTTTTAATAGATAGCCTACTGCTCCTGCACACACCGATTGAAATACCTTGTCATCTTCATCGAAAGAGGTAAGCATTATTACTGGTAGCTCAGGAAACTTTTCTTTAATAGACCTTACAGCGCTGATGCCGTTAATGCTCGGCATATCTATGTCCATTAAAATCACATCAGGCACACTCTCCTCTATATCCTTAATAACCGTAAGCACATCGGGATAGCTACCGGCCAATTGCAAATCAGAACTGGTTTCTATAAGCAAGCCAATCGATTCGCGAAAGCGCTTGTTATCGTCAAATATGGTGATCCGGATAGCTGCCATAAAATAAGTGCTGTTTAAATATAACAATTGCTATTGCGTGAAGAAATACCGAAGACCGGGATTATCGGTTGGCCATTATTAAATCTCGCGGGCTTAATTTTCACGAGCCAGTTCATTGCCTTGTGTTTCTACCTGTGGCTTGTGCAGGCCGCTATCATCAATCAGCACTACACTGTTATCGCCAAATTGTACAAGCATATTTTTCCGGGCATCGGTGGTAATTGCAACTACCTTATTATCAGTAACAACCGAGTTTGCAGGAGTAAATGCCCATGTTTTAAAACCATGCATCATCAGCAATCCCTTAGTACTGGTGCCTACCCAAAGATAGCCCGCTGCATCGCAACCAAGAGCTGTAATGCCGGAAGCGGGAAGGTTACAGTTTTCGGAGGTAAGAGCCAGGTAGCTATAACCATCAAAATGGAATAGCCCCTTCCCAGTAGCCGCAAATACATCGCCCGATGGGGTAGTGCATAGGGCTATTATATGGTTAGCAGGCAGCACCGAATTAGCTGCGGTCAAATGTGTTACTGCATGATTGTTCTTGTTTATCCGATATAAACCATTCGAGGTACCCACCCAAATAGTGGTTGGAGTTTCAGTTTGGGCGGTAATTGTTTCGCCTGCCCCAACAAAACAAGTTACTTCAACAGGTGCGGCATTAGCCATCATAAATGGGAAAAACAGATACTTAATAATTGCTACCGGCTTTAAAGCATTGCGAAAAATGTTGGCGAGTTTCATATCCTTCAATTTTGTTTGTTTGTATTTACAGCAAAGGTGCAGCAACAGGCGCAGCCGGTCCATCCCCCAATAAGGGGAAGTTGTAGTTAACAGTAAATGGAAGGGATCAAAGGGTAAGGGTGGTAGTAGTGCCTTTACCGGGGGTGGACTCAATACTATAATAGGCTCCGATTTCTTGTGCGCGGTAACGCATGTTTTTCAACCCGTTGCCATTTTTTGCGGTGTAATTAGTTACATCAAATCCTTTACCATCATCGCTTATATGCAGCACCACCTGCTTATCGCGCAGCATTGTTTTAACGGTAATACTCTTGCAGTCGGCATACTTTACGCTGTTATAAACGGTTTCCTTAAAAATGAGGAATACGTTTTTGCGCTGTTCCATGCTTAGCTTTAAATCCTCCAGTTGCCCGGCATTTTCAAAATGCAGCACGATGCCTGAATTGGCCACCAAATCGCCTGCGAATACGCGCATACGTTCCAACAGTTTTTTTACTGAATCGTTCTGGGGGTTCACGCTCCAAACAATATCGCTCATATTGTCAATCATCTCGCGACTGGTTTCTCCGATTTTGTCAAGCATTTTTTCTGCCCCGGTCTGGTTGCTCTGTGCCAGTTGATTTTTAGCTGCCTCGCTAAAAAAAGAAATGCTGCCCAGGGTACTGCCAATATCATCATGCAAATCGCGGGCTATTTTGTTACGAACGCGCTGCATAGCCAGTAGTTGATTAATGCGATAACGATAAAGTGCATATGCTGTAGCTATAACAATTAATACCAGCAGGCTAATGAACCACCAGGTTGCATAAAAGGGTGTGGCAATTATAAAATCTGCCAGCACCTTCTCTCCACCAAATTGTCCGGAAGGATTTGTTACACGCACCAGTAATTTAAAATGGCCCCAGGGCAGGTTGGTGTATTTAATAACACCGTCATCACTATTATTCCACTGTTCATCCAATCCTTCCAGTTTATAGAGAAAACGAACTGTTTGTGCTGCAGTATATTGCCGACAACTTACTTCGAAATCAATAAAACGCTCACGGGCCTTTAAATGCGTCAACCCAATTTTTGCCTCCTGCAAATAGCTTTTACCAAAACTGCTAAAGCCCGCCAGGTATAATTCCGGAAAGGTTAAACTGAAACCCACTCTATCAGGTTGAAAGGTAAAAATGCGGTTACGGGCAACGAAACTAATCTGGCCCGCCTGTTCGTTGGAAAAAGTTGAGGCCAGTGCCGTATTGCTGCCACCCTCGTTTACATCCAGGTGGAAGAACTCCTTCTTGTTACGGTCAAAAACCTCTATCCCGTTTTTGGTAAGTATCCATAACCGGTTATGATGGTCGGCATGCATGCCCATAAACGAGTGTGACGAAACGGGGTTCTGGGGTAAATAGCTCATAAACTTTTTACCATCGTACTCTGCCAGTCCGGCACCATTCATGGTTACCCAAATATGTCCTGCTTCATCGCACCATACATCGTTTACATCGTTATTAGGAAGAGATTGATTATTGGTGGGTTCGTTTACAAAACTTTCGAAAATGGCTTTCTGAGGCCAGGCACCGGCTATAAACTTAAAAAGACCACCGGCTGTTGCTACCCATATATTACCCAGTTTATCTTTGGTCAGGCTACGCACCAGATTGTTTCCAATAGCAGTTGGACTTTTTTTGTCAGCCAGATACATCCTGAATAAACCATCCTGCGGACGATAACAACTGAGTCCATAACCCATTACTGCCAACCAGTACACTTCTTGTCCATGAACTGTATCGCGCAATACTTTCTTCACCTGGAAAACACCCATTTGCAGCGGAGTTGCAAACAGCGAATCACCCCCCTTAAAGTAAGGTTCCTTTACTGCACTTGATTTAGGGTTCCAGTAGTAGAAACCAATTTCGGTGCCCAGCAAAAAGGTATCGGCACTAACCTGCAGCAGGTAGTCCGGTACCAAGCCCACGCCTCTGTAATTGAAAAGAACATTTTTGAACAAGCCATTTTCGGAATCGGAAACGAACATACCGCCACTGGTATTTACAGCCAGTTGCCCGTCGCTAAAACGGTGTGTATGCAAAACAGTAAAGTCGTTGGCGGGGCTGGTAAACTCGCGCTCACCAAATAGCCAAACAGCCTTGTCATATTTACACAATCCTGCCGCAGTCCCTACCCATATAATACCACGACTATCCTTCTTTATACAACTAATCTTGTTACTTGGCAGCGTATGCGGCTGCAGCATATTTTTTTGACTGAGGATTACCTCACCTGTTTGCTTATTTACCAAAGCGAGCCCTGATGCGCGCGTACCCGCCAACAGATAGGTGGCGTTGAGCTCGGTAACGCACATAAATAAATCGTTAAATTTAGCCAGCTTAGCAGCCTCCAGGGTTAATGTATCGCGCTGCACAAAAAGCCCGGGATTCCAGGCGCAGAGATATATGCGTTTATCTGCCAGGCAAAAATTATTGATGCTTAACACATCGGCAGAGCCTTTATGCAACGGAGTTATAATGCCCGTTAATTTATCGGCACTAAACAAATAACCCAACGTAAGGGTGCTTACATAAACTTTGTTGCCTACCCCTTCAATGTGGTGTATCCAGGTGGCATCGGTAGATGGCAGTGGCAATGCTTTAGAAGGATGCAGATATCCTGAACTTACCGGCCAGTACGAAAAAGTAAAATCCTTCTTATTGAGAAAAATGCCCGGGTATACCTCCGCACCAATTAAAAGATAATCGCTATCCCAATCGTATAAACAATTTAGCCTGTTAGTAGCAATCGAATTTTTATCGTGCGGGTTATGCCGGAATTGTCTGAATTGTTTACCAGCAGGCGCTTGCGGATCGTAGCGGGTTAATCCCCCATCTTTGGTAGCTATCCAAAAAACTCCGCTGCTATCCTGAACCAAATCTATGATGGTATTACCGGAAAGGGAATTCGTATCGCCTGGGTTGTTGCGAAACACCTCGAACCGTCTTCCATCGAAACGGTTTAAGCCATCGCGTGTACCAACCCATATAAAATGTTCATGGTCCTCATATACACAAAGCACTTCATTTCCCGAGAGACCATTAGAGGAAGTAAAAGTTTCGAAGAACAACTGCGCCCTGGCAGCCGGCAAAAAAGCCAGCAGACAAATAAGATACAGCCAGGTGCGTTTCATAGCTGTAAAGTAGAAAATTATTGGCAGTGATGTAAGTGGCGTTTCAGCAACTGATAAGCTTTCGTATAAACACAGGCATCCCTGTCCTCTACAACCAATTGAATGAAAGGAAACTAGTAGCCCAGGTAAGGACTTAACCAACGTTCCATTTCAGTTACGGTTAATCCCTTGGCTTTCGCAATATGTTCCACCTGATCTTTTAGCAGCTTGCCAACGCCAAAGTATTTGGACTGTGCGTTCGCAAAGTAAAAACCGCTTACACTAGCCGCAGGATACATTGCAAAACTCTCAGTAAGTTTAATTCCCGTATTCTTTTCTACATCCAATAGTTGCCAGATTACCGGTTTCTCGGTGTGATCGGGGCATGCCGGGTAACCCGGTGCAGGACGTATACCGCGATATTTCTCTGATATTAATTCTTCGTTGCTAAGTTGCTCGTTTGGTGCATAGCCCCAAAACTCTTTCCGTACCCTTTCGTGCAAGCGTTCGGCAAAAGCTTCCGCTAAACGGTCAGCCAGGGCTTTCAGCATAATGCTATGATAATCGTCGTGGTCCTTTTCAAATTTCTCCAGCCACTTTTCGATACCAATGCCGGTGGTAACTGCAAACGCTCCAATATAATCGGTACCACCGGGCTCTCCTTCGGGCTTAATAAAGTCGGAAAGACAAATATTAGGTTGCCCTTGTTTTTTAGCCTGTTGGCGCAATTGATGGAAGGTAACTAACTCCCTACCCGCTTCGTCGCAAACACGGATAGCCTCATTGGACGCGGAAGCAGGAAACAACCCAAACACAGCTTTGGCGGTCAGCCATTTTTCAGCAATTATCTGCTTAAGCATAGCCTGCGCGTCATCAAACACCTTGCGTGCTTCTGTTCCATATTTATTGCTTTCGAAAATGCGCGGATAAACACCACTCATTTCCCAGGTGCTGAAATATGGACTCCAGTCGATATACTTTGCCAACTCTTCAATCGAATAATCATCGAATACCGTTATGCCAGGTTTGGCAGGTTTTACTATTTGCTCCCGTTGCCAGTCAACCTTTAATTTATTGGCGCGAGCTTCTTCCAGCGAAATTAATTCGACATCCGCACGGCGTTTTGCATGCGCATCACGCAGTTCATTATACTCACGGCCCAGTGCCTCAACAAAATCTTTCTGCTGGTCCTTACTTAAAAGCGCCGAAGAAACTGCTACACTTTTAGAGGCATCCAGCACATGCACTACGGTGCCGCTATACGAAGGAGCAATTTTTACAGCAGTATGTATTTTAGAGGTCGTGGCACCGCCAATCAGCAGGGGCTGTGTAAAGCCCAGGCGTTCCATTTCAGCAGCCACATGCACCATCTCGTCCAGCGAAGGAGTAATTAAACCGCTTAAGCCAATGATATCAGCCTTCTCTGCTTTGGCGCGCTCCAGAATTTTATCGGCCGGCACCATCACACCCATATCAATAATCTCGTAATTGTTGCAGGCCAATACTACCGAAACAATGTTTTTACCGATATCGTGCACATCGCCTTTTACGGTTGCCAATAAAATTTTACCGGCTGTAGAAGCCTGCCCTGCATTGGCCGCCTTTTCCGCTTCCAGAAATGGTTGCAGGTAAGCAACGGCCTTTTTCATTACACGGGCACTTTTTACCACCTGCGGTAAAAACATTTTACCGCTGCCAAACAAGTCACCCACTATGTTCATACCGCTCATCAAAGGGCCTTCAATTACATACAGCGGACGCCCATACTTCTGGCGCGCTTCTTCTGTGTCTGTATCTATAAAATCGGCGATACCCTTAACCAACGCATGTGCCAGGCGTTCATCTACGGCGCCATTACGCCAGGCTAAATCCGGGCCTTCATCCTTTTTATCTTTTTTCTTTACGGTTTCAGCAAAAGTCAACAAGCGCTCCGTAGCATCCTCCCGGCGGTCAAGCAATACATCTTCCACACGTTCCAGCAAATCTTTGGGTATATCATCATATACTTCCAGCATGGATGGGTTCACAATACCCATATCCATACCATGCTTAATGCCATGATACAAGAAGGCCGAATGCATGGCTTCGCGAACCGGGTTGTTGCCTCTGAAAGAGAAGGAAACATTGCTTACCCCTCCACTTACGTGGGCATACGGTAAATTATCTTTTATCCATTGCGTAGCGCGGAAAAAGTCCAGCGCATTTTGCCGGTGCTCCTCCATGCCGGTTCCTACCGGGAAAATATTGGGATCAAATATGATATCCTCCGGATTAAAGCCCACCTGATCTACTAGTATCCGGTAAGCTCTTTCACAAATCTGAATACGGCGTTCGTAGCTATCTGCCTGCCCCTGTTCATCAAAGGCCATAACAATTACAGCAGCGCCATACTCTTTCACCAACCGGGCCTGACGAATAAACTCAGCCTCCCCACCTTTCATCGAAATAGAGTTTACAATCCCTTTCCCCTGCAGGCACTTCAAACCTTCCTCTATAATTTCCCATTTCGATGAATCGATCATAACCGGCACACGAGCAATATCGGGTTCGCTGGCAACCAGGTGTAAAAACTTCACCATAGCTTCCTTGCCGTCAATCATCCCCTCGTCCATGTTAATGTCAATCACCTGAGCGCCATTCTCCACCTGCTCACGTGCTACACTTAGGGCGTCATCAAAACGTTCTTCCTTAATCATCTTCAAAAAGGCCTTGCTACCGGTAACATTGGTGCGCTCACCAATATTTACAAAGTTGCTTTCGGCTGTAATACTAACCGGTTCCAGCCCGCTTAACCGGGTAAACCTTACTGGTGTGGGTATGGTGCGCGGCGGATATTTTTTGGCCACCCGGGCAAACACACGGATATGGTCGGGTGTAGTGCCGCAGCAACCACCTATGATATTTACAAAGCCGCTTTTTACAAAGTCTTCCAATGCCTCCCCCATCATCTCCGGTGTTTCGTCGTAACCACCAAAGGCGTTCGGTAAACCAGCATTAGGATAGGCACTAACATAGCACAAAGCAGTTTTTGAAATGGCCTCAATGTGCGGACGCATGTCTTTAGCTCCTAAGGCGCAATTAAGTCCTACGCTAAAAGGCCTGGCATGGGCTACCGAAACATAAAAGGCCTCGGGTGTTTGACCGCTTAAGGTTCGACCACTAGCATCCGTTATGGTACCTGAAATCATCACCGGCAAATCAGTGCCTTTTTCTTTCTGCACCTGATTAATGGCAAACAAGGCTGCCTTGGCATTCAGTGTATCAAAAATGGTTTCCACCAGTAAAATATCTGATCCCCCATCAATTAGCCCACGGGTCTGTTCGCTGTAAGCCTGCACCAACTCATCAAAAGTAATAGCGCGGAAGCCAGGATTATTTACATCCGGTGATATAGACGCCGTACGGTTGGTGGGTCCGAAAGCTCCTGCCACAAAACGCAGCTCGCCGGGGTGTTTTTGCTGGAAAGCTTTTACCGCCTGTTTAGCCAGTTTAGCACCCTCGTAATTAATACGGTAAGCTTCTTTTTCCAGTTTATAGTCGGCCTGTGCTATCCAGGTACCGCTAAAGGTGTTGGTTTCAATAATATCTGCGCCTGCTTCCAGGTATTCCAGGTGAATGGCTTCAATTATATCCGGCCGTGTAATATTCAGCAAATCGTTATTACCGCGCAGGTCGTGCGTATGGTTTTTGAAATCACTGCCGCGGAAATCGTCCTCACTCAACTTATAACGCTGAATCATAGTGCCCATGGCACCATCAATTACCAAAATACGTTTAGCGGCTAAATCGTGTAGTTGTTGCTTGCTGCTCATACTGTTTCTTCCCTCCTTTAAAAGGCATTCATGCACTTTGCGAAAACTTACCGAGAAACAAGCGAGAGAAGAAGAAAAACTTCTGCTTATCTATCCCCGGTGTTAACCGGAGCAGGATTTGGCACCTTCTTAAGGAACAGCGTGCTGTTCCGAAAGGGTTGTCAAGACGTCATCGGGCCTGTCCCTCGGTCTTTCTGGATAAGTAATACATCAAAGAGCAGCGCAAATATAGTAAAACTGTCGAATTACGGAACCCTGACGTATGTAGCATTTACCAGTTTGCCATTCGTAACCTGATGTAGCTGAGTGGCAGTGTTCGGATCGCTGACGGAACCGGTAAATGTGGCGTTTATAACCGGGGGATTGCCTGTACAGGAGGTAACAATTAATCCGCTGGTGCTATCGGCAAAATACAGCATCCATACTCCCTCGGGCTGCATCACCATCAGCGAATACCCCAGGCATCCGGAAATAGCCGTATCCTGACAGCTGCCATCGGCATAGAAGTTATGATAAGTCCCCGTAGACATTAAATCGGAGCTAAGCTGGCTTTGCTCATCAAATAAAGTAAGTTGCGCTGCATTCAGGCTAAAATTTACCGCTGTGCTAACGGTAAGTATTTTACGCTGTCCGTTTGGTGTCTGCAACTGTCCGTCGCCCAAGGGATAGGAATAATGCGTTCCGTCCATATCAAACTCAATATGAGGATCGGGGGAGGCCTGCTTTTTGCAGGCAGCGGCCATTAACAGGCATAATAAGCCCATTGCATGCATAAGTGTTTTCATGAATTATAGCTTTGGATCTCTCCAAATATATAATACAATATATAACTATTACTAGTATCGAGGTTTTATCAGGTTAAGCCTGAACGAAAAATCTAAGCTTACGGCATGGAAAGCCCCTTTATTGTTGGTAGTGACTTTAGGTTTCACGTTGTAATAGTTATAAGCTGGTCCTAACACAAAACAAAAGCGTCGTACGGTAAACTCGAAATTAAGGCCAGCTTTAATGGTTACCCGGTTCTTTAGGATGTCCTTGTATTTGGTTTCGTTACCGGTGGTAAGATCTTTCACAAAGCCGCGATAGCCACCTACACCAAAAAAAGGAGTGGCAGCAATAAGACAGCGGCCCTTAGCCCCGACAGGAATAGCATACTCCATTAAAAAGTAATGCCCAAACAGATTACGGCGTGTATTAAAGGTGGTATCAAAATCCGGAGCTACTGTGTTGTCATCCAGGTCGCGCTTAAACCGGCTATAAATACCATGTTTAAAATCGAACTGGTAACCCATTCGGAATCCTTTAACACCGAATAATACTTCCGCATGTGCAGGAATATTTGCGCCCAGGCTTTTCTCTGTAGCATTGGTGGTAATGGTTCCACCATTGTATGCATAGGTTTGCTGATAAAGCCGGTAGTTGTAAAATGCAGCTCCGCCGCCGGATCCGATACCCAATAAAAATTCGTAGCGGTTATAAGCAAAGGACGATAAAAAGCAAGCGATAGATAAGGTTAACAACAGTAGTTTCTTCATACCAAAAGGCTTTATGAATAGCGGGTTACAAATACCAGGCCATTTTATAAAGTCAAAACTACAAATTGCCAGAGTGTCGTGCTGCCAAATAGTAAGAATTTGCTAAAACCGGGAGGGGGAATGAAAAATAACCGCTAACCCAGCAATTGGAGCTGCGTTAGCGGTTGAAGCGCGTGCCCGGTATTACTCGTTAAAACAAACTAAACCGCAGACCAATGTCAGCCCCAATAAAGTGATTGAACTGTTTCCAGTTTGCGGTAAGCTTATCTCGTCTGCTGAACATATAGTAGTTAGGCCCGAAAATGAAGGAGCCGTGGTTGAACTTAAATTCAAAGTTCAGTTCAGTTCCAGCCGTTATGCGCATGCGCGATACTTCACCGAAGCGGACCTTGTTTCCTCCATCATCCTTAATAAATCCGGTGTATCCCCCTAAGGCAATACCGGGGGTCAAAGCAAAAATCTTGCTGTTTATAATAGCAAACTCTAAAACGCCATAGTGCGCAAACATGTGCATGCGCGTACCGCTGAAATACGTTGTAAGCCTCGGATTATCAATCGTATTATCTGTCATGGGCGTATAGCTGCCACCGGTATTACCAACGTTCTTACTATATACGTACATAAACCGGTACCCCAGGTGAAACCGGCCTAGCCCCAAAAGCACCTCGGCCTTGGGATTAAGAGCCCAGTTGCTGCTGTGACTGACAATATCCTGCGTACCGTCGGAGGTAGAGAATTGCTTTAACTGGTTGGCGCCTAACAATACCCCGGCGCCCCCGCGCACACCTATATATAACTTGGGCTGAGCGGTTATGCTTACTGCTATTAACAGTAGAGGAATGATCAGGTACTTTTTCATAATCACGGTTTTTGATGAAAAATGTGGTCGTTTTAACGTTTTCTAGCTACAGGCGTTTACATTTGCCCTCCAAATGAAGGTTACAGAACACTTAAATAACGCCCGAGGTACATTATTCAGTATCGAGGTACTACCCCCGCAAAAAGGCAAAACCATCGATGATCTGTTAAAGGTGATTGAACCCTTAATGGAGTTTAAACCACCCTTTATTGATGTTACCTACCATCGTGAGGAGATCATCTACAAAAAGCGTCCCGATGGATTAATGGAAGAAGTTCCCCTTCGCCGGCGTCCCGGAACAGTTGGTATTTGTGCTGCCATTAAAGGCCGGTTTAACGTAGATACTGTGCCACACCTGGTGTGCGGAGGTTTTACACCTGAAGAAACAGAAGATGCTTTGTTTACCCTTTATTATCTGGGTATCAACAACGTGCTGTTGTTACAGGGCGATGGAGAGAAAAACCCAAAAAGCAGTGCACCAAAATCCGGTCATAAATATGCCTCGGAACTGGTTTCGCAGGTAGCATTAATGAATAAAGGCCGCTTCTTACACGAGGAGACAGAAAATGAATTGAAAACCAATTTCTGTATTGGGGTAGCCGGCTATCCTGAAAAACACTTTGAAGCACCTAACCTGAATACCGATCTGAAATGGTTAAAACATAAGGTTGATTGCGGTGCTGATTACATCGTTACCCAAATGTTTTTCGATAACAAAAAGTTCTTTGAGTTTGTCGATAAGTGCCGCGCTGCCGGAATCAACGTTCCAATTATACCCGGCATTAAACCCATAGCACAAAAAAGTCAATTGAGCACACTTGCTAAAATTTTCCATATCGATATTCCGGATGATTTAGCAGAAGCCATTTACGCCTGTAAAGATGACAAGGCTGTAAAACGTGTGGGTATAGAATGGGCAATCGCACAGAGCAAAGAATTAAAAGCAGCGAATGTGCCATGCCTGCACTATTACACTATGAGCCGCAGCGAAGCGACCATAGAAATTGCTCGTGCAATTTTTTAATTACCGAATCGTTCACCCTAATATGAGCGACCGCAAACAAACCATACCCGAGGAAATAGCGAACACCATTACGCACGGCCTCGGCATTGTGTTTTGTATGATTGCCTCGCCCTTTCTGATATTACTTTCTGCCAGGGGCAGTGCCGCTGGTACGGCGGCGGTTTCAATTTTCAGTTTTGGTATGCTAATGGTCTACCTTTCCAGCACCCTGTATCATGCAACACGTAATGAAGCTACCAAACGGGTGCTGCGCATATGGGACCACATCAGTATCTTCTTATTGATTGCCGGCTCCTATACGCCAATCGTTTACCGTTATACCGATTCAGCTACATCTACGCTCTTCTTAAGTATTATGTGGGGCATTGTAGCCCTGGGTATCGTTAAAAAAATCTTCCTTACCGGACGGTATGATAAACTATCCCTGATTTTATATCTGGCTCTTGGATGGATGGCCATATTTATTATCAAACCGCTTATGCAAAATATACCGGGTCCCGTTTGGTGGTGGCTGGCAGGCGGCGGACTTAGCTACACCTTTGGTACTATCTTCTACCGTTGGAAGAAGCTAAACTACCATCATGCTATATGGCATTGTTTTGTTTTAGCAGGTACCGTTATGCATTACATTGCCATTCTTATAGGCACAGGCGCAGCACCTGCTGCCTAACACGGATCAAGCTCTTCTTCCTTTCCTTTCCACCATTTCAAAATTGCGGCACCTGTTAATACCAACAAGGAAGCCGAATCGATTGGGACACTAGTCGTGTTTCCGGGAGGGCCAGGTGGCGGAGGTTGTGCTCCTGCGGATAGCGCGATAGCTAAAAATTGTAACAAAATTGCGTAACGAATTATCTTTTTCATGGAATGCTGGTATTAACCTAGTTTATCGATAAATACTTTTTTGGTCGTTACTATACCTTTATTATTAATCTGTACAATCACATAACCGCTTTGCACACCAGGCAGTGTGCTGCGGTAATAGCCTCCTTCTCTGACAAAGCGCTCCTGTTGTATTACCTGCCCTAACAAATTATAGATAGCAACCTGAGCGTCAACTTTTTTCAATCCACCAAAACTTACCACTACGGTGTTACCTTCGGTATATACCCTTATTTCATTGGATGCTTCAGTTGGCAAGCCCGTCACCGTTTTAGCGGTAATGTTAACCGGCATACTCCCAGAAGCCGAACAATTTCCTGAGGTCGTAACTGTTAAGTTTACACTATAGGCTCCTTCGGAAGTGTAAGCGTGTGTAACAACAGGCGTTGTTTCTAATGTACCATCACCCATATCCCAGGTATAAGTCATTGCATCTGCTGGCCCTGTAAAAACAATTTCATCTTCCGTTTCTGCATTTTGCCTGCTGGCCGATATAGCCGCCATTACCGCCTGTGTGCCTTGTATCAATGTATTTTTTATCACAATATATCCGGCGGTATCCGGAAGTGTAATAGTATATACACCAGGCGAAAGGCTCAATGCCACCGGTGTAGCATTGCTCAGGATACCACTGGCAATAGTCACATTGCCTGCTGCAATAGTATAACTCCAGGAAGTATTACCGGGCTGTTGGACCGATAAGTGCCCCGATGCCTGACAACTGGCATCCGTTGCAACTACATTAACAGCGGGTGTAAAGTGTAACACAAACCGTGTATGCGAGTCGGTGACAGTAGCGGTAAATGTATAATCGCTTTGACTGCGCAAATTGATCCATTGGCCTGTTTTAATATCCTCCAGCCATATATAGCTGGTAGGATCAAACGAGGTAAGCCCTGCCCAATGCAGTGTAAAGGTGCCGGCACTTCCTGGAATAAAATTCATCCGTACATCCGGAGTTTCACTGATAGAGCGGTTAACATTTACCGATAATCGTTCGGCCGGGTTACTATTGAATGTATATAAGGTAGGTTGTCCAAAAACACTAAGTGGTTTTCGGTTATCATAATTTACATCGTAGCCAGTGGTTGCACTTTCATCATATCGTATATAAGTTATATCATTAAACCCGTTACCACTAACAGTAATGTTTAAAGCCTGTTGACCTGCCAGTTTATAGAACGGTAGATTGGCAACGTCAGTGCATTCACTTTTACGGAACGAAAAATCAACCGCGGAAGCGCTGCTGCGATGCACTACAAAACCCTGAAAAGGCGGAACCGCCCCACCTGTTATGGCAAGCGGTTGATACGTGCCGGAAAAAGGACCACTGGTAACCCACACAGCCGCTGCGTCAAAATCAGGGGTATGACCGGCTAGTTCAAGTGACGCCAAATAAGGATTTGCCACTAAATGCCAGCCCGATTCATAGGCCGGCGGAAAAAATCCGGCGGTCTGAAGCGTATTGCTGGTCCAGCCAATATTGTTCATCCCCGATAACGTATAAACAGAATCCTGATTTATGGTTCCGGTAATAGAAAATAAACCTCCACTTAAATAGGTAGAATAAGCCCTTCCCGGCTCAGCCACACCTGAAGTTTTCACTTCCCATCCATTATACAGGCAAGTTGCATTGGCAGGAACATCATCATGCCATTGGAATATGTGACCGTAGGGGCTATTAGGTCCTACATAGTTTTGGTCGCAATTATAAGTGGGTATTACATAGCCGGGAGTCCCTGTAGCACCCATAGCAGCAAACGTAGTGTTAGCCACAGGCGTTCCAAAAAAGTGTTGATTTAAACCTGCTACAGGAATATACCGTTCGGCAATTGCGCTTCCGTATAGCTTGCCCACAAAGCCCGGACTGAAATTATCCAGGATGGAATAATTGGTAGGTGAAGTGCTGGGAAAACGCAAAGTACCCCTGGTCACATCAAATACGCCATTAGTTAAGTTTAGCTTAATCAGAATATCAAGATGGCCACCACTATCTAACCGGGTGGTATCCGATGAACGGAAGGCCAGGATATTGAAAGCGGTATAGCCATGCAGATGCTGGTTCATACCGTCCATTACAACCTTACCATTGCCCGTTACACTCGCTTCATCATTATCGGGGCCAATCCAATCGCCACAAACGGTTAGGTCGGCGTTCAAAATTAAATTCACACTATCCGCCAACTGTATGCGCCCCACATTTACGTTGGCTGAGATGACAGGTTGATTAGCTGTGCGAGGTATAACAACATAATGGTTACATAACGAGGGAACCAAGGGGGGCAGCCAGTTAGTGGCAGTATGCCAATCGCTATTGATAAGGCCGGTCCATACTACATTTATTTGCCCCGTAGCTGCATTTATTCCTAATCCGCAAAGGCAGGTGCATACAAAAAGTCGAAGCAAAACCGCACGAAGTAAAGTTACTTTCATAAAACACTATTTACCCGTGTATGCAAAAAGTGTTCCTGCGCGCTGTGGGTAGCTTGTAACTATTCGTGCGATCAATTAAAGATAGACCGGCATTACAAAACGGGTAATTTTTGCCCTATGGCCATAAAAAAGGCGCGCTGCAATTGCAACGCGCCTTAATAACATCAGTCAGAAAATCTTAATCCAGCTTAACCACACGGTAGCTTACACGTTCCTTACCGTTGTAAACATTCAGGTAGTAAATGCCCGCGGCATGCTGATCCATGTATACAGTATTGCTGTAATCAACTGTGGTCTGTTCAATCAACACGCGGCCTAACTCATCAGTAATGCTAAAGTGCAATGCACTCAGATCATGCACCTCAGTGCTAATCTGCATTGTAAACTGATTCACAAACGGATTCGGCAGAATCTTAACCGCTTCTTCCATTGGTACACCCTGGATACCTGTTACTGTAATAAATACAGAGTCAGATTTGGCGGAGCATCCATTGCTGTTGGTCGCTTCTACGGCATACCAACCGCTGGTAATGGTCGTGTAGCTTTGCGCAGTTGCGCCGCTAATCGGGCTGCCACCTTGTAACCACTGGTTTCCGCTCACCGCGCTGGACGTCAATACATCGCCATTCTGGGCAATTGTAGGCACTGCAGGCAGCGGGTTAACCGTAATGGTCTGCGAAGGTGCAGTAACAACCGGCTGCGATGCACAGGTTGCACTCGAAGTCAATTCTACCGTAACAATGTCGCCATCGTTAAGTGAAGCATTGCTGTAAGTAGCAGCATTTGTGCCTACGTTGGCACCATTCAGCTTCCATTGGTAAGCCGGGCTAGTACCGCCGTTGGCAGGGTTGGCAGTAAAGATAACATTGGTGTTTTCGCATACGGTGGTGGCTGGTGTTACCGTTACGCTAACAGCCGGTGTTGTAGCGGCGTTAACAGTTACGGTAATAATGTTCGAAATAACCGCACCAGGCGCTACACAAGTAGCATTTGAGATCATTTCAACCATTACCTGATCGTTGTTATTCAACGTGGTACTTGTAAAGGCCGATGAGTTAGTGCCGGCATTCGCACCATTCACTTTCCACTGATAAGATGGAACGCTACCACCGTTAACAGGTGTAGCTGTAAATGTTACGCTGCTGCCTGAACAAACGGTAGTAGCTGTAGCAGCAATGTTAACCGAGGCTATCAGCGAACTGCTCACAGTCATGGTAACAGCATTGGAGTTAGCAACTGAACCGTTCGTGCAACTTGCTGTGGAGGTTACCACACAGGTAACAACATCGTTATTGGCCAGGGTAGAAGAAGTATAAGTAGCGCTGTTAACACCTACGTTGTTACCGTTTACTTTCCACTGGTATTGCGGTGTATTACCAGCATCGGTTGCAGTAGCCGTAAATACGACAGCAGTACCGGTGCAAACCGTAGTTTGATTTCCACTGATAGAAACAGTAGGCTGAGTAACCGCGTTCACGGTCATAGTTAAAGTGTTCGAAGTTACAGTAGGTGTAGTAACACAACCTGCATTGCTGGTCATAGTGCAGGTTACTGCATCATTGCTGGCCAGCGTGCTGGTAGTAAATGTTGCAGTATTCGTGGCCTGCGTAACACCATTAATAAACCAGGTAAATACAGGGCCTGTACCACCATTAACCGGCGTAGCGCTAAAGGTTACCGATGCCCCCGAACATACCGTAGTAGCCGGCGTACTGATTGTAACCGATGGCGTTACAGCTGAACTATAGGTAATAGTGATGCTGTTAGAAAGCGCTGTAGCTGATGTAACACAGTTTGCGTTGGAGGTTAAGCGGCAGCTAACCACATCGCCGTTGTTAAGTGTGCTGGTAGTAAAGCTGGCACTGTTGGTGCCTGCGTTGTTGCCGTTAACCAACCACTGATACGAAGGTGCATTACCACCGTTGGTAGCAGTTGCTGTAAACGTTACCGAAGAACCGGCACAAATATTATTAGCCGATGCGCTGATACTGATGGCCGGTGTTACCGACGGGGATACCGTTACGCTATAAGCATTGCTGGTTACCACAGCAGGCGAAGCACAGTTTCCACTTGATGTAAGTTCACAAGTAACCAGATCGCCGTTATTTAAGCTGTTGCTGGTAAACGTAGCGCTGTTGGTGCCAGCATTGTTACCGTTTACTTTCCATTGGTAAGCCGGGTTGGCTCCGCCATTAGTAATTGTAGCAGTAAACGTAGCATTGCTGCCTGCACATACACCACCGCCGCTGCTAACTGCAACCGTAGGTACCACCGAAGGAGTAACCGAGATTGTAACAGCGTTTGAGGTAGCGTTGTTAGGCGAAGCGCAAGTGCTGCTGGAAGTAAGTACCACAGTTACCACATCGTTGTTAGCCAGCGTGCTGCTGGTAAAGGTGGCGCTGTTGCTGCCGGCGTTGTTACCGTTTACCTTCCATTGGTAAGCAGGTGAAGCACCGCCGTTGGTAGGCGTAGCTGTAAAGGTTACCGCTGTGCCGGCGCATACCGATGTAGTAGTAGCACTAATGCTTACAGCCGGTGCGGCAGTTGGGTTAACTGTAATACTAACCGGAGTAGCTGTTGCCGTAGGCACGCTTGGACAAGCAGCCGACGAAGTCATCACGACAGTTACGGCATCGCCGTTTGCCAACGAGCTCGATGAATAAGTAGCCGTATTGGTACCTGCGTTGTTGCCATTTACTAACCATTGATAAGACGGAGTTGAACCGCCGTTTACCGGTGTTGCGGTAAAGGTTACAGAGTTGCCTGCGCAAATGGTCGTGGTGCTGGCGTTAACTGTGACAGCAGGTGTAGAAGAAGGCGATACAACAATAGTAATTGCGTTTGAAGTAACACTCGCCGGCGAAGCGCAGGCAGCGTTTGAGGTCATTGCCACCGTCACCACATCACCGTTAACCAGCGATGTAGAGGTAAAGGTAGCAGCGTTGGAACCTGCATTATTACCATTCACTTTCCATTGGTAAACCGGCGTAGTGCCGCCGTTAGTTGCGCTGGCAGTAAAGGTAACCGAACCACCGGCACAAATAGTTGAACCGCTGGAAGTAATGGTTACTGCCGGTGTAACACTGGTATTAACGGTAATAGTCACAGCGTTTGATGTATCCTTCTGTTGGGTGTAACAAGCTGCATTGCTGGTTACCACACAGGTAATTACATCGTTATTGCTCAAAGCCGAAGTATTAAGTGCAGCGCTGTTAGATCCTACCGCTGTGGTATTGCGATACCACTGGTAAGCAGGTGTTGAACCGGCGCTGGTAGCAGTAGCTGTAAATGTAACAGCCGTACCGCTGCAGATAGAAGTCTGCGAAGCAGTGATGCTTACATCCGGCGTGCTGCTTGGGTTAACTGTAATTGTAACAGGTGTAGCAGTAGCTGTTGGAACCGTAGGGCAGGTTGCAGAAGATGTCATTACTACAGTTACCTGGTCGCCGTTACCTAACGACGCGTTGCTATAAGTTGCGGTATTGGTGCCAACGCTGTTACCGTTCAGCTTCCACTGATAAGCAGGTGTAGAACCGCCATTGGTAGGTGTAGCTGTAAAGGTTACGTTTTGGCCGGCGCATATGCTGGTAGCCGAGGCCGAAACACTAACAGAAGGCGTAACCGGGCTATTCACCAGAATAGTAACTGCATTCGACGTAGCCGTTGTAGTTGATATACAGTTGGCGTTCGAAGTCAGGATACAGGTTACCACATCTCCGTTCACCAGTGATGAACTGGTAAAAGTAGCTGCGTTGGTGCCTACGTTTGTAGTATTTACCTTCCACTGGTAGCTTGGCGAACTGCCGCCGTTGGTAGGCGTAGCCGTAAAGGTTACAGCGGTACCATTACAAATAGTAGTAGCGCTGGCGCTGATGCTAACCGTTGGCGTTGCATTGGAACCTACAGTAATGTTCAGCACATTAGAAGTATCCGTTGCAGGAACCGCACAGGTAGCACTGCTGGTAAGTACCACTTTTACCGCGTCGTTGTTTGCCAAGGTAGCGGATGAGTAAGTAGTGCTGTTGCTGCCTACTACTACACCGTTCTTAAACCATTGGTAAGTTGGTGAACCACCACCGTTAACCGGTGTAGCTGTAAACGTTACGTTTTGGCCCGAACAAATTGTAGTTGCTGTTGCAGCAATGGTTACATCAGGTGCCACACTTGGGTTCACCGTCATGGTAATGGTATTGCTATTGGCAGAGTTAGTGCCTGAGCAGCTGTTAACCGAAGTAAAGGTGCAGCTCACTACATCGCTGTTCGCAAGGGCAGTAGTGCTAAACGTAGCACTGTTAGTGCCAACGTTATTACCATTCACTTTCCATTGGTAAACCGGCGATGAGCCGGCATTGGTTACCGTAGCAGTAAAGGTAGCCGTAGCACCTGCACAGATGGTATTGCCACCCGAAATAGTTACGGTAGCTGCAGCAGGGGTATTTACAATCATCGAGATACTGTTAGAAGTAGCCGATGTTGGTGAAGCACAGGTGGCATTGGATGTAAGTACACAAGTTACTGCATCATTGTTGGCCAGCGATGAAGTAGTATACGTAGTACTGTTAGTGCCTACGTTGCTGCCATTCACCTTCCATTGGTAAACAGGGGTCGAACCTCCGTTAGCAGGGGTAGCGGTAAAGGTTACCGAAGTACCGGTGCATATGCTTGTAGCCGAAGCGCTGATGCTTACAGCTGGAGTTACCGCTGGTGTTATCACCATGGTAATGCTGTTGCTGCTGGCAATAGCCGGACTGGCACATGCGGCGCTTGATGTTACATCCAGTGTAATTACATCGCCGTTCGTAAGGGTGGTGGTGGTGTACGACGAAGAGGTAGCCCCACCAATAGGTGAACCGTTCTTCTTCCACACATATGCAGGTGTGCCACCGCCGTTCGTTACGCTTGAGCTAAAGGTCACCGAAGTGCCACCGCAAACGTTATTGGCAGAAGATGTAATGGTTACAGATGGAGTTACAGATGAATTGATTGTGATCGTAAGGGCATTAGATGTTACGTTCGTAGTTGAAGCACACAACGCATTGCTGGTCATATCGCAGGTAATAACATCGTTGTTCGCCAATACGGTGGTAGTAAAGGTAGGTGAGTTAGTTCCTACGTTGCTACCATTCTTCTTCCATTGGTAAACCGGAGTAGTGCCGCCATTAACAGGTGTAGCCGTAAAGGTAATGGATTGACCTGAACAAATGGCGGTGCTGGTAGCGCTTATCGTTACCGATGGGGTTACGGACGGGTTCACCGTCATCAGTATCGTATTAGAAGAAGCTGTTGACGGGTTAGCACATGCTGCACTCGAAGTTACCACACACTGTACCGCATCGTTATTAGCAACAGATGAAGAGGTGTAGGTAGACGAGTTAGTGCCCACGTTATTTCCATTCACTTTCCATTGGTAAGAAGGTGATCCTCCCGCATTACCTGCCGTGGCCGTAAAGGTTACCGGTGTACCGGAGCACACGGTCGACGCTGTTGTTGAAATGCTAAGGGTTGGTGAAGTGTTCGGACTAACCGTCATGGTAACAGCATTTGACGTAGCAGTTGTGGTAGTTGCACAAGCCACGTTCGAAGTCAGCACGCAGGTAACCACATCATTATTAGCAAGCGAAGTGCTACTGTAGGTAGATGAGTTAGCGCCTACGTTGCTGCCGTTCACCTTCCACTGGTAACCAGGGTTGCTGCCACCATTGGTTGCAGTTGCTGTAAACAACACTGCTGTATTGGCACATACGTTATTGGAGTTGGTGCTTATATTAATAGAAGGCGTAACAACCGGATTAACCGTAACGCCTACCTTACCTGAAGTAGAGGTGTTTGGTGAAGCACAGCTGCTGCTGCTGGTAACCACACACCATACCGAGTCGCCGGTAACAAGGGCCGAGGTATTGTAAGTTGCCGCATTACCGCCCACGTTATTACCGTTCAGTTTCCACTGATACGATGGGGTTGAACCGGCATTACCAGCTGTTGCAGTAAACTGCACGTTGGTGCCCGAACAAACGGTAGTGGTAGAAGCACTTACAGAAATCGTAGGAGCAGTGGTTGGATTAATAGTCATGGTAATACCGGTAGAAGTAGCCGTTGTAGGTGACGCACAGCCTGAGCTGCTGGTCATAACCACAGTTACAACATCGTTATTGGCCAATGCCGAAGAACTATAAGTATTTGAGTTGCTGCCGGCATTAATACCGTTCACTTTCCACTGATACGATGGAGTAGCGCCTCCGTTGGTAGGCGTTGCGGTAAAGGTTACTGCAGTGCCCGCACATACGCTGGTTGCCGATGGCGATACGGAAACCGCAGGAGTTACCGAAGTTGCCACGCTCATTGTAATTCCGTTAGAGGTAACCGATGAAATAGTAGAGCAGGTTGCGCTGCTGGTTACGTCACAGGTAATTACATCGTTGTTAGCAAGGGTTGTGGTAGTAAAAGTAGACGAGTTGGTGCCTACGTTGCTGCCGTTTTTCTTCCACTGGTAAACAGGTGTGGCGCCGGCATTGGTTGCGTTAGCAGTAAAGGTTACACTGGCACCTGCACATATCGAAGTAGTGCCGGTAGAGATGGTAACCGATGGTGTTGAGTTCGGGTTAACCGTCATCAACAGCGAGTTAGAGGTAACTACCAGTGGCGAAGCACAACTGGCGTTGCTGGTCATTTCAACGCTGATCACATCGTTATTAGCCAGAGTATTGCTGGTATAGGTGGTACCACCCGAGCCTACGTTTGTGCCGTTCTTCTTCCATTGGAAGGTAGGTGCACCACCGCCGTTTGTCGAAGTGGCGGTGAACGTAACGTTAGCACCGTCGCAAATGGTAGTTTGAGGGGTACTGATTGCTACGGTTGGTGTCACATTCGGGAACACCGTCATAGTTACAGCATTAGATGTTGAAACCGGGTTCAACACACACTGTAACGAAGAGGTCATTTGTACGGTAATTACATCGCTGTTTGCTAAAGAGTTCGACGAATAGGTGTAGGTATTGATGCCCACATTTATACCGTTCTTCTTCCACTGGTAAACCGGAGAAAGACCTCCATTAGTTGGGGTAGCCGTAAACAACACGTTGGTACCGCTACAGATTGCCGTTCCCGGACTCGGTGCAATAATTACAGATGCGCTTTGGCCAGAGCTTGGATTCACAGTAATCAACACCGTGTCAGCCAGGGAACAACCACCACTTACCGACGAAACGATATACTGGGTAGTTGCACTTGGTGTAGCAACCGGGTTGGATATCGTTGGATTGGTTAAACCGGTAGTTGGTGTCCAACTGTAGGTTGAACCACCTGTAGTGTTTAACTGAACAGAGGTGCCGGAGCAAATGGTGGTATCGTTATTGGTAACCAATTTACCCGGATTGATTTTAAACAAAGCATCGCTGTAATCAAATACCAGAGGGTTAGCGCCACTCTGCACACGCACCAATACGTTTGGCGCATTGATGTTTGGCACCACCCAAGGGTATACACCCGATGTAGTAGCATAGTTCGATACAATCGGAATCCAGTTGGTTCCATTATCAATTGAGTAACCAATGTTGTAGCTGCCAATTGGCGAACCACTTTCGGTCCAGGTAATATTGTAAGCCTGGCAAGCACTCAGCGAGTCCGTACCATTTGGTGCCGTTACTGTAATTGGGTTAGCAGTTGAAGAAATAGTGAAAGCTAAATCTGAAATATCCTCCTTACAGCTATTGATATTATCGCGTATACGCAGGTAACAGTTGGTGGAAGGCGTATTCGGTACCAGCCAGGTGTAGGTATTGGTAGAGGTGTTGTAGCCCAATACGATGTTCGTCCACGGGCCGCTCGGACCTGCAGTTGAATAAGCCAGGTCGTAGATATTTGAGATACCGTCACTCTGCCACTTAACGGTGTAGTTAGTGCCAACCACCAACACACCACCAAAGTTCGGTTGTATAATGGTAACAGCCCGCTTGATGGTAAATGTTGCATCGCTGGTATCCGAACGGCTTGGCACGTTATAAGGTGTTACACGTACCAGTACCTGTGTAGATGGATTGTTAGGCACCGTCCAGTTGTAGTTGTTAACGGTGTTATTGTAAGTTTGGTTGGTAAAAATGGTTATCCAGTTCACTCCATTGTCAACTGAGTATTCCATATTAAAGGCTGTATATAAAGGAGCCTTTTCAAAGGTGATGGTTGTTTGGGTGCAGGCACCTAATTGGTTGCCCCCGTTCGGCGAAACTATACGCACATAAGGACGCAATGTCAGTAGCGCATTACTTACGTCGTAGTAAGATGTATTGCTATAGTTGCTAACGCGTACCAAAGCGCGGGCAGAGTTCACATTCGGCAGTGTCCAGGCATAAGTACCGTTGTTGGTCTGATTGGTAGCAATACTTACCCAAGTAGCACCGCTATCCAGCGAGTAATCCAGGTTAACTGTGGTGCTGAAGTAAGTGTTCGGCAGCCATGTAATGTTCTGTGTGGTACCGGCATACCATGTTTCACCACCGTTAGGGGCGGTAACAACAGGTGTAGGTATTTGAATATTGAATACTGCATTGCTTACATCAAACAACGTCGGGTTGCCAACGTTGCTGATACGAATTAATGCTTGTGTTGATGGTGTAAATGGCACAGTCCAACTATAGCTGCCGGTATTAGGTGTGCTGGTAACTACGTTATTCCATGTTACGCCGTTATCAATAGAGTATTCAATAAACACACTTGTGTAAAGTGAGCTTGCTTGCCATGTAATGTTCTGCGTACTATAAACATTCCATACTTCACCACCGTTAGGGCTGGTTAAGATCGGTGTTGCAGCCAGAATAGTATTGGCACTGTTGCTTTGGTCTTTGCGGCAAGTATTCTGGTTATCTCTTACTCTTACATATACGTTCGTGCTTGGGTTGTTGTTTACGTTCCAGCTATAGCTGTTGCCGGTTACGTTGCTGGCTACTGTAGAGTAGCTCGTACCGCCGTTTACACTGTA